>CAJFTU010000029.1 GCA_904420065.1 uncultured Emergencia sp.
CGAAGGTATAGCCTTCCCGCACCGGCGTGCCCTGAAATTCCGGTGTCAAAACACCGTAAGTCAATCCGGCATAGGTTTGATCTTCAAATACGACTTCGTTTTCCACACCGTCGTTGTAAATCACCGTGTAATAAGTCGGCACAGGCGGAGTTTCCGTTTCTTCGACAGTATACTCCACATACGGTACATCAAAAAGTTCACTGCCCTCCGTACCGTCTGTGCCCGTATAATCCAATACGGCGCTTTCATTGGTCGGTACTCTGTATGTTCCCGGTTCCGTCGCTTTGTTCACCAGTTTCAGACTGTAGCTCAAAACCAGCTGACTGCCCTGTTCCACGGGCACGTTTATCTCCCACTTAAATTGCTCTTTTATCGTATCATCTCCGGCGAAGTATTCCACCGTATAAGGATATACGCCGTTCTCATCTGCCGTGCCGAAGTTGATTCGGTTTGGATTCTCATCGTCCGCCTGTCCTGACACGGTCTGTCCGCCGACGGTCAGCGTAAAGGAACCCTCTTCAAGATCAAAGTCCTCTCCGATTACGTCAGTTACGCTTCCCTTCTGAATCGTATAGAGTATGTCGCTTTTCACCTGATCGAACATTCCCGCAGCACTTTCAGGTACAGGTCCGGAAATTCCGCCGATAGTGGAAAGACCTTCGATAAAGGCCGGCGCCCACGGGTAAACCGACGCGTATCTCTGATCGGCATAGGCATAGCCCGAATATCCCGCCGAGACAACGCTCTGCCACGCTTTTCCCGCCATGTAAACCGCAGCGTCGTTGGCGCAGTAATGTTCTGCAAGCGTTTCTCCCGGAATAAACTTCTTGCCGCAGGAATACACAGAGTTTTCCTGCTGCCCCAACACATCGGCAGAGTACTGTCCCTGTTCGTACTCGTCTGCGTACTCGTCTATATCGGCCTGAATTCCGTCGCCCTTCTCCGCCAGCCACTGAGCGGCGTTGCGGAAGCTGTCCGCGTATCCCGACTCATCGCTGTGATGCTGCGAAAACATATCGTTTCCGGCCGTTATTTTTTCCTCTCCATAGAAAATAACTTCACTGTAGATACTGGTCGGCGTATCGCCCCACAGGTAGGTTACGCCGTCTGTAACCAGCACCAGATGCTTTGCATCGGCGCTGACACTGCTGTCGGCATCCAGCATGGCCTTTCCGGCCCGGATTCCTGCGTCGATATTGGTTCCGCTGGACATCTCCGTCCTGATAGCCTGTTCAATGGCTTCAAAATTTTCCTCGTTCAGTTCCGTAAGCTCCAGCGTTCGATTGGCATTCCGGTTAAAGATGACGACGCCTACTTTGATCGTATGGTCTCCGGCACGTTCCTTCAGTTCCTCCAGCATCGCTACAGCTGCATCTCTCACATCCACACTGGTGGACTTGTCGAGGACAAAAACCACGTCAGAAGCCGTTTTCTCCTGATCCGCTCCTACGGAGAGACTTACAGCAGTACGGTCATTCTCCAATTCCGACGCTGTCTTATCCTTGTCCACCGAGGCAAAGCTGACTGATGACAGAGAAAAGATCATCATCGCACCGATACCGAGAGCTGCAGCTTTTTTAAATAAATTTCTCATAGACTGTTTTCCTTTCTCGTATCGCCTGTCAGATTCCGAAATCGAGCGAAAAATCAGACTTTTCTATGCGGCAGCTATATAATAGGAACTGTCCGAAAAACCGTTATTTACGGCTTATATTTTCAGATTATGTATAGATTCTGTATTGAGCGAAAAGGTCTACCTTTTTGCGCGGAAACAAACGCTCTTTATCCCATTTTTTTTGACCATCGAAGAAAGGTATTCTGGGATATTCCCAACTGCATTGCCGCATTTCTCGAGGAAATCTCTCCATTTTCCCACCGCTTGCTGACTTTTTCAAATGCCTCCGGTACCGGAATGGGAGGTCTTCCGAACTTTACGCCTTTTTTTCGGGCGGCTGCAATGCCCTCTGCCTGTCTCTGCCGCATGTTTTCCCGTTCTGTCTGCGCTACATAGGAGAGCAGATTCAGAACGATATCCGCAATCAGAGTACCGGTGAGATCGTTCTTGTTTCTGGTGTCCAGCAACGGCATATCGATCACAACGATGTCTACTCCCTTTTCTTTTGTCAGGCGCCGCCACTGCTCCAATATCTCCTCATAATTTCTGCCCAGGCGGTCGATGGACTTTACCACCAAAATATCCCCCTTTCGCAGCTTCTTTACCATACGCTGATACTGAGGCCGGTGGAAATCTTTGCCGCTGACCTTGTCCGTATAGAGATTCTCCCGGCTGATCGGAAAATCACTCAGCGCTAAAATCTGTCTGTCTTCGTTCTGTTCCTTTGTTGACACTCGCACATAGCCGTAATATCTGTTTTTCATCTTGTACCTCCGCATTTAAAAATTTTCTGATCCTGCTATTTATTATCCTGTTTCCGCAGACTTGCACTTATGCAAAGAAAAAAGAACAGGGTTAAGTCCTGTTCTTTATACAAATCCGTTTGTCTGCTTATCTGCGGGTAAGCCGCTCAGAGGACGAACTTTTCTATAGCGGCCGCCACTCCGTCCTCTTCATTGGTAGCAGTCACATAATCCCCGATCTTCTTCATTTCCTCCGATGCATTGCCCATGACCACGCCTACGGCGGCCAGCCTGATCATCTCTGCATCGTTGGGGCTGTCCCCGCACGCCATCAGCTGATCCGGCCGAATGCCCAGTCTTTTCATCAGAAAGCGCAGCGCTTCCGCTTTGCTGGTGCTGGCGCCGCCGATCTCAAAGTTGTGAGAAAAAGAGGAAGTCAGGGTAATTCCTTCGATGCTTCCAAGCAGAGCCTGCCACTTCGGTTTATCTTCAAGGAAAGGATAATTCACGCTGATGTTCTCAATTCGTTCTCGATGTGCGAGAATGTAGTCAAAGATTCCATCCACTGGATTGCGGGTAGAGAGGATATACTCCGCATCTCGGTACGTGGAACCGTAATCTCTGACCTCCTCAAACTCTCTGCGATCGATATAAGCCTTTCCGTCCACAAAAGTTTCCACCGAAAGCCCGGTCTCCCGGAGCACGCAGACGACCGCTTCTACGGCCTGAGGAGAAAGGTAATTTTCGTATATCGTTTTCTTTGTCGCCAGTTCAGTAATATGCGCCCCGTTAGAGGTTACCGCAAATTCCAGTCCTTCGATGGAATACAGCTGTTCCGGCAGAGACTGAAAGGTCCTGCCGGTGGAAACCACAATATGCACGCCCTTTTCCATGGCAAGGCGAAAATCCTCCACTGTCCGCGGGCTGATCCGTTTATCCTCATTCAGCGTCGTACCGTCTAAATCCAACGCAACCATTTTAATCTTCTTATCGTTCATGTCCACTCCTCAGAGCCAGAAATTCCTCGTTGTACTTTCTGACCTCCTTCATCGTACAGCCTTCATCGTGTCCCGGATAAATCCGTATGTCGTTTTCCCAATAATCGATAATTTGCCGTACGGTTTCTTTCATTTTCTCTTCCGATCCGCCGTCCAGATCGGTCCTTCCCAAGTCGGTGTCAAACAGCGTATCTCCCGTAAAGCACACTCTGCTTTTTTCGCTGAAAATGCAGATGCTCCCTTCAGTGTGCCCCGGAGTGTGAAGTATCTTTAAGGGCTCGCCATCCAAGGGCAAAATATCCCCATCCTTCAGCCGGCAATCCACCTCTCCCCGATACACAAAAGCGTCGCTCTCATTCATGCAGATCGGGCAGTCGGCCGCATCCTTTACCGCCCTCGCACCTCCTGTGTGATCATGATGAAGATGGGTAAGGATGATTCCCTTCGGCTGAAGCGCCTCCTGTTTCATAAATTGAACGAACTTTTTCGGCTCGTAACCCGGATCGATGACGTAGCATTCCCCGCCCCTGCGGTGAAAAACAACGTATCCGTTGCTCTGTAAGGATCCTCCGATAAAACGTTTGATCTTCAAGAAAAACCTCCTGTCGGCGCGCCAAATCGCGCCTGCGCTCTACTCTCTTCTGACAGCACCATTATACCATCCTTGCGTACTGTTGTCACGGTCCGCTGTCCGTCCGCCCTATCTTTTCATTTCCGGGAAAAACAGGGATTTTCGTCGTCTGATTTCGCCCAAAATTCTCACTTATTGTTCATCTCAACATACTTCTGAAAATCTCTTGCAATTTCAATTACATTGGATTAGAATATGTCTTGCTTAACGCAGAAAAATACTGAAATAAAGAAGGATGAAGACATGAACATAGCTATTGTGGGCGCCGGAAAACTTGGCTATAAAGTAGCTGCCGCACTTTCCGGCGGAGATTATTCAATCACCATTCTCGATAAAGATGAAGCTATCCTGCAGAAGATCTCTCAGCAGTTGGATGTGATGACGATCAATGCGGATGCGAGGAACATCTCCGTCCTAAAACAGCTAAATATCGAGACGTTCAACTATCTGCTGGCGGTAACTGACAACGATGAAACCAATATTCTCATCGCGTCCTTCGCCAAGACTCTCGGCTGCCGGCGCGTCATCGCCAGAGTCCGCGAACCAGAACACATGAACCAGCTTGGTTTCATCAAGGAAACGATGAAGATCGATTCGATCATCAATCCAGACTTCGCCATTACGGTAGAGATCTACAAATATCTGGTTGAAAAGTACACCCTGAGCAACGGCATCTTCACCAGCGGAAAAATTGCGCTGATCGAATTTCCTTCAAAACGATATACAAAGCTGATCGGTCTCTCTATACCGGAAGTCCGCAGCATGCTTCCTGAAATGCTGGTCGTCGCCATTTCGCGAAACGGTAAAGTAATCATCCCTCACGGCAACGATAAGATCTGCCAGAACGATTACCTGTATATGATCGGCGAAAAAGATAAAATTATCGCACTGAACAAAAAGGTCCACGAAAAAGGCAAATATACCAATGTTCACAAGGTCATGATCATTGGAGGCGGAAAAACCGGATTTTACCTTGCGGAAAAGCTGGCCGAGTTCGGCGCCGCAGTAAAGCTGATAGAAAAAAACAAAAACAGATGCCACTATCTCTCTACCCATTTGAACAACGTCATGGTGCTCCACGGAGACGGCACAGACATCTCACTGCTTGAAGAAGAAAACCTGCACGAAATGGACGCCTTCGTCACAGCTACCGGCTACGATGAGGAAAATCTTCTGCTGGCGCTCACCGCAAAACAGCACGGCGTAGAAGACGTAATCTCTAAGGTCAGCCACGAAAGTTACAAGGATCTGATCGAAAAAATGGGCGTGGATATGGTTCTCAATCCATTGGATATAACGGCAAGCAACGTGCTGCGCTTTGTTCAGGGATCGAAAAAGATCATTTCTTCCCTGCTGATTCAGGGCCAGGCCGAAATCATGGAAATCGTGGCCCACTCCCACATGAAACTGATCGGGGTGCCGCTGTCTCAGCTGGAGCTTCCCGACGGCGTGCTGATCGCCGCAATTCACCGCGGCCAGCAAGTCATTATTCCTGACGGAAACACAAAGATTCAGTGGAACGACAGAGTCATCATCCTGAATCTGCTGTCAGAAATCGGCGATATGGAGAAATTATTGAAGAATAAGAATTAGGAGTATAGGACAATGACTGTAAATTTTAATGGTGTGGTGAGGATGATGGGCATCCTGCTCATCGTATTGGCATGCTGTTTTCTGCCTTCTCTTATCGTCGCGATGATTTACGGAGAAAGCGAATCGTTCAGGAGCTTTGTGCTCACTGCGGTTCCCTGTATTCTCATCGGCGCAATACTGAAAAAGATTACCCGTCCGTCTCTCGCTGACCTGAAAGCCAGAGACGGTTATCTTATTGCGGCGCTGGGCTGGATGATCGCCTCACTGGTCGGTGCAGTGCCTTTTGTCATCTCCGGAGCAATTCCCAGCTACGTAGATGCTTTTTTCGAAACCTGTTCCGGATTTTCCACTACCGGATCGACCATATTGGCGGATATCGAACCGCTTCCCCGTTCCATGCTGTTTTGGCGTTCGTTTACTCACTGGATCGGCGGTATGGGGATTATCGTATTTATCGCCGCAGTACTGCCTTCCATGGGCATAGGCGGACAGCTGGCAGCCAGCGCGGAAACTCCCGGCCCTACGCTGGATAAGCTCTCCTCCCGCTATTCCGACACGGCAAAGAAGCTGTATCTGCTCTACACTTTTTTTACCCTGACGCAGACACTGCTTCTCGTCCTGGGCGGCATGAGTCTCTATGATTCACTCCTGCACACCTTCGGTACAGTAGGAACGGGAGGTTTTTCCGCCTACAACGCCAGCATATCCCACTTTACCAATCCGTACATACACTGGGTGATCACTGTGTTTATGATGCTGTGCGGCATAAACTTCAACCTTTATTTTCTGCTTGGAAAGAAAAACGGGATCAAAAGCTTTTTCAGAGATCCGGAGCTCAAGCTGTATCTTCTGATTATCTTTGGAGCTTCGCTTCTGATCACCATCAATCTGATGACGACCGGAACCTACGACAGCCTCTCCGACTGTATACGCGATTCCACCTTCCAGGTAACGTCGATCATCACCACGACCGGATACATGACAGCAGATTATGATCTATGGCCCACCTTCAGCAAAATGCTGATCTTTATGGTCCTGCTCACCGGCGCATGTTCTTCGTCCACCGGAGGCGGCGTAAAGATCATCCGTATACTGGTTTCCCTTAAGATGGTTCGTCGCGGATTTTCGCTGAAACTTCATCCTAATCGAGTGGTAACCATTACTGTCGGCGGAAAGGAAGTACCTCAGGAAGTGGCCACCAATATAGCGAACTTTGTATTCTGCTATATTCTCACGGCATTCTGCGGTTTTTTGTTGGTGTCCTTTAACAACCTGGATCTGGTGACTACTGTTTCCTCTGTGCTGACTTGCCTCGGAAACGCAGGCCCCGGTTTCGGTCTGGTCGGACCGGCACTTAACTTTTCTATCCTGTCCGATTTTTCAAAGCTGGTGCTTTCCCTGTTGATGATCGCAGGCAGGCTGGAACTGTTCACGTTTTTCATGCTTTTCTCTCCGCGTTACTGGAATTCCAACAAAGCATGAAGGAGGTAAAGGAGTATGACATACAATCATCGCGTAATTCTAAAAACGATCGCCGTAGTTATCCTGTTCGAGGGACTCTTCATGCTGATACCCCTTGTCTTTGCGGTAATCCAGGGAGAAAGCGGTCCTGCATCGGCTCTGGCCTTAACCTCAGCCAGCTGTATCATCCTCGGCCTGACGGTGTATAAAAAATTAAAATACTATACGTTAAAGATCAAAGTCCGTGAAAGCTATTTCATCGCATTCAACTGCTGGATCGCCGTATGCCTGATCGGGACGCTGCCTTTCGCCCTCTCCGGCTGCGGCTATTCCTATGCGGACTGTCTCTTTGAGTCGATTTCCGGTTGGACGACCACCGGAGCCTGGGCTATCAATATTAACGAGCTTCCCCGTTCGCTGATCCTCTGGAAAGGGATCAGTAACTGGCTGGGCGGTCTCGGACTGCTTCTGCTTACCACATCCTTCTTTCCTGTACTGGGCGTTCAGGGACAGAAGATGGTAGCTGCTGAATTACCGGGTCCTGAACTGGAAAAAATGTCCGCAAGATTCAGCGACACAGCTAAACTGACATATGTCATTTATATCGCGCTGACCGTTGCTGAGTTTCTTCTTCTGCTGCCCAGCGGACTTGACTTTTTTACAGCTGCGGCGAATACCATGTCCACTATCAGTACTGCGGGACTTCTGGATTATCAGAGTCAGGTATCAGAAAACTTGACGCCATATGTAAAAGTGATATTCAGTGTATTTTCCGTCGCCGGTTCTCTGAATTTCATGGTTTACTTCCTGTTATGCACAGGGAAATGGAAAACCGCTCTGAAAAACATTGAACTCAGAACCTTCCTTCTGTTGCTGTTCTGCGGTTCACTGCTGATTACCGCGGTACTTTTGATCAGCGGAACCTATGATTCTTTCGGAAGCGCTTTGCTGGATTCAGTAACTCAAGCCGTAGCCTTCGGCGCTACTTCTGGATTTGAGGTGGGCGATATCAACGCATGGCCTACAGCCTGCAAAATGGTACTGCTGATCCTGCTGCTCATCGGCGGCTGTGCTAATTCCACCAGCGGATCCATCAAAGTCATCCGCTTTATTGTGTTCCTGAAGCTGATCGCCCGGGGACTTTACAAAAGGATTCATCCGCGGGCAGTCCGTCCAGTGATGATCCAGGGGCGGCCGATCAGCGCGGCGGGCGTGTCGTCGATCACCGTCTTCCTGATGCTGTACTTTGCAATCCTGATCTTTTCCTTCATCGTCCTTTCGCTGGAGAATCAGGATATGGAAACGACGCTCTGCACGGCCGTTGCCGCTATAACCAACAACGGCACCTGTTTCGGAGAAATCATCGGCGGAAACTTTTCTATCTTCTCACCTTTCGGAAAGCTTTATTCAGCGCTGCTGATGCTGACCGGCAGGCTGGAATTGTACGCAGTGCTGGTTATCTTCTCACACTCTTTCTGGAATGCAGACAGGGCGAGATCCTGACAAACAGCAAAGCTGTACCGATAAAACAATAGACGCCGCAAGCTCATCTGGCGTTGATGAGCTTGCGGCGTTTTTTTACTGGGCGGAAAACTTACGTACTCCGGCTCTGCACATCCTGACTTACTTTCTTTCACGATCTGCCATATTGAACAGAAAAAAGACGGTTTCAGACGGCGGAGATGGGAGGTTTTGCGAAAAAATGCCATACTGCGCAGAATTTTCTTCATTTCAGACAGATTATTTTCGAACAGCCGGATTCGGTGGATAGAAAGACGTCGATGGGTATAACTTAAGATATACAGGAAGTAACCTGATGATGAACGAACCTTGATTACCGGGCAAAAAACTGTCTGAAACAAAGATTTCTTTGTACAATATGGCGGATTTTCACTCCGACTCTGTATCAAGCCGTCTGAATCAAGAAAAAAAGTAAAGAATATGGCAGACTTTAATTTTGCAGAGGCTTTGTAAAAAATAAAGTAAAAATCCGGAGCTGTCTCCGTGTTCAGAGAAAGCGCCGGATTTCGTCTGCAGCGAGGAAAAGCGCCGCAAAATCTCCATTATCGATGATTTGCAGCGCTTCCTGTTGTTTCGCCGTAATAAAGGCTTATTTATCGCCTTATTATCGGTCTTTTCGCCTCTTTTCTAACCGCAGGATCAGCAGCGTTACGAGCAATGCCGCCACAGCGGTGAACAAGAGAACGATATATGAAGTAATATTAGTTGTATCTCCGGTCTGCGGATTTTCTATATTGTCCGACGAATCCGGTTCGTCCGGGTTTACCGGCTGATCAGGGTTATCTGGCTCTTCTGGCTCCACAGACTCGCCGTCCTTATTGTTGATAAAGGACGCCTCTGCCCGGCTGTCGCTTTCAATGACACCAGTCTCTCCCTCTGCGGTAGTCGTATAGCCGTCCTGGTTGGCTTCCGCTTCTGTCACGGTATAGGTAATTCCTGCAGGAAGGCCGCTGGCATCAGCCGTCTCCCCGTGTTTCAGGCTAAGTTCCGCTACACCGTTGACAAATTCCATATCGCCGTAGGTTCCGTTGATCGTCTTGTCACTCAAAGTCACGGTAAAGTGGAACACTTCATCTTCATTCCCGGC
>CAJFTU010000030.1 GCA_904420065.1 uncultured Emergencia sp.
GCATTACGTGTTGCACGCGTGCCGCGAGGAATAAGGGCTATGCCCGACTGTGAAAAACCCCGTGTTTGACACGGGGATAGTTTTTTCATATTTTCTTGCAAAACAATCCGTGTTGATTGCAGTACCAGTAAAGCATACCGTGGCCGCGGCGGAAAAATCTGGCTTCTGCACTCCCTTCTGGATAGAGTTTGACCACTTCGAAACGGCTGCCGATACAATAGGCGGCGAAAGAGATGTAATGGCTTTTTGTCATCGGATGTTCTATAGTCAAATAGTATTCGTGATCGATAATCTCACAGTTCAACGCGTGTTTCTCATCGGCTTCCTCCGCTTCGAGAGGAGGCAGAGTTACACCGCAGCACGAAATCAGGGCTGTGCCTGCAGACTGGATAATATTACCGCATACAGGGCAGACATATAGCTTGGATTTGAGCAGGTTTGCCGACCGATTGGCATTGATGATCTGTTCGCCGGACAACAGCTCGGGAACAGAAACCTGAAGGGTTTCCGCAAGAGTCTCGATCAGCGATATATCGGGGAATCCTCGGCAGGTTTCCCATTTTGACACCGCCTTGTCGCTGACTCCTAATTTCATGGCCAGTTGAGACTGGGTCAAGCGCTGTTTTTCCCGAAGCGCTTTGATCGCGCCGCCGGTAACGTAGCAATTCATTGAATATACACGCTCCTTTTGTCATTGATCTTCCCTAACAGAATAGCATCGAAAGGGAAAATCGGCAACCTACGAATAGTAGAACAAAAGGAAGATTATTCCGGAATACGCGCTGAATAATCTTCGGTATTGCTTGATGCGGATCAATTCACAGGAAAGATATGATCGATTTCTAAATTTCGTTTTTTCCGTGATTTGCATAGACGAAAACAGGAGTATCGAGCAAACCCTTGCTCTTGTGGAAAAGGCATTTGGCTTAGAACGGTAAAATGAACGAAAAAATGGACGCATAGTTTAAAGCGTCCATTTTCGTTCACTTTCAAATCTCCAGCGGCTTGAGACCATGGGCCTCCAACTCCTCATTTATGCTTTGGATGTTGTAGTTGCCCGTGTTGACTGCGACAGCGATCCAGACGTCCCTGTCCTGATGGGGCTGTAGTCTGCAGTATCCGCCTGTTTCGAGCCCTCGGTTTGTTTCTTCGTAATTCATACTTGCACCGATGCAGAGGGCGATAATTTTGTCTCTCCCAGGATATTTCCTGCGTCCGTTGACAATATTGTACACGTAGTTTTTGTTGATTTCGCTGGAATCGATGATTTCTTTAATGGAGATATTCTTTGCTCCCGCGTATTGGTTCAGGTATTGATAAAAGTACGCGTGTCTTTTGCTTTTTTTTAAATCTTCGATGTAGCGTTCCGTTTCTTCTCTGGTCTTCAGTCTTAACAGTCTTTCTTCCAGATCTTCCATAATTTATTTATCGCTTTTCTTTGTCGAGATGATCGTACCTGCGATGAATACAACACCGAAGATCAGAGAAAGCGTTGACCAGATATACAGGTCCGTGTAACTTCCCGCGCAGATCAGACCGATCATTCCGCCTGCGAGATAAAAACCTCCGGCTGTAAAAGCTCCTCCTTTTCCCCCTTTTCTTGTGACTACGCCGACGATGGCAGCAATCAGCATACAGCTCCCCACAATGAGTCCTGCTGTTCCGCTTACTTCGCCGTTTGATTCTAAGGCATTGCTCATTCCTGCAGCGCAGGACTGCAGTACGATAAAGAGAAACAATACCATGGAGACAATGCCTATTACCAATTTTGCCGTTTTCATTTGATTTATTGTCCTTTCTGATTTATTCCTTGTAGTTTTATTCTACTCTATATTTTCTGCGCTTTGTTGTGCTGGCAGCACGAAAATACGGACTCGGGGGAAAACGGAGAAAACTGAAGTAAAGAAAGCGGCGTGGTGTATTTTCACTTTGACAAAATCGAGGGATTCCTGAGAATAGCAAAAAGAGATTTAATGGGATTAAATAGCGGATAAATATATTCGTATAAAACGAAAAATTTGCATTTATCTTGAAATTTTGTTGTTTTTTTTTGAAATTTGGCGTCAAATTAGAGAGCAATAGTGGCATAAATTTTGCATAATAATCTATTTGAAAACGATAGCAATTGGATAACTAAAAGCTGCTTAAAGAGTGGCTTGTATATAAAAGTGCAATAAGCAGTGTTTGGCAAGGAGGAAGAAAATGTTTAAAAGTTTTCGTTTTTTATTGAAACTCATCTGGAAATTCAACAAAAAATATATCTTTTACGCCGCGTCCTTTCAGATCGTAACAGCATTGGTACCATTGCTAAGCGTCATCATGCCCAAATACATCATCGATGAATTGACCGGATTGCAGCGGATAGAATATTTAGTGGCATATGTGAGCATTCTTGTACTGATCAATTTTGCGGGAACAGCGCTTCTCGCTTTTTTAGAAGGCGCCATGTTTACCTCGAAAACAGAGGTGTTTAACAACTTTGAGTGCATGATGGCAGAAAAGCTGATTACCTGTGACTTTGAATCCCTGGAAGATCCGGAATTCCTCGATATTAAAGAAAAGGCTCATCGGATTTTGTATGCTGAAGGTCAGGGATTCGGCATGGTATTTGATCACGCGTTCAATATCGCAGGGAAAGTCTTTATCTTTGCCGGTTTGATCGGTGTATTAAGTACGCTGAATATCTGGATTGTGTTGGTATTCGTACTTTTAGTTTTACTGAACAGTCTTGTGGAATCAAAGGTACAGAAAAAATATGTGTCATGGGATATGGAAAAGGCACCTGTCGAGAGAAGAACTGCCTATCTCTTGGAAATTATCGAAAATTTCGAATACGGGAAAGAAGAGCGAATCTATAAGTTGAAAGATTTTCTTATTCATAAGACGAGGAAGTATTTGGATGAATCTGGGAACTTCTACAAAAAGCAGACTCGTGTCTTAAACAAATCTCAGTATTTTACCGCTTTTACCTCGTTTCTCCGCGATGCGCTTTCCTATGCCTATCTGATCTTCAAGGTGTTAAGCAACAGCATTCAGATCGGTTCGTTCACCATGTACATAAGCGCTGTTGCACAGTTTTCCACAGCCATGAATGACATGATGTCCAGTATTGTCAACATCAGACGGTTCGGCGCCTATTATGAGGAATTGGAGAAATATGTGAATATGCCGCAGACGATGAGACAGGGGCATCAATCAGTGGATACAGATAAATCCGCATATACGATCCAGTTTGAACATGTATCTTTCCGCTATCCCGGCGCAAGTACATATGCGCTGAAGAATGTGAATATTACCATCTCTCCGTCTGAGAAGCTTTCCATTGTGGGTGAAAATGGAGCCGGTAAAACGACCTTTGTAAAATTGCTTTTGAGATTATACGATCCGACGGAAGGAAGAATCCTTCTGAACGGAACTGACATAAGGGAGTTTGACTATGACGAGTATCAGAACCTGATGGCGGCCGTATTTCAGGATTTCCGGCTGTTTTCCTTCACCCTGAAAGAAAATGTCTGCTTCGATAGAGATTGTGATGATGAAAAAGTCATTGACTGCCTCAAACGCAGCGGTTTTGGGAATAAGCTGGAGCAGCTTCCGAAGGGAATCTATACCAATGTTTACAAGAACTTTGAAGAAGACGGTTTTGAGCCTTCAGGCGGTGAAGGACAGAAGATTGCTTTGGCGAGAGCACTGTTTAAGAATACGCCGGTGGTAATTCTGGATGAACCTACAGCTGCCTTAGACCCAAGGGCGGAATACGAAATGTACCAGAATTTTAATGATATGAGTAAGGATAAGACGACGATCTTTATTTCGCACCGGCTGTCCAGCAGCAAATTCTGCGATAAGATTGCAGTCTTTGTAGGCGGGGAAATTGTGGAATACGGATCTCATGACGAGTTGTATCAGGCGAACAAATTATATCGCGAATTGTTTGATATGCAGGCCAGGTTTTATCAATAGCAATACAGTCATGCGGCAGAGAGAACCTGGTCTTCTGCAAAAATTAGAATATCTGCCTGTATTTAAAGGGTTTGCTATCGTCTTGATAGAACACCTGCAGGCGTTATACAGATCGGCACAATCTACACCTTGAGCGGCGGCAGACCGCATTCTTCAAGGAGCAGGTTGAGGCGGCCCACGTCGCAGATTCCCTGGTTAATGGCTACGGCAATGCGCACGTCTCTGTGGTCTCTTGGGTAGAGAATGGCGGTTTTTGCCAGTTCAAGGCCCTTCTGCGTTTCTGAGTAGGTCAGACCGGCGCCGACACACAGTGCGATCACTTTGTCTCTGCCCGGATTTTGTTTGTATCCATTTAAGATATTGTACACGTAATTTCGGCTTATGCCGCTGCGTCGGATCACCTCGGAGACCTGCAAGTTTTTTTCTCCGATCATTTGGTTTATATAGGTGTGAAAGTTTGTCGGCTGATCGCTTCTGCTCTCTTCAAGAAAGCGGTCAGCTTCTCTGTTTTCGCTGATTTTTTCCAGTATTCTGGAAAGACTTCTCGTCGTCTCTTTGTCCATGATTTCATCGTCCTCTTAAAAATGGCGTGGGGAAAGGGTTTTTCTTCTCTCTGCCAATATGTTACAATACAATAAAATGCAAAGTCAATGACAGAGGAGTCAAATATGTCCTTGGAAAGCGATTTTATCCTGTCCTTCTATAAAGAAGTATCCGTTGTCGATGAAAGGCATCAGGTGGTTCTGGTACAGCACATCGAGACGAAGAAGTTTTATGTAAAAAAGACCGTGTCCCTCAGAAGCCGAGATATATATACTGCGCTGAAGGACGGTCAGTTTTCCCGTATTCCGGCGATCCATCAGCTGATCGAAACCGAAGACGAGTTAATCGTCATTGAAGAGTATGTCAACGGAAGCAGCCTCGATGAAATTTTGAAGGAAAAGCGTTTTTCTGAGGAAGAGACGCGGAATATGACAGCAGAGTTGTGCAGGATCCTACAGCCGCTTCATCGTCATCAGCCTCCCATCATACACCGTGATATCAAGCCGTCCAATTTGATTTTGGATCATGGCGGCCGACTTTTTCTCATCGATTTTGACGCTTCGAAGAATTATGATCCGCAGAAAAAGCAGGACACCGTTCTCATGGGAACTGTCGATTATGCCGCTCCGGAACAATACGGCTTTCAGCAGTCGGATCAGCGTACGGATATCTATTCTATCGGCGTACTGATGAATAAAATGCTTACCGGAAGTCTTCCCGCACAGGAGAAGTACAGAGGTCCTCTGGAGACGGTTATTGACAAGTGCATGGCCCTCGACCCACGGGATCGGTACGCCTCTGTTTCCCTGCTGCAGAAAGCGCTGAAACGAAAGAAAACATCCCTGTCGCTTCCCGGATTTCGAGGCAGTCGTCTGAGCTGCAGGATTGCCGCCCTGTGTTGGTATGTCTTCATCACGCTGATGGCCTTTTCTATGGAATTTTTCGATCAGAACAATATGCCCATGGTCGGCGCCCAGCTATGGGCCAACCGGGTAGGAATCTTTGCTGTTTTGATACTGTGGACCCTGTATCTGGCTGATTACCTGAATTTTAGAGACGTCTTTCCGATAAGGCGGCAGGAAAATCCGGCGCTCGAACTCCTTCGCATCCTCGCCGGATTGCTTCTTCTTCTCCTCATTCCGGCGGCTTTTACCGTGTACCTGGAATCGCTGATCCGTTAGCGAGGGGATTTGGGGTTGAAGATCAGTGCGGTGACATAACCGAAAGCGATGGCCACGGCAATTCCGGCGGCGGAATTTTCAACTGCTCCGGTTATTGCGCCGAGAAAGCCTTCTCTGGCGCCTTCCATAGCGCCTTTTGCCAGGTTGTAGCCGAATCCGGGGAGTGGTATCGTCGCTCCCTGATTGGACAGCTGAACCAGAGGCTCGTAGAGATGAAGAGCCTGCAGGACTACGCCGGAAACGACAAAGAGAACCAGAATTCTCGGGGCAGTCAGTTTGGTCATATCCATCAGAAGTTGTCCGACCACACAGATTCCTCCCCCGATTAAAAACGTGTATAAATAATCCATAATATTACTCCTTTCTGCAGTCAGCAGGTCTCCAGTACAACGCCGTGGGCGATGCCGGGTATACTCTCGCCCTGAAAAGGACTGATCGTAGAGAGCATGGCGCCGGTGGAAACGAGGAATACTTTGTTCAATTCTCCCCGGTTCATCCTGCTGATGATATTGCCTGAGAATACAGAAGCCGAGCAGCCGCAGCCGCTGCCGCCGCCGTGGACGTCCTGCTCTTCCCGGTAGTAGAGCATTGTTCCGCAGTCGTCGTATTTTCGCTTTACAGACTCCCTGTCCAGCCCTGCGTCGATCAGCAGATCCGCCGCAATGTCTTTTCCGATATAACCCAGGTCGCCGGTCAGAACCAGGTCGTAATCGTCCAGCGTTCGTCCTGTGTCCTGCAGATGATTTAATATGGTATCTACAGCTGCCGGCGCCATGGCGCTTCCCATCTGATTGGCGTCTTTTACGCCTGCGTCGATGACTTTGCCTATGGTTCCGCAGTCCACTCTGATGTTTCGCGGATGGAATACGTTTTGCCTGTCGTCTATGGCGCCGACCTTTGAAAGGTCGGCTTCTTTCTCGGAAACGATCATCGCGCCGGCTGCGGTAGCCGTCCACTGGGCTGACGGCGGTCTTTGATTACCGTGTTCAACAGGCATTCGGAACTGCCTTTCGGCTGTACAATAGTGGCTGGACGCGCCGACGATGATATTGTGGGCAAATCCCCCGTCGGTGAGCATGGCGCCAAGCAGCAGCGATTCTGTCATCGTCGAGCAGGCTCCGTACAGTCCCAGAAAGGGGAGATGAAGATCTCTCGCCATGAAAGAAGAGGACATGAGTTGATTGAGCAGATCGCCGCTCAGTACCAGATCGATATCCTTCTTCTCCTTTCCCGATTTTCGCAGAGCTGTGAGCATAGCCTCCTTGAGCATTTTACTTTCGGCTTTTTCCCAGGTCTTTTCGCCGAACATATCTTCTTCGAGGATCACGTCGAAGGAGGACGAGAGCGGGCCCTGGCCTTCTTTTTGACCTACGACTGCTGCTGCGCCGATGACGTACGGACATTTTTCAAATTTTACTGTCTGGTTTCCCCGTTTTTTTTCTGCCATATCTGCCTCCCTAAAACAATTCGATCAGCCAATAAATTAAACCGACTGCGGTAGCTGAAGTGATTCCGCAGACCAGCACCGGACCTGCGATACTGAACAGCTTCGCTCCTACGCCCAGCACGGGCCCTTCCTTTTTGTACTCTATGGCCGGAGCCACCATGGAATTAGCAAAGCCGCTGATCGGCACGATTACTCCGGCCCCGGCAAACTGAGCGATGGTGTCAAATACGCCTATGCCGGTTAAAAGCTGCGCCAGAGCGACGATGCCGATGGTTACATATATGGGAGCGTCTTCTTCGCTTATGCCTCTGCCTATCAGCAGGTTGTTGATGAAATATGCCGCTGTACACAGCGCGCCGCCGGTGATAAACGCTCTGAGACAATTGACGAAATATGTGGGACGGGGCGTAAACTGCCTGGAATATTTCTCATAGGCTTTCGCCACATCTTTTTTCTTTACCTCTTTCTCCATCTGCTGCCCTCCTCAAAAAAGTTTCTCTGCTTATTGTTTGGCAAAGTTAAAAATTTATGCCATAATAACAGGTGAGATTTTTGCATTTAGGCGTAAAAAGCGCAGGAGGATAAAAGGGATGAAAAGAAAAATTATATTAGCCTCGTCTTCACCGAGGAGAATTGAGATGATGAAAAGCCACGGCTTTGATCCGATGATCTGTCCGGCGGAAATCGACGAGACGCTGCCCGACGGCATAGGTATGCGCGATGCAGTCATGTTTCTTGCTCTGAAAAAGGCATTGGCGGTAGAGGAAAAGGCGGAAAAGGGCAGCGTGATTATCGCGGCGGATACGGTGGTCTTTAAAGACGGAATTTTGGGAAAGCCTGAAGACCGGGAAGACGCCCGCAGGATGCTTTTAAAAATAAGAAACACCAGCCACGATGTTGCTACCGGAGTCGCTATCATCACGGCTGGTGAAAACGTAAAACAAGTCTTTTGTGATGTGACCAAAGTCTTCTGCAGGGATTACACGGAAGAAGAGCTGAATGTGTATCTGAATACAGAAGAACCCTACGATAAGGCGGGGGCCTATGCGATCCAGGGGATTTTCAGCAAATACATCGATCACTACGAAGGCTCCTATGATACCGTCGTCGGATTCCCCATTGAGCAAGTCAAAGCCCGGCTGATTCCCATGCTTGAAGATTAGCGGGATTCTTCGGCAGAATCGGTGACAATGTTGAGCCACTTGCGGCTTCTGTAGCGGGGTACACAAAAGGCAGCCTTGATCAAACTGCCGATTTCAATGATCAGCATGGTTAACGGCAGACTGGTATGAAGCACGAGGACCGCAAAATAAGCGAGGGGAACCTGAATGCACATATTGACGATCAATTCCAGTTTCATGCAGAAGAAAGTGTCCCCGCCTGCGCGGAGGATGCCAACCAGATAGATGTAGGCCAGCATTTTTGGCGTAATCGTCAGCGCCATAGCGATCAGGGTGATGATCAGGAGCCGGTTGGTTTCTCCGCTGAAATTGTAGATTCCTGCCACGGGTTTGGATAGGAGGATCATCAGAACCGTCATGACAATATTGAGAATCCAGGTAACTTTAACCGCCTTTTTTCCGTTGAGATAGGCGGTTTCTTTATTGCCCTGGCCCAGAGTTTCACCGATTAGCATGGCTGTCGCGTTGCCTACTCCAAAATACACGGACTGAAGCATTTCACAGATGACATTAGCAACCTGTGAAACGGCCAAAGCTGAGGTACCCAGCATACCGTAGGCCGCAAAGATCAGAGATACGGAAAGAGCCCAGCTTCCCTCTGTAAATACCACGGGGACAGCGGTTTTCATCACCCGGGAAAAGTGGGAGCGGTCGAAACTGAACAGTTCCTTAAATCCTGTTTTGAAAGGATGCTCCTTCCTTGTATAGATAAAGAGCAGCAGAGCACAGAATTCAAAGACGCGGGCGATAAGGGTAGCGATCGCAGCGCCTCTGACACCCAGTTCAGGGAAGCCTCCTATGCCGAAAATCAGCAGCGTGTTCAGCACGGCGTTGACGCAGAGCGCCGCCGCGTTGATCATTGTCGGTACTTTTAAATTCTGTATTGCTCTGGAATTATAAGAAATCGCAGAAGAAATTCCGGAAAAAATGTAAGAAAAACAGGCAATACGAATATACTGCACGCCGAATTCTATTACTGCCGGATCTTTGGAGAACATGAAGATGATATTTGGTGCAAAGAGAAAAGCAATGACAGATACCGTTATTGCGAAGATGAAGCCTACGACATAGTCAATACCCAACATTTTCCGCACACCGCCTATATCCTTAGCTCCCCAGTACTGAGCTGTGTATACAGCGGCTCCGCTGTACAGTCCGAAAAGTGAGACCGTGAAAATAAAATAGACCTGATTAGCGGCGCCGACGGCCGCCAGCTCCTGCTCGCCAAGAAGACCGATCATCAGCGTATCGATCAAATTAAGTCCTATACTGATAAGATTCTGAAAAACTACAGGAATACCGATAAAAATCATTTTTCTGTAAAAAACTTTGTTATTTTCAACTTTTTGCATAGCTTTCCTTCCTCTTTTTTAATTTGTTATGATTTCTGCTTTTTCGATTTTGGCGTTCGATACATTCTATCATATGTAGCGGGTATTTCCAATACCTCTTCATCGTGTAATAAGGATTAAAACGTTATGTAGTTAATTAAAGCTTTAGAGTGATAATATCCTGATATTGATTAGAAGTATCTTATTTTATTTGCCTGCCCCGGCCGGAATCGTGCATCTGGTTTACAAAACGCTGCAAATATGGTAAACTATTGTACCATGGTAAGGTGTTTTACGATTTGGATTATCAGGGCAGGCAAATTTTGTCTGAATATATTATACGGAATACTCAAAGTCTTTCCAGTAAAACCGAATAAAGTTTTGTTTCTGAGCAGGCAGTCGGATGAGCTGAGCCTGGATTTTTCTATGCTGAGAGACGAACTGCGCAGAGAAATGCCCGATATCGAAATACGGGCAATCTGCAATCGCCTTGACGACAGCGGCAGCGGGCTGCTGGGATTTGCTGCGGACACCCTTCGCAGCATGTATCATCTGGCCAGCAGCAGCGTATGCGTACTGGACGCCTATTGGCCTGCTGTTTCCATGCTTAAGCACAAAAAACAGCTGACCGTCATCCAGATGTGGCATGCCTTGGGAAAAATCAAGAAATCCGGCTACCAGACACTGGACAAGGAATCGGGCAGAAGCGCCGTCATGGCCAGGCTGCTCTGCATGCACAGAAACTACGACTACATCATAGCCGGAGGAAAAGCGTGGAATCCTTACTACTGTCAGTCCTTCGGCACCACCGAGGATAAGCTTGTGAACATCGGGCTGCCGAGGCTGGATTACCTTTTAAAGACTGAAGAGAAAAATCGGAGAGCGGCCGTCCAGGCCTATCCTCAGTTGGAGGAAAAACAGGTGATTCTCTACGCGCCGACTTTTCGCAGAAATATTGAACTGAAATGGGAAGATTTGCTGAACGAAATCGATTTCAGCAAATATATCCTGATCATAAAAGGGCATCCTAACCAGGAGATAACCGCAAGCGGCGAAGGCGTTCTGCTCTGTCCCGAATTCAAGGCGGTGGAGCTTCTGGCCGTGTGCGACTACCTGATCACCGATTATTCGGCTATCGCGATAGAAGGGGCTGCCCTGAATAAAAAGACCTACTATTATCTCTACGATTACGAGGAATACACGGAAAAGAACGGAATCAATGTCAATCCTTTCGAGTCCATGCCGGGCTGCGCTTTTAAAGACGCGCGCAGTCTGATCGAAAGTCTGGAATCGGGGGAATACAATCTGCAGGCGCTGAAAGAGTACAGGGCGAAATACCTGCCCGAAGAGCCGGGTACTTCGACGGAAAAGCTGGCGCGCCTCGTGATCAATAATCTGTCTTAAAGGAATGGATTCGACGTTATGTTTAAATTTGCCAAGAAATGTATCAAAAAACTTAAGTTGTTTATCCTGTACTGGAGAAGAATCGTATTTGTCAGAAATCATTTCAAATGTTCGTTCTTCAAAAAAATACGGGCCAACGTCTGCGGAGGATTTTTGGCCGATCAGTGGATGCTCTACGATTTTGATCACAACGATAAAGGGGAGTATCTTTCCGAGTTTGACTGGTACAGGTCCAGATACATCAACGAACCTTTTGACTTTTTGCTGAACAACAAGATCGCGGCTGCGGAGATTCTCAAACAGTACGTTCGCGTTCCGGAAAGTTACATGATTAAGAACAAAGGGTTTCTGACCAGCTTTGACAGCGAACACATGGAATATGAGGCGGCGATAGATCTGCTGAAGGAGAAAGGCAAGCTGTTCATTAAGCCGTACGGCGCAGGAAAGGGCAACGGGGTGAATATCCTGATCTATGAGGATGGGAAGATCTTTGTGGACAAGAAAGAGTTTACCGAGAGCCAGTTGGTTGAATTTCTGAAAGGCAGAGACGACTGGTTTATCTGCGAGTCCATGAAACAGCACAGCTATTCCGATCAGATCTATGACAAGACGGTAAATACCATTCGCATGATTACACTGCGGGATGTGCATACTCATCAATTCAAAATTTTCTTTGCCGTCCAGCGCATCGGTACAGAGGCTACGATTCCGGTAGATAACGGAAGTCGGGGCGGTCTGGTGGCCAAGATCGATCTGGATACGGGAATTTTAAGCGAAGCGAGATGCCTGCACAATCGAAACGTATACAAAGTCCATCCGGATTCAAAGGCGCCGATTGAAGGTGCTCAAATTCCCGGATGGGATAGAATAAAAGAAGAAGTTTTGGCTCTGGCCAATAAGATGCCGTATATGCACTTTATCGCATGGGATATCCTGATCACGGAGGATGGCGGCATATGCGTAATTGAAGCCAACACTTCCTCAGGCGTGAACATTATACAGCTTTGGGGAGGCCAGAGGCACGGCGAGCTGGGTGAATTTTACCGCTATCACAAGGTGATTAAGAAATAAGAGGGGGAGATCCTCAATGTGTGAGGAGAGGGATTCATGAAGTATATCATAATGGCTGACGGGAAGGGAAGCAGGTGGAACAACTACAAGGACATTCCCAAGCATTTTATTGAAATTGGCGGGGAGACGCTGCTGAAGCGGACGGTGAGGCTTCTGAAGGAGGCTGATCCTGTCTGCGAGGTGATCATTACTTCCCATGATCCGAGATATCAGGTGGAGGGCGCCCGGCGCTACGAACCGAAGAACAACGTGCTGGAAATCGATCGCTTTACGGCAGAGCTCATCGAGGACAACGTGTGCTTTCTCTACGGAGACACTTACTATGCCGAGTCTGCGATCCATTCTATCGTGGAAACCCAGGCCGAGGACCTTCTGTTCTTCGGAAATGAAAAGTCCATCGTGGCCATTAAAGTCAGGAAGGCGGAATTGTTTTCCTACCACGTCAACCGCGTAAGAAATCTGTTTCTGCAGGGAAAGATAAAAAAGTGTATAGGTTGGCAGGTATACCAGTCATTTCTGGGCCTCCCCTTCGATGAGAAGAGAATCGCCGAAAAATATATCTGCGTGGAAGACGGTACGCGGGATTTTAATTCACCGGAAGATCTAAAAAATGACAGGAGGATAGACAGCTGATGGGTTTTACCAGAGGAGCAAAAAAAGCTGTAGTTAATATGCTGGCGCTGGGACCTACCTCGAGAGGCTTTACCGGAAGGGAAGCGAGGAGATGGATTCGGGGCGTATACCGGCACTATTTTAAAAAGACCGGATATTCCCTTAAGGAGAGCCGCTGGGCCATAAAGAGGGGATTCATGCCGGAACAGGTGGAAGGACTGAATCTGGACGAGAGCAATTACAGAGATACCATTTCGGCGAAGGAATACGCTTTTCTTCGGCCGCTGAACGGCGGATACAGCAAGTGGATCACCGATAAAGTGACGATCAACGCCATCTTCAAGCCTTATCGCAGCGTTATGCCAAAGTGCTATTATCAGATTTACAAGCGGTATACCGATACGGAGATCATTCCGCTGTACGACTTTACGGCAGGAGATACTTTCGACGACGTATTGAGCATGATTTGTGAAAAGGGGAAGCTGCGGGCAAGGATGTCAAAGGGAAGAAAGAGCAGCCTGCTCTCTTTCTGCGACGGGCAGTACTATTTTGACGACGAACCGTGCAGCAGAGAACTGATGATCAGGAAGCTGTCATCTTATGATGCAGTGATTGTTATTACAGAGGATGTGGAAGTCAGAGAGGAATTTTCCGGCGCCAGACTGAACCTGATCGTGTTCAACGAACAGGGGGACAATCCGGTGATCGGCGATTCCTACATCTCCTATGAACGTCTGGAGCTGATGTACAATCCGCTTCCGGATAAGCTCAGCGAGGGGGACGATCTGGATGAGGCGGACGAGGATCCGGAAGAAATGGGGGAGGAGTTTGACAAGATCTACGCCTATGTAGACAAGAAAACCGGCAGGGTTTCCGACGCGGTCAGTATTCGGAACGGTAAGAAGACACCACGTTCCGAAAATCCGAACAACGGCTGTCCGATTGCAGGCGAGATACCGCATTGGGATGCTATCGTTAAAACCGTGGACAGCATATGCCGTTTTGTGCCGCAGCTGGAATTCTTCGGCATGGAGATCGCTCTCTGCGACGACGGATTTAAAATCATGCGGATGATCAATCATCCGACGTATCCGCAGACAGTTCCTTTTAGCCGGGAGACATCAAAGTATTTGAAATACAAGGCGGAACAGAAGCGGGAGGCGTACAGAAGCAGGACGAAGAGACTGAAGCGGGGAATGAAGAAGATCAAGCTGAAGGTGCGGTCTACCTACGCCAGGCTGTTCTTTCCGGATGGTCTGATCCCCTATCTTTCCATTCGTTGGTTTCAGGATCTGAAAAAGGACTTTCTGACTAACAAGGACACTACGCTGAAGGAGAAGATCTGGGCTGCAAAGCACGGATTCCTTTCGTACCGGCTTCATCAGTACGGCATTACGGAAGAGAACCACCTTCAGTTTATTTCCGACTTTGAATACAAGTGGCTTCGCCATATTAACAATAAATACAGGCACTGGATGGAAGATAAGATTACAGTAAAGTACATCTGCTCCGACTACAATTCCTGTTTCCCTGAATATTACTATCACATCAGTCTGAAGAACGGCAACAACAAGGTCATTCCGATGATGGACTGCCCTGAAGGCTATGGAAATACATACGAGGATATTTTCAAGCTGGTCCATGACAAGGGTGTTTTGGCTCTGAAACCGGACGAGGGCTCTCACGGAGACGGGTTTTACAAGTTTTCCTGCGTCGACGGCAAGTATTATCTGAATCATGAAGAGGCGGCGGCTCAGGATGTGTTGGATATTCTGGAGAACGTAAATAATCAGTACCTGGTCACAGAATATATCGATATGCATCCGGAGATCAAGCGGATTTATGACGGAGCCGTAAACACGATTCGCATGATTGTGTTCAAAAAAGACGGGAAGAATCCGGTAATTGGCAATGCGTATATGCGTTTTGGATCAAAGAGAACCGGCGCCGTAGATAACATGGGAGCCGGAGGCATGTTTGCCCGGATCGATATCGAAACAGGAAGATTTTACGATGCAAAAATTATCGAGGCCAACGAGATTAAGCCATGTCTCTGCCATCCGGATACCGGCGTGAAAATAGAAGGATATCTTCCTAACTGGGAAAAGGTTAAGCAGGATGTCCTCGATGTGGCTCGAAATATTCCCCAGCTGGAGTATTTCGGCTTTGATCTGGCTCTGACTAAAGACGGGCTGAAGTTCCCGGAAATCAATAGATTTCCTGACTATCCGGCTATTGAGAAGTACACGCCGCAGACCATCGATTACCTGCTCTATAAGCTTGAGCAGAAGAAGAAAAAGTACGGCTACGACAAGTCGAGAGGGCATAAACTGGTAAAATTGCCTGTCAGGTAGCGCAAAGGGAAAGGATTTTAAGTGAAAACGTTAAAAGAGATTTTTAAAAGTCATTATGATTACCGGAAGCAGCTCTTTAAGTTGGCAAAATCCGATATCATCAAGACATACAAGGGGGCTGCCCTCGGTTGGTCCTGGGCAATCATCAGACCGGCCATCCAGATATTTGTGTTCTGGTTTGCCTTTTCTTTCGGCCTTCGAAGCGGTAAGCCTGTGGAAGGATATCCCTTTTTCCTGTGGCTGATCGCCGGTATGACGCCGTGGTTCTACATGAGGGATATGATCCAGGGAGGAGCGGCTTCGATGCGGCGCTATACCTACCTGATTACCAAAATCAAGTATCCGGTCTGTACCATTCCTACTTTTGTCAGCATGTCGCTGCTCATGGTGCACATAGGACTTTTGGCTATCGTGATAGTGATTTACATTGCTTTCGGCTATATGCCGGATATCTACTATCTTCAGCTGCCGTTTTATATGGCGTTGATGTTTTTGTTCTTCACCGCGTGGGGATTGTTTGCCGGCGTGCTGTCGGCCATGAGCCGGGATTTTCTCAATCTGGTAAAGGCGCTTACCACAGCGCTGTTCTGGATTTCCGGTGTAATCTACGATGCCAACAGCGTTCACGTGGAGTGGATCAGACAGATTTTGCTGTTCAATCCGGTTACGCTGATTGCCAATGGATATAGAAACTGCTTTATCTACAAGCAGTGGTTCTGGGAAACCCCGGGTGAGATGCGGAATTTTGTCATCGTGTACGCGGTGATGATTCTGCTGTCAGTCTGGGCTTACAGGAAACTGCACAGAGATATACCGGATGTCCTGTAACAGAAGGTAAGGTGTAAAGAAGGGTGTTATGAGTAAAACAGCAATAGAATTCGATCACGTAGTAAAGGAATACAAGCTGTACAAGAATGATAAACAGCGTTTTCGTGCGATTTTCTCCAAGCGGATTAAACCGAGAATCAAGAGAGCGATTAACGACGTCTCTTTTACCATTGAAAAGGGGGAGACTGTAGCGCTTTTTGGACGAAACGGCGCAGGAAAGTCCACAATACTTAAGATGATTACCGGGGTTACTTATCCGACCTCCGGTAAAATAAATGTTGAAGGCAGAGTCAGTGCGCTTTTGGAACTGGCGGCAGGATTTGACCCGGAGTTTACCGGAAGAGAAAATATCTACTTCCGCGGACAGCTTTTGGGGATCGACGAGGATGAGATTCGTGACCTGGAAGACGAGATTATCGAGTTTGCCGACTTGGGCGAGTATATCGATCAACCGGTCAGAACCTATTCCAGCGGTATGAAAGCCAGGCTTGGTTTTGCCATCAACGCTAATATCAAACCGGAAATCCTCATTGTCGACGAGGCGCTCAGCGTAGGAGATAAGGAGTTCAGGCGAAAGTGCAATCTGAAGATTAACGAGATCGTAGCAGGCGGGGAGGTAACCTTTCTCTTTGTCACCCACTCGACCAACGTGGCAAAGAACTTCTGCAAACGCGGTATCGTAATGCGGGCGGGAAAGATTACTTTCGACGGAGATATTGGCGATGCGATAGACTTCTATGAAAATTTCTTAGAAGAAGTGAGGAAGAACAATGTGAACAAAAAGGTTTTAGGTTGAAAGAGATAGGAGTTAGGTTATGGCAAGACGTCAGAAGGAAATCTTCGCACACAATAACAAATACGAGAAAAATATTTTTAAGCGATTCGGCAACTGGTTCGGCAGACTGAAAGGCTGGCAGAAAGGCATCTTTATCGGATTGATCGTTATACTGATCATTGCGATCGGCGTTGCCAGCTATATTTTCGCGAAGCTGAACCTGATGGACAGGGTAAAGCTTGACGAAACAGAGCTGTCCTGTGTCGATGTGGACGGATACATCAATATTCTGCTTCTTGGTGTGGACAGCCGGGACATGGAGAATATTCAGGGTTCCGGGGCCGACGCGATCATGATTCTGAGCATCAAAGAAGACACGGGAGAAGTAAGACTGGTATCCGTGTACAGAGATACCTATTTGAAGATGGGCGATACGGAAACTTACGACAAAATTACCAACGCTAATCGGCTGGGAGGACCGGAGATGACCATCAAATCTCTGAATCAGGCGATGGACATGAACATCAACCGCTTTGTTGTCGTCAATTTCAAGGCGGTAGCTGATCTGGTCGATGCGGTAGGCGGAATTGAAGTCAATGTAGAAGATTACGAGATACAGCAGTTGAATAAATACACTGTGCAGACTGCAAACAATATCGGAAAAGAAGACTATGCGCTGGTGGAAGAGGCCGGAAAACAGACACTTGAGGGCGTTCAGGCGGTGTCCTATGGCAGAATTCGAAAAGGTGTCGGCGATGATTTTAAGCGTACCGAGCGTATGCGCACTGTCCTGACCAAAGTCTTCGAAAAGCTGAAGACCAGAAGCGTGGGCGAACTGAACGATTTACTGGATCAGATTCTGCCACAGGTGCAGACCAATCTGAGCAACAGCGATATGTTGGGTCTTGCTATGAGACTGGTGGATTTTAAGATTGATGAGAGTACAGGATGGCCTTATGATGTGACCGGCGGCTATATCGGAGAAACCTCCTACGTTTTCCCTGATGATCTGGCTGCCAATACGACTAAACTCCATCAGGAGATCTTTGATCAGAAAGACTATGTTCCTTCGGAAACGGTGCAGACCATAAGCGACACCATCGACAGCAACATCAGTTCTTCCGTTCAGGAACAGCAGCCTATCGATACTACCGGTGATGTAACCGGCTTGCCGGGAGGAAACACCGATCAGAATACAGGCGCTAACGGAAGCGGCGGAAGCACCGGCGGCTCGGGCGGAAGTACCGGAGGAAGCGGAAGCGGCGGAAGCACCGGCGGCTCGGGCGGAAGTACCGGAGGAAGTGGAAGCGGCGGAAGCACCGGCGGCTCGGGCGGAAGTAC
>CAJFTU010000031.1 GCA_904420065.1 uncultured Emergencia sp.
AAACAGAATAAAAACACAAGGCAGAATTCATATTCATGTAGAAACAACAGTGAAAATGCGGATCGCAAAAAAGTCTGCATTTTTGCGCACAGGATTCATATTCAGCGAATTTTAAGGATTAAGGAGGGAAACAAATGAAGAAATTATTGACGTCGCTGTTGTGTATTGCCATGATTACGGTCTATATGCCTGCGGCCGTCTGGGCGGATACAGGGAATATATCCGTGTCTGATAAAGCTGCGTTCGAAGAGGCAATTAACAAAGCCAGCATAGGTACGACGATTATATTAGATAACAATATCGATTTAAGCGGAGTCGAATTGACAATCGCTGCAGAGAAGGATATCACAATTGACCTTGCAGGACATACACTGACTACGGATAAGGTAATAACCGTCAACGGAAAGCTGACGATTGAAGACAGTACAGCGACAAACGATCCTGTGATAAGCCCTGATTACGAAGATATAACCTATTCGGCGGGCGCAATTAAAAATAAAAATCCAAGCAGGGACATCGATGCTGTAGTTATAAAGGTTTGTGATGGAGGAAGCCTGGTTCATAACAGTGGCACATTGGAATCGGTAAAAAATTATACTGTTGCGGTATATGGACAAACTTCTGCTGAAAAGCACAGTGCTGTAATCAATTCCACCGCTACTGTCAACGGGGGTTATCAGATCGGCCAAGAGGGAGGTCCTGCGGTTTTCGGCAACGGAGCCGTTTTAAATGTGACAGGCGGCGTAATTGTTGGTAGGGATAATTCTGCTGTAGCCGGAAACGGAACCGTTAAGGCTGATAAAGATTTTGGCGGTACAACGATCAATATCAGCGGCGGCACTCTAATTGGTCATATTACCACGACGGACTATATTGCTAACGGTATTTATCATCCGCAGGCCGGTCAGTTGAATATCACAGGCGGAACTATCTATGCGGATGGTGGTGTAGGCGTTTTGGTTAGGGCCGGGAGCGTTAACATTACCGGTGGAGAGATCATTTCCACAGGAAAAAATGAAGGGTTTGTTGGCGATACTAAAACAAAGATTCCTTGCAGTGGAATAGTGTTTGATGAAGCGAGTGCATACCCAGGTTTGGTCGATACTGATCAGATCAGTATCAGCGGCAATACGGCTATAAACTCGGAATACAATTCTTGCGTTAAAGTAATGAGTAAAGATTCCGCTGAACAGTCTGATCGGATTTCTGTTACTGGTGGTACATTTTCTGATACCAGTGCAAATGCCTATGTGCCGGAGGGAACAGAACTCAAAGAAAATGAAGAAACTGGCAAATATGAGTTGGCACCTGCCAGCAATGCAGTAGCACAGGTTGGAAATGCTGGCTATACAGACTTACAGGAAGCAATCGATCAGGCCGGAGAAAACGATACCGTCAGATTACTGCAAAATTATCGAGCAGATGCGGCTATTACTGTTGACGAGAGTAAGTCTATTGTTTTGGAACTAAACGGAAGAAAATTAACTCTTAGCGGTCAAGAGAACTATCAGGATGATGTGATAACGTCTGCTGGATATAGTTACGGTATGATCAATAAGGGAACACTGACCATACAAAATGGAGAAATTATCGTAGACGAAAAAAAGAATGGTATAGTGAATACGGGAGCGCTGACCATTGCGTCTGATGCAAGGATCAGTGATAATGCCTCAAGTTATGCAAGGTATAAACTTGTTGTAAATTTTGGCGGCGAGGTAGTGACCTCCGGTGAACTCACCAGTTTAGCGAATGATGGATTGATGACCTTTGGAGGAACCGTTAATATTACCGGTGGAAAAATTTCCGCAAAGAAAGGGGAAAAGGGATCAAATGCCGGGTCTAGTTTGACGATATTTAACCGCGGATATAACAATAACAGTAAAGGCGCAAATGTCACGATTTCCGGAGGTACACTTGAAAGTGCAGCTTTTGCAGCCAGCACAAACAACCTGCGTTCAGGAGGAAAGAATGCCAGCAATTTAACAATTACTGGAGGAACTCTTTTTTCAAAGCACACAACGGCTGTGTACTGGCCTTCAGCAGGTGTTTTGACTATTGGAGATGAAGAAAGCGGAAATGGCCCGTCGATTACCAGTGCCAATGGATCTGCAATAGAAATCTGCAGCGGCACATTAAATGTCTACGGCGGCACATTGAATGGCGGAACAGAAATGTCTGATGCGGATTCAATAAAAACTTCACAGGATTGTGTAAACGATTTTCGAAAATATTCAGGCTCCTCGGGAATAGGTGACGCGATCACGGTCATCGCGAGACGCGGCGAAGGATATATAACGGCTCCGGTCAATGTTAATATCGGCGGTGGCCAGTTCAACAGTTCGCAGAATTATGGTATACGTTATATGGACTGTAATCTTGCTACAGAAGCGGAGAAGCTGACGCAAAAAGTTTCTGTGGAGATTACAGGTGGAGATTTCAGCGGAAAACTTGCTCCGGTAGATGCAAAATTTATGCAGACTGAAGAGCAGAAATTTATTTCGGGAGGCACATTCTCCGGCGATCTGCCAGAGGAATATCTGTCTGAAGGTATGGACACCTACGGAAGGGCCAACGGCAAATTCACCGTAGCAGAAAAAACACCGCAGGGACAGATACCGGTTATAGATCCAACTCCGGGCTATGAATGGGTGCAGGATGAAAACGGAAATTATGTAGAACAGAAGATCCCAACTCCGCCGGCAACCGTGCAGAAGCCGGAGATCATCGTGGACGACGGAGCCAAGGCAGAACTGAGTTCTCTGGGTACCACCGCTACCATCACCGTAGAAGAGGGCTATGAGTTGGTTGATGTCACCCTGAACGGCGTATCCCTCGGCAAGGTGACCACCGTCACCGGCCTGAAGACCGGCGATAAGCTGGTCATCACCACCCAGAAGAAGCTGACCGACGAGGAAAAGGATCTCATCGAAGCGGTAGAAAGCGCGGCCATCGACGCCTCCACCGTTCTGGGCGACGGCTATATCCGGGTCAACTGGACTACCGCCGGAACGACAGAGATGGATTACTACGAGATCTACCGGTCCACCGAGAGAGACGGAGACTACGGCGATACGCCGTACTTCACCACGAAGCACGGAAGACTTTCCGGCTGGTACAAGAACACCAAGGAACTGGAGAAAGGAACCTGCTACTATTACAAAGTGCGGGGCGTGAAGGAAATCAACGGAGAGAAGTACTCTACACCGTGGTCGGATATCGGCTACCGGACCTACAAAGAGATAGGGAAGGGGGTAAGGAATACCACGATCAAAGCCTGGTCAAGTGCAGGAAAAGGGTATATCCGTGTGCAGTGGAGAAAGTCGGCAGGCTACCGCGTGGATTACTACGAAGTATACAGGACGGCAAAGCGAGGCAGCTGGGAAGATGCGGCCTACTTCAAGACAAAGGAGGGCGGCATGAGCGGCTGGTACAAGAATACCAAAGAGCTGAAGAAGGGAACCCGATATTACTACAAGGTAAGAGGGGTGAAAGAACTGGACGGCAAGAAAGTCTATACCCGGTGGTCCACGCTGGCTTATCGGATAGCTCAGTAGCGCAATGTAAATAAAGCAGAAAAACCGTGCGAAAGCGCGGTTTTTCTTTTGTGAAAATGGGCAGACAGTATGGCATTACCCATATTTCTAAAGATGTCAGAATAAAAGCAACGATATCATTCAGTTTTCTGTTTTCTTCGGACAGGACGCAGCAGGGCGGTATAACAATAGAAACCGACTGCTTTTTATGCAGCCGGCTTCCGGCGATTTATATGAATTTGAGGAACTGTCCCGCTTTATAGCTCTTTTCCGCAATACGGGCACGCCATAGGTGAACCGCCGTAGAGATTGAGCATACAATGGCAGTGAGGGCAGCGCATGTATCTGGCCGAAATGGCTATTCCTGCAAACGCCACGGCGGCGCCGGCAAGGAGAAAGTATGTCAGCAGGGGCTCTGCAGGCTGAAAGACCAGCGGAAATCCGGCAGTAATGAAACCGAGGAAAATCAGCGTCCACATGACCATGCGACTGCTGCGGTGTGTCATTTTTCTCATCAGTAATCCCTTCTTTCTTGCAACTTACAGGTTTATTTTAGAAAAGAGTCGGATTTTTGTCTATCGAATCCGCGTTAAACCTAAGTGAGAAAAATGTAAAATATTTAACCAAATGGCCAAGAATATCCGGTATTTTTTGTGTTTAATAAACAATTTCATTGCAAGTTCAGAGGCGATGTAATATAATAGAGCATGCGGTGAAATGCGGACGAAGCGCACTTTAGAGCATTTCCCATATCTTGAGGGTCAGGTTTCCGATCGTTTTGCGGCCGCTGATCTGAATGAGATGATATTTTGTTTAGTTAAGAGGAGGATTATTTCAGTGGGAATCAAAGTAGCAAAATTTGGAGGGTCTTCAGTGGCTGATGGAATTCAGCTGACCAAGACAAAACAGATTATCGAAGCAGATCCCGATAGAAGATATATAGTTGTTTCCGCTCCGGGAAAGAGATTTGACGGCGATAATAAGATTACCGATCTGTTGTACCTGTGCAAGACGCATATGGATCACAATCTGCCTTACGACCAGGTTTTTCAGGTTGTAACCGATCGGTTTATGGCCGTGGAACTGAATTTGGGTGTGGACGTAAATCTGCAGAGTCACTTTGAACAGATAAAAGAGCAGTTACGGAAGGGATGCTCGGCGGATTACATTGCCAGCCGGGGAGAATACCTCAATGCCGTCCTGATCGCAGCCTTTCTCGGCTACGATTTCGTCGATGCAGCCGGCCTCATTCAGTTTGACAGCAAAGGAAGGCTGATGCAGAAAGAAACCGACGAGGCGCTGCGCAGCGAATTGGCGAAGCACGAGAGGGCGGTCATTCCGGGATTTTATGGAACCGACGCTGCCGACGGAAGTATAAAGACTTTTTCCCGCGGAGGATCGGATATTACCGGCTCTCTTGTAGCTCGCGCGGTAGGGGCGGATATGTACGAGAACTGGACCGATGTGTCTGGATTTCTGATGGCGGATCCGCGCATTGTCAAAAATTCCAAACCGATTCACAAGATTTCCTATAAGGAGCTGCGAGAGCTTTCCTATATGGGAGCTTCCGTTCTTCACGATGAGGCGATTTATCCGGCGAGAATGGCCAATATACCGATTAACATAAGGAATACAAATCATCCGGAAGATCCGGGAACCATCATCACCGCGGAACAGGAAGAGACGACCACGGTAGTGACCGGTATTGCAGGAAGCAAGGACTTTACGGTTATCGCCATATACAAGAATATGATGAGTTATGAACGGGGATTTGTACGCAGAATTTTGGCGATTCTCGAGGATTTCGACATCAGTTTTGAGCATCTTCCGAGTGGTATCGATACCGTTTCTGTCGTCGTGTCCAACAAGAGTATTGACGGTCGGCTGGATGAGCTCCTTGACGCCTTTGAGAAACAGCTGAACCCGGACACGATGGAAGTGTTTGAGGATATTTCCCTTATCGCTACAGTAGGCTGCGGAATGAGCCGCCGAAGCGGTGTTGCGGCGTCGCTGTTTACCGCGTTGGCCGACGCTGATGTGAATATTCGAATGATCGATCAGGGCTCCAGCGAGATGAACATCATCGTAGGCGTGGAGAACAAGGATTTTGAAAAAGCGGTCAGAGCGATTTATAACGCTTTTGCGTAGAGGGTAAAGAGAAAAATCCGGCATGCCCAGTTAACAAACTGAGGCGCCGGATTTTTATGTGCGCGGAAATCCGAAGACTGAAGCGGCGGATCAATTACGGAGAAATTTATAGTTCTGAGGCGAACAAAAAATCGTTGACAGAAAAAAAGTTCCATACTATAATTATTTCTTGTAAAAATAATTAACGTTGTTAAAAGTTTTAATTGTTAATAAAATTCAGAGAATTGACAGACCATTTGTGCGGAGAAGGAGAAGATGATGAAGGAGGAACAAAAGAGGCTGTTTGAGACGCTGCATTCTTTCAGAAAATTAAACATATCTGGAATACTTCCCAATATATCTCACGGCGACTATGGCGTACTGAAGATGATTGACCTCTGCAACAGGAACTGTGAAAAAGAACAAGGGGGGGTGAAAGTCTCAAGCATTGCCAGGTGTATGCAGCTTCCGGTATCCGCCGTTTCCAGAAGTCTCAGGACTCTTGAGGAAAAGGGCTGCATTCTGCGCAGCGTAAATCGGGATGACCGCCGCAATATCTATGTGGAGGTAACCGATACGGGAAGAGAGCTTCTTAAGGAAGTCGAAGAAATTTTATCGGACTTTGCCGACGCCGTCTTCGGACAGTTAGGTGAAGACACGATTGAACAGCTGAATCAGTATTTGTGCCGACTGCTTCAAACGGCAAAAGAGGAACTTGAACGCAGAAAATATACGAGTAAGTCCGAACAAGAAGGGGGAGATCAAAGAAAATGAAACACATTTTTAGAAATCTGATTCCCTATTGGAAGTCGATCATTGCGATCATACTGCTGCTGATGGTGCAGGCCTACTGCGACCTGTCGCTGCCGCAGTATACTTCTGATATCATCGACACGGGAATCCAGAACAGCGGTGTAGAGCACATCGTTCCGGAAAAGATAACGGACAAAGAGTTCAGAGAAGCCCAGATTTTTATGACAGATGAAGAAAAGGAGTTATGGGAGAGTATTTATGATGATCAGGGTCAGGTCCATGCGCTGAATGTGACCGACGAAGAGGAACTGGATCGAATTGACAGCGAACTGATGACCTCTATCGTGCTGACTTATCAGTTGGGGCATATGAGTGAAAGCGACTTTAAAGATACGGTAAAGCGGTCCGTAGAAAATAATTCCCAGTATGGCCAGATCGCAGAGCAGATCGACGACATGTCCATTGCGGATATCGAACAGCTTCTGCATACCGATATCGATACCTTTGAGGCTGAGGATGAAGAAGGCAACAAAGCTACTTATGTAGATATGCGGCCGCTGATGGAATCTATGATTCAAAGCGGACAGATGGATGCCTCATTGGTGGACCAGTCCAGAAAGACCATGGAAGATACCATCAGCTCTATCGGCGACGAAACGCTGTCATCAATGGGAATTGCGTATGCCATTTCCTGCGATGAAGCTGCAGGAATAAATATCAACGATGTGCAGATGTCCTACCTGTGGTCAGAGGGACTCAAAATGCTCATGATGGCAATACTCATGCTGATCGCGGCAGTAATCGTTTCCTTTATTGCCGCCAGAGTAGGCGCCGGTGTAGGAAAAGAGCTCAGAAGCAGGGTGTTCAGCAATGTAGTCGGTTTTTCCAATGCAGAGATTGACAAGTTTTCCACAGCTTCACTGATTACCAGAAACACTAATGATATACAGCAGATACAGATGGTTACAGCGATCATGCTGAGGATGGTTTTGTATGCGCCGATTATGGGTATCGGAGGGATCTATAAGGTGTATCAGACCGGCGCGAATATGGGCTGGATCATTGCACTGGCAGTGTTAGTCATCGTGGGATTTGTTCTCCTGCTGGTTTCTGTCGCCATGCCTAAATTTAAAGTGATGCAGAAGCTGGTAGACGCGCTTAATCTGGTTTCACGGGAAATTCTGACAGGCCTTTCCGTAATCCGGGCTTTCGGCAGGGAAAAAACCGAGACGGCCCGTTTTGACGAAGCGAATACCAATTTGAAGAAGACCCAGCTCTTTACCAACCGGGTGATGACCTTTATGATGCCGGGAATGATGCTGATTATGAATTGCCTTGTAGTGCTGATTACCTGGGTATCTGCTCACCGTATTGATGACGGGTCGCTTCAGGTCGGCGCGATGACGGCTTTTATCACCTATTCGATGATGATCGTCATGTCGTTCCTGATGCTGACTATGATGTCGATCATGCTGCCGAGAGCCGGCGTAGCGGCAGAACGTATCGACGAAGTCCTGCAGACCAGGACTTCTGTGGAAGATCCAAAGCAGCCTGTAAAGCTTCAGCAGCATAGCGGTGTTCTTGAGTTTAAACATGTCAGCTTCCGCTATCCCGGCGCCAGGGAAGATGTCCTCCACGATTTGAACTTTAAAGCGGAACCGGGCAAGGTTACCGCCATCATCGGCAGTACAGGTTCGGGAAAATCCACTTTAGTCAATCTGATTCCTCGCTTTTTCGATGTGACAGAAGGGAAAATCACCCTGGATGGAGAAGACATTCGGAACGTTTCTCTGAAAGAACTCAGAGATGAGGTTGGATTCGTACCGCAGAAGGGCGTTCTGTTCTCCGGAACCATCGCTTCAAACCTGCGTTTCGGCAGAGAAGAGGCTACTGACGAGGAGATCCGGGAAGCGGCCGTAATCGCACAGGCGGACGATTTTATTGAAGAAAAAGACGAACAGTATAACAGCCACATTGCTCAGGGCGGCAGCAATGTATCCGGCGGCCAGAAGCAGAGACTGGCTATCGCCAGAGCAATAGCCAAGAATCCGAAAATTTTTGTATTTGACGACAGTTTTTCCGCTTTAGATATGAAGACCGACGCCCGTCTGAGGAAGGCGTTGGAGAAAAAGGTGGCAAACTGTACGGAAATCATCGTTGCGCAGCGGATCAGCACGATTCTCCACGCGGATCAGATCCTTGTCCTGGACGACGGCGAAATCGTAGGAAAGGGCACGCACAAAGAGTTGTTTTCAAACTGCGAGGTGTATCAGCAGATTGCCATGTCACAGCTTTCAGCAAAAGAGCTGGATGCGCTGTCTGCGGAAACAACAGGGGAGGTGAAGCGTGATGAGTAACGACAGAAAGAATTTTAAAGCACCGAAGCATGGAGGGCCGATGGGAAGAGGACCAATGGGCGGTATGGTCGGCGGAGAAAAAGCCAAAAATTTTAAAGGTTCGTTTAAGAAACTTTTGCTCTATATCGGTAAGTATAAATTCGCCTTGCTGGCCGTAGTGGTCTTTGCAGCGGTTTCCACCGTCTTTTCTGTAATGGGCCCAAAGGTAATGGGACGCGCGACGACAGAACTGGCGGAAGGTCTGATGCGAAAGATTCAGGGGACAGGTGGAATTGATTTCGACCGTATTGCTCAGATACTTCTGCTGACCCTCGCCTTATATCTGGCAAGCGCAGCCTTTGTCTTTATTCAGGGCTGGATAATGACCGGTATTACGCAGAAAATCTGTTACCGCATGCGCAGAGAAATTTCTGAGAAAATTCAGCGTATGCCGATGAAATACTTTGAAAGCCGAACCTACGGCGAGGTCTTGTCCCGAATCACCAACGATGTAGATACGCTGGGAATGGGACTGAATCAGAGCATTACCCAGATCATCACATCTATGGCGACGATTATCGGCGTCATCGTAATGATGCTGTCGATCTCACCATTGATGACGCTGATCGCTCTGGTTATTCTGCCGGTATCTGCCGTACTGATGTCTATTGTGATCCGATTTTCCCAGAAGTACTTCCGTTCTCAGCAGAAGTATCTGGGTCACATCAACGGCCAGGTAGAGGAGACCTTTTCCGGCCACCTTGTCATCAAGGCTTTCAACAAAGAAGAAGATACGATCAAGAAGTTCAATGAGACAAACGACATCCTCTATGAATCGGCCTGGAAGTCTCAATTCCTGTCCGGAATGATGCATCCGATCATGATGGTTGTAGGAAACCTGGGCTACGGCGGCGTTGCCATTTCCGGTGCGATTCTGGCCATTAGAGGAACGATTACCATCGGTGACATTCAGGCGTTCATTCAGTATGTAAAGAATTTCACCCAGCCGATTCAGCAGATCGCTCAGGTGATCAACCAGGTCCAGTCCATGACAGCCGCATCCGAACGCGTCTTTGAATTTCTCAATGAAGAGGAAGAAGAGCCGACTGTCGAAAATCCTGTGATTTTAAAGCAGCCGAAAGGGGCGGTGGAGTTCAGCCACGTTCGTTTCGGATACGATCCGCAGCAGATCATCATCAGGGATTTCAGCGCGAAAGTGGAGCCGGGTCAGAAGATCGCCATTGTAGGGCCTACAGGAGCAGGAAAGACTACGATTGTGAAGCTGCTGCTCCGTTTCTACGACGTTCAGGGCGGTTCCATCTCCCTGGACGGGCACGATATCCGCAGTTTCAACCGTCACGATCTGAGGAAAAACTTCGGCATGGTTCTGCAGGATACCTGGCTGTTTAAGGGAAGCATAATGGAAAATATCCGGTACGGACGCCCTGATGCCACAGATGAAGAGGTAATCGAAGCGGCAAAAGCGGCTCATGCCGATCACTTTATACGGACTCTTCCGGGCGGTTACGATATGGAACTGAACGAAGACGCTTCTAATGTTTCTCAGGGACAGAAGCAGCTGCTGACCATCGCGAGAGCGATTCTGGCCGACAGCAGAGTTATGATCCTCGATGAGGCGACCTCTTCTGTAGACACCCGTACAGAGGAGAGAATACAGAAGGCGATGGATAACCTGATGAAGGGCAGAACCAGCTTCATCATCGCTCATCGTCTATCGACGATCAAAAACGCAGATATGATTTTAGTCATGAAAGACGGAGACATCATCGAACAGGGAAATCACGAAGAGCTTCTGGCGAAAAACGGTTTTTATGCCGATCTGTACAATTCTCAGTTTGAAGATATCGACCAGGCCGTTTGATCCCCTGTTGGCAGGTTTAGATTGAACCCTATACGCATACAATAGAAAAAAATTCCCGATTCGAGACGAAAGATTTGTCGGATCGGGAATTTTTTTCCTGCATTTGCCCGGAAAGCAGAGGATGTTTTTGTTCACTTTGCCTTGTTTTTGATATATAATAGAAAAAAAGGAGTTGGGCTGAGAAATAGAAAGGGTGTTTTTATGAAAAAGCTAGTCACGATAAGCAGAGAATACGGCAGCGGCGGAAGAATCATAGGCCGTCTGGTAGCGGAGAAGCTGGGCGTACCGTTCTACGACAAGGAGATTATCGATATGGCCGTCGAGAAAAGCGGATTGTCCAGAGAAATCGTTGAAACTGCAGAATTGCGCGCAAAGAGCAGTTTCTCCTACAGTCTGTCCTCTGCGATGAATTTTGGAGAAGGCATGATGAGCGAACCGGTTTCTGTCAATGAGAAACTGTTTATCACCCAATTCGATGTAATCAATCAGATTGGAGATACCGGCGAAGGGGTAATCGTCGGCAGGTGCGCGGACTACATCTTGAAGGATATGCCGGGCGTAACCAATATCTTCATCCACGGTGAACTGGAAGACAGGATCAAGCGCTGTATCGACGTTTACGGCGTCGACAAGAAAAAGGCCAGAGAGACGGTAATGACCTACGATAAGGCTCGCGCCAATTATTACAACTATCATACCTGCCAGAAGTGGGGTCAGTATTCCAACTACAATTTGGCCATCAACAGCAGCTATATATCTGAAGAACGGGCAGCAGACCTGATTGTGGAATATATGAATACGAGAATCTATAAATAACTCCATACGCAGAGAAAGGAGGAAGAGGAGATGAGTAAAAAAAATACGCTGAACACCAATATGGCGGACAAGGGAAGAAAGACCGGAACATCGACCGCGGCAAAAGCAGCGCTGGCAATTCTGGGCGTAGGATTTGTCGCAGGAACCACGTTGGTTATCGGAATGGACAGAATCATGAAGAAGATTTTTGTCAACGAAGACTGGCCGGATGAGGAGTGGTCAAGCGACGACTGGGCCGAAGAGGATCTGGAAGGATAAAAATAAAGAAAAAGGGAGATCGGCGATATCGCCGATCTCCCTCTTGTGTTTTTGCCGACTGTATTAAAGCTTATTTTTAGAGGATTCAGTCAAAGCGGTTTTCTTATAGCGCAAAGCCTTCTGAAAGCAGCATGAGGACAGAACGGACTTCCGCTTCGATTCCGACGATAACGGCGTTTTCGTCAGCCACAAATTTATCGCTGTGCAGCGGATAGCGTTGTGCGTTTTTCTCGCTGCATCCGAGAGTGAAATATGCGCCGGGCAGAGCTTCGGTGAAAAAAGCAAAGTCGTCGGCGCCCATGCTCGGTTTATCCAAACGGCGTACCGTCTTGATATGTGGACAGTCGGCCGCGGCGTCTTCAACGAGCTTACTGACTCGGTCGCTGTTGATCAGTGGGGGAAAAGCCGTTCCTCTCCAGGAGATTTCCACGGAAGCACCATAAAGGGAAGCCGTCGATTTTGCGATATCCTCGGTCTTTTTCTTTACAAATTCCAGCATTTCGCTGCTCAGGGCGCGGACCGATCCGCCTATAAACGCCGTGTCCGGTATGATATTGCAGGCGGTGCCGGAATGAACCTGCCCTACGGTGACGACGACAGAATCCAACGGAGAGGTGAGACGGGAGGCGATATTCTGAAGATTCATGATGATATCCGCTGCAATGACGATGGGATCGACTCCGTCTTCCGGTGTCGCGCCGTGAGTCTGGCGTCCCTGTATCTGCAGAAAGAAGTCGTGAACCGCGGCGTTCATCGGTCCGCTTTTAACGGTAATTACACCGGTTTCACAGGTCGGATCTACGTGTAGTCCCAGCATAGCGGAAACCTTTGGATTTTCCAGTACGCCGGCGTCAATCATGGCGTGAGCGCCGCCTATGGTTTCCTCAGCAGGCTGAAAGATCAGTTTCACGCTTCCGGGAAGCTCTCCCGCATCCGCCATTTCTTTCAGCACGATTCCGGTCCCAAGGAGGATGGCGGTGTGCATATCGTGGCCGCATGCGTGCATTACGCCCGGACGCTCCGAAGCGTAGGACAGACCGCTGTCTTCTGCAACCGGCAAGGCGTCGATATCCGCCCGGATACCGATACATTTCGTCTCACTTCCGGAGACTACGGCGGTGATGCCATGTCCGGCTATATCGCGCCGGAAGGGAATCTGGTGATTGGAGAGTACGCTGCAGATGTAGTCCGCCGTTTCCTTTTCTTCTTCTGAAAGTTCGGGGAATCGGTGCAGATGGTGGAAAATTTCCAGGGCGTTTTGGTTGATTTTGTTGATGTGCTCGTTTACGTCCATGTGAAGACCTCCTTTTCTTTTATCTGCTAATATTTTACTTTTTTAACGGTATCTCTGTCAACAACTCTCCGATTTCACCGGCCGCCTATCCGAGGCGCTCCTCTTGCGAATCACCGGAAAGTATGATATTCTAAAGGATAAAGACGATCCTTGTCCCATTCGACAGGGAGGAAAGGAATAATAGAAACGATGACAGAGAAAAAGGGAACATATTATATTACGACTCCGATTTATTATCCGAGCTCAAATCTTCATATAGGACACACTTACTGTACGGTGATGGCCGATGCAATGGCCAGATTTAAGCGTCTGTGCGGCTATGACGTGCGATTCCTGACCGGTACCGACGAGCACGGACAGAAGATTCAGACCCTTGCCGAGGAAAAGGGCGTAAGTCCTCAGGCTTATGTCGACGAGGTTGTGGCAGGGATTAAGGACCTGTGGAAAACGATGGAGATTTCTTACGACGATTTCATCCGTACTACGGAGGATCGGCATGTAAAACGAGTACAGGCAATTTTCAATAAAATGTATGAAAAAGGCGATATCTATAAGGGCGAGTATGAGGGGATGTACTGCACTCCTTGTGAATCCTTCTGGACGGAAAGTCAGTTGGTAGACGGATGCTGCCCGGACTGCGGAAGACCGGTGCAGAAGGCAAAGGAAGAAGCATACTTTTTCCGGCTGTCCAAGTATCAGGACAAGCTGATTGACCTTCTGGAAAATACCGATTTTCTTGAGCCGGAGACAAGAAGAAACGAGATGCTGGGCTTTATTCGCCAGGGTCTTGACGATCTGTGCATTTCACGTTCTACTTTTGACTGGGGAATTAAAGTGCCTATCGACGAGAAACACGTGATTTACGTATGGCTTGATGCGCTTTCAAACTATATTACCGCTCTGGGCTATCCGGATGATCCGGAACTTTTCGAGAAATACTGGCCGGCGGACATTCATCTGGTGGGAAAAGAAATCGTTCGTTTCCACTCCATCATCTGGCCGGCTATGCTGATGTCCTTAGATCTGCCTCTTCCGAAGCAGGTTCTCGGCCACGGCTGGCTTCTGCTTGAAGGCGGAAAGATGAGTAAATCCAAAGGCAACGTGGTGGATCCGGTAAAGCTGATCGATCGTTACGGCATCGACGCGCTGAAGTATTTCCTGCTCAGAGAATATACCTTTGGCCAGGACGGCGTGTTCACCAATGAAGTGCTGCTGAAGAGAATCAATTACGATCTGGCCAACGACCTGGGCAATCTGGTTTCCCGGACCGCGTCCATGATCGAAAAGTACTGCGGAGGCATCGTACCGGAGTCCCACGGCGAAGACGAGTACGATAAAGATCTGAAGGCGATTGCCACGGGCGCAGCCGCTAAAGTGGAAGCGCAGATGGATAGATTTGCGTTTAACATGGCTCTTGAAGAAATCTGGATTCTCGTCAGAAGAGCCAACAAGTATATCGACGAAAAGATGCCGTGGATACTGGCTAAAGACGAAGCGAAGAAACCGGAGCTGGAGACCTGTCTGCACAACCTGGCCGAATCCCTGCGAATCATTTCCATACTGATCCATCCGTTTATGCATACGACTTCGGAAAAGATCAGAAAGCAGATGGGTCTGTGGTATGCCGACGTCGTTTGGGAAGACGCTTTCCAGTTTGATATGATGTATCAGGAACAGGTAAAGAAGGGAGAGGCCATCTTCCCGAGACTGGATATTGAGAAAGAACTGGAAGAACTGGAGGCCATGCAGAAGGCGGAAAAAGGCGCCGAAGAGGAAAACATTCCACTGGAACTGAAACCGGAGATTGAATACGACGATTTTGACAAGATCGATTTCCGCATCGGTCTCATTGAGAAAGCCGAAAAACATCCGAAAGCGGATAAGCTTCTTGTATTCCAGATCAAGATGGGTACCGAAAGGCGGCAGATCATTTCCGGTGTTGCGGATGACTATAAGCCGGAAGAATTGGTAGGAAAGAAGGTTCTGATCGTGGCCAACCTGAAACCGAGAAAGCTGAGAGGGCTGGAGTCCAAGGGAATGATCATGTTTGCCGAAAACGGCGGCCGCTGCGAGATTGTGACCACAGAGGCCGATGACGGCGTAGTTGTCGATTAACCACTGACAGGAGAGAACATATGCTGTTTGATTCACATGCCCATTTAAACAACGAAAACTTTACCGAAGAACAGCGTACGGAACTGGTCAAAGAAATCGAAGATTCGCCGCTGTCTTATGTGATGGATGTGGGGTTCGACCTGGAAAGTTCCATGCAGGCGGTGAAAGACGCTCAGGATAACGACTGGTGCTATGCGGCGGTCGGATTTCACCCTCACGATGCGAAAAATATGGACGACATGATTCTGGAGCTGATTCGCGGACTGACCAAAAAGGACAAGGTTCAGGCCATCGGTGAGATCGGCCTGGATTATCACTACGATCTTTCCGAAAGAGACGTGCAGAGATATTGGTTCCGCAGGCAGATTCAGCTTGCCAATGAACTGAAGATGCCGGTTATCATCCACTCGCGGGAAGCAGATCAGGATACGATGACGATTCTGAAAGAAGAGGGAGCTTTTTCTGACGAACGGAAGAGCTGGTTCGAGCCGAGAAGGGGACCGGATGGCCAGCTGCTTGCGGACAGCCGGGTACTGCTTCACTGCTTTTCGGGAAGTAGTGAGATGGCGGAGCAGTACGTTAAACTGGGCGCTACCCTTTCCATCTGCGGGCCGGTAACCTTTAAAAACAACCGGAAAACCCGTCAGGTTGCAGAACGCATTCCTTTGGAGTTTCTTCTGGTCGAGACCGATTCGCCTTACCTGACGCCGGAACCTTTCCGGGGCAGGCCCAATAAGCCGTCTTATGTGGAATATACGGCCAGAAAAGTTGCGGAGCTGAAGGGGATAAGCTACGAAGAGGTGGCCCGGGTCACCTGCGAAAACGCAAAGCGGTTTTTCCGCATCCCGTAAAACTTGTTTTTTGCAGATGATATCATCTGTTTATATTCTAAATAAAAGCGCAAGGAGGTAGCGTATGTTAAAGAAAGATAAATTCGCTCAGGACAGCGAAGCTTGGTGCAATTTGAATTGCCCGGAGATAGCAGAGAAGGACGCCGACGTGGTGATCTTCGGCATTCCTTATGACAAGGGAGTCAGCTATAGAGGCGGTGCGGCAGAAGGTCCGGACTGTCTGAGACAGAACACCTTTACTTCTACTCCGTACACCGAGAGACTTCGCTCCATGGAAGAACTGAAGGTTTTGGATGCGGGAGATTTCTGTGACGCAGAGAGAGACGAGCTGTTTGCGGAGATTGAAAAATACGTAGAGGGCCTGGTTCGCGACGGTGTAAAGTTTACCATGATCGGAGGCGATCACTCGGTGACCATTCCGGTTCAGCGCGGTGTCAACAATGCCCTCGACGAACAGTTCGGCATCATTCACATCGACGCCCACTTTGACCTCTGCGACAAGCTGTACGGTGATTCCCTTTCTCACGGTTCTACCGAACGCAGAGCTTTGGAAATGAGCAACATCGGAGGAACCGAAAATCTTTACTTTATCGGCATTCGCTCTATCGAACCGGATGAGTATGAGTTCAAGGCAAACAACAACATTCAGGTAAAGACTTCTTATGACTGTTTCCGCGAGGGAATCGACTTTGTCGCTGCGGACTGCGTGGCGCACATGAAGAAATTCAACAAGGTATATCTGACCTTCGATATCGACGCACTGGATCCGGGTTATGCCGCAGGAACCGGTACGCCGCAGTTCGGCGGAATTACGCCGAGAATGGCTCTGACTCTTCTTGAAAAAATCTTCTCCGAGTTAAATGTTATCGGATTTGATATCGTTGAAGTTGCGCCTTCTCTCGACCCATCTCTGACGGCAATGTTCGCAGCCAGAAAGCTCCTGACAGAAATGTGGGGACACTGGGCTGAAAAGATGGGAAAACTGAAATAGCATAAAAATAGACAAAAACGAGACCTGCTCTGCCTGCGCGGAGCAGGTTTTTTTGGTATAGGTGCAAGGCCTGCGTCTCAGATCCGCTTTTGCCTGATACGAAATGAAATACAATTAAATGATTTGATAAATGAACCGGAGAAAAAAGCGTTTGGTTTCATCCCAAGTTCGACAGCATACCGCAGAAAGTCTGTGTTAAGATAGTCGAAAACAAAAGGGACAAAGGGGAATAAATATGGAATTTGTAGGAAATCGGATCAATGCCAAGACTATTTTGGCTACCTTGACAGTGGCCTTTTTCGTCGGGCGAATAAACCTGTTCGGCGGGACTTTTCCCGCCGCCGCTGCGCTGATTACGGTGATGATTGCCGTTTCGACCGTCTACATATATCTGGTACCGGTTATGGCCGCGGCGATGCTGACTTTTTCCGGTCAGGGAGTTGATTTTTACGGAGACATGATGGCGATGATCTTCTGTGGGATTTTCTTTCTCTTTTTTCACCGTCAGCGTTTTACCATCAATCAGAGAACCGCAGTAACCGCGGCTTCGCTGATTCTCTTTAACTGTCTGTACTATGCGGCGAGTCATATCATGTATCTGTTCAGCATAGAGAAGATGATACTGGAGGTGGTCGCGGTTGTAGTCTATATCCGTGTATTCAACACAGTTGCCAAAGTGTTGTTCGTCAGAAAATTTTCCATGCAGATTTCTTCGGAAAAACTTGGATTGGCCTATGAGATATGTGTTGTTTCCCTGATTGGCGCGATTCATTTCGATCAGGCAGTCTTTCCGCTGTGGGTGCTGACGGCAGTGATCGTGCAGTATTGCAGAGGCGTGCAGTGGGCGATGGTGACAGGGGCTGTCGCGGCGGTATTCTGGAAGTGCCAGTTCAGTCCTGATGCCGAGTTGTTTATCTACATCTTTTCTGCGTTGACTGCAGGCTGGTTTCTCACACTCCTGATCGACGTCCGGTATCGCAAAACGGTTCTTGCACTGTCAGTTTTTGCTGTTTCCGCCGCGGTATCCAGCCAACAGGTTTACGGTATCGCTGCTGCCATGGCGGTATTTATCGCTGTGCCTTCTGATATTATCGCTAAGCTGTGGTGCCTGCTTCAGGAGCGGATGGCGCCGGAAACGGCAAGTGATTTAGACCTGCGAATGCAGGATATAAAGAGAGATCTGCGAAAGAAAAAGGAAGCCTTTTTGAGTCTGGGAAAGCTGTACAGCGCCGGATTAGACGGCAGACAGATTATTTCTCATCAGTTTAACGGAATGGCCAGGACGGTGGATTCCATAATCGACGATCTGTCCGGAAAGGGTGAGTCGTCGAGAAAAGAAAAGGGCATGGCCATACTGGTCGGAAACGCCTCTTACGCTTTCGGGCAGATTTCCGGAGACAGTTGTCTCTCCTTTTCCTTTGGAAAGAATAAACAGGCGCTGGTGATCAGCGACGGAATGGGGAAAGGCAGTCGGGCGGCTGCCGAAAGCAAGATGGTGGTAACTACTCTTTCGAGATTGATGGAGGCAGGGTTTGACGTGGACCTGGCTATCAAAACCGTAAACGCTATTTTGATGGCCGACAGCGGCGAGATGTTTGCCACGGTGGATCTGGCCGTCATCGACAAGGGGACGGGCCGGGCGCAGATCTTCAAGATGGGCGCGGCTTCGACATTTGTCAAGCACGGTGATCAGGTGTCCATGCTGAAGCGTCCTGCGCCGCCGGCGGGAATTGTAGACGGTCTCAAGCTGGAGTATATCGACGTAAGGCTGAAAAAGGGAGATCTTCTGCTGATGGTGTCCGACGGGGTAACCGACTGCGACAGGAAGGATCCCGACTGCATTTGGCTGCGGCAGAGACTTTTGGAAATCGGAAGCCGTGATCCGGATACGGTGGCGGAGCTGATCATCAACAAGGCCGCGGAAAAGTATGGGATCAGAGAACGGGATGATTTGACCGTCATGGTGGCGGCAGTTTAGACTGCCGCCTTTTGACGGATGTCGAAGCTTAGAAATAATGGTTGACAAGGCGGTCTGCCGAGTGCTATCATAAAACTACAATTGAATGTGCGAAGGTTAAGAGAAGCAAGTGAGATTCTTGCACGGTCGCGCCGCTGTGAGGATGGAGCCGCATTTCAAATATGTCACTGGGAAACTGGGAAGGCCGAGATGCAGGCGGAGAGATCCAAGTCAGAAGAACTGCCGGAGTACAGCCAATTTACGCTGGGTTACGAACGATGACCAGGTGTGAACACGTACGGAGAGATTCGAAAGGAGTCTCCTTTGTATTTGTATAACTGCCTGTCTGCGTTGGACAGGTTTTTTTAATGAACAAATAGCCGATACGTGAATTTTTGTTGAGAGACGAAAGGAGTAATCATGACAAAAAGGCAAAAATTAATTTTATCAATTGTAACTGTATTATCTCTTGCGTTCGGAGTAGTTCCCGCCGCAAGCGCGATGCACATCATGGAAGGTTATCTTCCGGCAGCGCACTGCATGGTTTGGGGTGTGATATGTCTTCCGTTTGTCGTATGGGGATTTATTTCCATCAAGAACACTTTGCAGGAGAACCGCAGAGCGATTACCGTTCTGGCCATGGCCGGAGCGTTCATCTTTGTTATATCTTCGCTGAAGATTCCTTCTGTTACCGGAAGCTGTTCCCATATGACGGGAACCGGCCTTGGCGCAATCCTGTTCGGACCGGCTTCGGTAAGCGTTCTGGGCATCATCGTGCTGCTGTTTCAGGCTATTCTGCTGGCGCACGGCGGATTGACTACGCTGGGAGCCAACACTTTTTCCATGGCCATCGCCGGACCGTTTGTCTCCTTTGGTATCTACAAGCTGTGTGAGACGCTGAAGGTCAACAAGATGGTATCGGTATTTCTGGCTGCCATGCTGGGAGATATCTTTACTTACTGTGTAACCAGTCTGCAGCTTGCAGCAGCATACCCTTCAGATGTCGGCGGATTTATGGCTTCTGCTGTAAAGTTCCTCGGCGTTTTCGCGCCGACTCAGCTTCCGCTAGCTGTTGTGGAGGGAATTCTGACCGTAATTATCGTTATCGGTCTGGAATCCTTTGCAAAACCGGAGCTTAAGTCAATCGGATTTATCAAGGAGGGCAGATAACCATGGAAAATAAGAAGAGCAGAAAAGGTTTAGTTATCGTACTTCTGATTGCGGCGATTTTGATCGCTGTAATTCCGTTCCTGGCCTTAAAGGATGCGGAGTTCGGCGGATCTGACGACGCCGGAAGTCAGATGGTGTCCGAGATACAGGGAGAAGAGCACACGCCATGGTTTACGCCTATTTTAGAGCAGTACCTTGGCGGTGAAATTCCGGGCGAAATCGAGAGCCTGATCTTCTGTATACAAACAGGCATAGGCGTGGGAATCCTGGCATTTTTCATGGGCCGCTTCTATGAGAGAAGCAAATGGCAAAAAAAGGATGGAGAAGGTAAAGAATCGTGATACTGGTTGATAAACTGTGTTACTTGTCAAAACTTCGATATGTAAACGCGGGGGAAAAATTCGCTTTCGCAATGCTGACGCTCATTTTCTGTATCGTCAGTCGTTCCATTGCGATGGGGATATTTGTCATGGCGGTAACCAGTTTTCTGACCGTAAACCGGGGCGGGATTTCACCGGCCCGCTATACGAAGCTGATGATGGTTCCGCTGACCTTTTTGCTGCTCAGCACGGCGGCTATCATCATCAATATTTCCAAGACGCCTCTTGAGGCTTTCGCTTTGCCGGTCGGCAGTTACTATATCACAGGGAGCTGGTCTTCTGTACTGCAGGGCGTTCAGCTGATTGTGACGGCTATGGCGTCGGTTTCCTGTCTGTATTTTCTGTCGTTGAACACGACGATGACCGATATTCTGTCGGTTCTGCGCAGGCTTCATTGCCCTGCACTTTTAACCGAACTGATGCTGCTGATCTACAGATACATATTTGTGCTGCTTGATGTGGCTTACTACATTTCCACGTCGCAGAATTCCCGGTTGGGACACAAGGATCTCAGGACGTCTATTCACTCCTTTGCCGGTTTGGTGCAGGCTCTCTTCATCCGTGCAATGAAACGATCCCGCAGCCTTTACGACGCAATGGAGGCAAGGTGCTACGACGGAGAGATTCTGGTGCTGGAGGAAAATCATCCGGCAAACGGGAAGCATATCGCGATGATCACTATTTTTGAACTGTTTCTTTTGGGATTTACGCTGTATATAAAACTGCGGTGATAGGAGTAATCGATGAAGGATATCATCATAAAAGCAGAAGATCTATATTTTTCCTATGATGATGCGAAGAGCTACTCTCTTTGTGGATTGAATCTGGAGATTGAACGGGGACGGAAGGTTGCCTTTCTGGGCGCCAACGGAGCGGGAAAGTCTACGTTTTTCTTCTGTCTCAACGGAATTCACAGGCCGCTGTCAGGTACGCTGTACATTGACGGAAAACCTGTGGACTACAGCAAGAAAGGCCTGCTCGAACTGCGCAGTAAGGTGGGAATCGTGTTCCAGGATCCTGACAATCAGCTCTTTTCTGCTTCTGTCTTTCAGGAGATCTCTTTTGGAGCGCTGAATATCGGAATGAGTCCGGAAGAAGCGGAAGCGGCGGTTCGCAAGGTCATCGATACGCTGGAGATCACTCCGTTTATGGACAAACCTACCCATTCGCTGTCAGGCGGACAGAAGAAGCAGGTTTCCATAGCCGACGTACTGGTGATGAATCCGGAAATTGTGATTTTAGATGAGCCGGCGTCCTCTCTGGATCCGAAGCATACCATTATCGTCAACAGAATTGTGGATATGCTGGCTGATCAGGGGATGACAGTGATTATGTCCACCCACGATGTTGACTACGCACTGGAATGGGCGGACGATATCGTTCTGATCTGTGAAGGGAAAACGCTGATGCACGGCTCTCCGACGGAGGTTTTTTCCAACGAAGAGGCTCTGCAGAAGACAAACCTGAAAAAGCCGGCGGCCATCGAGCTGTTTGAACGGCTCACGGAGAAGGGCATTCTTCCTGCGGATCTTCCGCTGCCGAGGAGTCTGCAGGAATTGGAAGAATATATCAGCCAACTATAAATTATAAACTGTTAAAAAGAAGTCGGAGCCTGGCGCATGGAAACCGCGGGGCTTCGGCTTTTTTTTGCGCGGGGAAAACGGACGGTCTGCTTGCGGCCGCGCCTATTGCTTCTTTTAAAACCGACCTGTATATGGTATAATTATTACATTATGACGATGGAAAAAATATTGGATGCGATCAGATCCGGTGGTCTGATTAGAAAAAATCAGCATATTGTTCTCGGCCTGTCAGGAGGACCGGATTCAGTATGCCTTTTTCATGCGTTGCTGCGCCTTTCGGCGGAGATGAATTTAACCGTCCATCCCGTTCATGTAAATCACCGCCTCAGGCCCGGAGCGGCAGAGGAAGATCAGCGTTTTGTAGAAGAGATCTGTGAGCAGGCGGGATGCCCGTGTCGGACTTTTGTCTTCGACTGCGCTTTCTACGCGCGCCGGCATAAAATCACCTCGGAAGAAGCGGGAAGAAAACTGAGATACGAAGCCTTTGCCGCCGTCACCGAGGAGCTGTGCGCCGAAGGCATTGAGCGGGAAGAGATTTGTATCGCTGTGGCGCAGAATGCCGATGACCAGGCTGAAACGATTTTGTTTCGGCTGCTGAGAGGAAGCGGAACAGAAGGCCTTGCCGGGATACGCGCTGTGCGCGCCGATGAGCACGGCAATAAAATTGTCCGCCCGCTTCTATATATTCCGCGGAAGGAAATCATATCTTACTGCAAAAAACACGGGTTAAACCCTCGAATAGACGAAACCAACCAGCTTCCGGTCTATTCCCGGAATAAGATACGGCTTCAGCTTTTTCCTTACCTGGAAAGGGAATATAACCCGGAAATTAAGGATACAATGATCAGGATGGGAAAGAATGCCGCCATGGATGCAGACTACATACGGCAGCAGGCAAGACAGGCATATTCCGACTTGGTTCTTGAAAAATCCGCAGATCACGTTTTGCTTTGCGGAGCGATGCTCAGAGAACTCCACCGCGCCGTGCGGCAGCGGATCATAGCGATGGCTTTTGGTGAAATCGGTTTGCGGGATGATCTTACCTTCGCTCACTTTGAGCAGTGCGAAACGATCGTGTTTCACGGCGGCCCTTCCGCCCGGTGCGATCTTCCGCGGGGGTATTACCTGACGAAGGTTTACGGGGATGTCAGGGCTGCCGTACGGCGCGAGAAAGAAAAGCGGGATTTCCGTATGGAGGTCATGTCTAAAGAAGCGTTCGCACTGCAGGAACAAGAGTGTGGATGCCGTGCTGTATTTGATTACGATTGCCTTCAGGAGGAGTTCGGAGCCGGATTCGAAGAGAGGATTCGCTTGGCTCCGAGAGAGAAAGGTGATTTCATCGCCATTTCCGGGGGTAAACATAAGAAGATACAGGATCTGTTTGTCGATCTGAAAGTGCCGAAGGATCGGCGCGACAGCGCAGAGCTTCTGAAAATCGGCAGTCAGGTTCTCTGGGTGCCTCCTGTGGAGGGAAAGGGCAGATATTCGGCAAATTTCAAACTGTCTGCGGCGACAAAAAAGGTGATATGTATTGAAATAATTTGGTGAATATGCTAAAATTATGAGACTGTTTTGTTAAGAAGGAACAAATTTTAATCCGATTTTTAAATATAGATATGGGAGGAGAAACACAACATTGAGAAAGTTCGCAAAGAATATCAGTATTTATTTAGTGATTTTTGCGTTGGTTCTGGCGGCGGCCTTCTTTTACAGAGGGGACAACGGCGCAGAATACAGGCAGGTCAAGTTTTCGACCTTTGTCAAATATCTGGAACAGGAGAGAATTACGGAGATTACCATCGAGGATACGGAGCTGACCGGTAAGATCGGCAATGATCAGTACGTGTACGCCTATGCTCCGTATATTACGGAGATCAGCTGGCTGGAAGAAAACTATATCTTCCCGCAGATGCAGGATGGCAAGCTGACTGTGGAAACGCCAAAACCGTCTTCGGGCTCCACGATTCTCAGTCTGCTGCCTACACTGATCATGGTAGTCGCGCTGGGATTCCTGTTCTACCTGATGATGAACCAGGGTGGAAACGGCAAAGCGTTTTCCTTTGGAAAGAGCAAGGCGCGGCTGTATAAAGGCGAAGGGAAGAAGATCACCTTTGCAGAAGTGGCCGGCCTGGATGAAGAAAAAGAGGAACTCGAGGAAGTCGTTGACTTTCTCAAGGATCCGCGTAAATACAACGATGTAGGAGCTCGAATTCCGAAGGGAATTCTGCTCGTAGGGCCTCCTGGAACAGGTAAGACCTACGTGTCCAAAGCGACGGCCGGAGAGGCCGGCGTGCCGTTCTTCACGATCAGCGGTTCCGACTTTGTCGAGATGTTCGTCGGCGTCGGCGCATCCCGCGTCAGAGACCTGTTCGACCAGGCGAAGAAGAATGCGCCATGTATCGTATTTATCGATGAGATCGATGCGGTAGGCCGAAAGAGAGGCGCCGGCCTGGGCGGCGGAAACGACGAGCGTGAACAGACTCTGAACCAGCTCCTTGTGGAGATGGACGGATTCGGCGAAAATTCAGGTATCATCATCCTTGCGGCCACCAACCGTCCGGACGTATTGGATCCGGCTCTGCTGAGACCGGGACGTTTTGACAGACAGATCGTCATTGGCATTCCGGATATCAAGGGCAGAGAAGAGATCATAAAAGTTCACGCAAAGAATAAGCCGTTGTCTCCTGAGGTTTCACCGAAGATCCTCGCAAGAAGAACGCCGGGATTTACGCCGGCGGATCTGGAGAACCTGCTCAACGAGGCGGCTCTGATTACCGCAAGAAGAAACGGGCGCAAAATCAGAATGGCCGAAATTGAAGAAGCAGCTACAAAGGTTATGGCAGGACCGGCCAAGAAGAGCCGGGTAATCAGTCCGGAGGAAAAGAAGCTGACCGCTTATCACGAAGCCGGCCATGCGATCGTTATGCGCAGTCTGCCTGATTCGGACCCGGTACATCAGATTACGATTATTCCGAGAGGCGGCGCCGGCGGATTTACCATGTCGCTGCCGGAAAAGGACAAAGCATACGAGACGAAAAAGGGCATGCTCAATACGATCAAGCATCTGTTGGGCGGCCGTGTAGCCGAGCAGCTGACGCTGGACGATATCAGCACAGGGGCCAGCAACGATATCATGCGGGCTACTGAGATCGCCAGGGATATGGTCACCAAATATGGTTTCAGCGACAGAATCGGGCCGGTGAATTACAGTGATTCCGACGAAGTGTTCCTCGGAAAAGATTTCTCTACGAGAAAGAACTACTCTGAGGGAGTAGCTTCTGAGATCGATCACGAGGTGAGAAGGATCATCGAAGAAGCGTATGAGGAAACCGTCAAGATTCTGACGGAGAATATGGATAAGCTGGAAAGAGTTGCTCAGGCGCTGCTTGAGGTAGAAACTCTGGACGGCGAGCAGTTCGAGACATTGTATACCGGCAAAATGAGCGCAGAAGAACTGGCCGAACAGGTTCGCGAGAAAGAAGCCGAGATTCAGAAACTCAACGAAGAGGAGGCTGCCGAATACGAACGAATCCGCAAAGAGGAGGAAGAAAAATTAGCCGCAGAGCTTGCGAAATACGATACAGACTACATGGATGACGGAAATTCATCTGATTCCGAAGACGACACCGAAAGCGGAGAGGGGAAGGAAGCGATTGGTGAAGACAACTCCGAAGAACAATCCGAAGGGGATAATACCGCCCGAGACGGAAAAGAGGAGGAAAAGGAAGAGTAGAGGTAACTTATGAAAATAACTGTAAATGATTGTTTGAGTTTGGAAGCGTTCACTCCCAGCATCCTGGCAGCAGGAAAGAGAAACATAGGCAATCGGGTACGCTCTGTTTCTGTGATGGATGCGACGACGGTAGAAACTGCCCTGAAAAATAACGGAGTGAGAGAGCAGATTGTTCTAACATCATTTTACGGAATGACCGGCAAAGAGAAGATGCAGTGCGAGGTGGTAAAAGGACTGGCGAAGGAAGGCGTCAGTGCGTTGGTGATTTTCCATGTGGAAAAAGGACTGACCAGCACGGACAGCGAAGTGATCGAAACGGCCGAACAGGTGGGACTGCCTCTGATCGTGATCCCGAAAAACAATAAGGCAGAGTATTCCAACGCGATCGAGCAGATCATGGATAAACTGCTGTACGGGGACAACTTCAAGAACAGCCTGATCAACAACACTATCTATCACCTGCTCAATTTTGAAAAGCACAAGACTTTTCAGGGAGCTCTTCGCGAGGCCGCAGTGAGCAACGACTTTCAAGTCGTCCTTCTCTCCAAGGATTTCAATCCGATCCTGACGATTGAAACCAGGCAGAAGACCACGATCGCAGATGCTATTCGCATGGGAAAGGAACGGGATGTCGAAAAAGCCGGAATCTATACCTTTATCGATGTCAACGGAGTCCTGACCTATTGGGGACCGATCACGATCAATAAGGAGAAGTACTTTTTGTTTATCGTGGATAATGAGGACAATTATTCCGCCGGTGAAATAACCAAGCTGGCGGAGATCATTGAGCTGGCAATGGGAATGTGGAAATACACGCCGGAAAGAGACGTCAGAGCAGAGCTGATCAAAGCGCTGATTCGAGGGAACAAGTCTCTGGCTTATTCGCTGAAGGACGAAATGGGCATAAAGACGGACAACATCCTCAGCGTTTTTTACGCTAAGGGAATCGAAAACAACCAGGGAAATGCTGTCATCAGTGAATTCGAAAAACGAGAGAACATAGAAGTACTCCGCATCACAGAAGGTGAGGAGACCTATGGCATGATCCTGAAGAGCGGAGAAAAACCCGGGGATGAGGAGATGTCGCAGAAGTCCAGCTGTCTGCAGCTCTTTGACAAGCTGAAAGAGGGCAGCAAAACGGTGAGAATCTTCCACGCCACGGGGGTTGACGGTATCGAAGGAGCCGGGGATGCTTTCCGCCTGATCAGCGAGACCTGGACCTTTGTGGAGAGCGTGTTCCCGTATAAACGGGTATTCACTAAATACGAGCTTGCTCTCGTTTCAAACTGTATAAATCTGCAGGTTCAGGGAGGATATCTGAAGAAGAATTACATGGATCTGCTTGAGCCGTTCTGGAAGGAAATGGGAGAGAATAAAGCAAAACAGCTCCTGGAAACCTTGGAAACCTTCGTCCTCGACGCGGGAATGAACAGCGGGAAGACCTCTGAATTCATGGGGATTCACACCAACACGGTGCAGTACAGGCTGAAGCGAATCAACGAGGTTCTGGGCGCGGAAATCACCGGAAACCGTGTTATTCCGGGATTGACCATGGCCCTGGCGCTGAAGAGGCTGGATCGCGTAGTCAAATAGACAGATTCTTCGGCACAAGAATCGAGGGGTATTGCCGGGAGATAGGAAAAAACCACTTAGATGGGAGAAAGAACAATGCTTTTAGCTTTTGACGTTGGAAACAGCAATATCGTACTTGGCGTATTCAAAGACGGAAATCTGCTGACCAACTGGAGAATTGAAACAGATAACAACAAGAGCGCCGATGAGTATGGAATGATCGTCAATCAGCTGTTCTCTTACGAGGGACTCAAAATGTCGGATATAGACGATGTGATCATTTCTACCGTTGTACCGTCCGTGCTCTACACGCTGCAGCACTTGGCTATGAAGTACTTTCACAAGAGAGCTATTGTGATCGAATCCGGCGTAAAGACCGGCTTGATTGTTAAATACGACAATCCAAAGCAGGTAGGCGCGGACCGTATCGTTAACGCCGTAGCTGCATATCAGAAATACGGCGGTCCGCTGATCATTATCGACTTCGGAACGGCCACCACTTTCTGTGCCGTGACAGAAAACGCAGAATACCTGGGAGGATCAATCGCTCCGGGACTGAAAATTTCTTCCGAAGCTCTTTTTGAAAAGACGTCCAAACTCCCGAAGGTAGAATTGGAAGAACCCGGACACACGATCTGCAAAAATACGATACAGAGTATGCAGTCGGGGCTGGTCTACGGGCATATGGGCATGGTCGATTATATCGTCAAGCGGATGAAGAAAGAACTGGAAGACCTGACGCCTTCCGGAACGCCGGTGAAAGTAATCGCTACGGGCGGTCTGTCCACCATGATCGACGAGGGCATCGACTGTATCGACTGTGTGGATAAGCTTTTAACCCTTGAGGGGCTGGAAATCATATACGAAAAAAATAAAAAGACCAACAAACCGTGCAAGGGGAAAAAAGGCCATGAATAGAGAACTGAGAATCGGCAGTCTTCAGTTTGAAAATCCCTTTTTTCTCGCACCTCTTGCTGGTATCACCGACGCTCCCACTCGAAGAATATGCCGCGAAATGGGAGCGGCTTTGGTTTATTCTGAAATGGTGAGCGCAAAAGGACTGTTTTACGGGGACAAGAAGACAGACCAGCTGCTCTTTCTTTACGAGGAGGAAAAGCCGACGGCCTATCAGATATTCTGCAGCGAACCGGAAATGGCCGCTTTTGCGGCAAAAACACTGGATCCCCGGGAGAACGCTCTGCTGGATATCAACATGGGATGTCCGGTTCCCAAAATTGTAAAGAATGGCGAAGGTTCGGCGCTGCTAAAGCGGTTGGATCTGGTTTACGATCTGATCCGCGCAATGACAGAAAACACCTCTAAGCCGGTTACCGCAAAGATTCGGATCGGGTTTGATCAAACTTCGATAAACGCCGTGGAAACGGCAAAGGCCGTTGAAGCGGGCGGCGCTTCGGCTATCGCCGTCCACGGGAGAACGAGAGAACAGTACTACAGCGGAGAGGCCGACTGGAGTCAAATCGCCGCGGTAAAACAGGCAGTTTCCATTCCGGTTATCGGCAACGGCGACGTAATAGACGGCCAATCGGCTATGGACATGATGAGAGAGACGGGCTGCGACTTTGTAATGGTGGGCAGGGCCGCTCTGGGGAACCCGTGGATTTTCCGCCAGCTTAACGCTGCGTGGAACGGGGAAATTCAGCCCGAGCCTCCGTCGCTGTCAGAAAAAAAAGCGATGATGACCCGGCACCTCTGTGATTTGATCGATCTCAAGGGGGAATATGCCGCTGTTCGAGAGATGCGCAAGCACATGGGGTGGTATATGAAGGGCGCTCCGGGAAGCGCGGCCTTCCGAGGAAAAGTAAATCAGATCAACGACGCCGAAACATTGATCAGAACTATAGGCGAACTTTAGTGTGAAGTAAAGAGAAAGAGACTTTCGCGTTATTGGCGGCAGTCTCTTTTATTGTGCGTAAATTGCCGTCTTTCGAAAATCTTTCGCAGTCTTACCGCGTCTGACGGATAGCTTCAGAAATGCGGGCGACGCCTTGAATCAACTCCCCGTGTGTGGAATTGCCGAAGCACAGGCGGAGATACTGATCCCCTTTGCTTCGAAACGGGAAGAATAGGTTGCCGGGCATGTAGGATACACCGAGCTGATGGGCTTTGTACAGCAATTCCTTGGGGTTGATCTCTTCTTCGACGCGGCACCACAGAGAAGTTCCGCCTTTTGGGATCGAAAAGTCATAGCGGATGTCCGGAGTTTCCAAAAGAGCGCGGCAGAGACAGTCGCGATTGCTGCGGGTAAAGGTACAGATCTTATCTACGCTTTCTTCCAGATAGCCGCTGTCGATGAACCGGCTGGTCAGATACTGGCCTATGGGATTGACGAACATCCGCGTGTTTTCCATGATCATGGACAGCTTGGAGATGATTTTTTCCGGAGCGGTCAGGTAGGCGGTGCGGACGCCGGGGCAGATCGTTCCGATAAAGGAATTGATGTATATCACGTTTCCCACGGTGTCCAGCGCTTTGAGTGAGGGAAGGGCAGGCCCTTCGTATCGCAGAACGGAATCGCAGTCCTCTTCTATGATGGGAATGTCGTATTTGTAGGAGATGGACAGGAGCTCGTAGCGTCTGGACAGGCTCATCACGGCTGAAGTGGGAAAGTGAAAGGTGGGAATCGTGTAGATCAGCTTCGGCCTGTATTTTACGATCAGTCCCTCCAGATACTGAGTCACCATCCCCTCCTGATCTACGGGTATGGTGATCACGTTGACACCGGAGAACTGAAAAGCCTGCAGCATATCCGGGGAGATCGGCTCTTCTGCAATGATCGTATCACAGGGTGAAACGAGGATCTTCAGCACATATTGTATCGCCTCATAGGTTTCTGAAACGACTTGGATTTCACGGGTTGAAGCCTTGATATGGCGGCTTGAGAGCAAGGTCTGTATACTGTGGATCAATTCAGGCAGTCCCTGTGGAGGAAGAAAACCGAACCAGTCAAAGCTGTTTTTTTCTGTAATCTCCCGGAGCAGCTGATTCAGACGCTCTTTAGGGTAGAGAGCAGGGGAGATGATGTCCGCTGCCAGTGAGATCATCTCTCTCGATGATTTAGAGAGATCCTGATTGTAGAACAGCTGACTGAACAGTGTATCCATCTGGAGATATTCTTCCTTGAGCATGAAGCTCAACGCGCCCGGATAGCTTTTATTCCGGCCGGAAACTCGCCGGAAATCTTCCTGTCTGCTGTAGGTGACGAAGTATCCCCGCGGTGAAATCGACGATTTGATCAGATCTTCTTCGATCAGAGCTTCATAGGCGCGGATCACCGTGTTGCGATGTACGCCCAGTTCTTTGGCAAGCACCCGTTCGGGCGGCAGCTTAAAACCGTCCGCCAGTTCCCCTTCGAGGATCTTTTCCCGAATGCTGTTTTTGATTTGGGCGTACAGTCGTGTGTTCAAGTTTCTGTTTATTTCGATTTTCATGTATGTGTCCTCTTTTGATGATATGAGCTTCTGATTTGATTATAATATATAAGCCATCTGCATTTCAACAAATTTGGACCAGAATAGAAAGTACCATTTGGTACTTTCTATTCTTCTCTTGTCAGAGTAATATGAAAAAAACGAAACGGAGGTAAATATGAAAGTCATAAAAAACTGCAGACTGGTCAGCGCGCTGACAGAAGGATTTTATGAAGAATACGGCGATGTGTATGTAGAAGACGGACGCATACGGGCGGTGGTTCCTGCAGGAAGCGAAGGAATTAAAACCGAGGCGGATGAAGTCATCGATGCAGAAGGGAAGACACTGATTCCGGGACTGTTTGAGATGCATGCTCACCTCTATGGATTTATCTTTAATCCCTACGAGCTTCAGTGCATGACTGCGGGGAAGATCATCTTCGGAGCGCTGGATTTTGCCAATGAGTATCTCCGGCAGGGCTTTACCACGATCAGGGATTGCGGAAGTTCATATAACTGCGCAGCATCGATCAGGGACGCTATATCCGAAGGTATCATCAAAGGACCGAGAATTGTGTCCTGCGGTCTGATCGTTACGCCTACGGAAACCGGCAACGATACGTTCAGCGATCTGTACGCCGAAGCCGACGGTCCTGAGGAAATGCGCAAGGTGTGCCGCCGGGAACTTCAAAAGGGCAATGATTTCATCAAGCTGATGGTCAGCGGCGCGTTTATGAACGAGGGGGCAGAACCGGGAATTCAGATTGCGGAGCCGGAGGAAATCGAAGCGGCTGTAGCCGCAGCCCGGCGCAAGTCCACATACGTATGCGCGCACTGTCACGGAACAGAGTCCATTAAAGCGGCCATCCGTGCAGGCGTAAGGACGGTGGAACATGGAACGTTTATTGACGATGAGGGGATTTCCATGCTGAAGAACAGCGACTATACCTATCTCGTGCCGACCGGAGCTGTAGGGCTTTACTGCCTCGACGAATCAAATCCGGACGTGTCCGCAGAACTGCTTGAGAAGAGTAAAGCCGCAGCGGAAATAGAGATTGCCAACATCAACAAAGCGTATGAAGCAGGGTTGAAACTGGGATTTGGTTCCGATATCGATCTGGCCGCTCTGCGGGCTCATCCCGGCTATGAGTTTATCGCGAGAAAAGAATACTACAATTTTGACGATCTCGATATTCTGCTGCAGGCTACAAAAAACAGCGCGGAGATCATGGGATTCGGCGATTCTCTCGGAACGATCCGGGAAGGCAAGATAGCCGATCTGGTGCTCGTGGACGGAAAGCCGGATGAGGATATTTACGTAATGACAAAACCGCCTGTTATGGTAATGAAGGAAGGAGAAGTTTTGATATAACCGGGAGGAATTTATTATGGGAAATACTGTATCGATGAAGAGAAAGATTTTTTTGGTGTTTTTGGTGACGTTTTCCAGTATCGTCCTGCTGATCCCCTATTTGGCATATGATTTTTACAATCAGTTTTTAACGGCCTACGGCGTGACGGATACGCAGATGGGACTGCTGCTGACGGCTTACGCGGCATCGGCCGTGCCCAGCTACTTCTTCGGCGGCTGGATTGCCGATATTTTTAATCCGAAAAAGCTGGTCATTGCATCTTGTGTCCTGACGGGACTTGTCTCCTTTGCCGTAGCTGTCTGTTCGTCTTTCGGGATGCTCGTACTGCTTTTCTTTTGTTTCGGCATTACGGCCATCACGCTCAACTGGAGCGCATATCTGAAAATCGTAAAAATGCTGGGGGAAGATGATGAGCAGGGCCGTCTGTTTTCTATGACCGATATCGCCTACTCGATTCTTTCTCTGGTCCTCCAGTATATCGTTTTGGCCATTATCACTTATGCCCTTGCCGACGATCCGAACGGGTTTAAAGTTGCTTATATTATCTACGGCTCTCTGAGTCTGCTTATCGGTATTGTCATATATTTTCTGCTGCCGAATATGGAATATAAGAAGGAAACGAAGGGGATCAAGGAGGACCTGCGGCTGATGGGGCATGCGGCAAAGCTGCCTATAACCTGGTATCTGGCGATTTTTACTCTGGGCTATTTTCTGATCCGCTCTGTTGCGCCGTATATCAATCCGTATTTGACCGATGCTTTCGGGCAGAGCGTTCCTCTGGCACAGGCATTTACGACCACGATTAGAACGGGAGTGCTGATGATTTTCTCGCCTATTGGCGGTATGCTGAGAGACAGAATGGGAAAATCGGCCAGCAAGCTGATCACCAGATTTTCTGTGGGTTGTATAGCGCTTTCCATAGTACTGATGTTTTTGCCACAGGGAAAGGAATATGCGCTTTGGGTGATGGCAGCAGCCATTCTGCTGCTGATGTTTAACGCGTTGATGTCCAATTATCTGTATACCCTGGTTACTACAGCAGGCGTGCCGATCGTATACGTAGGAAGCGTGTACGGCATTGCATCGGCGATAGGCTATTCGTCGGATCTCTGGCTGGGAACTGTCTGCGGCAGTTGGCTTGACGCTATGGGAAACGAAGGCTATCGGTACATATGGCTGCTTGGTGCTGTAGGAGGATTGATGATGCTCCTGATGGGAATCGCGATTTCCAAGAAATACAAAGCGTATTAAGGCGCATTTTAGATAAAAAGAAATCCGCATGGAACAATTCTGTGCGGATTTTTATTCTATCGGATATTTTGCCCGGTTAAAGGCCGTTTTCTTTACAGGTACTTGTTCAGAGTGACCTTTGATGCCTTGAGTATGTCCAACAGAATCATCAGCTGCTGGACGGAGCAGTCCTCAACAGCTTTCAATATTTCTGATTCCAGTGAACTGTGATTCACATTTGCGGAAGAGAATAGAAGGTCATCGGTATGGACTTCCAGCGCTCTGGACAGGGAGAAGAGTACAGGCAGGCTCAGTTTGGTGCTGCCGGTTTCGATATGACTCATGTGAGTTGGCGAAATTCCCACTTTTTCGGCCAACCTTTCCTGGGAAAGTCCATAGGTATTGCGGTATTTGCGAACTCGTTGCCCTATGTTGTAGTAATCCATAAATTCGTAGCTCATATTATTTCTGCCCTCCAGTTTAATTCCTATTTGTATTATATAGGTATATAGAGGTTAAATGAATGAACTATATGGGTCGAATCGTACCTGCATAGTAAATATTCGCTTGCTTGCGCAGAGACAGTTGGGACTTCTGAACGGGATAAAGGGAAACGGTGCAGGTGAAGGCATGATGGAGTATGTATTCGAGATCGTTTATCTTGTTGGTTCTTTGTCGAATGGTAAAGGAAATAACTGCTGTAAACTTGAACTCTTAGCGATTATTTTAACGCTACAGGTCAGCCGTTTTCGATAGTTTTCCTCTTGATATCGATATACCGTGGAAAAGGAAAATTTTCAACAAAAGGAAAGAATCCGCATGATGCGCAGTCGTGGGGATTTTCGTTTGCGCTAAATAGTGGTAGAAACTACACCTAAAAGATGATAAAATGGAAATCGTCAAGAGGACAAGCGAAAGCGGTTAGCCTTCCTATGATTCAAAAGGGATTTTGGATTAGTAAGGAAGGTGATAAATATGCTGAGAATTACCATTACCTTTGGTAAAGTAAGAATCACGATTTGCATAAAAAAATAATCGCCCCTGCTTGCAACTGTGACGATTATTCTTTAATCTGATAGGTTAGTCCACGGTTTCCTATTGCCGTCAATATACCATAAAGACATCAAAAATTCAAGCAGAAAGAACGATTTTCCGCATGGCGCAAGGAGGGCGGGTTTAATCACTCTAAGGCTGCAGGAGTTGGATTTTTACTACCGTTTACTACATGGAGAAATACTTGAAGGAAGACGATAAGATACTTGACATCGACGCAGGTGAATACAGCCTTTATTTTGTCCGCTTACCACATTTACATTTGCGAAAACCGGAACCACTTGGTATGACAGAAGATCTGCTTTTTGTGGGGGAAAGAATTGAGAAAAATCCAATACGAAAATTTAACCCTCCGTCAAGCTGAGGCTGCTGATGCAAAGCAACTTGCTGCTTGGTGGAATGACGGTGCTGTAATGGCACATGCAGGATTTCCCAACGGCTTGGGAACAACCGAGGAAGAAGTGATCGAAGGACTTGACAGCGGTCGCATGGTCATTGAGGAAAGTGATCGTTTGATTGGTGAGTGCAATTACCGTAACCTAGTAGACGGCGTTGCAGAAATCGGTATTAAGATCTGTGAAACAGATTGTCAGAACCGTGGTGTCGGCAGAAAGGTTTTGAGTATGATGATCGGTTGGCTGTTCAGTAACGGCTATTCTAAAATCGTCCTCGATACCAATTTGACAAATACGAGAGCGCAGCACGTGAGACCGTTTCAAGTTTTGTGTAAACTGAAAAAACTGATATAAGATATGTCATTAGTTACTTGGGGCAGAGCCGATTTTTGAGGTTC
>CAJFTU010000032.1 GCA_904420065.1 uncultured Emergencia sp.
ACGGGAGTCCCTAAACGAATCGGAACCGGCGTGACCTGACACGCCGGTTCCTACCAAAATTCTTTTTACTTCCTTATGGGACGCTGCCTAACTCGGACGGCGCCTTTTCACTTTTCCTGATCTCTGCTTAAGGCAGTAACCTCTGATGTGATTTTTGCGGTTCTTTTTCCCGCAAACTTGTCGGCGGGAAACGCGGGACAGGAGAAAACCGTTCTGTATCTACGGCCGTCGATCCGGCAATATCTGTTCTCTGTTTTGCTCTAAAAGCACTATCAGTATATGCAGATCTTCCCGTTCCGGTGAATAGTCCGTCACGATCACTTCCGCCTCTATATACCCGAAAACCCGGACCGAAGCACCTTTCCGCTCCGCTTTCCGAGATGTTTTCCGTTTTCGGCGGTCAAAACTCCGTTGACAAATACTCGGCGTATCCCGCTGCACGGCTGTTTAGGGTCGCTGTATGACGGCACAGACTCTATGGATCTAAGATCGAATTCCACCAGATCCGCCCACATTCCCTGCTTTATCGCTCCCCTGTCTGTCAGTCCGGCCCGGGCCGCCGGCATCGCCGTCATCTTCCGCACTGCCTCCTCAAGGCCGAACAGCTTGCGATCTCTGCTGTAATGAGCGATTACCCTCGGGAAGGTGCCAAAGCTGCGCGGATGAGGCTGAGCCTCGATATCGAGAGAATATGCCTCTCCGTCCGATCCGGTCATGACATAAGGCTTCTGCATGATGTATTCGATATCCTCCTCGCACATACCGAAGTCGATTTCGTTGACGAAATTGTCCTCTTCCTCTACCAGATCCATAATCAAATCCGCCGGGTCTTTTCCCAGCGTCTCGGCGACTTCCGGTACGCTCTTGCCCTGCATCCACTTGTTTGCGGCGCTTCTCGCATATGCGATTCTTATATCCTGCCACCTTCCGATGTGGCTTTCATTCATCTCATCCCGGATCTTTGTCCGCATGGTCTCGTCGTGAATGCGGTCTTTAAACGCAGTAAATCCGCCTTCAAAGACCCATTTAGGGATATTGGCGCTTATGGCTGTGGAGGAAGCGTTGTAAGGATATTGATCGCAGGTGACATCCAACCCTTCCCGCCTTGCCGCCTCGATCATGGCTGTGGTCTGAAATACCGCCTTTTTCCACTGCGGCTTATACAGACACTTGTGATGGGAAATCTGAAGAGGTACGCCGGCTTTCTCAGCGGTTTCCAGGGCCTCGGTTACCGCCTCAATGAGATGAACCCCTTCGTTGCGCATGTGAGTCGCATAGTATCCTCCGCATTCTCCGAGCACGGAAACCAGCTCGGTAATCTCCTGTTTATCCGCATAGGTTCCCGGCGGATAGATCAGGCCGGAGGAAATGCCGAACGCTCCTTCCTCGACAGCCTGTGCGGCTAAAACTTTCATCTTTTCCATCTGATGTTCAGTCGGCCGGTCCGGACTGAACCCCATGACGGCAATGCGCAGCGTACCGTGGCCGACCAGAGTTCCCAGATTGGTACTGATGCCCACCGACTCCACGTACTGCAAAAATTCTCCCATGGTCTTCCATTGGTAAGGGGTGTCTGCCGCCGCATAGGTTTTCAGCTGATCAAAATAGGCAGGCTCCACCGGCGCCACAGACATCCCGCAATTACCGCCGATTTCCGTGGTAACGCCCTGTAAAATCCGGCTCTCCGCCAGTGAATTCCCGACGATCGTCTTATCACTGTGGGTGTGGATATCGATGAATCCGGGCGCTATGTATCTGTCCCCGGCGTCATACTCTTCTTTTCCGTGAAAGCCCGACAAATTGCCAATCCGCTGAATCTTTCCATCTGAAATTCCGATATCGCCCCGGTACCAGGGCGTTCCCGTTCCGTCTGCGATTCTGCCGTTTCTGATCATCACGTCAAACATAGCTTTCGTTTTCCTCCTCTTCTATCTGATTTCCCCGGCAAGCCAGAGTGCTTCCGATGTTTTTCTGATAAAGTCATTATAGTCCGCCGTCTCGGCTCCAACGTATGCGAAGCAGACGATAAAGGGCTCGCTGCCGAAAACGATTCCCGCGTCGTGGGTCTTGTCGTCTTCTTCTCCGGTCTTGTGCGCAACGCGAACGTATTCCGGAAGCCGTCCGCATATCTTGTGATCAATCTGCTGCTGGCAAAGTACTTCCAGAATTTCTTCGGAAACCTGAGGACTTACCACCTTTCCGGCGTAAAGCCGCTCAAAAGCGGCGACGATCTCCAAAGGAACAAAATAATTGTTGATCCCCTGAAATTCCAGCGGAGAATAGTACTCCCGGTTAAACTGCGTTCCGCTGAACCCCAGCTCCCGCAGGCAGCTTCCGATCTTCTCCGCGCCATAGTGACGAAACAGGGCGTTGGTCGCCGTGCTGTCGCTGATGACGATCATCAGGCGGGCCAGACTGGCTATATCCATGGTCACATCTCCCGTCATATACCGCACCGCTCCGCCCGGGATTTTCTGTTCCGGCCGTATGGTGATCATCTCGTCGAAATCCGTTTCTCCTCTCTCCCTCATCAGCATCATAGCCATGAACAGAGGCAGCTTCACCATGCTTGCGGCGAGAAACCGCCGGTCGCCGTTATACGCCTTTTCCTCACCGGTAACCAGATTCTTATAACAAAAGCCTGCGCTTCCTTCAAACGTCTCAAGCTCTTCAAGTATTTTCTTCCACATATCTTCCCTGTTCATGCCGTCTCCTGTTCTCCGTTTTTCTGCATTTATTCTAACACAGCCGCCTATTCTTCTCAACAGGGCGGGCAGGTCCGCCTTCAATGCAGGAGGGAAAAAGGACGAAAAAAATTATCTTTTCAATTCCTGCTTCCTGATGTATAATAAAAAGGTATTCTTTGAGATCTGCGGACATAGTTCATTGGTAGAATATCAGCTTCCCAAGCTGAGGAGGCGGGTTCGATTCCCGTTGTCCGCTCCATACCTGACATCAAAACCCACCGAATCGTCGGTGGGTTTTATCGTAAAAAATCCTTTATGCTTTCCCGTACAGGCGCCTGATCTTCTCTGCCGAGATATTTTTCGGCGCAGCGCCTGCCTTTTTATTTCTCCATGGCGTAGAAGACGTAACTGTAGTCGTCCGGATGGCTGTGGTAGAGTCGGATCTCCTGCCGCAGGCCGCTTACCGTCTCCACGGCGGGAGAATCGGCTCCGTATCTTGCTTCCATCTTCCGCAGATTTTCTTCAATCTGATCGTAGTAGTTTTCCGTCCAATCGGAGACGGGACAGACGAAACAGCCCTTGAACGCATATCCCTCTCTCTGAATCTGTTCTATCTTTCCGGTTATCGTATTCATATCCGCATATCCGGCATTCCAAAACGCTTTGCTTTCTTCCGACGGATTTTCTTTCAGCCAGCTTATTTCGCTGCAGACGATATATCCCCCCTTCTTCAGCAGACGTTTCCAATCTCTGATCCCCCGGACAAAGCCGGCGATGTAGATGGACCCTTCAGCCCAGATCAGATCGAAAGTCTCGTCGTCGAAGGACATTTCGAACATGGACATGACCTTTCCCCGTACTCTATGGGAAATTCCCTTTTCGGCCGCCGCCCGGTTCAGTCCCTCGATATGAGGGGCATGGGTATCTATCGCTGTAATATCCGCTTCAGGAAAGTGTTCCGCCAGCATAAGCGTATGGGTTCCTGCTCCGCAGCCCACGTCGAGGATCTTTATCCCGCTCTTAGGCGGAAAGAAGTCCATCGCGCGCCTGGTCGAGGCGGCGCTGCCCGGTCCGAGCCTCTTCATTCCTTCAAACGCTTCGTAAAAGTATTTTTCCCTGTCCATTTTAACTCCTCTGCTCTTCTGTATTACCTGTATTATCTTTCACCTTCTCCTATCTGCAGCTTTCGGCGCAGATACCTTCCGGTTACGCTCTCAGGATTTTCCGCAATCTCATCCGGAGTTCCCGCTGCGACAATGCGGCCGCCTTCTTCTCCGCCGCCCGGGCCCATATCGATAATGTAATCGGCGTTGCTCATCACATCCAGATCGTGTTCAATTACGATAACCGTCGCCCCGCTGTCGATAAGGGTCTGGAAAACCTGCAGCAAGGTCTCCACGTCGAGGGGATGGAGGCCGATGGTCGGTTCGTCAAAGACGAAAACCGAGTCCGACTGAATTCTTCCCATCTCACTGGCTAATTTCAGTCTCTGCGCTTCCCCGCCGGAGAGGGCCGGGGTCGCCTCACCGAGGGTCAGATAACCCAATCCGAGATCGTCCAGCACCTGAAGACGCTGCCGCACCGTCTTCAGTTCAGAACAGGCCTCCATGGCGCTGCGGACATCAAGGGCCATGAGATCGGGAAGAGAATACGCCCTCCCCGCCTTTCCGCTGTACTTTATCTTCTCCGCCTCTTTGCCGTATCTGCGCCCGCGGCAATCCGGACACGGAATATCCACGTCAGGAAGAAACTGTACGTCGAGACTGACCACACCGGTTCCGTCGCAGACAGGGCATCGCAGCTTTCCCGTATTGTAGGAAAAATCCCCCTTCTTCAGGCCCAGCTTCTTCGCTTCCGGCGTTTTTCCGTAAATTTTTCGCAGTTCATCGTGAACGTTGGCATAGGTCGCCACCGTGGAGCGAACATTGATGCCGATCGGCGCCGCGTCGATCAAACGAACGCGCTCAATTCCCTCCGCGTCAACAGATAAGATGTGATCCGGCAGTCTCTTTCCCTCGGTGAGCCACTGGAGGGCCGGAACCAGACTTTCCAGAATCAGTGTAGTCTTTCCCGATCCGGATACGCCCGTTACAACGGTCAGCTTCCCTTTGGGTATATCCGTTTCTATCGGCTTCACCGTGTGAACGGGTCCGGTGACCAGATGTATTTTGCCGTGCTCGAACACGGAGGTTTTCTCTCCGTGACTGCGGACGCGGATTTCCTTCTTTCCGGAAAGGAACGGCCCTATCTGCGAAGCGCCATCCTCCGCAAGCCGGTCAGCCGTACCCTGGGCGATCACTCTGCCGCCCTCTGCGCCGGCCTGCGGCCCCAGTTCGATGATCCACTCCGCTTCGGAGAGAATCTGCACATCGTGATCGATCAGCAGCACGGAATTTCCGTCGCGGATCAAATCCTGCATGACGCCGGCAAGCCCGGCAAGATTAGACGGATGGAGCCCGATGGATGGCTCATCCAAAACGTACAAAACCCCAGTAGTCCGATTGCGCACCGCGCGGGCAAGCTGCATGCGCTGACGCTCTCCCGTAGACAACGTGGCGGCGGCCCGGTCCAATGTGAGATAACCCAGTCCCAGATCCATCAGCCGCCCGGCCGCATTTCGAAAGGATTCACAGATGCTCTCCGCCATAGACCGCATCTCTTCCGGCAGCCCTGCGGGTACACCGTCTACCCAGCGGACGGTTCTGCTCAGCGTCATCCGACATACCTCGTCGAGACCGATTCCGTCCACTTTGGGCGCTCTTGCCGCATCAGAAAGCCGTGTGCCGCCGCAGTCCGGACATACGTCTTCTTTCAGGAACTTCTCCACCCTCTTCATGCCCTTCTCGTCTTTGACCTTGGCCAACGCGTTTTCCACCGTGTAAACAGCATTGTAATAGGTAAAATCCAGTTCTCCCGCCTGGTTGGAGTTCTTCGGATGATAAAAGATGTGCTTTTTTACCGCAGGACCGTTGAACACGATGTCCTTTTCTTTCTCCGTCAGCTCACAGAAAGGCACGTCCGTGCGCACCCCCATCTCCCGGCAGACGTCTGTCATCAGAGACCACATCAGCGTATTCCACGGGGCTACCGCCCCCTCGTCTATGGTAAGACTTTCATCGGGAACCAGCGTGGACAAATCCACCGTACGGACGATACCGGTACCGCCGCAGGTGCGGCAGGCGCCCTGACTGTTAAAAGCCAGCTCTTCGGCTCCGGGTGGGAAAAACTCTTCTCCGCACTCGGGACAAAGCAGAGGCTGACCTGCAGCCACGGCTATGGTCGGCTTCAGATAGTGTCCCCGTGGACATCGATGGCTGGCCAGCCGGGAAAACATCAGCCGGAGAATATTCAAAAGCTCCGTTCCCGTGCCAAAGGTACTGCGTATCCCCGGCACGCCCGGTCGCTGGTGAAGAGCGAGGGAGGCAGGAACATACAGGACCTCATCGACATCGGCTTTTGCCGCCTGAGTCATCCGTCTCCGAGTATAGGTCGAGAGCGCTTCGAGATATCTTCTCGATCCCTCCGCATAGAGAACCCCCAGCGCAAGAGAGGATTTCCCGGATCCGGAAACGCCGGCAATACCTACGATCTTATTCAGCGGAACATCGACATCGACGTTCTTCAGATTGTGAACCCGGGCGCCTCGCACACGGATGGCGCCCGGCCCTTCAGTCTTCTTGCTCACAGTTTCCTCTCCTTCTTTCTGCCGCGGCGGAACTTTTCCTCCGTTCAACCGATCTCCTGCCGCTTCGCTTTCTTCTTTTCGCAGTTATTATACAATAAGCCGCCGGAAAAACCAATACTCGCCTCAAAGAAGGCAGAGCGGGAGCGGGAAACGCGAACTGCATCCCATTGACTTATCCTGAACATCCGTTACAATAAACAGTAAAGCGACATGCCATGACGCCCATGAATACAGAGCAGGAAGCCAAGCCGCTGCGGGTCGGAGGAAAGCCGTTCCGGCGACAGCTGTATGCCGCTGCCTAAACCGACCGTTCCAGAATGTTTCTCTTTGTAATTTCTTCAGAGACAAGGAGGTTTGATCCATGAAGTACAGAATCAGCAATGCAGAAATAAAAGTTCGCAACAACAGTGAAGAAAACGTTTTTCCCAAATACACCACCCAACTGATCAACCTGGCCAACCAGACTGCCCAGGCTACCCGGCCCAAGGCCGTAGGCCAGCTCTCCGAGCTCTTTCCCCTGTTTCTCCAAGAGACAGATCAGATTTCTCTCGAGAACTGGCAGGAGTGGTACGAAGAGCGGTATCCCGAAGCGGTGGACAAAGCGGCCGATAGAATATACGGCCAAATCGAAAAGCTGAGAGAAGCCATTCTTCTGATCGACCGTGAGATGATCCGCCGCTGGGTAAAGGATCTGATCATCGACAAAACCTACAACGGTCTGTACGTGCAAAAAGTCATCCTCTCTTTTCTGTCGGAAAAGAGAGGCGAGCCCTATCGGCTATCTTCTCCCGAAGAAGAGGCCAGAGGAATCGACGGCTATGTGGGCGATACGGCATATTCCATCAAGCCTTCAACCTATCAGGCCATGGACAGACTGCCGGAAACCATCGACGTTTCTATGATCTACTACGAAAAGACAAAGAGCGGGCTGGTCATCGAGATCGACGAAGAGGACTGAGACCCGACTGCATCGATAGGTCGCTTCCGGACAAATCGGCCCAGGATAGAGCTCCCGTTTTACACAAAGAAAAAAGAGCCGCTGCCCGGCAGACGAAAATTCGTCTGTTCTGCATTGGCTCTTATTCATATTCGCATACAATCTCATTTCCGTTCCTCTCTAACGAGGACAGATGTCTGAGCCGTATGGCCGTCTCCTGCCGCGTTTTTACGGAAAATCCGTGAGGAACGTTCTTGTAGCACTTTTCTCTCTTTTCGTCGGAAAGGCCGGAAATAAAGCGTCGATGCGCCTCTATCCGTCCGTCGATAACCGCGTTGACGGTTTTTGCCTGCGCTTCCAGATTCTCAAGGGCCAGCTCGATGATTTCACCGCTCACATCGGTCCCGACACTGTTTCTCTCAGAGATCATACACGCCAGATTTGTCGTGCCCATTCCGCAAAACGGGTCCAGAACCGTATCCCCCTTGACGGAGTACATATTCACCAGCCTATAAGGTATCTCCAGGGGAAACGAGGCGTTTCTCTCCCGTTTGGTCACCTTTCGGCTCATCAGCTGGGATGTTCCTCTGATCTCCCACAGATCTGAGAACCACAGATTTCTTTCCTCCCAAAAGTATGCGCTTTCCTGACGCAGTTCCCTTTTCTTTCCGGAAAAACTCCGCTTGTTTCCCTTCCGAAAGATCAAGATGTATTCGTGCTCATAGGTGACATAAGCCCCCGCCGGATACATACCGGAACCCATGAACTTATTGGGCGCATTGGATGGCTTTCTCCAGAGGATGTCGGGCAGTACGCTGTAACCCATCGACAAAAAACAGTTTACAACCGCAGTGTGATTGGAGTATAGCTGAAACTGCCCGTTCAGCGTCCGCGTCGCATCTCCGATATTGATACACACAAATCCGTTTTTCTCCAAGACGCGATCACACTCTCTCCAGACATCAACAAGAATGGCGTGCATCTTTTCAAAGGCGCTCATTCCGCTGCCGTCCTCAAGATCGGCTCTGATCGAAGGATCCATTTCACCGAAGCTCTGATCCCACATCTCGATCATGGGATAAGGCGGCGACGTGACGACAAGCTGCACCGATTCATCTTCTATAGTTTTCAGCTTTCTGCTGTCTGCAGCAATTAACCGATGTTTCATGTTTTTCTCCGTTCGTTGACGATGGGTTACAGTATAACACATATTCCAAAACTGTCAACATCACCAGAACGCCTTTACATATCTGAACTGAAGCCGCCGGAAGGCGCTCATTTCCCCGATGAGCCGATCCGCCGTCTTCCGGTATAGTCGGCGTGCAAAATCGTTTTCCGCCGGTTCCGGCTCACTTTGCCCGTAGGCCGCGCGGCTGACCGATTCTACCAGCCGCTCCGCTTCCTCACGCTTCATGTCCGGAACAGCCTCTGCGAGTTTTTCGGTGAAATCCTTCTCTGTTCCGTTATATCCGGAGAGATATCCGGCAAAATGCAGCATACTCATCAGTCTGCCGAAAATTTCCCGGCAGTTCATCCGCTCGATTTTCTCTCTTCGACGCTTCCGCCGGAAAATCAGCAGCAGCGGTGAAGCAACAAAAAGGACGACAAGAAAAACCGCGGCAGATAGTATCTGCTCCCTGTACTGCTCCGGTGAAAAAGCCGATATTTCCGATCCGTCCCCGGCCGTCTCCGTCTGTTCCCCACCGGAAGACGAATCGCCGCCTCCCGAATTCGAAGGCAGTTCCATCGAAGAAATCATTTCCCGCAGAGCTTCTCCATTCAGGCCGGGGTAAGAGACGTTGTAGCTGCCGTCGGAAGAAGGCGTAACCTCTACAGGCGTCCAACCGTAATTTTCAATGAAAAGCTCCGTCCATGCGTGAGCCGATTCATCGGTAACTTCCGCCACCCACGTCCCATCTTCCTGCCGGACGAAATCGGACGGATCCACCGCATATCCGGAAGCATATCGGGCAGGAACGCCGTACAGGCGGTAGATCAGCGTAGCGGCAGAAGCAAAGTGGACACAGTAACCTTCGCGGCGATCAAAGAGAAAGTATTCTGTGATATCCTCGTTGAGCGGCGCTCTGCCGGGCGTCAGCGTATAGGACGTATTAGCCTGAAAAAAAGACAGGATAAACGCCGTCACCTCATCCCGCGATTGAAGAGGATTTGCCTGACAGAGCCGGGTCAGCCGAGGCAGGAGTTCTTCGGGCACCTCGGTATAGGCTCCGGGAATCTGGTCCATATAGGATTTCTGTATCTGTCTGTACCACTCTTCCTGTATAGTCAGATAGTCTTCAATCTGTGATCGGGGCAGGCTGTTCCAGCGAATATTCATCTCGCTCTGCTCATAATAGTAAAAGCCGTATCCCGGTCCTCTCAAATCCCCTATGTTGAGCCAACTGCTGTAGTAAGGGGCGTATACCATATCATAATTTTCACTGACATGCTGCAGGCGAACCATCCTCGGTGAAATATTCTCCATCGTGGATCTCGTATTCATGTCGAAATACATGTTATAAAACAGACTTCCGATCCAGGATTCCCACTCTTCCCAGTGCAGATCAGCAGCTATCCGGCGAAAGACCTGCTGATCGTCCGCCGGTTCCCAGTTGCCTCCCGTATACTCACCTCCGGAAAACCCTTTCAAATAGAGCCTTTCTCCGGGCCTTTCCCTTAGGACAACCCGCAGCTGAACCTCTCCTGTCCGGTAATTGTTTCCTCCGCTTACCCGTCCGTCTGCAGCGGGGATGCTGGCTTTCCCTGTGATCTGCTGCAGACTGCGGGAGATAAATCCCTCTCCGCTGTAAACCAAATTGGACAAATCGTCTCCCCAAAAGGCCGTAACTGCTGTGGAAATACAGAGCAATACCGCGAGAGCAGCCCCCATGAACAGGCCGCCCCTGTTTACGCCATTCTTGTCCTTTTGCTTTTTCTCTGCAGCCCCCTTTACTTTCCCCCGCTGTGCCGTATGGATAATCCAAAAGGAAATCTGAAAGACCAATCCCAGTATCACCGAAACGATACCGCTTTCCACGCCGAGAAACGGCGCGCCCAGCAGAGCAGCCGCAACAAGCAGATACGGTATCAGGTGGAATCTGCACAGAATTTCGAAGAGGAAAAACAGAAGCGAAAGTCCGACAGTGACGAGCATAACCGCAAAGGTAACGTCGGTCTCACGCTGTACCGCTGCATCGGTCAATGCGCGAAAGACCGCCGCCAGCTGTGAGAAAAAGATCTCCCATCGCATCGCCGCCAAAGTTCCCGACAGCAAAACAAGGCCGCCGATTCCTGTCGCCAGCCATTTCTTCCCGGCATACCGCAGCGCAAACAATCCCGCGCAGATCAGCGCCGCCGCCGGAAATACAATCGCCGAAAAAAATATCCCCGCGGCGGCGCGAATCGTCAAAAGGATTGCGTAAATCCCCGCAAGCAGGAAAAGAAACCGATATACCGGAATCGGTCTCTTCTGCAGATTAACGGTAAATACTTTAAGTCCGATTTTTTTCACGTATCGACTCCTGTCTTTATCCTCATACGCTGAAAATCTGTCCGGTCATTTCCGGCTCCAAATTTTCTTTTGAAAAATGAAACAACAGCCTGTCGCCGACAAACCAGCGCAAATCGCCGGTAAGCCGCATGGCGTCTTTTGCAGGCAAGCTGAATTCAGAAGCTTCCCCGCCACCTCTTTCAAACAGCTCTCCCGTCCGATAAAACCTTAAGAACAGCTCTCTGCACTGTTCTTCATCTCTTACTTCCATTTCCACAAGTCCTCCGTTCTTCCTGTCCTGCCAGAAGACCTGTACAGAGGATACGCCCGGCAGTATCCCGGAAAGGAGTCCGTAGAGGAGCGCGCAAAAAGCGTCCCTGTCGTCAGGTGAACGCTGCTCTGCCGTCAGGTCGAGAAACAGACTGACCTTGCTCTCCGTCTCTTCGGCGTATTCCTTAACCCAAATCTGCTCGCTGCGGGCCGTCTGGTTCCAGTGGATGTGACGAACGGAATCGCCGTCTCTGTATTCCCGAATCTGACGGATCTCCCCGTAATCTGTTCCGGGAATAAAAGCGGTCTGCTGCCGAAGGATCTCCCGGTCAGAAGACATTCCCCCTGTCTCTATGCGCATTTTATACGGTCTCGGAAATACGACCGCCTCCATAGCGCTGTCCAACTTTTTTCTCCGGGAAAACAGAGAGAGGTAATCGAACACCCGCAGTCGATATGCCCGAAACGCGCTGATTCCACAGTGCTCCAACACAGCGCTTCCGGAAAGAAAGCTCTCTCCGCACTGACCGTTTCCACAGAGTTTTGCTTTCTTTGCCGATTTTTTTCCCGGCTGCTCGATCCTGAACTTTACAGTTAGCCTGCTGACCGGAAGCCGCCCTCGATTCTCCACGTGAAATTGATAGCTGAAAGGCCGTCCCATTTCCGTCCAGACGATTTTTTCCGCAAAGGATACCGTCAGACTTCTTTTAAAGTAGACGGACAGGATAAACATGATGACGATGAGAAAAAGCTGAACGAGAAACAATACCATCAGCGCCGGACTTTCGTACATCGCTGAAATGTAATAAACGAGAAGCAGGAGCAAAAGAAAGAGAACTTTAGTCATCGACTTTCCTCCATAGGCGGAACTTCCGTCTTGCCCACAATCTCCGCCAATACCTGTTTTTTCGTCCGGCCCTCCAGCCTTGCCCCGTCGGTAAGAGACACTCTGTGCGGAACCACATAGAGAAACTGCTCGCTGACATCTGACGGAACCACATAATCTCTGCCGTTCAGCCACGCCGACGCTTTTGCGGTCTTCACCAGAGCAATGGTTGCCCGGGGACTTGCTCCTCTTTCTATCTGCGGGTGATTCCGAGTCGCCCGAGTCAGCCGGAGAAGATACTCGTAGATCACATCTTTCATATAAACCTGATAAATCTCCTCCTGCGCCGCAAGAAGATCGTCTCCTGTCAAAACAGGCTGCACCGACTTGTACTTTTGTTCCGGACCGAATTCTCGCGCCATGGTGAGCTCGCTTTCATAGTCGGGATAGCCCAGCGTCAGACTCACCATAAAGCGGTCCACCTGCGCCTCGGGCAGATACTGTGTTCCCCTGGCGCCTTCCGGATTCTGGGTAGCGATGACCAGAAACGGAGAGGGAACCTGACGGGTCACGCCGTCTACCGTCACATTTCTCTCTTCCATTACTTCGAGCAGAGCGGACTGGGTTTTTGGAGACGTCCGATTGATCTCATCTGCAAGAAGCAGGTTGCAGAAAATGCTTCCCTTCTGGTAGACGAACTTTTCTTCTTCTCTGCGGTAAATGGAGAATCCAGTCAGATCGGAAGGCAGCACATCCGGCGTAAACTGAACCCTCTTGTAGTCCAGCTGCATCGCTCTTGAAAAGGCCACCGCCATAGTGGTCTTTCCCACTCCGGGGATATCCTCCAAAAGAACGTGTCCGCCGGCTAAAAAGGCCGTCATGATCTCCCTGATCTCCTTCTCTTTTCCTAAAATGACTCGGTTCACCTGGTCCAACACCTGGAGAACCGTTTCATGCAATGTTTTTTCCATCTCTCCTGTTTTTCCTCTTCATACTGTTTACCGTGATATCGGACGAAAGAAGCAGAAGGCTTCTGCGTATATTATATGCGCTGCGAGATTTGCCGTCAAATCATCATCTCTCCGAAGCGCTTTCTTTTTGCCGCGACGGTTTCCGGCAGTAAAATCACGTGTATTCCTATTTTATATGGTAATTATATCGTCATCTTCTCTTTCCTTGAAGAAGGAATAGGTTATGCAGTATATACGAAAAGGTTTACGCCTGCCATTTTCGGCGCCTACACCGGAAACCTGCAGGTTTCAGCCATAAAACAAAGGGTAACTTCTGTCTTCACGCTGTCGGTCCTATAATAGGACAGACCGGCCGGATAACACCATGGGCAACGGAGCTAAGTTATCCGGTCGCCGACAGAAATCGACAGAACAGGAGTGCGAAAATGAAACAGATAGAAAAAATTTGGTTTATCACCGGGTGTTCCAGCGGATTGGGGGTACGAAACGGCAAAAGCCGCCCTCTTTCACGGAGGTCTGGACGTAGTTGGAAAACCGGCTTGAGGAACTCCGCGACTGGGCGCATATCAGCCGACAGTCTGATTTTACAGTATAAATTGAAGGATTTTCTGCACACGCCCATCTTCTGGCTCTGCTCACGACCGGTCCTCCTTTTGACATGAACGAAAAAGGACATTATAATACTGTTAGTTAAAAAGGAGGACGGAGAAAATGGATTTCCAAAGCTATTTCCCCATATGGAGCAAATTGAATCAAGCACAGCAGAGCCGTATTCTCGACAGTCTGATCAGCCGCCGGGTTGAAAAGGGAACGGTCATCCACAATGGAAGCGTGGACTGCACCGGCCTGATCCTGGTCAAATCGGGTCAGCTGCGCGCCTATCTGCTTTCCGACGAAGGGCGGGAAATCACCATGTATCGCCTCTTTGACAGGGACATGTGTCTCTTTTCCGCCTCCTGCATGATGCACTCCCTTCAGTTTGACATCACCATCGAAGCGGAAAAGGACACCGAATTTTGGATTATTCCTGCGGAAATCTACAAAAACCTCATGGAAGAATCCGCGCCGGCAGCCAATTATACCAACGAGCTGATGGCCACTCGCTTTTCCGATGTCATGTGGCTGATTGAGCAGATCATGTGGAAAAGTCTCGACAAGCGAGTTGCCGCATTTCTCCTTGAAGAAGCGGCTATCGAAGGAAGCGACCGGCTGAAAATCACCCACGAGGCCATCGCAAACCACCTGGGTTCTCACAGAGAAGTGATCACTCGAATGCTCCGCTATTTTCAAAACGAAGGAATGGTTAAACTTTCCCGCGGCGCCGTAACGCTTCTTGACAGAAATGGATTGGAAAAACTTCAGAGTCAATAAACACAAATACCACTTTTGACCTGCAAAAGTGGTATTTGCTGTTTCTCGTTTATTTATCCATCCCGCAGGCCGTAGATTCTTCAATCAAACTGTGTTCGTGAGTCACAGCGTCATAGAACCGGAACCCTCCGGAAAAATTATAGGCCTCGTAGCCATTCCCCTCCAGAATACGGCTGGCAATATAGCTTCTAAGTCCGCTCTGACAGATCACATAAACAGGTTTTCCCTTTTGAATTTCGTCCAAATGCTCGCGAAGCTCGTCTACAGGAATATTCCGGAAGTCTTCAATATGTCCGCTTTGATATTCTTCTGCCGTTCTGACGTCGAGCAGGGTAACGCTGCCGTCATGAGGCAAACCAGACAGATCTTTCAGGTGCCACTGCTTCAGCAGTCCTCTAAAAATGTTATCGATCATAAAACCGACCATATTGACCGGGTCTTTCGCGGAGGAATAAGGCGGTGCATAGGCAAGCTCCAAATCTTTCAGCTGAACTGCCGAAATGCCGCCCTGAATCGCTGCGGCAATTACGTCGATGCGCTTGTCGACCCCTTCATAGCCCACAATCTGCGCTCCCAGCAGACGGAAGGTTTTCCGTTCAAAGACAACTTTTATGGTCATGACCTTGCCGCCGGGATAATAGCCGGCGTGACTCATCGGTGACAGAACGACCGTATCCACATCCAGCCCCGCTTTTCTCGCGTTGGTCTCGTTCATACCGGTCACAGCTGCCGTCATATCGAAAACCTTGATCACCGAACTTCCCATAGAACCCGGATAACGGCTGTCTCCGCCGCAGATGTTGTCAGCAATGATGCGCCCCTGCTTATTGGCCGGCCCCGCCAGAGAAATCAGGGTTTCCGCACCGGAAACGCGGTGTTTTACCTGCACGGCGTCTCCGGCAGCATAAATATCCGTAACAGAGGTTTCCAGTCGGTCGTTGACAACAATGCTCTTTTTCACACCCAGCTCCAGGCCGGCCTCTTCAGCCAGATGGGTATCCGGAGTTACACCGATGGCAAGAACGACCATATCCGCGTGCAGAGACTTTTCTCCTTTTAGCAAAACTTCTACGCCGCCGTCTTTCTCTTCAAATCCTTCAACGGTATGTCCGAGCGCCAGTTTTACGCCGTGTTTTCGCATTTCCCCGTGAATAAAGGAAGCCACGTCGGCGTCAAAGGGATTCATGAGCTGTTTAGGCCGCTGAACGATTGTTACCTCCATTCCTAAATCTCTCAGGTTCTCAGCCAACTCCAAACCGATAAATCCTCCTCCCGCCAATACCGCAGACCTGGGTTTGCTGCGATCTATGTATTCTTTCAGACGGAAGGTGTCTTCTACGGTCCGCAGGGTAAAAAGCTTTTCGATCCCCATACCGGGGAGTCTTGGCTGTACAGGCTTTGCGCCGGGAGAAAGGATCAGTTTATCATAGGACTCTTCAAATTCCCCGCCTGTCTCCAGATTTTTCACCAAAACTGTTTTTTTATCCGGATGAAGGGCCGTAACCTCATGATGAACATGCATCCTGATCCGAAACCGCGCAAAAAAGCTTTCTGGCGTCTGAAGGGTCAGTTCTTCCGGGTCGGTAATCACTTCACCGATATAATAAGGCAGACCGCAATTGGCATAGGAAACATATCCTGAACGCTCAAATACGACGATTTCCGCCTTCTCATCCAATCTGCGAATCCGTGCGGCGGCAGTCGCTCCGCCTGCTACGCCGCCTACAATTACCACTTTCATCTCATCGCTCCACCTTTCCCGAATACGCGGAAATTCCGCCTATATTGGTTACGTTCGTATAGCCCATCTTCTGCAGCCTGTTTACAGCCTGACGGCTTCTGGCGCCGGAATAACAGTACACAAACAGCGGCGTATCTTTGTCTTTCACAGCTTCCTCTGCCGTATCGATATTCTGCAGAGGAAGATTCCTGCTTCCCGGGATCCTGCCCTGGCGATATTCCTGCGGAGTGCGCACATCCAATAAAACGGCGCTCGAAGAGGATTCATAATCCTTTATCCCCTGATTGATATCCGGCTGCTTTAAAAAGTCGAAAAATCCCACTTTAAACCTCCTTACAGCAGCGCCAGAATCGCGTTTTTAGGTCTTGCGCCTGCAGCCTTACTGACAATCTGTCCGTTTTTCATCACGATCAGAGTTGGAATGCTCATCACGCCAAACTGCCTTGCCAATTCAGGCTGTTCGTCTACATTGATTTTTCCGACCTTGATATCAGACCGTTCGCCAGCGATTTCGTCTATCACGGGGCTGACCATCCGACAAGGGCCGCACCAGGAGGCCCAGAAATCCAGAAGAACCGGTTTATCGGAATTCATCACTTCGTTTTCAAAATTGTATTTATCGATATTCATAGCTGACATATTTACATCCCCTCTTTCTGTCTTTGATGGTCTCATTATAGCCGAAAAATCGGCATCTTTCTGTGATGAGATCACATAAAGGGGAAAAGCCGGATGAACGCTGCCGAACTTCGGGCAGAAAAAAGACCGATCCCGCAAACTTCCCTGTTCAGCACAAAAAGCTGAAATGCTTCGGCAGATGTAACCCTTTCCCGACAGGGAACAAAATCTGTGTTATTCAATAAATCCTTTATCATGTAGTATGGTTTTCATAGAATGCAACGCCATAGATGGAGTTTTCCCCTGTTTCACCACCGAAGCGACCAAAAATTTTGTCAACATACGTGGTATTCCGGTTTCTTCCATCAATTTCAGTGCCTGTTCCAATGTCCGACCGGAAAAACCCGCCTCTTCCAATTTTTTGCGTTCTTTTGTGAAATCATTCATATTATTTTCTCCTAAAATTATACCTAATATTCTCGATAATACTCATGGTTTTGGATCACTGCGTTACTCAGAAATCCATCCCTGTCAAACGTCAGATCCAAGTACTTTGTATATTCGGATCCTTCCAACTCATAAGTCAAGTTGAAGGTTTTATATCTATCTGATGGCTCGCCATATTGGTCGATCACATCCTCTATTGTAACCCAGCCAAGCATCATCCCGCCCGGAAGTTGGAGGTCAGCTCCATGGAAGTCATGGCTGCTGTTGGATACAGACAGACGTCCGACAGTTCCCTCTTTGATCGGCACTGGTGATTCCGATGTGTTATATACAGTGACGGAAATGCTTTGATCCTTATCATTAGTTAATGTTAAGTTCCGGTTGGGAAATTCACAATACGGTTTATCAGCTCCAGCCAGTCTGTTGTCTGGATCTTCTTCTGACAGTGACCAGCCATTTTCAAGGAAATCTGAAAGCCTGCACGGAATTGTATATACGTCGTCATCAATCTGGACAGCAAAACTGTCCCAATTGTTTGGAAGTTCAGGATTGGGCAGGTATAGTTCTCGGCCAGCCTCATCCAGTTCTTCAATATATTCCAGAGTCATCAATACTGATGTATGCGGCAGATAGGCTGCTTTGGCAAGAATATATTTTTCTCCTCTCAGCTGAACACCCTCATCATACCGACCTTTGCTGATTTCAAATGAATGTCTTTTACCTTCTGCATCCAGGCCGCGCAAGTAATATCGTGCAGGGGCGTCCCCCGTTCCGGACGACCTGTCCAGTTCAAGCCGGTTGAGATAGGTTAAGATCGGATGATCAAGATATGTAGCGTCCAAAACAATCGGACGTATAGAAAAGAATATAGCCGCGGCACATATTAAAACGCCGGTCAAATATCCGACAATATGCTTTGCCCGCTTATCTGACAGAAACATTTTTACCAGACACACAATTGCAATGATCAGCGCAGCTAAGCTCAGTCCACTTCTGAAAACCGCCTTTTGAACGAAACCAGTTGCTCCTATAACTAAATCCGTGTCATTGATAAACCAGTCGAACGCAATGAGAAGGATAATTGGCGCCAAAATAATGACGCACAGTATTGCAACAAAAAGTTTTGTTCCCCTTTCACTTCCTCTATTCTTCTCCACTTTTCTTTTCTCCTGTTTGTCCTTTTTATACAATATATCACTGTAGATAAAAAGGAACTATCGCATTTTTGTTAAATCGCAATGTATCAGAAGAATCCGTTTTTTGCAGTGGAGATGGCTCAGTCCGCACCCTGCTCCGCAGTCTGCCTTCGCCTTTTGCTCGTCATCTGCGGGCCAGGGCTTCAGCGAGAGATTCTTACTCGCTACGCGACTTCGACTCTTTTCAACCTTCTTCAAAAATGAAACAGCCCGCCTTATTCAGACGGACTGTTTCATTTTTGGTGGAGATGGCGAGAGTCGAACCGAGGTCTTCAAAATGCTGTTTCTTTATATTTTCAAGTTCCGAAAACGTTCATTTTACGCCGTTTTTGTTTTTCCTGGTATTTTCATGGGAATTAAATTCCACGATATTATTAGCAAAAATATTAGCAAAAAATCAGCACGTTTCCTACTTATGTCTTCGGTTTTGTACCCTGATTCTTTAGTTCTCAGTGAACGTTCCCTTCGACAAAAATCTGCAAGTTCAAAATCAGACATATCCGCTCCACGCTTCAGCGCCACGCCAAAATTCGTAGTTTATAACTTGACATCTGTTAATTAAATCAGTTGCTTTGCATCCCGTTTATTATAAAGAATTCTTCTGACTTCCATCACATCATCTATTACCACATAATAAACCACATAGTTACCCACATAGATTCTGTAGTACGGATATTTCCGCTCCTTTTCAGAAGGATATGGTTCAAAGCTTTCTGCACAATCGCTTCTATTAAAAATAGCTGCTTCTATTTCGTCAACTAAATGTCTGGCTGCTCCCGGATTCTTCAAACGATAAGTAATGTAGTCGACAATATCGCTTAAATCCTCTTCAAAGAGTGATAAGAAGCGCACTGCGTATCTTCTATCTTCCATTGATACGCTCCCTTATTCTGCCGAACACTTCCTCTGCTGAGTATCTTGTATCATCCGATGCCGCAGCTTTATCCGCCTCATCCAGTTTCAATTCTACTTCATCTGTAAGCGCGGAATACTTTTCCAGACTTAAAACGACCATTGTTCCATAGCCATTTTTAGTCAGATACACTGCTTCTCCGTTTTTCACAATAGATTCGATTTCTGTGAAATTATTTCTTAAATCAGAAACAGGTCTAATATTAATCATCTTTCCACCTCCAAATATCCACTGCATATCTTGGCATAATTTTATCACAATTACGCCATAATCGCAACACTCTTGCGATTCCCGGCATATTTATTAGCACAAAATATTAGCAAAACCAAAATGACAAATTAGGAATGGCTATTTTTAGCCATTCCTAATGTCATGGTGGAGATTTAAGAGGTCGAATCTTTGTTTTTCTCCGTATCAGATTCATCAGTAACAGTTGCAATAATTCTATCTACTCTATTGCTAATTTGTCTATTAGTATCAGCATACATATGCGCATAGGTTGTCAGTGTTACTTGTAAAGTATCCCCAAGTGCTGCACTTAATTCCTGAACCGTCGCCCCATGATTTGCCAGTAAGCTTGCATATCCGTGTCTCAGTGAATGTATCTTCATGTCACGAAGTTCGGCTGTCTGAAGAGCTTTCTTGAAACGCAGGCGAATCTTATTATTGCTCCAAGGTTTATAAAAACCAAAGTTAAATCGATTCAATTCAAATCCATCTTTCTGCTTCTCAATTTCATAAATTTTCATCAGAGCTTTTCTAACATTTTGAGTCATATAAATTGTATAATTCTTGTTGTTCTTCCTACCCGGTTCTCTGCGAGTTCCACCTTTATCAACGACATGAGCATCAATTGTAATGGTATTAGCAGCGAAATCAACTTGACTCCACCAAAGAGCTCTGCATTCTCCGACTCTTATTCCAGTAAAGAACAGTATATCCAGAAATACCTGGTAATAGAAATCAGCAGATAATGCTTCTCGCAGTTTTGTAAATTCATCGAGGGTCATATACTGTAGTTCCGCATCATCTTCTTTCAGTTTCTTTATTTTCTTTACAGGATTTTTTTCAATGTAATCCATAAGTACACCGTAGTTCATGATCTTTGAAATTGTGCTAATGATGTGGTTAATATATACAGGACTGTACTGTTCTTTCGCTTCGCTTAGCCTATGTACAATTTTCTGTACTTCCCTGGGTGTAATTTTATCAATATACATTTCTCCAAGGTATGGTTTGATGTGTACAGTATATCTCGACTCATTCGTTTTTACTGTACTCATCCTGCAGGTATTTTTCTGATGAATCAGAAACTCCCTTGCCAGTTCATCAAACTTCACTCTACCTTTTATATTTCCCGGACTTGCTTTCAGCTCCAATTCAGCTTTAGAGGCCTCCCGCTTTGTGGGGAAGCCTCTACGCCAAATCTGCTTGCCTTCTACATATGTAATAACCGTCCAGGTGCCTGTCTTTGGGTCCTTTCTAACGGTCAATTTTGCCAACTCCTTCCTGCAGCCTTTTCATCGTCTGCAAATCTTCTGATATCTTCCTCTGTTAAGCCTATGTATTCCAGCACTCTGCTCGTTCTGATTCCTAAATGATCCACGGTTCTATCTTCTGCTGCAATTCCAGCAACTATTTCCTGATATACCGCAGAAGCCTTTGTTTTCCCTACCGCAAGAAATTTTGCCAATTCTGCGTGATTAACATACCCTTTACGGATAAGTTCAAGTCTTGTTTCGTTAAGCATTGATATCACCTCAAATTCTCAATTTTTTCCTTTACATCTGCAAGCTTTGAAGAAATTTTTGTCGGTTTGCGAGCTAGATTTCCACCAACTATAACGGAGACGCAGGCAACAAATTCACCTTGATTAAGCTTTCTTAACACTAGAATCCAATCTGCTTCTCTCCCCGGCTCAATCAGTCACTTCTAAGGCTTTAGCTGAATCTCTTTGTCCCAAATTCTCACCTAATGTGCATATGCCATCTTCTACATATTTTTCTAATTTTGAACTGTGCGAATCGCTTCTCTCATTTCTTCAGCTACGCCGCCGATATCGAGACCAGTCGAGTTTAGTAGGAACTGCAAGATGTCGGCATGACTATATTCAGTTTCTATTGCCAACATTCAAGCAGCACCTCCTAAAAATTTAGAATTCAATAGGCTTCATTATAATTGCACCTTTTCTCTCTTTATCGCCTACCGCAAAACAGCCCGTAGCTATGTACTCCCCATGTTTTAAACGTGTGAGAGCATATGTCCACATTTTTGCATCGCTGTAGTCAATAAACTTGGCGATTTTAGAGCGGTCCGTTTCTAAAGGTTCAAAGTACAGACATGTACCGCACTGAGTCAATATCTCCATCCCTTTTTTAGCTGAATTTAAGAACGACGGGCAAGCCATGGTGTGGTATAAAAAAAGTTGACAGCTTATTCTCAAGGATTCCATAATAAAACCAAGAGAATAAGGAGGTATTCAAAGTGGCACG
>CAJFTU010000033.1 GCA_904420065.1 uncultured Emergencia sp.
CGTAAGCGGTTGGTTGGAACGACCCATGCCAGAAGCGTCCAAGAGGGAGAGCGAAGCGAGACCGATTGGGAAACGCTTTACGACAAGTGAATAAGGCCTGAACAGGGTGCCGCAAAATCATCGGTAACGGAGATTTTGCGGCACTGTTTTTTGCGTGAAAAGATCTGCGCTGCGCTTTTCTGCGCGATTCAGCTTTTTTCTTTCTGATCTGCCATATTGTGCAAAGAAAGGATCATTTCAGACAGCGGAAATGCGCTTTTTTATGGAGAAGTGCCATATTGAGCAGGATTTTTTTCATTTCAGACGAGTACTTTACGTTTGACTGGGAACGGTTGATGGGAAAGACGACTATAAGTATGACATAGGATATACGAGAAGTAACCTGCCCATGATTTGGCATTTATTCTCAGACAAAAAAGTGTCTGAAAATAAAATTTCTTTACACAGTATGGCAGATTTTCCTTTCAGCTTCTGTTTCCGCTGTCTGAAATCAGAAAAAATCTCAAGAGTATGGCGGATTTCATGTTTTGCCGTATCTGCCATCGGATGATTTTGCAGTATGCATTTGCTTTATGGGAGAATAGGAAAACGGGCCCAGACGAACCGGTCTTTCCTTTTAATGTTTATTTTCTGTAAAATATTCTCAGTGCAGCGAGATGAAAAATTTTTGAGAAATATTTGAAAAGAAGAATAACAAAGGATTTGAGGAAGTGTGAACAAACAGAATAAAATATGTGGATAACTTCAATCTTGACAAGAACAAAAAACCGTATCAATGTTGAATTTACAATGATACAGCGATTTTAGTTTTCCACATCAGGATGTGAAGAAAATTGTATACGATTTGGAAATAATTGTGCATAATATGTGGAAATCTTAAAAATCAGGCATCCTTGAGGTGTGGAAAACCTCGGCAAAAATGAGACAGGAATTTACCTGGAATTAACTTTTTGGCGCCATGTAAAAAATACGTTAATGGAGTCTGTAGGTATGAAAAAAGCAGGAAGGTTAATAACTTATCTGTTGAAAAAACATAGTATTTTAATTTTCTGAGAAATTTGATATACTTTAAAGGATTAAAATTGTTCTTATGATTTGATTTTTCTTTGTTAAGAAATGGAGGGTTGACAACAATATGGAAAGGCTGTATATGCACGCCAAAGACAAGGCGCAGCTTGCGGTCGAGGGGCTGTATCGTGACCTCGAACGGCGTATCGTTTCCAGTCCTGCCGGACAGTGTCCGGTAGACATGGCGTCGGCGTTCTTGCGGATGTGCCATGCGCAGAGCTGCGGTAAATGCGTTCCCTGTCGTGTAGGACTGGGACAGCTGCAGATTATGATTGAGGAAATTCTTTCAATGGATGCGGATATAGATTTGAAGATATTGAAGAAACTGGAGAAGACGGCAGAAGTCATCAGGGTGTCTTCCGACTGCGCAATAGGCAGTGAAGCCGCAGCGATGGTGCTCAGGGGCTTGGAGGGATTTCGGGAGGACTACGAATCCCACATTCTCAATCACTGCTGTGCGGACAATATCATTAACCAGCGTCAGTCTGTGCCGTGTCGAGGCGGATGTCCTGCAGGAGTGGACGTTCCGGAATATATGGCCCTGGTTTACGCGGGAAGGTATGACGACGCGGTGAAACTGATCAGAAAGGATAATCCGTTCCCAACCGTCTGTGCGCTGATCTGCGAGCATCCGTGCGAGGAAAAGTGTCGGCGGAATATCATCGATAATTCGGTAAATATCCGCGGCATTAAACGGTTCGCCGTGGACAATTGCTCCGGAGAAGTTCCCGTGCCGAAGAGGATGGACGATACCGGCAAGCATATAGCGGTTATCGGTGGAGGCCCGTCTGGACTTTCGGCAGCCTACTATCTCTCCATTATGGGCCACAAGGTGACTGTATTTGAAAAGAGATCCCAGCTGGGCGGTATGCTCAGATACGGGATTCCGAGCTACCGTCTTCCGAGAGAAAGACTGCAGTGGGATATCGACGCAATTCTCTCCACCGGAATAGAGTATAAGACTGATTATGACGTTGATTCGGAAGAAGCGATTAAAGAGATCAACGAAAACTACGACGCCATGTATATCTCTGTCGGATCGCACAACCACAAGAATCTGGGAATACCCGGTGAATATGCCAAAGGCGTTATTCCCGCAGTTGAGATGCTGAGGGGAATCGGCGACGATGCCATGCCGGATTTCAATGGGAAATCCGTCGTAGTAATCGGAGGCGGAAATGTGGCAATGGATGTGGCCAGAACCGCTAAGCGTCTGGGAGCCAGTGAAGTCTGTATCGTCTACAGGAGGCGAAGAGATGATATGACAGCGCTTCCCGATGAAATCGGCGGAGCCATTGCAGAAGGATGCCAGCTGTTTCAGCTGAAAGCACCTTCGGAAATCATCGTAGACAAGAACGGTCACGTCAAGGGGCTTTACGTTCAGCCTCAGATTGCCGGAGAAGCCGATTCGTCGGGCCGGCCGAGACCGGTGGACGCCGATCTGCCGAAAGAAAAAATCCTGTGCGATATCGTTATTTCGGCCATCGGCCAGGCGACCGATCTTAAATTCTTTGAAAAATACGGCATACCTGTTTTCCGGGGAAATATTAAAACCGAGAAGAGCAATGTGGTAGATAAGGTGCAGGGCATCTATGCGGGCGGCGACTGTGTGACCGGTCCGTCGACTGTGATCAATGCGGTTGCGGCCGGGAAAGTAGCGGCAGCAAATATTGACAGCTATCTGGGATATAATCACGAGATTACATACGACGATATTGAAATTCCGGCGCCTCTTGCCGAAGATAAGAAAATAAGAGGCAGAATTGAACTGAAGGAACGCTATGCTTCTGAACGGGGAGGGGATTTCGGCGCCATCGAACTGCCGATGACCAGAGAAGAATCTCTTGCCGAGTGTTCGAGATGTCTGCGGTGTGACGTTTGTGGATTCGGATCATTTAGAGGAGGCAGAATAGAGAAATGGTAAATTTGAAAATTGACGGTCAGAACGTAGCGGTTCCGGCAGGAACGACCATATTGGATGCTGCGGCAAAAGTCGGAAGCACGATCCCGCATCTGTGCTATCTGCGGGGGATTAACGAGATTGCCGCCTGCAGGGTCTGTCTGGTGGAGAAGGTAGGGATGGAAAAGCTGATTACCGCCTGTAATACACAGGTGGAAGAGGGGATGGAAATCCTGACCAACAGCCCGAGAGTCCGCGAAGTCCGGAGAGTCAACGTGGAGCTTATCCTTTCCGATCACGATTGTAAATGCGTGCAGTGCGTAAAGAGCGGAAACTGTTCCCTGCAGAAAATCGCCAACGATTTGGGCATAATCGAACAGCCGTATAAAAATATTGCCGAAGTAAATCGGTGGGATCCGGAACTGCCTCTTATCCGCGAGGCTTCAAAATGCGTTAAATGTATGAGGTGCGTACAGATCTGTGAAAAAGTTCAGGGACTGGGCGTCTGGGATATAACCGGTTCGGGCTACAGAGCTTCTGTGGGCATCGGCGGAAATAAGAAGATTACACAGGCCGACTGCGCCCTGTGCGGGCAGTGCATCACCCACTGTCCGGTGGGAGCTCTGCGGGAACGGGACGATATTCAGATCTTGCGCGACGCTTTGGCGGATCCGGAGAAGATCACGATGGTACAGATTGCTCCGGCTATACGTACGGCCTGGGGAGAAGGCATCGGTATTTCCCGTACAGAGGCGACGACCGGAAAGCTGGTCAGCGCTTTACGGAGAGTAGGATTTGACTACATCTTCGATACGACCTATACGGCAGATCTTACGATTATGGAAGAGGGCAGTGAATTTATCGAACGGTTTACCCATAAGAACGAATACAACTGGCCTATGTTTACCTCCTGTTGTCCGGGCTGGGTTAGATTTGTCAAAACCCAGTATCCGGAATACGTGAAGAACCTCTCCACGGCAAAGTCGCCGCAGCAGATGTTCGGCGCCATGGCCAAGACCTTCATTGCGCATAAGATGGGCATAGATCCGGATAAGATCTTTTCCGTGTCCATCATGCCGTGCGTATCGAAAAAATATGAAAAAGGCGTGCCTCAGGCCGATGATGCCGGTCACGGAAAAGATGTAGATCTGGTATTGACCACGAGAGAACTGGATCGGTTGATTCGGGCCGACAACATTCAGCCTCATGATCTAAAAGAAGAGGAATTCGATCCGATATTCGGTGAGGGTTCCGGTGCCGGCGTGATCTTCGGCACCACGGGAGGTGTAATGGAAGCCGCGCTCAGAAGCGCGTATTATCTGATTACCGGAGAAAACCCGGAACCTGACAGCTTTAAAAGCGTAAGGGGTACAGACGGCTGGAAAGAAGCTACATTTGAGATCAAAGGGCTGAAGGTCAGAGTGGCCGTGGCCAGTGGCCTGGGCAATGCGAGAAAGCTGATGGAAGCGGTGAAAAGCGGAAAAGTCCACTATGATTTTGTGGAAATCATGGCCTGTCCCGGAGGATGCGTCGGAGGAGGCGGGCAGCCGACCAAGGACGGATACGAACATGCCGCGCAGAGAGGAGAAATCCTTTACGGACTGGATAAGTTTTCCGACTTGCGATTTTCTCACGAGAACAAGGCTGTTCAGCTGACTTACGAGGAGTTTTTAGATAAACCAAATTCGCATCGGGCGCACGAGCTTCTTCATACCGATCTTGAAAGCTGGGATCTGGACATGAATCTCTGACGGTTTTGATAAGTAAAGCCGCCGCATAGTACAGTGAATCGCTGCAGGAAAATATCTCCCGTTCGATTTGCCGTATCTGTGCAGCGGCTTTTGATTTGTCGAAAATCCACGGAATCGCTTTTAGTACGGTGTTTTACCGCTTTTTCTTTGTGGATTCGAGGAGCTCTAAAGCGCTTTTTCTGGTAATTTCTGTGATATTGTCGCCTCCCAACAGCCTTGCGATTTCATCGACAGCTTCCTCAGTCGAGAGACGCTGGACTGTAGTGAAGGTACTGTTTTCGCCTTCTTCTTTGAAAATCCGGTAGTGGGTATCTCCGGAAGCGGCAATCTGCGGAAGGTGGGTGATGCAGATAATCTGATGATTTTTCGCAATCTGATGGAGCTTGCGGCCCACGATACTGGCTGTAATACCGCTGATTCCTGCATCGATCTCATCGAAAATCATGGTCGGTATATTGTCGTAAGTACCGGTAATGTTCTTTATTGCCAGCATGATTCTGGATATTTCGCCGCCGGAGGCAATTTTGACTAACGGCTTGAGCGGTTCGCCCTTGTTGGTGGAAAGCAGGATTTCAACGATATCTTTGCCGTCGGGACCGATGGTTTCGGAGACTTTAAAATCGATTACCAGCTTTGCACTGTTAAAGTTAAGATCTGCCAGTTCTGCCTGAATGGATCGGGCAAGCTCGTTTGCACTGTCCTTTCGGGCTTGAGAAAGACGGTCGGCGCACTCCGACAGGAGGGCATAGGACTGCTCTACCTCTTTTTCCAGTTCGGCTTTCCGCTCGTCGTAGTTCTCGATCTGATTCAGTTCTTCGGAGATTCTGTCCCGATATGCGAGAATTTCTTCGATAGAAGAACCGTATTTCTTCTTCAGATTGTCGATCAGATTGAGTCGTGAAATGGCGCTGTCCAGTTCTTCCGGCGTAAAGGTAATCTGCTCGCGGATATCGCGCAGAGATGCCGAAAGATCTTCGAGACGATAATATATATCGGCAAATTCTTCCGTCAGATCCTGCAGGTTTTTCGCGTATTCGCTGACCGACTGCAGGGCATGAAGACCGGTTCCCAGACTGTCCATTCCGCTGTGCTCTCCTTCATTGAGGAGAGAATAGGCCGTCTCGATACCGGCAAATATTTTTTCGCTGTTTTGGAGCAGGTCGATCCGCTGGGACAGTTCTTCATCTTCTCCCGCAGACAGAGCGGCCTTATCGATTTCCTCCTGCTCAAACCGATAAAAATCCAACTTTTTCAGATTGTCGGATTCCAGACCGATCAGCTTGTTCAGCTGGCTTCGCTTCTCCTGATACCGGCTGAAAGCCTGGTCGAAAGCGGTGCGCAGAGGGAGGATAGTTTCTGCCCGAAAGCTGTCCACAAGCCGGATGTGATTTTCCGGATTGAGCAAGGACTGGTTATCATACTGGCCGTGAATGTCCGCCAGCTTCCGGCAGGTGTCGTTTAATTCGCCGAGAGTTACCAGGCGTCCGTTGAGGCGGCAGAGGTTTTTTCCTGCCGCAGAGATTTCCCTGATGATGACAATTTCTTCATCGTCCAGTTCGCCGGATAACTGGATAACGGCTTTATCTGCGCCGTGACGGACGTAGGAGGAATCGGCGCGGCTGCCCAGGGCCAGACTGATCGCTTCGATAACGATAGATTTACCGCTTCCGGTTTCGCCTGTCACGATATTCAGGCCTTCCTCAAAATCGACCTCTGTGTTTTCGATTATGGCAAAATTGCTGATGCTGATGTGATTTATCATTGTCCTTTTGACCTCATGATGAGCATATCGTTAAAAATTGCCAGGATTTCTTCTACGTTTTCTTCCTTGTCCACGACGAGGAGCAGGGTGTTGTCACCGGCGACCGAGCCGACTACGTGGGGCAGGCCTATACAGTCCACCGCTTCCCCGGCGGCAGGTCCGCAGCCGGACAGCGTCTTGATGACGATCAGGTTTTGCGCGGAAGCAAAGGAAGTGATGGTTTCGCGGAAAATTTTGACGAAACGATCGGAGATCGGAGCATCCTGCCTGGCGCTGACGGCGTATTTGTACTTTCCCGATGCAGATAGAACCTTAATCAGCTGAAGTTCTTTTATATCTCTGGAAATGGTGGCCTGGGTGACCTCAAAGCCTTCTTCTTTCAGCATAGCGGCCAGTTTGTCCTGTGTTTCGATTTCGTTGCTGGAGATCAGCTCCAAAATTTTATTTTGTCTTGAATAGCGCATAATTATCTCCTTTTCATTGTGGTAATAAAGGAATTGCAGATCCTTACCGCATATTTATACACGTGAGTATCGTACTTTTGTGCATTCTTTATACCTCTTCAATCTGTTTAAAATACGGCGTTGGAATCCGTTTTTCACAGATCGGAAGAACAAAAGTACTGTAATTTCATGCACTTATTATACCATGTCATGTATCAAAAATAAAGCATAATTCACCCTTGAAGAATAGTGTATCATTTACTTCAAGAGCCGGAAAGAGAACCGCGCGGGGCGTGTGCCTGAGATGAAAACCGGTTCTTTCGCTCGGCCTTTGGACAGGTTGCGGTAACCGGTGGAAAAAAACAGAGGTTCGTGGTATAATGAACCCGATGTTTGCTGACAGCAGCGTTGCTGTGAACATTGGGGGAAAGGAATTTACTTTATATGCGAATTTTGGGAATCGATCCGGGATATGCAATCTTAGGTTGGGGTGTTTTGGATATGAAGGGCAATCGCTTCTCCGTAGTGGATTTCGGCGCGGTAACCACCGATGCTAAGACCGATATGCCTCTGCGGCTGCAGCACTTGTACACCGAGCTCGGAGCGATTATTGAAAAATATAAGCCGGATGTTGCTTCCATCGAAGAGCTGTTTTTCAACAACAACGCGAAGACAGCGATACTGGTTGGAGAAGCCAGGGGCGTGGCCGTGCTGGCCTGTGTCAACGGCGGTCTTGAAATCAACGAATATACGCCTCTCCAGATTAAACAGGCGCTGGTCGGATATGGCAGAGCGGATAAAAAACAGGTTCAGGCCATGGTGAAGGCGATTTTAAATCTGAAGGAGGTTCCTAAACCGGATGACACGGCCGATGCTGTAGCGGCCGCCATATGTCACGGACACGCAGCGGGAAACCGGGTCAGGAACTTACTGAAATAATATTGCGATTAACGTAAAACAAGCGAGGAACGAATATGATCAGAACGATAAAAGGAACCTTTCATCCGGAAGAGAACGGCAAAGTGATCGTTGAAACAGTGTCCGGCATAGGGTTCGAGATGAATATTCCGTCCAATTCGAGGCTGTATAAGACCCTCGAAGGGCAGGAGGTAAAGGTCTACACTTCTATGGTCGTCAAAGAGGACGATATCAGTCTGTACGGCTTTCCCGACCGGGAAAGTCTGGAGTTTTTCGAGATGCTGATCACCGTCAACGGAATCGGCGCAAAAGCGGGTATGTCCATCTTAAGCGCTCTGCCGCCGGCGGAACTGAGACGCGCCGTAATTATGGGCGACAGCAAAGCTATTTCTGCGGCCAACGGCGTGGGCAAGAAGACGGCGGAACGGGTGATCCTGGAATTGAAGGATAAAATCGGCACTTTCGAGGATGAGCTGCCGGATTCCGGTCAACTGTACGCCGAGGTCAGCGATGAAAGAGGCGAAGCCGTAGCGGGCCTTATGGCTCTCGGCTACACGAAAAACGAGGCTGCCGCCGCTGTGGGAAAGATAAAAGAAGACGGCCTTACCTGCGAAGATTACATTAAAAACGCACTGAAGAGTTTATTTTAATTTTTTACAGAAAAGGGAGATTCATGGAAGAAAGAATTACGCAGTCCAGCGCAGGAGCGTTTGAGGAAAGGCAGGAAACCACGCTTCGGCCCCAGTGCCTGGATGATTTTATAGGACAGAAGAATGTAAAAGAAAATCTGAAAATCTTTATTGAGGCGGCCAAGCTGCGCGGAGAACCTCTGGATCACGTTCTGTTTTACGGGCCGCCGGGCCTGGGTAAAACCACTCTGGCCGGAATTATCGCTAACGAACTGGGCGTAGACATTAAAATCACCTCAGGACCGGCTATTGAGCGGGCAGGCGATCTTGCTGCCATTTTGACCAATCTTAACGACAACGACGTATTGTTTATCGATGAAATTCACCGGCTCAACCGTTCTGTGGAGGAGGTTCTGTATTCAGCGATGGAGGACTTCGCTCTGGATATCATTATCGGAAAAGGTCCTTCCGCTCGTTCCATACGCCTTGACATTGCACGGTTTACCCTGATCGGAGCCACCACAAGAGCGGGAAGTCTTTCTGCGCCGCTGCGAGATCGCTTTGGCGTGATCAGCAAATTTGAGCTGTACGATCCGGAAGAACTGGCACAGGTAATCCGCCGGTCGGCCGGGCTTCTGAATATTGAAGTCGACGAAACATCGCTCATGGAGATGGCCAGATGTTCGAGAGGAACACCGAGAGTTGCCAATCGCCTGCTGAAGAGAATCCGGGATTTTTCTCAGGTTCGGGGAAACGGTGTGATCGACGGCGATATCACCCGGGCAGGTTTGAAAGCCCTTGGAGTGGACAGCCTGGGTCTGGAACGGCTGGACAGGGAAATTCTGTCCACCATTATCGAACGTTTCGGCGGCGGACCGGTGGGTATCGATACGATTGCCGCTTCTATCGGTGAAGAGAGAGTGACCATAGAAGACGCTTATGAGCCGTATTTGATCCAGTCCGGACTTCTTTACCGTACGCAGAAGGGCAGGATGGTATCCGTGGAAGGCTATCATCATATGGGGCTGGAATATCCGGGAGAAACGGATTCTCAGGAAGAGGAAACGGACGAGGAACAACAGAGGATTACGCTGTGAAAAGGCGTGTCCTTTTGTTTGTCCCGAGAAAATTGTACTGATGGAGGAAACGATGAAATTAGATGAATTTGACTATCACTTGCCGCAGGAACTGATTGCGCAGCAGCCGTCGGAAACCAGAGACGGCTGTCGCCTGATGGTCCTCGACCGACAGACAAACACGGTGGAACACCGCCACTTCTATGATATTCTGGATTATCTTGGTCCCACGGATTGTCTTGTCATGAACAATTCCAAAGTGCTGCCTGCCAGGCTGTTTGGAACAAAGGCGGAGACAGGAGGGAAGGCGGAGTTTCTTCTGACAAAGCGCCTTGAAGGGGATCTCTGGGAAACCATGGTGAAACCCGGAAAACGGCTGAAGCCGGGGGATTCGGTGATTTTCGGCGATAATTTCCGCGCAGATATCGTGGATTACGGAGAGGGCGGAACGCGAATCGTCCGGTTCTGTTATGACGGAATTTTCATGGAGCGTCTCGAAGAGCTGGGAAAAATGCCGCTGCCGCCTTATATCGACAGAGAGAGCACGGCGGAGGATAAAGAGATGTATCAGACGGTTTACTGCAGGGAAGAGGGCTCTGTTGCCGCGCCGACAGCCGGTTTGCATTTTACCGAAGAACTTCTCCGGAAAGCGGAGGAAAAAGGGGTGCGCCTCGCCTATGTAACGCTTCACGTGGGGATTGGTACTTTTCGTCCGGTAAAGTGCGAGAATATTGAAGATCATCACATGCATTTTGAGGAGTATTTCGTCAGCGAGGAGACGGCGGAAGCGATAAACAATACAATTCTTTCCGGAGGACGCATCGTATCCGTAGGGACGACTTCAACCAGGACGCTGGAAAGTGCAGCTTATTCAGACAGCGTATCGGGCAAAAATCTGATCCGCTCAGGAAGCGGAAGCACGGATATATTCATCTATCCCGGCTATAGCTTTAAAATCGTTGACGCGCTGATTACTAATTTTCATCTGCCAAAGTCCACGTTGATGATGCTGATCTCTGCGTTTTACGATCGGGAGCACGTTCTGAAAGCTTATGAGGAAGCGGTGAAAGAGAGGTATCGCTTCTTCAGCTATGGAGATGCGATGCTGATTCAATAGAAAAGCAGAAATGTGAACGGAAACGGAATTACAGATTGAATCCGTAAGAGAAACGAATCGGTTCTGGAGAGCAGAGCCGATTCGTTTTCTGTATGCAGGGTTTAGAATGGTCCCAAATTGATGGCGTTGGCGATCAAAATCATAAAGTAGGCGACAATAAGTTCAGCGCCCAGCGCTTTCCAGGCGAATCTGACCCATACGCCGTAGTCGATTTTACACAGACTGCAGGAGACCAGTGCGCCGGCTGGCCAGAGGTAGTCGGTGAAACCGTCGCCGAACTGATAGGTGAGTACCATAACCTGCTGATTGATTCCTAAGATTTTGCCCAGAGGACTCATGATCGGCATCATCATTACCGCTTTACCCGATCCCGAATCCACGAAGAAGTTGAGGCACGTCACGAAGATCAGAATGAGCAGAATCGTGAGAGAAATGCTCTTTCCGTCGAGGAAGCTGCTCATGTAGTAGACCAGCGTATCCACGATCTGGGCCTGATCCAGAAGGATCATGACCGATCTCGCCATTCCGATGACCAGACCGGCGGTCAGTACTTCCTTGGCGCCGTTTACCATGCTTTCGCAGACAGTAGACGGTTTCATGCGGAATACTATCGTGATGACGACCACATAGATCAGATCCAGCGCAGCAACCTGCTCCAGTCCCCAGCCTTTTTTTGCGCAGCAGTATCCCTGAATGACGAGGAATATGATGAAAAGCGCCAAAGCGAAGATGTGTTTGCCGTTCATCTTGGTCCTCTTGGCGACACCTTCGATTTTCACCTCACCTTTAAGCTGGCGAAGATATTCATCGCTGACATAGCTCTTTTCCGGATTCTTTGTGATCATCCGACAGTAGAGCAATACGCTGATCAGTCCGACGGTAAAGAAAACCAGGAAACAGATAAAACGGTATTCTATACCGGAAAAGATAGGAAGTCCAACGATGTTCTGGGAAATACCTGTGGTGTACATGTTGAGCATGCCACTGGCAAATCCGGCGCAGGATCCCATCATGATTGTTGCGATTGCCGACAATCTGTCGTATCCGACTGCCATAATGGTTGCGGTTGTAATACCGAAGAACGGATAAGAAGCTTCGCCGAATCCCAGGATACCCATAATGGCAAAAGCGACGTAGAACAGGATAATTACGCTCAGCTTTATCCTTTTGTTGTTGGCGCCGGCCTCAAGGATTTTCGTAATTCCTGCGCCGAACGAACCGGTATCTTCAATAACTCTGATCATTCCGCAGGAAATGAAGAGGGCAGCGATAACGGTAGAGCCTTCCACAAATCCGTTATAGATGGCAGTGAAGAAATCGAACAGAGAAATATTATCGGCCTGTTCAATGAAATTGAACTGATCCGGATCGACGACCTCGTTTCCCTGCGCGTCTGTGCTTCGTACGAACTCGCCACTCGGAACAATATAGGAAAGTATGGTTACGAACAGCATGATGACCATCAGTACGAACAATACATGAGGCATTTCGAGATGTTTCTTTTTCTTGATCATGACTTATCTTCTCCTTTTCATGTGATGCTGAAAACAAATATAGCAACTATTATGCCAATTGCGAAAGTTATGTGTTTTGATGGAGATGCAGGGGATCAGGAGCCGGATTGACTGCAAAAAAAACAGTATGAAACGGTTTAAACTGGTTTTGTACTCTGATTTACTTTTCCCTTTTTGCGAGAATCCCCGGCCCTTCTTGCCTTTTAACCGGCGATTTGATAAAATAGCAGTTGTATTTTGAGATTTATTACTGACAGGAAGTATTTAATTATGGCAGATACAGAAAAAATTACCCTATTTGAAAAAACACCTGTGCCACAGGCGGTCATGAAGCTTGCGGTTCCTACCGTTCTCAGTTCTCTGGTCATGGTTTTATACAATCTGGCCGACACTTATTTCGTGGGAATGCTTAACGATCCGGTTCAGAATGCGGCCGTAGCTCTGGCCGCGCCTGTTCTGCTGGCCTTTAATGCGGTAAACAATCTTTTCGGCGTGGGAACCTCCAGCATGATGAGCAGGGCCCTTGGCCGAAGAGATTATCAGATGGTATACCGCTGTTCGGCAGTCGGCTTTTACTGCACGGTTATCTGCGGTATACTGTTTTCTATTCTCTGCGTGCTGTTCAGCGGGCCGCTGCTGGAACTTCTTGGCGCCGGCAGGGATACCTGCCTGGCTACCGACCAATATATGAAGTGGACCGTGTATTTCGGCGCGACTCCGGCTATCCTCAACGTGGTGATGGCTTACCTGGTGCGCGCCGAGGGTTCGGCTATGCACGCCAGTATCGGAACGATGAGCGGATGCTTCTTGAACATTCTGCTCGATCCGTTTTTTATTCTCCCATGGGGACTCAATATGGGAGCGGAAGGAGCGGGTCTTGCCACATTTCTTTCCAATTGTATCGCCTGTATCTATTTTTTTGTCCTTCTGTTTGTGAAGCGGGGACGTACTTATGTCTGCATCCGTCCGTCGATGTTTCGCCTGCAGCGGAACATCCTTTTCGGCATATGCGGAGTGGGGATTCCGGCAGCCATTCAGAACCTGCTCAACGTGACTGGTATGACCATTCTGAACAATTTTACTTCTGCTTACGGGGCTGCTGCTGTGGCGGCTATGGGCATAGCGCAGAAGGTGAATATGGTGCCGATGAATATCTCTCTGGGGTTGTCTCAGGGCGTTATGCCGCTGATCAGCTATAACTATTCCAGCGGCAATGTGGATAGGATGAAAAGAACGCTGATGTTTTCCATGAAGATTGCCATTTCTTTTCTGGCGGCTGTGGCTGCGGCGTATTATTTCTTTTCGGAAGACCTGATCGGTGTGTTTATGAAGGATGAGGAGATTGTAGGTTACGGTTCTGCGTTTCTGCAGGGATTCTGTCTGGCGCTTCCGTTTCTCTGTATAGACTTCATCGCAGTAGCGGTTTTTCAGGCCTGCGGAATGGGAAAGCACGCCCTTGTCTTTGCTCTGCTGCGAAAAGTGGTTTTGGAGATTCCGGCCCTGTTTATTCTAAATCGATTGGTTCCGCTGTACGGACTGGCTTACGCGCAGTTTGCCGCGGAAATCGTTCTGTCTGTGGCCGCGGTGATTGTTTTGAGAAAGCTGTTTAAGCGCCTTTATGCGGAAAGAGCGGAAAAAGAACAAGAAAAAGAGCACAGACAGCAGTAAAAGTGAGAGAATCACATCTGCAGCTGGCTCGATCACAAGCTGACGGCTGCGGCGGCAAGTAAAATGAGAGATTTATCCGTTGATGAGAGAGAAAGGTAAAATATGAAACATGCAGTTACTTATGAGTTATTGAAAAAGGACAGCAGGACTGCAGCGCGCAGAGGAATTCTTCATACGCCTCACGGCGACGTGCAGACGCCTGTATTCATGCCTGTAGGCACCCAGGCTGCCGTCAAGGCCATGCGCCCTGAGCAGGTGGCCGATATGGGAGCAGGAATCATTTTGTCCAACACGTATCACCTCTATTTACGACCCGGTCATGAGGTTATCAGACAGGCCGGAGGTCTTCACAAATTTATGAACTGGGATCGTGCCATACTTACTGACAGCGGCGGATTTCAGGTGTTTTCCCTGGGAAAACTGAGAAAGATCACCGAAGAAGGCGTAAAATTTCAGAGCCATATCGACGGATCGAGACATCTGTTGACACCGGAGAAGGCTGTAGAAATCCAAAACGCTTTGGGATCGGATATTATGATGGCTTTTGACGAGTGCGCGCCCTATCCGGCGGACAGGAGTTATGTGAAGAATTCCCTTGAGCGGACTACCCGGTGGCTCCGCCGCTGCAAAGAGGCTCATCGTGACTGGGAAAAACAGTCTCTTTTTGGCATTATGCAGGGAGGAATGTACAGGGATCTGCGGAAGCAGAGTGCAGAAGAAATCGTCGAGTTGGATCTGCCGGGATACGCTATCGGCGGGCTTTCCGTCGGAGAACCGAAAGAACTGATGCTGGATGTGATGGATGACTGTGTGGATCGGCTTCCCGCCGATAAAGCGCGTTATCTGATGGGCGTAGGCAGTCCAGACTATCTCTTCGAAGGCGTAGAACGGGGGATCGATATGTTCGACTGCGTTTTGCCGACGCGGATAGCCAGACACGGCCTGGCCATGACCAGCCACGGCAGAGTCAACATAAAGAACGCCAGATATGAGCGGGATTTTGAACCTCTCGATTCAGAGTGCCAATGCTATACCTGCAGGAATTATTCCCGGGCCTATCTGCGCCATCTCTTCAAAGCTGACGAGATGCTTTCTCATATGCTGCTGTCCAATCACAATCTTCATTTTCTTTTGAACATGATGGCGTACATCAGGACGGCCATAGAGGAAGATCGATTTTTGGAATACAAGAAGGAGTTTTACGATAAATATGGAAGATTTTAAGCTGTGTCCGCACACAGAGTACTGCGGAGGCTGTGTCTATCAGGGCGTCGCTTATGAAGAACAGCTCAGAATAAAGGAAGAAGAAGTTCGACGACTTTTTTCGGAAAAGAAAGTTCAGCCGGAGACTTTTGATCCTATCGAAGGCTGCCCGCCGGATTACCGGTATCGCTATCGCAACAAGATGGAATATACCTTTGGCGATTTGGTCAAGGATGGACCGCTCTGCCTGGGCATGCATAAAAAGAAGAATTTCATGTCTATCGTTACCGTGGATCACTGCCAGCTGGTGGACCGGGATTTTAACCGAATTCTGCGGTTTACTCTGGATTTTGCTGTTGAAAGAGGTTATTCCCACTATCATAAGAAATCTCACCGGGGACTTCTCCGCAATCTGATCGTCCGCATGGGTGTGCGGACGAAGGAACTGCTGATCAATATCGTCACCTCACGAGAGGAAGGTTTTGACGAGGAGGCGTTTACAGCCGGTCTGCAGGCGTTAGAATTGGATAACCGGGTTGTGGGAATTCTGAGGACGTTTAACGACAACCTGGCGGACAAGGTAACCTGTGAGGAATTGAAAGTCCTGTGGGGAAGAGATTACTATCTCGAAGAAATCCTGGGGCTTCAGTTTAAAGTCAGCGCTTTTTCGTTTTTTCAGACCAATGTGGAGGCGGTGGAACGGCTGTACAGCGAGGCCATAGGGCTGGTTGATGACGTCAGCGGAAAGACGGTTTTTGATCTGTACTGCGGCACGGGAACCATCAGTCAGATTCTGGCGCTGCGGGCCAGGGAAGTTATGGGTGTTGAGATTGTGGAGGAGGCTGTACAGGCTGCCGAAAACAATGCCCGGATCAATGGTCTGGACAACTGTCATTTTCTCTGTGGCGATGTCTTTGAAGTTTTGGATCGTACAGCAAAACGGCCGGATGTGATTGTGGTAGATCCGCCGAGAGTGGGGATGAGTTTAAAGGCTGTTGAGAAGATCATAGGTTATGGCGTTCCGCAGATTGTGTATATTTCCTGCAATCCAAAGACTCTGGCCATAAATCTGCAGCAGTTTGCATACGGCGGCTATGGGGCGGTGTATGCGAAGCCCTTTGATAATTTTCCGGGAACAAGACATACGGAATGTATTGTGCTGCTGGAAAAGACCGAGAAATAGAATAACGGAAAATTGATAAAATCAGAATAATCATTACCGTCTATATACAGAGGAGAAGACTTTGACTATGCGAAAAAAAGGCAAGGTGGCGGATACAGCTGAAACTTCGTCCCAAAGTACGCTGTATAGATTAAAAAATGGAAAGGATGCCGCCCATCTGTTCTCCGGCTGGCAGGAGACGATCATCTGGTCCTGCCTGCAGAACGTGATGGGAACTATTCTCGTGACAGAACAAGCAAAGCCGAAGGCAGCTGTTGCCGCTCTCGGGGATTTTTGCTTTTTCGCAGGCACGCCTGATCCTGCTCTTGTCTCTCAGGCACCCGAGTGCTGCGGACGGGATTATCTGCTCATGATCCCCCAAAACGATCAGTGGGCAGCACTGATCGAAGAATATTACGCCGGCAGCTGCAAAAAAGTGATGCGCTATACGTTAAAGAAAGAGAAAGAAGGGTTTGACGAAAAGAAGCTGAAAGACGCTGTCAGTGACCTGCCTTCAGGCTATACGATGAAAACCGTGGACCGGGTTTTATTTCAGCAGTGCAGGGAGCTCAGCTGGTGCAGAGATTTCGTGAGCAATTACGAGAGCTATGATGCGTATCAGTCCCGGGGTCTCGGCACAGTGATCTTAAAAGACGGGGAAATCGTATCGGGAGCCTCATCCTATTCCGGTTACAACGGAGGGATAGAAATAGAAATCGATACGAGAGCGGACCACCGGCGAAAAGGATTGGCCTTTGCTGCCGGAGCCCGTCTTATCCTCGATTGCTTAGAGCGAGAGTGGTATCCCAGCTGGGATGCTCATAACCGCGATTCCCTGTCGCTTGCCGAAAAGCTGGGATATCGCTTCAGTCACGAATATACGGCGTACGAATACAAGGAGAGAGAATAATGAGTGAAAAGAAAATCGACAAGTACTCCTATGAGCTGGGCGTCATCGACTGCTTCTGCGAGATGGTGGCGGCAGGCCTTAAAACCATGGCGTTGAGCCATCCCTGCCAGAGCAGAGAGGAAAGGGACAGCTATACAGATGATGTGCAGGATATCTGCAATCGATACGGCGTCAGATATTACAGCGAAGATGATCCCTTTCTGACCGATCTGTTTCCGGAGGAAATGTGCAGGGATACATTTTACTTCATCTTTTATCTTGATGACCATACGCTGGACCGTTATCTGGAGCTGAAGAGAGAAAAGACGGCGTTGCTGGAGAAGGGAGAATATGATGTCGCTCACCGAAGGGAAATCGCTTTTGCATATGGTAAAATGCTTTCCTATTCCGACGAGGGAATAGAGCGTCTTCTTGGCAAAACCGCTCAGGTAAAGGAAAGTTAAATCAGTGTTAACTTTTCAGATTTTCTTTGTTTTACAGGTTTTGGAAGAAAAATATGATAGACAATGCAAAGTCTGTCATAGTATAATATATCCGAAAGAACAAATTTAAATAAAATGGAGGAAATGTAATGAAGAAAGACACGTTGAAAAAATCTCTTTTTGTAACCATGAGTATACTTTTGATCTCCATGATGGTTCTGTTTACTGGATGCGGCGGAGGAACAGAGACTCTTGAAGATTATGTAAACAGCAACGATGAAATCAAGACGGAAATTGAGAGCTATTCTCAGGATGGCATGACAGTAAAGGTCGAAGGAAATGTTTTAACTTATGAGTACCAGTATCCAGATACATATGACGAGAGCATGGTAGAAGAAATGAAGACCCAGTTCGAAAGCGCAATGGAGTCTGTATCGTCAACATTTGAGAATATTGGAACAACACTTGAAGAAGAAACCGAGATTGACGGCATCACGGTGAGAGTAACCTATCTCAACGGTGATGGCAGCGAGATCTACAGCCAGGATTTCTAAATTTCAGTCATATAAGTAAGAGGCTGCTTCAGCGATGGGGCAGCCTTTTTATAGTCGGACTGCAAGAACTCTTGACAGTACTTGAATATAAGAAATACTATGATATAGTGTATATAGGAATAATCTTCAATCGAACAGAGAGCGAGAAATGATGGAAAAAGAACAGAATGATCAATTTACCATTGAAGCGGTTATGGATGAACAGTCTATGCGGGAGATACTTTCCGGAATCTGGACTTATAAAACCGGAAGAAATAAGCTCCCGGTAATTCTGTATTTGCTGGCAGTATTCGCTCCCGGCGTCTATGCGTTTATTAAGAAAAACATGGATTACGTGCTGCTGTCTGCCGTACTAGGATTGGTCGGCCTGGTATGCCTGCTTATCTATGTGGGCGTTATCGCGTTAAGAAAAGCGAGAAAGCATGAAAGGGTGATCGATCAGACCATAGACAGATACGGAAGTCATACGACGCTGCACATCGATATCGGAGACGATATCCGTTACCGTTTCGGAGACTCGAGAGGATCGGCAGGCTATGACGATATAGATAAGATCATAGAACTGGAGATGTACTTGGTTCTTGAGTTGAAGAACGGTGTAACCTTACCGATTTGGAAGCTGGGATTTACTAAAGGAGAGTGGGAAGAGTTTATCCCCTATTTTAAAGAACGGATGGAAAATCGGTAGGTTTTCGTTTCAAGAAGTAAAAGAAAAGATAAAACCGAAAAAGAAGCAGCGAAGCCTGGACGAAAAGGGCGCGCAGATAAAGAGAAACAGCCCGGCGCCGGACTGTTTCTTGCTATGGTCTGTCAGCCGAAAAGCTGCATAGATTATCGCGTAATCAGGCTGCAGATTTCCTTGGCGAAGGTGACCGGATCTTCTACGGAAAGACCGGAAATCAGAACGGCCTGGTTGTATAGCAGATCGGCATAGGTCTTTACGGTTTCCTTGCCTGAATCGCCCTGAGCGAAGGCGTTCTTCAGCGCTTCCATGACCGGATGCTCCGGATTCAGTTCGAGAATTCTTTCCGCTCTGATCTGCTGATCCTGCGGCATTGCGTTGAGTACTTTCTCCATTTCAAGAGAGATACCGCCCTTAGTTGTCAGGCATACGGCGGAATCTTTCAGACGAGGGGAGAGTTTTACCTCTGTGACCTTATCGCCGAGAGACGTTTTTATGAAGTTTAGCAGATCTTTGTTTTCTTCTTCTGCCTGCTTGATCTTTTCCTGCGCGTCGGCAGATTCTTCGACGGCGATGTCCTCTGCAGAGACGGATTTGAACTCCTTTTCCTTGTAGTCGCGAATCATCTGCAGCATGAATTCATCGATTTCGTCGGTCAGATACAGAATTTCATATCCCTTATCCCTGATAAATTCCGTCTGCGGCAGCATATCGATCTTTTCCACCGATTCGCCGGCGGCATAGTAGATATATTTCTGATCTTCGCCCATCTTGGCGATGTACTCATCGAGGGTAATCATCTTCTTTTCCATAGAGGAGTAGAACAGAATCAGATCGGCAAGGACGTCTTTGTGCATGCCGAAATCGTCATACAGACCGTATTTCAGCTGACGGCCGAAGTTTTCAAAGAAGGATTCGTATCCTTCCCGGTCGTTTTTCAGGAAGTCGGCCAATTCTTTTTTGATTTTTTTCTCCAGGTTCTTGGCAATATTGCGCAGCTGACGGTCGTGCTGCAGCGTCTCTCTGGAAATGTTCAGAGAAAGATCCTGAGAATCCACCAGGCCTCTGACGAAATTGAAGTAGTCCGGCAGCAGTTCTTTGCATTTATCCATGATCATTACGCCGGAGGAGTAAAGCTGAAGTCCTTTCTCGTAGTCCTTGGTGTAATAATCATAAGGCGCGTGACTCGGAATGAAGAGCAGCGCCGTGTAGCTGGATACGCCTTCGACGCTGGTACGGATGACTCTGGCCGGATCTTGGTAATCACCGAATTTACTCTTGTAGTATTCGTTGTAATCTTCGGTTTTAACCTTGCTCTTCTGCCGCTTCCAGATCGGTTCCATCGTGTTCAGCGTGTCCAGCTCCATGTAACTTTCCATTTCCGGCGCTTTTCCTTCTTCCGGTTCGGCATCGGCCTTCGGACGGTGTTTCTCTACCATCATCTGAATAGGGTAGCGGATGTAGTCCGAATACTTCTTTACCAGATTTCTCAACGTGTATTCTTCGAGGAATTTTGAATAGTTTTCGTCCTCGGCGTCGGCTTTAATGTGGAGAACGATTTCCGTTCCCGGGCTTGCTTTTTCGCCGGCGGTAACGGTATAACCGTCTGCGCCTCTGGAGTTCCAGACATTGGCCTCGTCGCTGCCGTAAGCTTTTGATGTTACGGTAACCTCGTCAGCGACCATAAATGCGGAGTAGAAGCCGACGCCGAACTGGCCGATGATATCGACTGCTTTTTTGCCTTTTTCGCCGTTTTCCTCTCCGTGAGCTTCCTTAAAGGCCATGCTTCCGCTCCTGGCAATGGTGCCCAGATTGGCTTCCAGTTCTTCGCGGTTCATGCCGATTCCGTTGTCGCTGATCGTGAGGGTTCTCGCGTCTTTGTCCGCATCGATGCGGATGTGGAAGTCCGAGCGCTTGATGCCGGTATCACCGGACTGAAGACTCTGATAGTACAGCTTATCCAGCGCGTCGCTGGCGTTGCTGATCAGTTCCCGCAGAAAAATCTCCTTGTGGGTATAGATTGAGTTGATCATTAGATCCAAAAGTTTTTTGGACTCTGCTTTAAATTGTTTTTTGCCATAATCTCGCCTCCGTTGTGTATGATAAAGTATAAATCGACAAAACTGTTAGCACTCGAATATGATGAGTGCTAAATTCTATAATATAATTTACCACGTCCTGCAAAAAAGTCAATAGAAATCAATTGAAAACAGTAAATCGGCTCTGTCGGCGAAATCCGCTTCGGCTATGCATAAACCCGTATGAAAACACTAAACTGTCATAGGGGGGTGAATTGATGAATGTGAAAATATACCGGGGTACTCATCAAATCGGAGGCAGCGTGACAGGAATTTCCACGGGAAAAACGAGAGTGATCATCGATATGGGGAAACCTTTGCTTTCAGGAAAAAGCGGGGAACGGGAAAATCTGCGTATCGACGAGCCTTATGACGCCGTAGTGTTTACCCACTATCACGGCGATCACACCGGACTCATGGAGGATATTGCCAGCAATATCCCCCTGTACATAGGAGAAGGCGCCAGGGAATTGTTTCTCGCCAGCGAGATCCATAAGGAAAGCGGAAAGGCAGAGCGGATAAAATCGATGCGTACCTATAAGGACGGGCGGCCTTTCTTTGTAGGTGATCTGAAGATTACACCCATACTCACCGATCACTCGGCTTTTGATTCCTATATGATGCTGGTGGAAGGCGAGGGAAAACGAGTCTTGCATACCGGCGATTTTCGTACCCACGGAATCAAAGGAGATATGGTGATTCCGGCGGCAGAAACGTTGAGAGGAAAGGTGGATCTGCTGATTACAGAGGGAACCAATCTGTCCTACAGACAGCCTGTGGTCTGCAGCGAAAGAGATCTGGGGAAGGCTGCGTCGGTTCTTGGCGAGCGGTACAAGTATGTGTTCTGCATCTGCGATCCTCTTGACATTGATCGACTGGCGATATTTCACAAGAGCGCGGAGAAAAAGGGCGTCTTCCTGTGCGATGCGTTTCAGATGTCGCTGATGGAGATCGCGGAAAAATACGGAAAATCCGTTTCAGACAGCTATAATTTCGAAGGCGCGAAGGTGTATTATCAGGGAATAGAAGCAGAAAAAAACGGATTTTTCATGGCGGTGAGACCGGATAAGGATTTTGCATCCCTGCTGAAGCCGTACAGAGAAAAGTACAGCGACAAATCGCTGCTCATTTATTCGATGTCGGAGGGGTATCTGAAGCGGCACGAGCAGGAGGTGCGGCAGATTGCCGACGGTTTTCCCTACTTTGTCAAACTGCACACTTCCGGACACGCTTCCTCAGAGGCAATATGGCAGCTGATTAACGCGCTGCAGCCTGAAAAGCTGACGGTGATTCATACAGAAAAGCCGGAAAATTTGAGAGCGGGCGCGCTGCAGAACCGGGCGGTATATCTTGAAGACGGGGATAGTTTTGATATATAATAAAGTAGGACTTCAGCGTACAGCGGCGCGTGGTTTGACGCTTTTGTCTTTGCGCCGAATACATCGCCGCAAACTGAGGGTGCCGTCCACACGGCGGCAAGTTGATAAAAATATGAATTGGAGAAAGACAAATGATACGATGGAAAAAATATAAGAACTACCACCTTGAAATCGACGAGGGGAGCGAAGTTACAGATGTGACCATATACGACGGTACGGTCAAACTGGCTCACATAGCCTTTGAGAAGGGAACGGACGACGATACGATCGTTTCCGATATCGCAGACCTTATGGAGAAAATCCCTCTGTACAGTAAAAAAAGCCGCAACAGTTAGTGATTTGCTGAAGGGATGAGGAATTTACTGACGAAGACGACCGATCTTGCTATGTACCTTACTCTCGCCTATATCCGGAAAGGCGACTACGTTATCGACGCTACCTGTGGAAACGGCGGAGATACGGCAGCACTTGCTGAGGCTGTAGGGCAGGAAGGCGCCGTGCTCGCCGTCGACATACAGAAAGCAGCCGTAGAGAGCACAGCAAAGCGCCTGACAGAGATCGGAATGAATAACGTAACAATTGTACAGGACAGTTTTTGCCGCATGGAACAGATTTCCGAAGAATATTTCCCGGGAAAATCTCCTGCTGCCGTGGTTTTTAACCTGGGTTATCTTCCCGGAGGAAACAAGCAGGTCACGACCACGGCGGAGGACACAGAGACGGCGGTGAGAAGGGCGGCTGATCTGATCCGAAAGGACGGTGTAGTGACCGTGGTAATGTACGACGGACACGGCGAAGGCGCCCGGGAAAAAGAACAGCTTTTGGCTATGGCCGGTCGGCTGCCCAAAGACAGATATCATGTAGTCTTTGCATCGATGCCCAATCAGCAGACCGGGCGGCCGCCGGAAGTGCTTTGGATTACGAGAAAGAAGTGAGAAATGATGAGCAGAGAAGCGGAGTGGATTGTACAGGCCATTGAAGCCGTACTGAAAAATTATCTGAAAAAAACAGCTTGGCAGAAGGATTAGAAGATGAAAATAAACAATAACAGCTTTGGGAGTCTGCTGGAGCAGATTCTGGTAACTGCAGGAATTAAAAATTACACACTGGCTGGAGAACTGAACTACGACGTGTCCTATATCAGCAAGTGGCTTTCCGGGAAATCCGTTCCGTCGGGAAAAAATATTGAGAATATCGCCCGCAGAATTGCGGATATGACCATATCTACAGGAAGCAGAGACGGAAGGGAAAAGTTGAAGTATCGGTTTGGCGCAGCGGACGAAAGAGAACTGGAAGAAAAAATTTACAGCGAACTGATCAGCGCGTATTCGTCCACGACAGGAAAGATCAACAGAGACAGATATGCCAGCAATGCTTCGGTAATGGTTCATCCCGACAGCCAGTATGCGCTGCTCCAGGATTACATTCGTGAAATTGATGTATCTAAACCTTTGAATATAGCCGTACTTGCGGATTTTTTTTCTCTGGACAAGACGTCTAAACTGCTGCTGGCCGGCATCGAAAAGGATGGATTTCGGCTTCGGAAAATGCGAGATGATATTCACATCCACTTTATTACGGATATTACACAGCTCAAAGGCGAATCAATTTACGATGTAATCCTGTTCATCCACATGCTGACCAACTATTCGCTGACCGACTTTTCTCTGCTGCACAGCCACTTTGCTTCGGGAAAACTGGTCTTTTCCGTGATGGATCAGTATGCGGGCATGAATATACTGACCGATAACCGGCAGTTCCTGTGTATGTCATCGACGAAGAGCAAAAATGAGGTCAACGGTATATTCCAGGAGATCATGGCATTGGAAAATCCGGATCGAACCATGTTTTCGGCCACCGGAATCGATCGTATGCTGGAAAGCCATGAATACATTCAGACCCTGGTTTCTCCTAATATTCGGTGGTTGGTGGGGCATATGACAGAGCACTTTCTCTCTCCGGAGATCTTCGACCAGTTTGTCGGGGAAGTTTTCGGAGGAATGGAATCTCTTGCCGAAGAAGCGCGAAAGGCGTATCTGCTTTCTCAGAATGTGTTGTATAAGAAAGAAATATCCATGATGGTATACGATACTGCGCTGACCGATTTTATTCTGTCCGGTGAGGTGGATTTTTTCAATCATCGGGTGGTCTTGAATCCTCTTCAGAGAAAGGTGCAAATGGAGTATTTGCGGGATTCATTTCGCAGTAAGAAGAATTTACAGATAAAAATGGTTGAAGAAGGGTTCAGCGCGGATTTTCGTTATATTACCAACCCGTGCATATTTTTGTCGGATTCGATCGATTATCTCAGACTGGAGAACGGTTTTTATGAGAAAAATATTCTCCTGCTCAGCGATAAGACTCTTCGGAATATTTTCAACCGTTTTTTTGAAGAAATTTGGAATAACAGTCGTGAAGTGGTCATTTCGGATCTCTCTGTCATTCTGGAAAAGGTGGAAAACCTGATCGACGCAGCCAGACTTTTGGCCAATGTTGACTAAATTGATATTATTGATTCAACTTTTTCTCTTTCTCTCCCTATGGGGCAATAGTGTTTCCGGGCTTTTTTTGTTAGACTGTAGGTCGGACAGATAGGATTCTGTCCGTACAGAAATACATCAAAAGACGAGAGGAAGAGAAATTAATGAACAGTTTTATGGTAGCTTTTGGACTGGCCAGCATTGCGCTCGTTATCGGAACCTTTTTGAGAGCTAAAGTTCCGTTTTTACGGAATATGCTCGTGCCCGCCAGCGTAATTGCAGGAATTCTGGGCATGATCTTTATGAACGCCATGGTCCAGTTTGACATATCCATTGGAACGGATATGAATATGTTTACCACCATTGTTAACGAATTATTTACCGTTTCGTTTATTTCGATCAGCCTGACCAGTTCCAAAAAAACGGGGGACAATACGCAGAAAGAAATGATGAAGGGCATCGTAGGCATGGGAACGGTGTGGAATCTGCTTTACGCATTGACGCCGTTACTGGGTTACGGAATTATCCGCCTCTGTGGAGGAGCGTTTGGAATGGATTCCATTTACGGAACCTTGATCCCGTTTGCTTTTGCCCAGGGACCGGGGCAAGCTTCGGCTTTTGGTACGGTATATGAATCTTTCGGCTGGGAAAACGCTGCTATGATCGCGGTGGCCTTTGCCGCTATCGGCTTTGTGGTCGCCTTCGGCGTGGGTATTCCGGCTGCTAAGCTGGGCATTTCCAGAGGCCTTGCAAAACACGGAGGCGTCATGAATGAAAGCATTATCAGAGGTTATCTGAAAAAGGAAGAACAGGCGGACTCTATGGTCAGAGACACCACCTGCAACAGCAATATCGAGACTTTATCGTACCATTTCGCACTCATCGGTCTATGCTATATTGTCGCCATCGGCATATCCAAAATTTTTGCACTGATTCCGGGATTCCTCGGATCTTCCATGAGTGGACTGATGTTTGTCAACGGCATGTTCGCCGCGTATATCGTAAAATTCCTGATGAAAAAGTTTAATGTAGATTTTCTGCAGGATGATGTGCTGCAGAGCAAGATCACCAGCTGGACGTCAGATTATCTGGTCGTCTGCGCCTTTATGGCCGTAGCGTTTAACGTGATTGGCGACTGGATCATTCCGATGCTGGTAGAATGCGCCATCATGACGGTAGTTACCTTTGCGGTCTGCTTCTACTTCGGACAGCGCTTCGGCAGCGATAACGACTTTGAGCGTACGCTGGGACTCTACGGAACCTCCACGGGAACCGTTCCAAGCGGCATCTCCCTGGTCAGAATCGTAGATCCGGAATTCAAGACCAATACGGCCGTAGAGCTGGGACTGATGAATATCGTCATGATGCTTTCCACACCGGTCTATTTGGTGTTACTGGCCATGGCGGCAGGATCTCTGTCTGCTGGCATGACCATGCTGAGCCTGGCCGGACTTTGCGTCGTTTATCTCATTATATTGAAAGTAACCAAAACCTGGGGTAAAAAATCATTCAGCTGGAAAAAATAACGTACATACAGCAATTTCAGTTTAACGGAGGATTGAATTATGGATACTCTTTATTACGGCGGTTCAATTCTAACCATGGAAGGAGAAAATGACCGGCCGGAAGCCGTTCTGGTGGAAAACGGCAAAATTAAAAAGAAGGGTACGCTGAAGGAAGCTATGGATGCAGCGTCGACCCGGGTGAAGAAGATCAATCTGGAAGGCAGATGCCTGATGCCGGGTTTTATCGACGGCCATGGTCATATCTCCATGAACGGGCAGATGTCCGTGTGCGCAGATCTTTCGGAGTGTACCTCCTTTGACGATATCGAGAAGACGCTGAAGGATTATATACGGGAAAAGGGCATTACGGCTAAGAATGCAGTCGTAGGATTCGGCTACGATCACAACTTTCTGCAGGAGGAGAGGCATCCCGGCAAAGCCGTTCTGGACAAGGTAAGTCGGGATATTCCGATTTTGATCATGCATGTGTCCGGACATCTGGGATGCGCCAACAGCGCGCTGCTTGCTCTGGCCGGTATAGACGGATCCACACCCGATCCGGAAGGCGGAAAGATTGGAAGGGTAGAAAACTCCAACGAGCCTGACGGTTATCTGGAAGAGGCCGGTATGATGAATGTGCAGGCTGTCATGATGAAGAAGGTGAAGGTCAGCGTAAGAGAAATCATCAAGGGCATGCAGAAGATCTATATTGAAAACGGCGTGACTACGGTTCAGGACGGAGCGACCAGTTCCATGGCCATGAAGCTGCTGACTCTGAGCAATACCCTGGGCGCTCTGAAAGTTGACGTGGTGGCTTATCCGCTGATCAACAGCGACGGCGCAGAGCTGATGAAAAAGAACCAGGATATGGTGAAGAAATATAAAAAGCATCTGAAGATAGGCGGATATAAGATTGTACTGGACGGTTCGCCGCAGGGCAGATCGGCGTGGATGACTGAGCCGTACCTTGGCGGTGAAGAGGGTTACTGCGGATATCCCTGGCTGAAAGACGAGGAGGTGGATCGGTTTGCCCTCCAGGCAGTCAATGAAAATCAGCAGTTCCTGGCCCACTGCAACGGCGATGCTGCGGGAGACCAGTTCTTAAACGCATACGAGAAGGCGTTGGCCCAGAGCAGCAATCCGGACAAAGACAAGCTGAGACCGGTGATGATTCACTGCCAGACCGCCAGAAACGATCAGCTGGATCGGATGGCCCAGATGAACATGATCGCTTCCATTTTCGTGGGACACGTCTATTACTGGGGCGATATCCACATGAAGAATTTCGGACCGGAGAGAGGAAATCACATCAGTCCGGTAAAAGACGCTTTAGACAGAGGCTTATCGGTAAACTTTCATCAGGATACGCCGGTAACGAAGCCGAAAATGCTCCACTCCGTATGGTGCGCGGTAAACCGGATCAGCCGGGGAGGTCAGGTAATCGGCGAAGATCAAAAGGTATCCGTCTACGACGCGCTGAAAGCGGTGACCATCGACGCGGCCTACGCTTATTTTGAGGAAGACAGCAAGGGCAGCATCAAAGAAGGCAAACGGGCCGACCTGGTGATCCTGGATAGAAATCCTATGGATACTGATCCGATGGAGCTAAAGGACATCAGGGTTCTGGAGACGATAAAAGACGGTAAGAGCATATATAAAGCTGCAAACTGATAAATTTCGTTTTCGACCAAAATGAAAAAATCCCCGCGCTTTAAGCAGAATGAACCGACCCCCAAAAGTTAGACCTGAATATCTAACAGATGGGAGGTCGGTTTTTTCATGGTAAAATATGGTTTTGCGTTCAAAAAATGAGAGCGTTTCAAGTTTTGTGTAAACTGAAAAAACTGATATAAGATATGTCATTAGTTACTTGGGGCAGAGCCGATTTTTGAGGTTC
>CAJFTU010000034.1 GCA_904420065.1 uncultured Emergencia sp.
AAAAGACGAGATCGTCGGCGCGGTGAAGAAGTTCTTCTCTGACGATCAGATCGAGTACATCAAGGCGCCGGGAACCCTGGAGGGCGGCGACGTCATGATGGTAGGCGATCACTTCTATGTAGGCAGATCCGCAAGAACCAACGAAGAAGGCATTCGTCAGCTGACGGAGATTCTGGAAAGACACGGACTGACCTGTTCCGAAGTAAAACTGGAGAAAGTGCTGCACCTGAAGACCGGCGTAAACTATCTGGAAGACAACAACATGCTGGTATCGGGAGAATTCATCGACAAGCCGGAATTCGCCCAGTACAACAAGGTGGTTATTCCTGAGGAAGAAGCCTATGCGGCAAACTGCATCTGGGTTAACGATACGGTAATCGTACCGGAAGGGTATCCGACAGTACTGAAGGCCGTACAGGATCTGGGTTACAAGACCATCGTAGTAGACACTTCCGAGTATCGTAAGTTGGATGGCGGTCTCAGCTGCCTGTCTCTGAGATTCTAATCTCCGCAAAAGTTAATGTAAAAAAGAAGGGACTTGCCCGCAGAGCTGACAGCTCCAGGGACAAGTCCCTTTTTTAGCCTTCTGTTTTTTTCGATCGGGAATAGAATGCATCAAAATGTAAAATACTATTGCAAAAGAAAATACAGGAGGAGAAAACATGTCTATCAATTTTAACAACAGCCAGACGAAGACTAATCTGATGTGCGCATTTGCAGGTGAAAGTCAGGCAAGGAACAGATATACCTTTGCGGCTTCGCAGGCCAGAGGAGCCAAATTGCACGTGATTGAATCAATTTTCACCTTTACGGCCAACCAGGAAAAGGAACACGGGGAAATATTCTACAACCATTTGAAAGAGCTTGCGGGGGAATCCATCCACATAGACGGAGGATATCCTGTTAATATTACCGATTCTGTGGTTCAGCTTCTTCGCTACGCCCAGGAAAATGAATACGAGGAGCACGACGACGTATATCGCTCCTTTGGTCAGACGGCCATGGAAGAAGGATTTTTGGCAGTAGCAGGGTCCTTTAATCAGATTGCGGAAATCGAAAAAATCCATGGCGACAGATTTAAACTTTTCGCTGATATGCTGGAAAAAAATCAGCTGTTCGTTTCAGAATTTCAGTGCAAGTGGATGTGTCTGAACTGCGGATATGTCTTTGAAGGTACCAGCGCTCCCCAGCAGTGCCCGGTATGTCAACATGATCAGGGCTTCTTTATTCGCATGGAGCTTGCGCCGTTCACTTGCGGACAGTCCGCTCAGACAGTGTAAGAGAAACGCATCGGTGTATTGAACGATTTTATTGTATAGAATCTTATAGAAATAGTAAAAAGGAGAGGAAGCCAAAGGGGTAATGCCGGGCTTCTTCTCCTTTTTCGTATCGGTAAAGATACAGGCGAAAACCGCCGACAGATCTATGCCTGCTCCGGAGCTGTTTCCGCAAGTACGTCGTCGAGAATCATCTGCAGGTCTTCCCTGCAGCCGCCGCATTTGTCACCGACTTTTGCGGCTTCGCAGAGATCTTTCAGGTTATTTACGCCGGTTTCCCTGATAATGTCCTCTACTTCGCCTCTTGTTCTGTGATAGCACAGGCATACCTCGTAATCTCTCGATTTTTTATCCATAGCGAACCTCCTTGAAGTGATTTGCTTGCGGTCCCGGTAGAGGAACCGTGGAGATCATTATACCATAAGCGCCGTCATAGCGCAAAACCCGGGAGAAAATCATCACAGCTTCTTCACATAATGAAAATGAAAAACATACAAATGTGAGGTAAAATACAAATAAAAGGATTGGAGGCGGAGAGATGAACGGTTGGAAATACAAGTTATACCGGTTTATGCAGGGAAGGCGCGGGTTGGATAACCTGGGAAAATTCCTGCTGATTTCTGCAATCGTACTGATGGTTATAGCCATGTTTCTCGGCAGAATTCCCGTAGCTTATTACATCACCTATTATTTGGGACTGATCTTGTTCATCTATGCATATTTCAGAGCGTTTTCCCGAAATCTGTATAAGAGGGAGGCGGAGAACAACCGCTATCTTGCTCTCAAGTACAGGATTACAAAGGGCAGGTCCTTCAGCCAGCGAAGATATGAAAGAAAGATATACGCCTATTTTAAGTGCCCCGGATGCGGCCAGAAGATGAGGGCACCGAAAGGAAAAGGCAACATAAAGGTCAAGTGTCACAACTGTAACACGGAGTTTACGAAGAAAGTATGAGAAAAAAAGACTGTTTCACAGGAATACAGTCTTTTTTTCGTGGATTTTTGCCGATACAGAAGCTATAATAAAAAAGGTTTGACAATGAACGTAAGGGAGTATTTTTATGGAGAGCAGCGAAGCCCGACTGTATCAGATCTTTAGAGAACTGGATATTACGGAGTACTGTGTACATGAGCATAAGGCCGTCTTTACTTCCGAAGAGGCAAGGAGAGAAGGGCTGACCATGGAAGGCCTGAACCTGAAGAATCTTCTGGTAAAGGATAAGAAGAACAACCGATTTTATCTTCTTGTTCTTGAGGATCGGAGGCATATGGATGAGAAACACTTCAAAAAAGTAACCGGATGGGGAAAAATTCGCTTTGCCCGGGAAGAAGAGCTGTGGGAGCTTTTGAAGTTGAAACCCGGATCGGTTTCGCCCTACGGTCTGATCAACGATAGATATCACCAGGTTGCTGTCGTGTTGGATACGGCAGTGTTGCGAGCCGGACCGGAAGAAAAAGTGAATTTTCATCCTAACCGGAATACGGCAACGTTATCGGTAAAAAAGGAAGATTTTCTGAAATTTTTAGCCTATACAAAAAACAAAGTTATTTGGGAAACAGATGAGGAGGAATGATGAGAAGAACGAAAATTGTATGTACGATCGGTCCGGCGTCAAAGGATCGGGAAACGCTGAGACAAATGCTCAAAGCAGGAATGAACGTGGCGAGAGTAAACTTTTCCCACGGGACACATGAGGAGCACGCGGAGACCATCCGCATTTTCCGCAGCGTTAGAGACGAGCTGGGAATACCTGCAGCAGTTCTTCTGGACACACGGGGACCGGAGATACGAATCGGAAATTTTGCAAACGGAGAAGAAATCCTCGAAGACGGACAGATCTTTACCATTACCACAGAGGACGTGGAAGGGACCAGAGAAATCGTATCCGTATCCTATAAAAATCTGCCGGATGAAGTAAAACCGGGCAACTTGGTTCTGATAAACGATGGGAAAATTGTGATCAAGGTAACGGAGACCACTCCTTCCGAAGTTCGAGGAACCGTGCTTCACGGCGGAAAGATCAGCAATCACAAGGGGATCAATCTGCCAAACGTAAATCTGCGTATGCAGTACATGAGTCAGCAGGACAGAGAGGATATCCTGTTTGGAATTGAGCACGATGTGGACTACATAGCGGCATCCTTTGTACGGTCGGCCGGCGATGTGAAAGAAGTGCGGAATCTGCTTGACCAAAACGGAGGAAAGGATATCAAGGTCATCGCCAAGATCGAGAGCACGCAGGGCGTGGAAAATTTCGAAGAAATACTGCAGATCGCCGACGGTATCATGGTGGCCAGAGGCGATATGGGCGTAGAGGTGGCTTACGAGAAGCTGCCGGGTATTCAGAAGCGATTTATTCGCAGGTGTGTACAGTCGGGAAAAATCGTCATTACGGCGACTCAGATGCTGGAATCGATGATCACCAGTCCTATGCCGACGAGAGCGGAAATCACTGACGTTGCCAACGCGGTCTTTGACGGCACTTCTGCCGTAATGCTTTCCGGAGAGACCGCAGCAGGCCGGTATCCGGTAGAAGCTGTGGAAGCCATGGCCAGAATCGCGGTTCAGGCGGAGGCGGATATGCCGCAGATATCCGGAAAGGATCAGGTTTGGCACGAAATGGACAGTCACGATGTGACCAATGCGGTCGGTCATGCAGCCTGTACGTTGGCAAAGGATATTCGGGCGGGGGCCATCATGGCGATTACCAAAACCGGCTACACCGCAAGACGTATGTCCAAATTCCGGCCGTACATCATGCTCATCGGCGCTACGCCGTACGAAAAAACGTATCACCAGCTGTCTCTGGTATGGGGCGTCTGTCCGATTATTGCTCATTACAGATACGAAATAGAGGAACTCTTTGCTCATTGCGCCAGAAAGGCCATTCGGGCAGGTCTCATTCAAGAGGGAGACCGGGTTGTGATCAGCGCGGGACTTCCTGTAGATGTTCCCGGCAATACCAATATCATCCGGGTTATGGATGCGGTCTTAGGGGACTCCGAAAGCGGAAAATCTGCTGTAGATTAATTGAGGTCTTCAGACGGCAACGTTAGAATAAGGCATAAAGAAAAACGGGACTGGAAAGCAGTCCCGTTTTTTATCCTTTTTAGTCCAGGAACGGGGTGAAGAGTTTTTTCATTCCGATTCCCGCGTCAACGTACGGCAGCTGAATGATCTGGTAACTGGATTGGGAATTGCCTTCGATGAGACATACGCCTTTTTCTGTGATCGCCACATCCCAGCCGATCATGCCTACGCCTTTGATTCTGCGGGCTGCCTGTTCAGTCAGACTGAGCACCTGATCCCAGTGAGGAATTTGGAAACCGAGGACGGGCAGTTGGGAACCCGGGTGAACGGCATAGTGGTTTCCATCCACATCCACGGCATCGGTACAGGTGACGCCCGTTTTTGGATCCACGCTGGCTATGACGCCTCCGGCGTGGAAGTTGTCCACGATGCCGCCGCGGCCCATCCTGAATCCGGCGTAAACGTGGTGACACTGGTCATCTTTCATGATCGTGAGAACCCGAACCGTGTTGACGGATGACGTATTGAAGGCGGCGATATCCGGATGCTGGATTATCCGTTCTTCACAGATCATCCGTTTGTCCATGCCGATCAGCTGCTGATAGACCGCTTTCTTGTCCGCATCTTTTCCACAGTGGACTTTTATGATTCCCTTGCCCTGCGTTGCCGAGGTAGGTTTGCAGATTAGATCTTCGACACCTTCGATGCTCTTTAGAAACTTTTCGAAGGAAAGATTTCTGTTGATGAACCACTTTCGATGAAAGAGGTCGGTGAACTCCTTGGCGAAGCGTCCCTTGTAGAGAAGAAGATTCAGGGCTTCGGGATCTTTATTGTATTTGAACAGCATTTCTTCGGAAATTTTCAGCGTGAGATATTCCCGCTGTTCTTCCGGAGTTCTGTCGTAGAGCTTAAACTTATAGTAATCTTTGTAACAACATCCGCAGTTGAGTTTGGCGGCGCGGAACATTTCCAGAGCTTTGCTGCGCGTCCAACCGGTGGCTGCGATGATCTCTTCAATGGCGTGCTCTTTTTCTTTGCGGTTTCGCTCTGTTACGTGGCTTATATTCCGCTTGGCTTTTTCCATTTCTTTTTCCGTCTTCGCCCACATTTTTCTCTTGGCGTAGTACTTGTAGGAGATGCCGTCTTTTTTTGCTGTATCCATGGCGTCTTTCGCCTTTTCAAAGGGCCATCCTGTCTCGTCGCAGACGTACTCTATATAACGCAGATCTTCTTTTTCTTTTACTTTTTGGCTTTTCATCCTGAGATAAGCGCTCTTGAGCTCGTCAAATCCTCTCATAGTCGACCTCCCTTTTTGCTGAATAGTATGTCACTCATTGGACGATGTATTCGAAACATGCACTTGCAGTTTATGGAAATAATAGAAAAGAGTGCATATCATCATTATGCACTCAGCTTTTCTCGTTTGTCAATTAAAATGTTATCTATGCTTATTTCTTTGCTTACCTTTCTGCCTCAGCATATTCTTCGTCGCCTTTTTCCGATAACAGCTTTTCATATTCGGCGAAAATCGCGTCTTTGATTTTGTTTCTCGTCTCTGAAAGCAGCGGATGAGCGATGTCTCTGAAATCGCCTTCCCCCATTTTCCTGCTGGGCATCGCGATGAAAAGACCGTTCTGACCTTTGATTATCTTTATGTCGTGAACAACAAATTCATCGTCGAATGTGATAGAGACAACGGCTTTCATTTTTCCCTCGTCGTTGATTTTCCGAATCCTGACATCAGTTATGTTCATATTATTGACCACCTTTCTTGCCCATTTCCTGTTGTAGATAAGTACATTATATAACATGAAACATAATTTGGCAATAAAAACGTCTAAAAAATCTGACGATTCGGAAAAACTTCGATGGATTTTTTTTCTTCATCTACCTCTCCGAGGAAAACGATGGCCGTGTAATCCTCGATTTTCTTCTTTTCCGGAAGAACGCCGGCGATGGCTACGCCTGTTCCGACTACCGAAACGTCAAATTCAGAGAGAATGTCGGCAATGCCCTTTGTACTTCCGCCTCCCCGCATGAAGTCGTCTATGATGACGGCCTTTGAGCCGGGTTTTACGGCTCTTTTTGAGATGGACATTTTCTGAACGCGGTCATAGGATCCGGAAAAATAATTGATGCTGACTGTAGACCCTTCGGAGAACTTAGCTTCTCTGCGTATGATTACCAGGGGTAAATTGAGCTGTCTGCTGACCATGGAGGCCAGAGGTATGCCTTTCGTCTCCACGGTGGCAATGTAGTCGGCGCCGCGATCTTTAAATTTCTTTGCAAAGACTGCAGAGAGCCTGTTGATCAGATGGGTGTCGAACATGATGTCGGAGGTATATAGAAATCCTCCGCCTAAGATTCGCCGGCTGTCTCTGATACGGCTGCAGAATTCCTCCTGGAGGATCTGCAGCTGCTCCGGTGTAATATCGGCGACGAAGCGAACTCCGCCTCCTGCTCCGGAGATCGTTTCGATATATCCTCCTCCGGCAGCGCGGACTGCCGCATCGGAGATGCGAATATCCTCGCTGATGCTGGACTTTGCGGCGCCGAATCGGTCGCAAAAATACTGCAGGGAATATAGCTTGTTGGGCGTATCAGTCAGCAGCTTTATGATTGCGCCGACTCTTTCCGTTCTTTTCATGGCCTGTACCTCCACATCGTTCATTTATCATATTATTGTTTTTTTATTTTGCTGTCAATAGGCCCGTTGCTGCCGCGTTCAAAAATACGGCTGCGTCTGAAAACCGGTTCTGCCGCCCGGTAAGAAAACTTTAACTGTACGATTCTTTATATTTTTATACTTACTTTTTTCTTATTAATTTTTGCGGGGAAGTATGTTATAATGAATGCGTGCCTGCCCGCAGCGGCGCTGCGAATGCAGTTTATGTATGATTATGGAAATCTTGTGTTAAAATACAGGCAGTAGAGAATATATTAGGATTTGGAGGATTAGTTGATGATCAATTTGTCTGATTACAAGAATATACATTGTATCGGCATCGGGGGTATCGGCCTGTCGGCCATTGCGGAGATTCTCGCAGCGAGAGGATACGAGGTATCCGGTTCGGACATGAAGCAGTCGGAGATTACCGATCATTTGGAAAAAAAGGGTATAAAGATTCATATAGGCCATAGAGCGGAGAACGTAGAGCATGCAGACCTGATTATCTATTCAGCGGCTATAGCCGAGGAAAACCCGGAGATAATCAGAGCCAGAGAGAAGCACATTCCTCTGGCAGGCAGAGCAGAAGTCCTGGGGCTGCTGATGGATGAATTTAAAAACAGCATCGCGATCAGCGGAACCCATGGGAAGACGACGACAACCTCTATGGTTTCTTTGATTCTGGAGCACGCCAAGTTGGAACCGACCATTTTGGTCGGCGGCAATCTGGCGGAGATCGGAGGCAATGTCAAGGTTGGACGGGGACCGTACTTTGTAACGGAAGCATGTGAATACAGGGACAGTTTTCTGGAACTGCGGCCCAAGATAGAGGTGATTCTGAATATAGACTCCGATCATCTGGATTATTTTAAGGATATTGACCATATCGTAAAATCCTTTGAAAAATTTGCAAAGGCTGTTCCGGAGGATGGTAAACTGATCGCTTACGATGCCAATCCGTTTGTCAACAAGATCATCAAGGATATCCCCGGTGTTATCACCTACGGATATAATCGGAACTGTACCTATTACATCACCAACGTTACTTTTGATGAGAACGGGATGCCTGGCTTTGATGTGAACTATGACGGGGAAGATCTGGGAACAGTCAAACTCAGGGTTCCCGGCGAACATAACATCCTCAATGCGGTAGGTGCGTTTGCGTGCTGTCATCAGCTGGGAATTGAGCCATCGGTTATTATCGACACTCTGGACAAGTTCAAGGGGACGCAGAGACGGTTTGACGTGATTGGCACCACGGAAAACGGAATCAGGCTGGTCGATGATTATGCCCATCATCCAACGGAAATAAAAGCGACGCTTTCTGCGGCCCACAACATTCCGCATAACCGGCTGTGGTGTCTGTTTCAACCGCACACCTACACCCGGACTCTGGCTTTGTTCGACGAGTTTGCCGATGCTTTTGAGGATGCCGACGTTTTAATTCTGGCGGAGATTTATGCGGCCAGAGAAAAAAATATCTATAAAATATCATCGAAGGAGCTGGCCGAGGAGATCAAGCGGGTTCACCCAGATAAAAAGGTCTATTATCTGGATTCCTTTGAAGATATCGCAAACTATGTAAAGAAAAACGGGGAAAAGGGCGATCTGGTTATCACCATGGGCGCGGGCGATATCTACAAAGTAGGCGAAATGATCATCAACGGATAAGCTTCAGCAAAGAGGAGAGGTGTATGGATTACAGTCAATACGAGGAACAAGAGAAGAAGCGTATAGAAACTGCGATCAGGCATCTGGAGAGAGGAGTGAATTTCGTCGATATCCGCACGGCGTATATCGACGAAGATGTAGTGATCGGCGAAGGAACGCTGATCGGTCCCTGCGTTACTCTCGAGAGAGGCACTGTGATCGGAAAGAACTGCTGTATCTATCAAAACAGCAGGATCAAAGCCTGTCGAATCGGCGATGATGTGGAGGTACAGAGTTCCGTCCTGATTGAAAGCCAGGTCGGAGACGGAACTAAGATCGGCCCGTTTGCCTACCTCAGGCCGGGGAGCGTTATCGGAAGAGAGTGTAAGATCGGAGACTTCGTGGAAGTTAAAAATTCTTCTTTCGGCGACGGATCAAAGGCGTCTCATCTGACCTACATCGGCGATGCGGATGTAGGCAAAGATGTAAATATAGGATGCGGAGTAGTGTTTGTAAACTACGACGGAACGAATAAGCACCGCTCGACTGTGGGGGATGGCGTGTTTATCGGATGCAATGCGAATCTGGTATCGCCGGTTAAGGTCGAAAACGGTGCCTATATCGCCGCCGGAAGCACGGTGACTGCAGATGTGCCTGAAGATGCGCTGTGTGTGGCAAGAGCGAGACAGAGAACAATCGAAGGATGGGCAGCAAGAAGAGGTTTATACAGAAAAAGTAGTTCAGGGAAATAACTTAAAAGATAATCGAAGAAAGAAGAGAGGTACTTAACAATGAAAAACGGCGCATTTTCAGATTACAAAGTGTTTACAGGCAACGCGCACACGGAACTGGCAGAAGAGATCGCTTCCATCATGGGTAAGCCCCTTGGAAAAGCCACGGTTACAAAGTTCAGCGATGGAGAGATTTCCGTTAACCTTTGGGAATCGGTCAGAGGCATTGACGTGTACATCGTGCAGCCGACTTGCAATCCGGTAAATGACAACCTGATGGAACTGCTGATCATGATTGACGCCATGAAGAGAGCGTCGGCAGGCAGAATCAATGCTGTACTGCCTTATTACGGCTACGCCAGACAGGACAGAAAGGCAAAGGCAAGAGATCCGATTACAGCCAAACTGGTGGCGGATCTGATTATGGCCGCCGGAGCAGATCGGGTGGTTACCATGGACCTTCACGCCAATCAGATTCAGGGATATTTCAACATTCCTGTGGACCATCTGGTCGGAATGCCGATTCTGGCCAGGTATTTCAAGGAAAAGGCTCTCGAAGATGTAGTCGTCGTATCGCCGGATCACGGCAGCGTGACCAGAGCGCGGAATATGGCCGAGTATCTGGACTGCCCGATTGCCATTGTGGACAAGAGACGTCCTGAGCCTAACAAGAGCGAGATCATGAACATTATCGGCGATATCAAAGGCAAAAACTGCATCATTATCGACGATATGATCGATACCGCAGGAACCATTACCAATGCTGCCAACGCGATCAAAGATATGGGAGCGGTGGCGGTGTACGCCTGCGCCACTCATCCGGTGCTTTCCGGTCCAGCTGTCGATCGAATTGAGAAATCGGCCATTGAGGAACTGGTACTTCTGAATACGATTCCGATGCCGGAAGAGAAGAAGAGCAGCAAGATGAAGTTTTTGTCCGTGGCGCCTCTCTTTGCCGAGGCGATGACCCGGGTATTTACCAACGGCTCCATCAGCAAACTGTTTGACTGATAGACAGATAACATTAATATTGAGAGATACAGAGGAATAAGTTTATGTATGTGATAGCAGGATTGGGAAATCCAGGCAGAAAATACGAAAATACGCGGCACAATATGGGCTTTATCACAATTGACCGGCTCGCGGATAAGCACAGCATAAAAGTAGATCGATTGAAATTCAAGGCTTTGGCCGGCGAGGGAAGAATCGCCGGCCAGAAAGTCATCCTGTTGAAACCGCAGACCTTTATGAACCTGAGCGGAGAATCGGTACGAGAGGTCATGCATTTTTATAAGCTTTCACCGGAGCAGTTGATCGTCATTTATGATGACATCGACATCGATCCGGGCGTTCTGCGCATCCGGAAGTTCGGCAGCGCGGGAACACATAACGGAATGAAGTCGGTGATCTATCAACTGCAGTCGGATCGTTTTCCAAGAATACGGATTGGTATAGGAAACGGCGGTTCAGGCGATCTTGCCGACTACGTGATCGGCGGTTTTTCCAAAGAAGAAGCGCCGCTGCTCCGCGAAGCGGTAGACAACGCAGTACTGGCCATAGAGACCATTCTGGAGGATGGCATTGATAAAGCGATGAATCAATATAATACAAAGAAAAGGTCTGAAAAGGGCGATGAATAAGAAAGGACTTATCAACATTTCGGGCGTTTCGGAAAGTCGATGCGCTCCGATTATTGCACAGCTTGCAGAAGAGGAAAGACAGAGCCTGATTGTTACAGCTACAGCAGCAAGAGCCGACAGGTTAGCATCTGATCTTTCTTTTTTTTCGAAGAAGCCGATTCTCGTGCTTCCTGCAGAGGATCAGGTTTTTTTGCGTTACGAAGCGAAAAACCACGATCTTCTGCTCGAAAGGCTGAAAATTCTGAAGGCGCTCAGAAACAACGAGGAATGCATTGTTGTTGCGCCCGTGTCGGCTGCGGTGAAGAAGATTACACCGCACAGGTTTTTCGAAAGCTCGTCAGTGAAGGTTTCGCTGGGGGGAGAGGTCGACATAGAAAAATTGAAAAACGATTTGGTCAGACTCGGTTACGAGCGAATGGAACTGGTAGATTCGAGAGGGCAATTTTCTGTCCGGGGAGCGATTATCGACGTTTTTACACCGGACAGCGAGAATCCGTACCGGATAGAACTCTTTGACACAGAGGTAGATTCGATCAGGACCTTTGATCTGGATACGCAGCGTTCTATAGAGAACCTTAGCAGCGTGGAAATCTTTCCGGCAGAGCAGATGTTGATGGACCGGGAACGTTTCAACGACGCTGCCGACTGTCTGTACAAAGAATACACCGCTCACGTCAAGAAACTCATTAAAAAGGGCGAAGAATACCGGGAAACTGCGGAAAATCTGGAAAAGCGCCGGGATGAGCTCTGCGAATATATCCGCAGCATGTCAAATATCCAGCTGTTGGAGAACTATCTGCACTATTTCTACGAAGAGCCGGAGTATCTTTGGGATTATATGGAGCAGGGGACGATCTTTGTCGACGATCCTGACAGAATCTGTGAGTATCTGGATGCGCGAAGCAAAGAGACCAAAGAGGATTTTAAACTCTTCCTTGAGAGAGGTCAGGTTATTCCAAAGGACATGGAGCTGATCTCCGGAAAAGAGGACTTTTATCGCATCTACAGCAGGCCTCTGGTGTATATCCTGACGCCGTTTACCAAAGTCATAAAAGGCGCGGAAACCTTAAGTCAGGTTCACAGCATACGCAGCCGACAGATGGCGGCTTTCAACGGAAGGCTGGAGGTGCTGGAAGAAGAACTCAAGAATTATGTGCAGAACGGGTATTCCGTTACCATCGTCGTTTCTACCAAAGAGCGGCTCGACAATATGCGGGAATTCATCGCGCGGATCGGCATGGAAGGCAGAATTTCGCTGGAAGAAGGATCGCTTTCATCGGGCATGGATTTTCCCGATAAGAAGATATGTTTTATCAGTGAAAATGACATATTTACCGGTCAGAAATCGGCGAGGAGAAGAAAGAAGAGCAAGACGAAGGCTCAGCAGATACAGAGCTTCTCCGATATGCACAGAGGCGATTACGTCGTCCATGAAAACCACGGTATAGGACGATTCCTGGGCATCGAGCAGCTGACCGTACAAGGAGAAAAAAAGGATTATCTGAAAATCAAATATGCCGGTAATGATATGCTCTATGTTCCCGTGGAACAGATGGACATCATACAGAAATATATCGGCGCAGACGGAGCTGTTCCCAGGATCAACAAGTTGTCCGGCGGCGAATGGAAGGCCACCAAGGCAAAGGCCAAAGCGGCAATCGCCGAAATGGCGCAGGAACTGCTTCAGCTTTACGCTCAGCGAAAAATGCAGAAAGGCCACGCTTTCAGCGAAGACACCGTGTGGCAGAAGGAGTTTGAAGATGCCTTTCCGTATACCGAGACAGATGATCAGCTGCGGGCGATAGAAGAAATTAAAGCGGACATGGAGCGCCCGGTAGCTATGGATCGGCTTCTGTGCGGAGACGTAGGCTTTGGCAAGACGGAGGTGGCTGCCAGAGCGCTGTTTAAGTGCATCGCCGACGGAAAACAGGCGGCGGTTCTGGTTCCTACCACTATCCTTGCCAATCAGCACTATTATACGCTGAAGGATCGGTTCGAGCACTTTCCGCTGAAAGTAGAGATGCTGTCCCGATTCCGCACGGAAAAACAGCAGGAGCAGATCCTCGATCAGCTGAAAAAGGGACAGATCGATCTGATCATCGGAACTCATCGTCTCCTGTCCAACGATGTGAAATTTAAGGATCTGGGGCTGCTTGTGGTCGATGAGGAACAGCGTTTCGGCGTGGCGCACAAGGAGAAGATCAAGCAGATGAAGCAAAACGTCGACGTGCTGACGCTTTCCGCGACGCCGATCCCGCGTACACTGAACATGTCTCTCACGGGAATCAAGGATATGAGCCTGATTGAAGAACCGCCGGAGGAGCGGTACCCGGTTCAGACCTATGTTCTCGAACAAGATGATGGGATGATCAGAGAAATCATCAAACGAGAGCTGGATCGCGGCGGTCAGGTGTTTGTGGTATACAACAGAGTCAGGGGAATCTACAAAATTGCTGATACCATACAGGAGCTTGTGCCGGAAGCCAGGGTGATCGTAGGTCACGGACAGATGAATGAACACCTTCTTGAAGACGTGATGCTGAGTTTCATTAATGGTGAGAAAGATGTGCTGGTGGCGACTACTATCATTGAATCGGGAATCGATATTTCCAATGCCAACACCATGATCATTCTGGATTCCGATCGATACGGACTTTCGCAGCTCTACCAGCTTCGCGGCAGAGTAGGACGGTCCAACCGAATGGCTTACGCCTATCTGATGTATCAGAAGAACAAAGTACTGACAGAGGTAGCGGAGAAGAGACTGAAGGCTATACGCGAGTTTACCGAATTTGGCGCCGGTTTTAAGGTAGCCATGCGGGATCTGGAGATTCGCGGAGCGGGTAATCTATTGGGCAGCGAACAGAGCGGCCACATGATGAACATCGGTTACGAGCTCTACTGCAAGCTGGTGGACGATGCTATTCGCTCCCTTCAGGGAGAAATTATCAACGAAAACCGGGAAGAAATTACGGTGGAGCTGATGGTTACCGCAAATATCCCGGGATGGTACATCGAAAACGAGCCGTTAAAGCTGCAGATGTACAAAAAAATTGCATCTGTCGCTTCTGAAGACGATGCAGAGGAGGTTATCGACGAGCTTTTGGACCGGTTCGGCGAAGTGCCGCGTGAAACACTGAATCTCATCCGCATTTCCAGAATCAGAAGTCTTGCGGAAGATCTGTCAGTGACGCGAATTTATGAACAGCAGGATAAGGTCATCGTTACTTTTGCACAAAAAAATCCGCTTAGCGGTTATGCGCTGATGTGCGTAAATGAAGCGTTCGGCATGAAGGCATTTGTACACGGCGGAAAGGAGCCGTTTATCCGTCTGACTACCCGGCCTGCTGATAAACTGGAAAATCTGACCAAACTTCTTCAGATTCTGCAGGATCAGAAGAAAGATGCGCAGGAAGGAAACGGAATGCAAGGTAAAGCGCAGAAAAAAGAAAGTCTGTCGTGATCGTCGCAGGCAGATGAACATCCCGATTCGGGCAACTGCATATCAACTGCTTATCGCCTGTGGTATTGACTTGAGGAAAACCAACACATAAAAGAAAAAAGAGTGTCATCTGTATTCCGGTAGGGAAGGCTGAGCACTCTTTTTTCTTTTAGTCGTATATTTGCTTTGCCAGGAACTCTGCACCGATCTGCGCGGCTTTCATCTCTGTTTCACCCAATTCTTTTCCTTCAGGTGACAGAACAGTGACAGAACCGATAGCGTCGCCCTGAGAAATTATAGGAACGATGACCTTTTTGCTGCTGAGGAATTTGTCCTTACTCTGGATAATATGATCCAGTTCTGTGTCGATTTTATCGTGATCGAACTGTCGTTTCTGTTTTCCGGCAGCTGCGATGAACTGATCCGTGTCGGAAACGGCTACGGTTCCGCCCAGTATAGAAGAAGCTGTTTCCGCGAATTCGACGGCAACCTGACTCATGTCGCCGATAGGAGAATATTTTTTCAGGATGATTTCCCCCATATTGCCGGTATAGATTTCCAGCGGATCTCCCTCTCTGATTCTCAGTATTCTTCTGATCTCCTTAGGCACAACCACTCGGCCGAGATCGTCGATCCGTCTTACGATGCCTGTTGCTTTCATGTAGTTTTACTCTCCTTCTTAACAAATATTGTAACAGTAGTTTTTACTCTCCCTAAAAAAATATACGGGAAAATGCAATTATGAAAAAATGGTGAAATTTGTTGGAAAGACATACGGACTGTGATATAATTTTATGGCTGATTTTGGAAAGGCGGCATAAGTCGACGGAGGAGAGAATATGCTTTTTAAAGAAATAACAATTTTAAATAAAGATTTCAATATTGAAGAGAATATGTATGTAGGCGTGGAAAACGACAAGATCGAATACGTTGGAAAGACCAGGCCGGACAAGGATTTCGGCGAGGAATACAACGGCAGCGGCAGGCTGCTGATGCCGGGATTTTACAACGCCCACGCCCATTCGCCGATGGCTCTTATGCGGGGATACGGCGAGAATCTCGTTCTGCAGGACTGGCTCAATACGAGGATCTTTCCGTTCGAGGACAAATTGGATGGAAACGCGGTGTACTGGGGAACTCTGCTGTGCATGGCGGAGTCTCTGCGGTTTGGCATCGTATCCTCTTCGGATATGTATTACTTTATACCGGATATGGTCAGAGCTGTGGAGGATAGCGGCGCGAAAGCCAACATCTCTCGCTCTGTAGTAAACCCTGCCGGTATTCCTTTTGATCAGCTGCCTTCGGTTAAAGAGACCAGAGAAGCGATACGCCTGTACAACGGCTATGCCGGCGGAAGAGTCATTATGGATACCAGCATTCACGCTGAGTATACGTCCAATGAGGAAACGGTCAGAGGATTGGCGGCGCTGACGGCTGAAGAGGGGTTGATTATGCACGTCCACGTGTCGGAAACCAAGCTGGAACATGAAGAGTGCATGGCCCGCCATAACGGTATGACGCCGGTACAGTATTTTGCGCACTGCGGATTATTTGATACACCTGCCGTGGCAGCTCACTGCGTGTGGTGCAGCGACGAAGATTTGGATATTCTGAAGGAAAAAGGCGTTACTGTGGCTGCAAACCCGGTGAGCAATTTGAAACTGGCCAGCGGGATCAGCAATACGGCCAGAATGCTGGAGAAAGGGATCAACGTGGCTATCGGAACAGACAGCGTTTCCAGTAACAACAGCCTGAACTTCCTCGAAGAAATGAAGGTTTTTGCTCTCATAGCCAAAGTGAAAAATCAGGATCCTACAGTTATTACGCCAAAGGAAGCGTTGAAAGCGGCAACCAGAAACGGCGCGGCGGCACAGGGCAGAACGGACTGCGGTGTGATCAAAGAAGGCAACAAGGCTGATTTGATCGTGCTGCGTACAGATGTACCGAATATGCATCCCGTCCACAACCTTTTGAACAATATCGTCTATTCCGCAGCCGGCAGCGATATTGTGATGACCATGGCGGACGGAAAGGTTTTATATAGAGACGGCGAATATACGACTATCGATATAGAGAGAGCGATTTTCGAGGCAGAGGCCGCAACAGAGGGTATTTTAAAACAATTATAGAGGATGAGATAATGTCAGATAAGGGAAATAAATTTATTAAGGGCGCCGCTGTTTTGGGGATTGCGGGCGTCCTGATCAAACTGCTTGGAGCGGTGTTCCGCATTCCGTTGACCAACTGGATCGGCGACGACGGAATGTCTTATTACGGTTTTGCCTATTCCATATACAGTGCGCTGTTGGTGCTTTCCACAGCGGGTATACCTGTGGCGATATCCAGGATGGTATCGGAGCGCATTGCGGTGGGAGAGTATAAAAACGCACATAAAGTCTTTCGAACAGCGACGGCGCTGCTCTTTGTCATCGGTATCGTTTCTTTTGCCGTATGTTATTTTGGCGGTGAAGCGATTACCGCCAGCTTGGGAAATCCGGATGCGGCTCTGGCAGTAAAGGCCATTTCTCCGGCGTTGCTCTTCGTGCCGCTGTTCTCGGCATTTAGAGGCTATTTTCAGGGCAGGCAGAACATGAACCCTACGGCTATATCCGAAATCACCGAACAGCTGGTCAGGGTCATCGTAGGTCTCTATCTCGCTTACCAGCTGTTGCATATCGGATTGAAAGAGGCTGCTGCAGGCGCGTCCTTTGGTGCTTCGGCAGGTTCCGTAGCGGGACTTGCTATCATCGTTGTGATCTATTTGCTCAATCGCAAAACTATCCATAGAAAAATCGATCTGAACAATAAACAAGTCGAAGAAACCAGCGTTATTCTGCGAAAAATCGTCAGCATTGCCGTTCCGATTATTATCGGATGCGAAATCATGCCGATCATGACCCTGATCGATACGGGAATTATCATGACGCGGCTTCAGGATACGGGTTGGTCCTATGAGGAAGCCAAGAGCCTGTACGGGCTCCTCAGCGGCTTCTGCAACTCGCTGATCGCCTTCCCTCAGGTGTTCACACAGGCTGTCGCTGTAAGCCTGGTACCGGCTGTAGCGGCGGCGTTTAAAATCAGGGATAAACACGGAGTGCAGGAAAATATAAAATTGGGATATCGAACCACGATGATCATGGCGTTTCCGTGTGCTTTTGGGATCTTCGCTCTGGCGGAGCCTATCCTCCTGCTGCTGTACCCCGCGCAGAAAGCCAGCGCTATAGCGGCTGTACCGACGTTGATGATTATGGCGCTCAGCGTTGTTTTCCTTGCGATTACACAGACGTCTGTGGGCGTTCTGCAGTCGATCGGGAAACAGACTCTTCCGGTAATCCATTTAGCTATCGGATGTGTAGGTAAATTTGTCGTTACCTATGTTTTGGTGGGAATTCATTCGATCAATATCAAGGGCGCAGCCATCGGAACGATGTTGGCCTATATCGTTGCCCTCGTTCTCAACAATATCTCAGTAAAGAAGTATACGGGAACCAAGCTCAGCTATGATCTCACCTATATTCGTCCGTGTATTGCGGCGGCGATCATGGGTGTGTGTGCTTTTGCTGCCCATAGACTGACAGTAGGTTTTCTGGGCAACAGTATTGCAACACTGCTGGCGATTCTTGTGGGAGTTATCGTTTACGTGGTTTTGATCTTTACGCTCAAAGCGATTACGCTGAAAGAGGTGGAATCCATGCCGGGCGGAACAAAACTTGTTAAAATAATAAGAAGGTTTGTGAAGTGGATATGATAAAAAAAGAGTATGAAGAACTATATGCGCAGGGAAAAGATGAAGGAGAGGCACTGAAACGTTTGTCTTCCATCGTAAAGATTCTGCGGAAGGAATGCCCGTGGGACAGAGTACAGACCCACCAAACCCTGATCAGGTGTATGCTGGAAGAAGCATACGAAGCGGTGGATGCCATCCAGGAAAAGGATAAGGAAAACCTTCGAGAGGAATTGGGGGATGTTCTCCTACAGGTAGTCTTTCACAGCAACCTGTCAGAGGACGAAGGTGATTTTAATTTGACCGCCGTAATTAATGAAGAATGCGAGAAAATGCTTCGTCGGCATCCTCACGTTTTTTTGGAAGAAAGGGTAAAAACTATTGACAAAGCCCTTGAAAAATGGGACAATATGAAGAGCAGAGAACATAATGAAAAGAGTTATACCGAGCGGCTTCAGAAAGTGCCCAAAGCGCTTCCAGCTCTGCTCAGAAGCTCTAAAGTCCAAAGCAAGGCATCGAAAATCGGCTTTGATTGGGAAGATGTCGGCGGTGCTTTCAGTAAGCTCGAAGAAGAGTTTCGCGAGCTGAAAGATGCGTATGAAAAAGGCAACCAGAGTGATATAACGGAAGAGTTTGGAGATTTGCTGTTTTCTATGGTGAATATCTCCCGTTTTCTGGATATTGATCCGGAAGAAGCGCTTAATGGATCTACGGCAAAGTTCATCGAGCGATTTCGGTACATGGAGAAAGCATCTGTCGAGAGAGGTTTAGATCTTGGGCGTATGAGTCTCGAAGAAATGGACAAACTTTGGATGGAAGCGAAAAACAATTAGGTTCAATGCTTACGTATATGATTTTAAGGAGGATTTATAATGAATAAGGCTGAACTAGTTGCTGCAGTAGCAGAGAAAACAAACTTTACAAAGAAGGATGCGGAGGTTGCTATCAATGCATTTCTCACTAGTGTTGAGGAAGCTCTTGTAAAAGGAGAGAAAGTACAGCTGATCGGATTCGGCACTTTTGAGACAAGAGAAAGAAAAGCCAGACAGGGAAGAAATCCTAGAAAACCTGAAGAAGTTATCGAAATCGCTGCTTCAAAGGCCCCTGTTTTCAAAGCAGGCAAGGCCCTGAAAGATGCGGTTAACAAATAGAAAGATGCAGAAAGAGGACAGCCTATGGTTGTCCTTTTTTTTCATCCGAAAGGAGAGTTTATGCGTATAGATAAGTTTTTAAAGAATTCACGTCTGATAAAGAGAAGATCCGTGGCCAAAGAAGCCTGTGACCAACAGCGGGTCCTCGTTAACGGAAAGACCGCAAAAGCGGGGACGGAGCTGAAAGTCGGCGATGTAATCCACATCGAATTTGGAAACAGTTCGCTGACTGCTCAGGTAAAGGCTTTGACTGAATCGTGCCGAAAGGAAGACGCAGCGGGCATGTACGAGATCATAGAGGAGTAGGCTTCGCAAAACGATCTTCTTTGAAGACGACGTAAAGGATAGCGGAAAAAACACTTCTGATGCGGAGGGATTTCTCCGTTACAGTATGTTTTCGATGCCGATGCCTTCGTTTTCGTGAAGGAACTTCAGCTGCTCTTTAAGAGCGAGAAGTTCGCCGCTTCCATTGGAAACGTCTTCTGCTTTGATATACATCAGCGTCTTTGCAAAGGCTCCGTCGGTATCGTTGATCTCTTCCGTGTCCAGAAAAAAGAGTGCCTTTTTGCGGTATTCATGCCATTTTTCGTATTCCTCTTTAAACTCCGAATAGGCCAAGTCCCACTGCTCCTCTTCCACAGCAGGCATAATCGATGTTTCGCACCGATCGATAATCTGCTCCAGCGTTTCTTCAGAGTAAAAGTAAAATACGGTCCAGCCGCCGATTAATACGGATAGAGACAGTATGGAAATTAAAAGTGATCGCATTTAATTCGCCTCCCTGGAAAATTTTTCTCTTTTCGGCGGAAAGGGATATACGTGGAGCAGTCGGTTTCCGTCGTAAAAGGCTACAAAAATTTTGCTGATATCGCTGATGCCTTTTGCTTCAAGCATAGTTAGCAACGTGGTGCTGTCTATGCCGGCCTTTTCTAAATTGTCGCGGTAGATCACACCGTCGCTGACCAAAATCAGCGGGAGTTTTTCCTGGTCGCTTTTTGCGATGATTGACAGTTCTCCGTTGGATTCCATTACGGCATATTCCACATCGGAAATAGAGGGACAGTTGCCTATGCGCAGCTGTTCAAAGAGATCGTTTATGGTGATGCGGAGTCGCTCCATCTCTTTGACGTTGATCATCCCTTTGTCGATGATGATACTTGGGCGTCCGTTGATGAAGTTTTTGAACTTCTCATTTTTGATCGAGATGTAAGAGAGAAGAACTTGTAAAAACAAAAGGGTGAAGATCGCCACCGCGCCGTTGATCAGCGAGGAAGAGGGAGAGTCTATAGGAATCGAGGCCAGCTCGGCGATCATGAACAGAACGACCATCTGAAATGTAGACATCTTCGAGAGTTCCGATTTTCCCATGATGCGCAGAGCAAACAGAACCACCAGGTAAAGGATAAACGTTCGAATACATACGATTAGCAATTTGCACCTCCAGGTAATTGATCATGGTTATATTGTGCACCTGAAGCGCTTCCGCTATACGACTGACTGCGGAGGAATGAGAAAAAAGGAGACGAATTGAAAAAGAATAGCAAAAATGCTATTGACAAAGAGATGAGAAGATGGTAATATTATCAAGCTGTCTGAATTTCAGCGCTCTTTTCTCTTAAAGAGACGAGCAAAAAGTTCTTGACAGATAAGAAAACAAATGATAGAATAGTTAAGCTATCACAAAGTCAATGGAAAAAGAAATGGAAAAAGTTCTTGACAAAGACTTGAAGAGATGGTAAACTATTCAAGCTGTCGAAAGGAGCCCATCGCTCCGGAGCGAATAAAAAACGAAAAAAGTAGTTGACAAAATTCGCTAAAGATGGTAAAATCAGAAACGTCCGTAAAATACGGATAAAAAACGAACCAAGAAAAATCCATAGTGTAGAAATGAAGTCAAACAACCAGAGATGGGAAGGAACAAGAACCAGAGTGAGAACTCTGGAGAAGGTTCACGACAATTTCTAAAGAACGAAGCAATAATTCGGAAAAGAAGGATTGCAAAGACGCAAAGCGTTTAAAACGAGTCAGCGGCTTCCGAAAGGGAGCGGCAAACAAAGATAGTTAGAGGCGAAAGCCTTTAAGTATACCATGAAATAAAGAGTTTGATCCTGGCTCAGGATGAACGCTGGCGGCGTGCCTAACACATGCAAGTCGAGCG
>CAJFTU010000035.1 GCA_904420065.1 uncultured Emergencia sp.
CTTTTTTCTTGGCATAAAACAAACCTCCAAACTGGTAAGTCTATCTTACATCAGTTTGAAGGTTTACACAATCTTTGGGACACTCCCGTTTTAACTCCCTATCATTTTTTTCGCCATTTTCATCATCTCAGCATCAGAACAATTACCGTTAATGAAAACTGTCCCATTTTTTATCGTATAAAATCCACATTTTTCACTATCTTCTTTTATCATTAAGGTTATAGAGCCACTTTCAACTTTTCGATCGTATTCATAATATACTGTAGTATCAGAATTCATAACTTGTCGCACTTCTAATTTCTCATTATCATCAAAAAATCGATAAGTATATTCCACTAAAATGTCATTCGATATAATCTCTAACTTTGAAAACTCATAACCCTCCGGAACATAGCCCGGTATCATCATATCCTCGTATTCTTTCTGTAAATCGAGAACCTTCTCCCAATTTTTAACAACAATCTCTTCTCCGCCTATATTCTCCTCCACGTCTTCCCGATTGTTCTTTATCACCACATTGTTTCCCGACTCGTTGACAACGTCGTCTCCTTTTCCTGCGACGGCTACCGTGTCCTCTGTCTCCAGAATCATCTTTATGCCGAAGGTGCCTATGCACAGCACCAGGACGCAGGCGGCTACAGCCATATACCGTTTTCTGCGCGCAGCCCTCTTGCGGTTGTCCTCCTCAATCCAGGCGTCCAGAACCGCTCTGTCCAGCTTTTCGTCATCCATATGGCTGCGAATGGCTTCGCCGATGCGCTGCTTTATTAACTCATCGTAATAAGCATCGTCTTTTTCCTCACGCCTCCTGGTCCACATCGGCATTTCTCTCGCTACCCCTTTCTATGATCATCGCCTTCAACTTCTTCAGCGCTCTGTATTCCATGACCCTTACAGTGCTGTAGTTCATCTTCAGAATATCAGCGATCTCCTTCAGTGTATAACCGTTGACAAAGCGAAGCCTGATGATGAGTGGAGCAGGTTTCTTCAAGCTCATAACCATATCCGCAAGCTCGTCGTTTTCGAAAAAGCTGTCGCACAGCTCCCACGCTTCGCGGCTGCTGCAGTCCGGTATGTCCTCAATTATATCCTCATCACCGTATACTTCCTGCTCCAGAAGGAGCTTTCTTTCCTTGGAAAAGAGAATCGTCCTTCGATAAGCGATCTTGTAAAGCCACGAGTTCATCTTTTCCGTTTCTTTCAAATCGTCAATATGCCTGTATGCTAAGAGTAAAATGTCCTGAATTAAATCTTCCCTGTGTTCCGCCGGTACCCCGAATATTGTGACGAGATCCTTAATCAGCGAATAGCTCCCGCACAATAAATCGATCCTTTTCTCACGTTCTTTCTCTGAAAGTTTCACTTCTTCTTCAACGCCTCGACATAAAATTTTGTTATCTGTTCCATACACTTGAGCTGCTTAGCGTTGCATATCTTCAGCGGTTCCAGGATTCCCTCCTTCAGCCTCTCTTTCTCTATCTGTTCCTCGCTGCCCTTCATCTCTCCTGCCAGTATATAGTCCGCAGAGACCTCCAGAATCTGCGCAAGCAGATACAGCTTCTTAATAGAAATGCCTTTCTCGCCGTATTCGATATCGGCAATAAACTTGCTCGATACGCCCAGATGACCGGCGAGATCCTCACGGGTCAGATTTAAAAACTCTCTCTGTTTCCTGATTCGGTGTCCCATCTCAATAGGATCCAAATGCTTCAATTCCTTTTCACGCTTCACTAGATTTCCCCCTAATCATGTTTGCAGTCACTAATAGTTTATGTGGAGTTCAAGCTCTTTTAAATAAACTAACAGTGGCCTTGATATTAACTTTCGGGAGAAATTTTTCGATATTTTTAACAAAATGTTCAAAATAAAAACTGCTGTTCGCAAAAAAATATTCTATAATGTTCCGTGTTGTGACAAAATCCGTACACCTTCAGGAGGAAGAAGAATTGAATTTAGACAAGCAGATGCGCGTTGCAGAGAACATAAAATATCTGAGAAACGTGTTCGGCTACACGCAGACAGAGATCGCAGACGCCCTTCACATATGCCGGAGCACCTACGCCCATTTTGAGGCGGGAAAGAAGATCCTCGGAGCCGATACGCTCTTGGATCTGGCTAATTTTTATCACGTCCGGATAGACACCATACTCCAGCCGGACAGCGACAAGTTCGTCAACGACGTGATCTTCTCCGACAGATGCAAAAATCAGGCTCTTCTTCTCGCAGACGCCTTTTACCAGCTTTCCCCCGACAACCGGGACGATCTCCTGCAGAGGGCGAAAAGGCTGCAGGCAGAAGAGGAAAGCGATGTTATCCCTACCTTCGATCCCATTCTGATCTGACCGGCCGGTCGCTTTCCCGTTTTCTTTTACTGTTTAATGCTGCGGCAGATATTGTCCAGCTTCTCCCCCACGGCCTGGGCATGACTCTGCGCGCAGAGCAAAACCAGCTTATCTCCGCCATGGAGAACCGTACTGCCGTGGGGCACGATTTCCTTCCGGTCCCGCTCCACAGAAACCACCAGACAGCCCGGCGGAAGAAGCATCCTTTCTATCGGCTCCCCATCCATGCGGCTTCCGATGTAGACGTCGCACTCCATGAGAATTTTTCTGCTCTTCTCTTCTTCTGGAATTCCCGGCTCCACGCCTTTTGCCAGCATGCGGCGCAGAAGCTGATCGTAGATCGGCTGTCCGCCGAGAATATCGGCTACCAGATAAGCCATCAGCGCAACCACTGAAAGAGAGAGGAAATTCTTGAAATCGCCGGTCATCTCCGTGATCAGGATCACACCGGTGATCGGCGAGCGGACGATGGCGGAAAAGCATCCCACCATGCCCAAAATGACGAAATTTACCAGATAAATTCCATTGTCGTCCATGACCTGTTCCGCCGCTTCGGCGAAAATTCCGCCGGTTACCGCTCCCAGAACCAAAAGCGGCAGAAAGATTCCACCCGGCACTCCGGCGCCGAAGCTGAATATGGAAAAGCAGAATTTTACAATCAGCAAAACGATCAGCGTGCCCAGCGCAAACTGGCCCAACGCAGTCTGTTCCACCAGGTGATGTCCGCTGCCCAAAGCCGCCGGAAAAAAGGCGGCCAACGGAATAATACACAGAAAAGGAATCAGAATCCGTACCGACCTGCGGGGGATTTTCCCGTACAGATCCTGAACTTTTGCCGTAAACCAGTTGTAAAACACCCCAAAGACGCCCAGTCCCGCGCCGAGAAGAAGAACCAGCCAATAATAGGACAGCGGCATTCGGGCCGTTGTAAAGAGGGTAAACACCGGTTCCAGCCCGAAAATATACGAAGAGATAAAATCGGAGGTCACCGACGCAGCCAGGGTTGAGAGGAGAATCTCGGTGGAAAAGTTCCTGTGCAGCTCTTCAAGGGAAAACACCGCCCCCGAAAGCGGCGCCGAAAAAGCGCCGGCAAGGCCTGCGGCCGCTCCGCAGGTCATCAGCATCTTCTCCTCCGTCTTCAGTTTCTTTGTCAGCCTGGAAAATCCCTTTCCCACCATGGCGCCCAGCTGTATGCTCGGGCCCTCTCTGCCGAGGGAGAGTCCCGCGCCTATGGCGCAGAGACCGCCGGCAAGCTTTGCCGCGATGACCTGATACCAATTCTGCTCGATCTGTCCTAAAAGTTCGCCCTTTACCTGAGGTATGCCGGATCCGGTGCAGAGCGGAACCTGCCTGCTGCAGAACCAGACCGCCAGATAGGCGCAGAAAAGCAGACCCAGACCAAGAAGCAGTCCCGGGCCTCCGTTTTGTGCCATATCGAGAACAGAGTCTCGGAGAGACTCTGCTTTTTCAAGGCCCGATCGGAAGAAGGATACCAGCAGTCCGGTAACCAGACCGACGGCTGCTCCTTCCGCGATCAGCCTGTATTTATTTCGTTCAAAGCGCTCGAGAGTGAGCCGGGTTTTGTTCTTCATACCTGCCGCTCACCTCAGCTGTTGTACAAGTTTGTCGTTACGTATTCCGGATCGCTGGTCACATCGATGCCCAGAGCGTGAAGCGTCTGCTCGTCACGATCGCTGAGGATCGCCGTGCAGTGAGCCCTGCAGCCTTTCAGCAGCGGCAGCTTGCTGACGGCCACCGACGCGGAAGGATTCTGCGTACCGGATATGGTCAGCGCCATGAGAACCTCTTCACAGTTCAGGCTTGTCCGGTCATAGTCCAAAATCTCCGTCTTCAGCTTCTGGGTAGTTTCGAGGACGAGAGGCGTGATGATCAGCATGTCGTCGGCAATGCCCGACAGCTTCTTTATGGCGTTGAGAACGGCCGCAGCAGAAGCAACCATACGCCGCGAGCTCCTTCCCGTAACGATAGAGCCATCCGGCATTTCGATGGCCATGACGACCACGTTTTCGTAACGTTTGTCGCAGTTGCGCTTCTTCTCCGCATAGTCCCGGGCCGGCTGAACCACCTTTCGGTCGCTGACATCACAGCCGACCTCTTTCATCAGCAGTTTGGCTCTTTCCAGCGCGCTCTCGGAAATATTACCCTTTTTGTAATCACATTCGGCGATCAGATAGCGGCGGATGATCTCCTGACAGGCCGCCTCTCGACAGACTTCATCGTCGATAATGCTGAAACCGGCCCGGTTGACGCCCATATCCGTAGGCGACTTGTACTCCGATTCCTCTCCTGTGATCTTTTCAATGATCCGCTTCACCACCGGAAAGACTTCCAAATCCCGGTTGTAGTTGACTGCCTGTTCTCCGTAAGCCTCGAGATGGAACGAGTCAATCATGTTGACATCCTGCAGATCGGCTGTCGCCGCCTCATAGGCGATGTTGACAGGATGCTTCAGCGACAGGTTCCAGATCGGGAAGGTCTCAAACTTAGCGTATCTGGCCTTGATTCCCCTCCGATAATCGTGATAAAGCTGGGACAGGCTGGTGGCCAGTTTTCCGCTGCCTCCGCCCGGTCCGGTAACCACCACAAGAGGTTTGGAAACCTGGATGTACGGATTTGCCCCGTAGCCCTCGTCGCTGACGATGGTATCTACATCCGTAGGATAGCCCTTGGTAAACCTGTGTTTATAGGTCCTAATGCCTCTGCGCTCCAGCTTGTTGATAAAAGTATTTACTGCCGGCGCGTCTTCGTATCTGGTAACGACTACGCTGTTGATAGCCAGATCGTATTTTCTGAAGGTATCGATCAGCCGCATAACTTCCAGATCGTATGTAATGCCGAAATCGTGTCTGGTCTTGCTGGTGATGATATCGCCTGCGTATATACAGATGATGATTTCCGCTTTGTCCTTCAATCTCTGCAGCAGCTTTATCTTGGCGTTCTCATCAAAGCCGGGCAGAACCCGCATGGCATGTTTGTCGTGAACCAGCTTTCCGCCGAATTCCAGATAGAGCCTTTCCGCGTCGCCGTGATTGATTCGCTCCAGGATGTACTTCGACTGCTCTTCAATATATTTCTCCGCATCAAAACCTATTTTGTCCATTCTTCCTCCTCAAGCATTCTTTTTATCTGCAGCATCCTCTGCTTTCGCAGAAGAAAAGATCCGCCCGGCGGGCGCTCTGCGCTCTGCAGGAACCGGGCAAATCCGCCGCCGTCGTTATACCGCAAGCTGAAGCGCATAGAAAATCGTTGTGGCTACCATCGTAACGATGATGGCGATAACGATAACCTGTGCAATCCTCCGCTTCTTTTTATCCATTTCTCTTCCCCCTCTTTGCCTTCCTACTGCAGCACTTCTATCTTCAGGCAGTTTCTGCCCTCAGCCATGCCGCCCAGACTGACGTGATAATCGATATCTATATCTCCGTAACCCTCTTCAGACAGGTTGTTGACCACGTCGTTGGTCAGCACCTCCATATCCAGATTGCCGTAAGGCGTCTGATACTTGCTCTGAAAACGCTTTCCCTTTTCAAACACCATCTCGCTGCCGTAGCCCACGTTCTTGCCGACCCTCTTCAGCCGAATCTGGTTACCCGTCAGCTTCAGCGTGGTCTTGCAGCCCGGAAATCCGGAGAATTCGCTTTCGTCGTAGATCAGATACTTGGATTCGCCCTTCTGATAAAGTTTTCCCTCTGTGATAAACTCCATGTGTTCTTCTGCCTCTTCGCCAGAGAACTGCTTACCTGTTATTTTTAGCATAATATCTTTCATAACCCAAATCCACTATCCTTTCAATCAGTTCCCCGAAAGGCACCCCCGCTTCCTTCCACAGGAGCGGAAACATGCTGTACTTTGTAAATCCGGGGATTGTATTTATCTCATTAATATATACCTTACCCGTTTTTTTATCAATGAAAAAATCAATTCTGGCATATCCGCTGCAGTCCAGAGCCATATAAGCACGTCGGGCCAGATCGCGGATTTCTCCACAGGTTTCTCCGCTCAATTCGGCCGGTATGGAAAGAACCGTACCCGAATCGTCAGTGTACTTCGCCTTGTAATCGTAGAATTCGGCTCCGGACAGGATCTCGCCCACTGCCGCAACCTCCGGCCGGCGATTGCCTAAAACCGCGGTTTCTACCTCCCGGCAGTCTATACCCTCTTCTACGATGATCCGCCGGTCGTACCGGGCAGCCAGCTCAAGTCCTGCCTTCAGCTCTTTCCGGCAGCTCGCTCTGGAAATTCCCACGCTGGACCCCATGTTGGATGGTTTAACGAACATCACGTAAGGCAGGCACTCTTCAATTTCACGTATGACTTCTTCCGGATCCTCGCAAAAATCTTCGGCGTAGACCAGCTTATACCGACCGGTAGGAATGCCTTCCTTTTCGAAAATCTTCTTGGCCGATACCTTATCCATGCACAGAGCAGAAGAGAGAACGCCGCAGCCTCCGTAAGGCAGATCCAGCATTTCAAAGAGTCCCTGGATCGTACCGTCCTCGCCGTAGGGACCGTGAAGTATAGGCAGCGCAAAATCGATCATGTCTTTCAGATCGCTGACTTCCATGTCTTCCGCCTCTTCCTCCCAGGAACCTCCGGGCAGCGCGCTGATATCTCCGTTGAAGCGTTTCCAACATCCGTCTCTGGTAATTCCGATCATTACGATCTCAAACTTATCCCGATCAACCGCTTCCGCCACCGCAGACGCCGACAACAGCGAAACTTCGTGTTCGCCCGATTTTCCTCCAAACAGAATACCGATTCTTTTCATAACAATCAATCCCCCTAAAGCTCAACGGCTATAACTGCTTATAAAGCCTTTCCAGATGCTCTTTGTCAAAGAAATACTTTTTCTCGCAGAACTGGCACACCAGTTCCGCCTGACCGTCCTCGTCGATGATCTCCCTGAGCTCCTTTTTGCCGATGGTCATCAGCGCCTGTTCCAGCCGCTTTTCGCTGCAGTCGCACTCCCAGCCCATCTGCTGAACCGCTATCTTCTCCGGCTTAAACTGATCCGGAATCCCGGAAAAAATCTGATCGAGGAGATCGCTGACCAGACCTTCTTCACTCTTTCCCGCCCCTCTGAGGAGAACCTGCTCAATCTGAGAGGTCAACGGTCCCATCTCCTTCAGCATGACCTCCAAGGCGTCTACCGCCTGATCGCACCCGCCGGGAAGCATCTGAATGATCATTCCGCCCGAGCACAGAACGCTTCGGTCTCTGGCGATCTTTACACCCAGCGCCACCGACGTATTCTGCTGCTCCGATATGTAATAATATGCCGTAAGGTCGTCGGCAATTTCTCCCGATACGAGAGAAATTTTCCCTACATAAGGCTCCTTCAAACCGATATCCTTGATCACGGTCAGCTCGCCTTTCCCAAGGGCCCCGCCCACGTTCAGGTGGCCGTCTTCCCGCAGCGGAAGATCCACGTTGGGATTGGAAATATATCCTTTGACTCTGCCATCCCCGTAAGCCGTAACCAGAATCTGCTTGGCCGGTCCGTCGCCTTTGAACTGCACGGTCATCCGGTCTCTTTCCTCCTTCAGCATCAGCCCCATCAGGCCTGCCCCGGTCAGCACTCTGCCGAGGGCCGCCGTTGCCAGCGGCGTGGTGTGATGAATCTGCCTGGCCTGTTCAGCCATATCCGTAGATATGGTCAAATACACCCGAAACGATTTACTCTTATCTATTGCTGTAATGACTTTGCTCATCTTTTTTCTTAACCTTTCCACCCCTGTGAACTTCACATATTCAATGATTTATTTTATCATACTCTTGACAATTTTAACACAAAAAACCCACATTTACGCGTTATAATTTAGCCATATTAAGGATAAAATGCTAGCGAGTTAAGAAAGGCAGGTATTTATATGGATAATTGGGATAAGAACTATGAGAATAATCCGCCTAATTTCATCATGGTCAGTGATGGAAACGGGAATCAGAACGCGCAGGAAGCGCAGGCCGACCAGGCGCGGACTGAGCAGACGCAATCAGAACATGGCTTTTATCAGGGGCCGGATACCGGAAATGAAAAGAAGAAAAAAGAACCTAAATATATAACGAGAAAGGCTTTTGTCATCACGCTGATCTGCTGCATGATCGCCACTTCCGGCCTGACCATCGCCGGATATAACCTGGCTTCACAGATGGGCATGGGCAGTACGACAAAGACCGTATCCGCCACCAATTACACGCTGGCCAAAGCCACGGGGAGCGAGAAATCCGTTGAAGAGATCATCGCGCAGAACGAAAACGCAGTGGTGGAAATCCGTACGGAATCGGTTTCCAGTGACAGCTGGATGCAGAACTACGTAACCGAAGGCGCCGGAAGCGGTGTCATCATCGATACCAAAGGATACATTCTGACCTGTGCCCACGTAGTGGAAAATTCCAACAAGATTACCGTAAAACTGAAGGACGGCACCGAATGTGAAGCTGAAATCGTCGGCATGGACTCACAGAACGATATCGCCGTAATTCAGATCAACGCAAAGAATCTGACCGCCGCTACCTACGGAGACAGTTCTGAACTCAGCGTAGGCGATCTGGTCGTTGCCATCGGCAACCCTCTCGGCGAACTGGGTGGAAGCGCCACAACAGGTATCATCAGCGCTTTGGACAGAGAACTGACCGTTGACGGAAAGAACCTGACACTGCTCCAGACAGACGCTTCAATCAACCCGGGCAACTCGGGAGGCGGTCTCTTCGATCAGTACGGTAACCTGATCGGTATCGTCGTAGCCAAGTCTTCGGGATCCGACGTGGAAGGTCTGGGATTCGCCATTCCGATCAATACGGCGGCGGAAATCGCCAAGGAACTGATCGAAAACGGCCATGTCACCGGCAGAGCAGCAATCGGCGTAAACGTTATCGACGCTTCTGACGCAGAAACAGCTATGCAGTACGGACTGCGCACTACCGGCGTCTACATTCAGGAAGTTACCGGCGACAATGCAAAGGAAGCCGGTCTGCAGAGCGGAGACATGATCTACTATCTGGGCGATACCCAAATTGAGTCTACGGCCGACCTGACCAGCGCCCTCTCTGAATATGAGCCGGGCGATAAGGTGACCATAACCGTCATCCGTGACAATCAGACAGTGGATATAGAAGTGGAGCTGACAGAAGCTACTTCCTAAGCAGAAAAGCCAAACCCGGTCTGACAGAAAAACAAAACAGCAATACACCAAAACATCTTGTTTTCATACGCTCAGTCACAGAAAAACCGCCGGCGGGCAGATACCCATCTGCTCCGTCCGGCGGTTTTCTGCATCTTCCCCAAAGACGCGAGAAAGGAGGTAGAATTCGTATTCTTTTTATGATATAGTTATACTATTCATATCACTTGCCCGGAAATACAAGGGCGCACTGCGAAAAAAATCAGGAGAGAACAATGAATCAATTACGGAGAGAAACATTTTGGGACAAAGCGGCAAAGTACTTTATCTACTTCATGCTGTACTCTATCATCGGCTGGATCTACGAAGTCTTCCTCGAGGTCGTCGTATATCAATGGGGATTTTCTAACCGCGGCGTGCTTTTCGGCCCGTACTGCGTCATCTACGGTGTAGGCGCCATCATACTGATCTTCTCCTTATCCGGTCTGCAAAAGAAGAAAATTCGAATCGGTAAAATTTCGATTACGCCTGTCCTGGTCTTCATCGGTATCGTCCTCATCACTACGGTGCTGGAGCTTGCCGGAAGCTATATCATGGAGTGGACCAGGGGCGAATGGCTCTGGGACTACAGAAGGTTTGCCTTTAACTTTCAGGGACGCGTCGCGCTGAATCCGAGCATCCGCTTCGGCATCGGCGGCATGGTATTCCTCTATCTCATTCAGCCGCTGTTCGAAAAGCTGATGGATAAACTGGGACGCCGTCGGGTAAGGGTGATCGCCGTCATCCTGTGCGTAATATTCATTGCAGACGCCATCTATACTTTTTGTCTGTAGCCGCCGTCTGCGTTTACAGGCAGCAGCTCCGGGCAGAACGGATAATCAGCGCATAACAGGGGAGGGAGCTTGTTAAAGATGAACGCATCCATTCTCATCGTCGACGATGAAAAAGAGATCGCGGACCTCATCGAGGTCTGCCTGAAAAACGACGGATACCGGGTATATAAGTACTACGACGGCGCAGGCGGTCTGACCTGCATCGAAAACCAGACTATAGATCTTGCCATCTTAGACGTGATGCTGCCGGATACAGACGGTTTCACCATCCTGCAGAAAATCCGTGAAAAGTACTTTTTCCCGGTGATTATGCTGACAGCCAAAGTAGAGGATATGGACAAGATCATGGGGCTGACGCTGGGCGCCGACGATTACATCACAAAGCCCTTCAATCCTCTTGAGCTGACGGCAAGAGTCAAGACCCAGCTCCGCCGGTACAAGAGCTACAACAGAGGTGGAATGGAACAAGAATCGTCAATTCACGATATACGCGGTCTCGTCATCGATAAGGACACCCATTCCTGCACTCTCTACGGCCGTCCGATAAATCTGACGCCCCTGGAGTTTTCAATCCTGTGGTATCTCTGCGATCACAAGGGAAAAGCGGTTTCCTCCGAGGAACTCTTCGAACAGGTATGGGGTGAAAAATACCTCGAAAACAGCAGCAACACGGTCATGGCGCACATCGGCCGTCTGCGTGAAAAACTCAACGAGCCGGCCAAACGGCCTAAATTCATAAAAACCATATGGGGAGTGGGATATAAAATTGAAGAGTAAAAAAACACTGAGCAAGCGGCTGTCCAAACAGCTGTTTATTCGCATCATTCTATCCGTATGCACCTATACCCTTTTCGGCATTGTGGCCTATTCTATGGCCGTAGCTTTCTTTGGCAGCCGTCCGTGGCAGGGAGACGAACTGATCTATCGGCTGGCAGTGTGGGCTTCTCTGCGCTCCGAGCTTTTCGCTCTCGCCTATTTTATATTCGGCTATCTGTTCATCTTCCACTACTATTGGAAAAAACCTTTTGAATACTTTCAGGAGGTGACCGACGCCACCAAGAACCTGTACGATCAAAACGCCGGTCTGATCACCCTTTCTCCGCCGCTGTCGGAACTGGAGGTTCAGCTGAACCAGATCAAGCTCAATGTGGAAGCCAGCGAAAGAGCGGCAAAAGAGGCAGAGCAGAGAAAGAACGATCTGGTCACCTATCTGGCCCACGATCTGAAGACGCCGATCACATCGGTAATCGGCTATCTGACTCTGCTCCGCGACGAACAGAACCTTTCCCCCGCCATGCGGGAGCGCTATATAAACATCTCGCTGGAGAAGGCCGAAAGGCTGGACGATCTGATCAACGAATTTTTCGAGATCACCCGCTTCAACCTTTCGCACATTACCCTCGAAACCCAGCAGGTCGATCTTTCCCTGATGCTTCACCAGCTCGTCTACGAATTTCAGCCTATGCTGAAGGAAAAAAATCTGCAGTGCCGGCTGGACGCGCCGGACTCCCTTCCCCTGCGCTGCGATCCCGACAAGCTGCAGCGGGTCTTCGACAACCTGCTGCGAAACGCGGTCAACTACAGCTTCACCGAAAGCTGTATCCGTATTCGAGCCTCCGAAGAAGACGGGCAGGCGGTTCTGGTCTTTGAGAACGACGGAAACACCATCTCCGAGGAAAAGCTGTCCAGGCTGTTCGAGCAGTTCTTCCGGCTGGATACTTCCCGTTCTTCAAAGAGCGGCGGCGCAGGTCTGGGCCTGGCCATCGCAAAAGAGATCACGGAACTTCACGGCGGTACAATCACGGCCTGGAGCAGGGACAATATTATCCGGTTCACGGTTAGTCTTCCCCTTTCCTGAGTCTCGCCATCTCGAATCTTCGTAGGAAAATCGTAAGAAATTCTCCATAAAATGCGCAGAAAATCACAAGAGCGATAATAAGAACAAAGAGCGCTGTTCTGATACGATAAACGTATCTGAACAGCGCTTTTTCTGTTCAGCTTAGAAAGGAAGCGCAACATGACAAGAAAGAAAATGACGCAGATATTTCCCTTCCTCCTTCCCCTCAGACAAAAACAGAGAAAACTCTTTTTCTATCTGGGCATGCGCCTGGACAAAAACACCTATGCGGAAAGGAAGCAGGCCAGACCTCTGTCCTGTCAGGTCTGTAAGACGGAAGCCCTGATGATCAACGAGGGCAGCGGCTTTCCTCTGAAATATCAGTACAACAAAGTTCACAACCTCAAACTGGCCGCAAAGAAAATCGACGGATTGCTGATTCGGCCAGGTGAAACCTTTTCCTTCTGGAAAGCCGCAAAGGATGCCGACAGGGATGCACCCTATCTGGACGGGCTAAGCCTGGTCAACGGAAAAATCCAGGCGGAGTACGGGGGAGGCCTTTGCCAGCTCAGCAACCTGCTATACTATCTCTTCCTCCACACGCCGCTGACGATAACCGAACGTCACGGACACGGAACAGAAGCCATACCGCCGGCGGAAGAGACCCTTTCCGGTATGGATGCTACGGTGGCCGAAGGGTGGCTGGATCTGAAAGCAAAAAACGAAACGGCCCACACGTTTCAAATCGAAATCCGTTTCACCGAAGAAAAGATTCTGGGGAGAATTCTTTCCGACAGCCCGAAACAGTTCGATTTTCACCTGTACAACGCTCAGGTCAGATATACCCGTGAAAACGGAAAAATTTATGAGTATTCCCGGCTCTGCCGAAAAAGGATCAGTTGCAGCACCGGAGAGGAAAAAGACGAAATCCTCTGTGACAACCGCTGCATCATCGCCTATCCTCTGCCGGCGGGCACGGAAATCGAAGAAAGGGGTTAACATAGATGAAGAAAAAAATTGCCGTCCTGTTCGGCGGATGTTCGCCGGAATATCCGGTTTCACTGAAGTCCGCCTGCAGCGTCATCGACGTCATCGACAGGCAGAAGTACGACGTCGTCACCATAGGAATCACCAGAGAGGGGAAGTGGCTTCGCTATCTGGGAGACACGGAAAACATATTAAACGACAGCTGGCACCAGCGTCGGGAACTGTGCCGACCGGCATTCCTGTCTCCTGACCGGCAGATCCACGGATTTTACGAAATCACGGAAAGCGGTGTTTCCCACACATATGTCGACGCCGTCTTTCCGCTGCTTCACGGAAAAAACGGCGAGGACGGAAGCCTTCAGGGCCTGTCCGAGATGGCCGGCATACCAGTGATCGGCTGCGGCTGCCTCTCCTCTGCGCTGTGCATGGATAAATACCGGGCCCATCAGGTCGCCGCGGCCTGCGGAATACCCGTCCCGAAGGCCATTCTCTTCAGCGCCATGCCGCAATCCGCCGATCTGCAGAAGGTTGGAGAGGAACTGGGATATCCTCTCTTTGTAAAACCGCTGCGCGCCGGTTCTTCTTTTGGAATTACCAGAGTAACCGGTTCCGATCAGCTGCAGCAGGCCGCAGAAGAAGCGTTCGCCTACGATCGGGAGATCCTGCTCGAAGAAAATATAGACGGTTTCGAAGTGGGCTGCGGAATACTGGGAAAGGATCAGCTACTCTGCGGCCGGGCGGACGAAATTCAGCTTTCCTGCGATTTCTTTGACTTCGCGGAAAAGTACACCCAGAAGAACACTGCCATCTATATGCCGGCGCGAATTTCCGCCGAAACCGAACGGCAAATCCGGGACACGGCCGTAAGGATCTTCCGTGCGCTGGACTGCAGCGGCTTCGCCAGGATAGATATGTTCCTCACGCCGGATGGGCGGCTCGTCTTCAACGAAGTCAATACCATCCCCGGGCTCACCTCCTGCAGCCGTTTCCCGAACATGATGAAAGGCATCGGACTGAGCTATGCCGAAATGGTAGAAAAGATGATACGCCTCGAGTTTGAATAAGATCAATAAGAACAGACAAAACGCCCGCGGAGCGATGCGCGCACTTTACGGAAAACAGCAAAAGCTGCAAAAGGTAAAGAAAACGCGTCGACTTTCCGCGGGCGTGAGATTTACTTTCTTCCGCCGATATCCCGGATAATTGCGCAGAACAGGTCAAATCGCTGCTGCACGGTTTCGATATCGAGAAATTCGTCCTCGCTGTGAGGAAAACCGCCTAAAGGGCCGCACCCGTCTATGATCGGGATGCCAAGATCGGCAAGACGGTTTGCGTCGGATGTGCCTCCGGCCTTCACATACTCCAGATTGTACTTTTTCAGATCCTTCATCAGGGCCCGGGTTCTGTCCGTAGGAATTACCGGCGGGTAGTGGCTCAGCTTTCGGACTTCCGCCTGAGTTCCCTCGACGTAAGGATTTTCCGCCAGCTTTTCGATCGCTCTCTCCACCCGCTTGAACTCCTGCGGCTGAACGTATCTGACTTCCATAAGCGCCTTGCTGTGAGGCGCAACCATATTGAGCGCTGTTCCGCCCTCCATAAGTCCCACGTTGATGGTCGTGCCCTTGTTGTAATTTTTCAGCTTGTCCAACTGGACGATCCAGTGGGCCAGTTCGACGACGGCGCTGGCGCCTCTGCGCGGAGCGGTTCCGGAGTGAGAGGCCATGCCCTGTATCTCAATGCGGAACTTGGCAATTCCTTTTCTCTCGTTTACCAGCTTTCCGCCCTTTCGTCCGCCCTCAAAGATGAAAGCCCGTCGGCAGCGGGCGGCCTGTTCTCGCAGGATATCCGCGGAGTCTACAGACCCCAGTTCCTCGTCGCTGTTCAGCACGATGCAGAGCGGAATCTCCGGTGAAGTTTTCCGAAGCTCTCTGGCGATATACAGGATGAGGAGCGCCCCCGCTTTCATGTCCACCGTTCCGGGGCCGAAAGCGCAGCCTTCCCGGATATGAAACGGCCGCTTTGCCGCCGTCCCTTTGGGAAACACCGTATCCATATGTCCGCCGAGGTAAAACTCAAACTCGCCGGCTTCCGGCGTTTTCGCGATGACGACAGGACGGTTTTTTTCTCCTGCGCGGCGAATCTCCGAGTCGAATCCCGCCTCCTCAAAGGCGCGGAAAAAGAATTCCGCCATGCGGTCGTTGCCTTCGATGTCTGAAGATCCGCTGTCGATATTGATGATGTATTCCAGGTCCTTCAAATACTGATCCATCTGTAAAGCCATTTTTTTACTCCCTGCGCAAGCGCGCCAATTCACTGAAACAGTTGTTTTTTCCCATTGTAGCAGAGACGTCTCAAATTTGCAATTCCGCCGGCCCTTTCCCCGGAATCAGTGCGCGCTCTTCTGCTGTCTTTTCATCATTTCCTTGATCTTGGACTTGAGAACGATCTTGTGGGAGGAATCCTCCTCGCCGATCAGGCACAGCTGCGGAAAAATCACGCACCACCAGTTGTGGCCGTCTCCCCGGCCCAGCGTAATGTTCAGCGCCTCGTAATTCCCCGCGGGCAGAGTCAGATCCTCGTAGCTCTTCTGGGGTATAAAGGTCACGCTCAGCTTGGCCCTCGCCGGATAATCGTATCCGTTCTCCTTGATCACTTCTTCCGACACGGCTTCTATGCGATCGATATTATCGTTGATATAGCTGCGGGCGTCTTGAATATTTTCCTGCCCTTCCATAAGCTTCAGAATTTCGTCCCTTACCTTCAGTTTCAGCTCCTGGTCTTCCTTGGAATCGCTGTTGGCGATCACGTGGAGCCTGATCATACCCGGATGCTCATTCGGCAGGTGATTTATGTAGTAAATCCCCGCTCCTCCGCACACGGCGAAGAGAAGCACCCAGGCGATAAGCTCTTTCTGCAGTAATGTCAGTCTCATTTTCATTTCCCATCCTTTCTGCACCGATTATGGACAGGAATGGGAAAACTATACAGATTATTTTACGATCAGCAGTCTCTGTCCTCCTTGAGGCTCTTCTTCAAGCTGATTGGCCGACCGGATCTGCTCTTCTGTGGTTCTGTACCGTTTGGCCAGCTCCCACAGGCTTTCTCCGGACTGCATGGTCACGATAACCATAGGATACTCTTTCTCCCTCGGGCGATCTACAAACCGGGGCCTGCGCAGCATAACGATTTCGGTCTCGTCGCATGTCTCTACGGCCAGAGAAAGGGAGCAATTGATCTCCAGCTGTTTTTCGTTGATCAGTTCCGCCCAGGCTTCTTTAACCAGAGGCCGGCAGCTGACCTTCTGCCCGGAGACCGCGCTCTCCATGTCTGCGGTTCCCCGAAATTCCTGAACAATCCTCTCGGCCCTATAGACGCCCTCCTGGTCCTTCCAGACGGCACAGCAGGAAACCGATCCGGAAACCACAGCTTTTCCCCGCTCGCATCCGCACTGGTATTCCAGCACTTTTCCGCTGCAATATACGGCTTCTGCCGCTTTCGCTCCCTCCGGCAGTCCGATGATCTCCCGCACGGACGCTTCGGCTGCCGCGGAATCCGATACGTTGGAAATTCTGTCCCGAACGAAATCACACTCGAAAAACTTTTCTCTGTGATACGCATCCGTAATGACGGTTCTCTCCCGTCTTTCGTACAGTTCCACTCTGGCCTGAACGCTGCCCTTGATTCGGAAACGGACGTCTTCGCCGTCCTCCTCATCCTGTTCGATGGACACGGTCAGATCTCTGCTGTTGAAAAAGGTTCGGACTGAGCTCCAGTTCTTTCCCCGGTTTTCTTTTTCCAGCGGAACAAACTGAGTAAACTCAATTCGCTGGTTGTGCTGACAGATCGCCGTTCTGCCCTCCTCTTCCCCTGCGGCTTCAGCAGAATACAGCAGACTGCAGAATACAAATCCGTTGATGACTACCTTCTCCGTGGTAATCTGGCGGTAATTTTCCATGACAGAAAAATCCTGTTTGAGGATGTACTTCGGCCGGAGGCCCGGCTCTTTCGCGCTGAAGGTCTCGTCGACGGAAACTTCGTCCTTTTTTACCAACGCCAGGCAGGTCATAGCTGCGCTTTCACGTTTCATCTGCAGCGGCTCGTCTTTCAGTCCTTCAAAAAACTGCATTTCCTTTTCGCAGAAAAGTCTGGCTGTAAACTCGAGGGTGATCTTCACCCGGAATTTTCTCTCGTTGACGATCATGTACTCCACGTTTCTGACTCCCGGCTCAAAAACGCCTTCGGCCTGCTCCATGGGGTTCAGGCTCCATTGGTATTTATACGGCACCTTGGAAGTGATGGATACCGGTTCTCTGTCTTCGCTTTCCGAGTTGTAGATAGTCTGCAGGGTGATGACGCCGGTGATATTCAACAGATCGTCTGTCTTGGGCGAAACTCTCTTTTCTGCAGGCAAAATGTCGGCAGAGGCATCCATCAGCAGAATTTCCCGCATATCCGGCTTCGTATCGGGTACAAGGATATCTTCTTCGAATTGGTAGACTACGGTCTGTTCTTCTGCCGGGTAAGTTATTCTCTCTGTATCGCAGATGGCTTCCGCCTCGATCACTTTCGGCGCTCTGGCCGGCTGCAGGGCGTATTCCGGAATATCGTTCTCATAGGTCATGGCTCTTCCCCTTTCAAAGTTGTTCCTGTTTAGATTCTATGTGCCGCAGGAAGAAATATTCTGCCTTTTCCTCTCCGCGCCGCAATCTTCTGTTGATTTTTACTTCGGGCGCGGCGCGGAGGGGCGGGAAAGGCGGCGAGCGTGTGAATGGTCAAGTGAGTGAGCAGTTTCTAAAATAGGTAGTTTCTAAAGGAGCCAGTTTTTAAAGGGATCAGTTTCTAAAGGAGCCAGTTTCTAAAATGATAAAATTGTTTCTAATAGAAACAGAATCCGCTCTTCCGAAAAAAATTCACTATCCGGACCGCGATTTTAGCCGGCCTGGTTTCTAAAAATGAAATTCTGTTTCTATTCGAA
>CAJFTU010000036.1 GCA_904420065.1 uncultured Emergencia sp.
CTTTTTTCTTGGCATAAAACAAACCTCCAAACTGGTAAGTCTATCTTACATCAGTTTGAAGGTTTACACAATCTTTGGGACACTCCCCAAAAAATCTGTGGCAGAAGCTTACCTTAGGGCTGAAGGCAGCTATAGGTATGTTCTGCAATAAAGCACATAGGATGTTTCATTGACGTTTTGTCATTTAATATATACATTTCCGTCACTTGTATATCTTCTTGCTATTTAGATATCAATAATACTACAGATTTTCTGCATATCAATTTCTCTTATTAATTCTTCATAAAAACTCTCCGTTAATTTTTTGCGTTTCTGAGCAATCGAGAACGCTTCCTTGGTATAAAATTTATCGTATACTTTAGATAGTTTGAAATGATACTCTTTGATGAAAGACTCAGGTTGTGTCGCTTCTGTAGTATAGATAACATGATTATCATCTAATACATACAACGGCTCATTGACCTGTCCCTTATACAACAATGTTCGAGAAATCCCTAATGCTCCTGTTATATCAAGTTTATCCGAATCAAATAAAATCTTCGCTTCTATGGATTCCGGTTCATTATCCGTTCTATATCTATGTGATTTGATACAGTGATGGACTTTGTTACAATAATCTTCTTTGAGTCCAAGTGAATACAAGAATTTATACGCCATATCTGCACCTACTTGAGCATGGCATACGGCTGGATTTTCAAATTGTGCTTTTCTGCCGATATCATGTAGTAAGCATGCAACGAGCAAAACATCATTATCCACATCGTTTTCATATTTTTCTGCTATTATCATTGCCTGATTTACCACTCTATACACATGCAGAATATCATGGGCTGCGTCGTTCATGCTGGCTTTCATAAACTCCAGAACGCTATTTAAAATACTTTTTTCCATATATTTTGACATCCTTTCTTTTTGGTTCTGCTTTATTAAAACAGCACCATATAACAACAGATAGACGATTTTCAAGTTATACTTTCCTTCAGCGATTTTTTCTTAATAATATCAATCGCAAATTCTCTTACAACTTTTACCATGAAAAAACCGACCTCCCATCCGTTCGATATTTTGGTCTAACTTTTGGGGGTCGGTTCAAACAGCGTAAAGCGCAGGGAGTTTTTATTGCTGACTCTGTGCAGCTCCGGAAAGGAGCGCATTGAACAGCTTTACGCCTTCGATGAGAACGGAATCGTCAAAGTCGTAGTTATCGCTGTGCAGCGGGATGCCGCTGCCTGTTCCCAGGAAGAAGAATACGCCCGGCATCTGCTGTTCGAAAAAGGAAAAGTCTTCGGCGATCATTACCGGACGGCGAAGCTCCACATAATTGAGATCCATCAGAATCGGCTTGATTTCCTGATACAGGGTCTCGTTGTTGATAACCGCAGGGTGACTTTTGCTGACGTCCAGGTTAAAGCTGACGCCGTAGGATTCTTCGATTTCTTCTCCGAGACTGGTCATCGCGTCGACCAGGGTCTCCCAGGTTTTGTCCTGGAATGTCCGCATGGTACCGTCAAGGCGGCTGTAAGGCGAGATAGCGTTTCGCACGTTGCCGCTGCGCATCTTTCCGAACTTCAGTACGCAGCGATCGCGGACATAGAGGGTTTTGAACGTGTATATATCGCTGACAAACCGACAGGCGGCTTCAAGAGCGTCTCTGCCTTTTTCCGGTTCTCCGCAATGGGCGCTGACGCCTTCGAATTCCACTTCGACAGCCGTGGACTTAGCCATCATCGGGCCTGGTCTGGAAGCAATTTCTCCCTTGGACAGCATAGGCCACAGATGAAGTCCGAAGATGGCTCGGATATTGTAGTGGTCAAAGATATGCGTGCCGCAGATACGCAGCGCTCCGTCGATGGTCTCCTCGGCGGGCTGAAACAGCAGCAGCGCATTGTAAGGCATATCCTGACCGGTTTTCTTATAGTTCTCCAGTACTTTGGCGAAGCCCAGCATAGCCGCCATATGACCGTCGTGACCGCATGCGTGCATGCAGCCGTCGTGTTTTGAAGCGTAGGGCAGTCCGGTCTCCTCCTGTATAGGCAGGGCGTCCATGTCGGCGCGGAAAGCCAGTGTTTCTGATTTTCCGAAGTCAAAATAGGCGATCAGTCCGGTCTTTACGATTTCTTCGACCTGACAGGACAATTTGTCCAAAATGCTGCGGATATAGGCGCTGGTCTTGTAGACATAAAAACCCAGTTCAGGGATCTGGTGCAGATCCCGCCTGTACCCGATGATTTCATGGGATAATGCGTCAAAATCAATCATATACGTACCTCTCTTCTATTACATAATAAAGGAGAAGTGACGGTCAGTCAAATGTCTTTTCCTGTTTTTTCAATTGTGTTTTTTTCGTCAAATTTTGCGTCTGTCTTTGTAAAGCTGCGGGAATTATGATAGAATAACTCCATGAGAAAGAGCAAAAAAATCAACCTGTCTTTCAGGATAAAGATCATCATCGTTGCGGTGGCTCTGGCCATGTTCGTCAGTACGGTTACCGTATTTTATATTATTCTGGGCAGTTACGACGGTCTGGGCATGCGGCAGAGCATCCCCGAGAACGATTACAATATGAATTACCTGTATGAAGAAGGCGGTTTTCTGCGCTATGAAGACGACAACTATGAATCGGCCGTCGGCATAGACGTTTCCTATTATCAGAAGGATATCGACTGGGAAAAGGTCAAAGCGGCGGGAGCGGACTTCGCCATAATCAGGCTGGGATACCGGGGGTATGAGACGGGAGAACTGGTTTTGGATGAATATTTCCGGGAGAATCTCAGAGAAGCGAAGGACGCCGGTCTGGACGTAGGCGTGTATTTCTTTTCTCAGGCCACGACGACCTCCGAGGCCATTAAAGAAGCTCGGTTTGTCATACGCCATATAAGGGGAAAGGGGGTCACTTATCCGGTCGTATTCGATATGGAACCCATAGAAGGAGCGGACAGAATTACCGATCTGACTGTCGAAGAGAAGACGGAAATCGCCGACGCATTCTGTCAGGTTATCGAGCGAAACGGCTATACACCTATGATTTACGGCAATCCGCAGTGGCTGAACGAGAATTTAGATTTATCTTATCTGACGGATTACGATATCTGGTTGGCCCACTATGCGGAAACGACAGATTTTCCTTACTGTTTTAAAATGTGGCAATACACGCAGAGCGGAAAAATCGACGGAATAAAAGGCGACGTGGATCTGGATATCTATTTTATCGCGAAGTAGTTGGGAGGAAAAAGATGACCCGATATCAGCATGTAAACCACGGGTTTTCCCCGGTATGGGACGAGAAATCGAAGCTCTTGATTTTGGGCAGCTTTCCTTCCGTCAAATCCAGGGAGGTTAACTTCTACTATGGCCACCCACAGAACCGGTTCTGGAAGGTCATCGCGCAAGTATTTCAGGAGGAGCTTCCTCATACGATCGAGGAGAAAAAAGCCGTGCTTCATAAGAATCATATCGCCCTCTGGGATGTGATTAAAAGCTGCGATATCATCGGCTCGTCGGACAGTTCGATAAAAAACGCAGAGCCGGCCGATATTTCCACTCTGCTGAAGGCGGCACCCATAGAAAGGATTTATGTCAACGGTTCGCTGGCAAAGAAGCTCTACGATCGCTATGTTTTTCCGGATACGGGTATGCAGGCCATAAAGCTGCCGTCCACCAGTCCTGCCAACGCCCGCTTTACTCTCGACGCTCTTGTGGAATGCTGGAGCGTCATCGGATAGGTGCAATTTAGGTCCTGTGTCCCGATAGGAGTAAGGGTATATCCCGATTTTGTGCGGTATGACTCAAAAGAGTTGAAAAAAGGCGGGATGGGATATAAAATAATAGATAAATAGTTTTGCTTTGGTCGAGATGAGGAGAATAGATTATGTTCAGAATGATGAGAAGAGGAGAGAAAGCTGTAGACGTGGCGGAAGCTGAGGAACTGCTTCGTTCACAGGATTACGGGATTGTATCCGTATTGGGCGACAACGGTTACCCTTACGGTGTTCCGGTAAACTATGTCTACGACGGTGGTAAAATATATTTCCACAGCACTTCGGCGGAAAGTCACAAGCTGGATGCGATCAGAAAGCATGAGAAGGTTTCCTTCACGATCGTTGCGGACAGTCAGGTGGTGCCGGAGAAGCTGGAAACCCGTTACACCAGTGTCATCGTCTTTGGACGGGCACGGGTACTGGCCTCCAGGGAGGAAAGCAGAGAGGCCATGAGGCTGCTGCTGACCAGGCTGGCTCCCGATAAAGCGAAGGATACAGAGAAACTCTACAAGGCGCAGGAGGAAAAAGTTGTCATGGTGGAAATTTCTACTGAACACATATCGGGGAAAATAGGAAGATGATATCGCGGACTGTTGATAAGACACAGTGTCTATCGATATGCGGAATCATTGAAAAGTAAAAAGAACAGGAAGGTAGAAAAGTGAAATTAGCGGATTTATTTAAAAGAGGAAAAACAGTCTTTTCTTTTGAAGTGTTTCCTCCCAAAAGGAACAACCCAATTAAAACGATTTACGAAACTCTCGATGAGCTGCAGGAGCTGCATCCTGATTTCATCAGTGTTACATATGGAGCCAGCGGCAGTCTGGCGGATAATTCCACCTGTGAGATCGCTTCTGCGATCAAGCATAAGTACGAGTTGGAATCGGCTGCTCACCTGACCTGTGTAAACTCAACAAGAAAGGAAGTTGAGGAGGTACTGAAACGGCTGAACGATAACGGTGTTGAGAATATACTCGCTCTCCGTGGAGATCTGGTTCCCGACGTTCCGCCTAAAGAAGAATTCAGACATGCCAGTGAACTGATCACGTTCATTAAAGAGAACCCGTACGACTTTGGCATATCCGGCGCCTGCTATCCTGAGGGACATTTGGACAGCAGAAATCAGGTTGAGGATATCCTGAACCTGAAGAAGAAAGTCGACGCGGGTGCCCAGCATTTGATTTCGCAGCTCTTTTTTGACAACGAGGTCTTCTATGACTTTGTCGAAAAGGCAAGAATCGCCGGAATAGAGGTCCCTATCGAAGCCGGCATCATGCCCGTGGTGAACAAAAAGAATATCGAGCGGATGGTATCGCTGTGCGGAGCCAGTCTGCCGGCCAAGTTCACCAAGATGATGTCCAGATACGAGAACCGGCCGGAAGCTATGCGGGATGCGGGAATTGCTTATGCAGTCAACCAGATCGTGGATCTGGTGTCTCGCGGCGTAGACGGAATTCACCTGTACACCATGAACAATCCGTATATCGCCAAGAGAATTACGGAAAGTGTAAAATCTTTATTTTAGTTAAGTGAGGACGTAAATTGAACAAGTTATTAGATCTTTTTCCCGACAGAGAGTTTATCTTTCTGGATGGAGGAATGGGAACCATGCTGCAGGAACAGGGTGTGGATCTGGGACCTGTTCCGGAAATACTGAATATCACCCAGCCGGAAATTATACAGAATGTGCAGAGGGAATACGTGAAAGCAGGTGCAGACATTATCTGTACCTGCTCTTTCGGTGTAAACGAATATAAGCTGAGAGACAGCAGCTATACGACGGAGCAGCTGATCGGCGCGGCGGTAAAAAACGCCAGAGAAGCCGTCAGCGGTACGGATACCAAAGTAGCGCTGGATATCGGTCCTATAGGCAGACTGCTTGAGCCTAACGGAAATCTTTCCTTTGAAGAGGCTTACCAGATTTTCAAGAGACAGATTACGGCCGGAAAAGGCGCCGATATCATCACCATCGAGACGATGACGGATCTTTATGAGCTGAAAGCGGCCCTTCTTGCGGCCAAAGAAAACACTGATCTGCCTGTGATCTGCACCATGAGCTTTGAAGAAAATCAGAGAACCTTTACCGGAACGGAAGTTCGGTCCATGGCGCTGACAGCAGAAGGATTGGGCGCCGATGCCGTGGGAATAAACTGCTCCCTGGGTCCCGCCGAGTTCAAGCCCCTGATGGAAGAGCTCTGCCAGTGGACCACTCTGCCGATCGTTTCCAAGGCCAACGCAGGACTTCCCAATCCGGCTACCGGACAGTATTTGATTGAGCCGGAGGAATTTGCCCGTCTTACTGCGGATCTGATTCCGCTGGGCGTAAAGCTGGTCGGCGGCTGCTGCGGAACCAGGCCTGATTTTATCCGCGCTCTGCGCAAAGCGTTCAGCGGAAAGACCTACTGCAGGCAGACGCCGGAAATTCCGTCTGCCGTATGTACTCCGGAGAAGACGGTGGTCATCGATCAGCCGAGGGTTATCGGTGAGAGGATAAATCCGACGGGAAAGAAAAAGCTGAAAGAAGCGCTGAAAAACGGCGATATGGATTATATTCTGAATCAGGCGGCTGATCAGATTCGGGATGGAGCGGAAATTCTCGATGTCAACGCAGGAGTTCCGGGTATTGACGAGAAGAATATTATAGTAAACGTAATAAAAAAGCTGCAGGGAATTACCGATGCGCCTTTGCAGATTGATTCCGGAGATCCTGCGGTCATCGAAGCAGCGCTGCGGGTATATAGCGGAAAGGCTATCGTAAATTCCGTGAACGGAGAAGAAGAGTCGATGTCGACTATTCTGCCGTTGGTTAAGAAGTACGGGGCTGCTGTAGTCGGTCTGACACTTGATGAAGACGGGATACCAAAGACCGTTGAAAAGCGAATGGAAATTGCAGAGAGGATCATGAACAGAGCCATGTCTCTCGGTATTCCAAAGCGGGATATTTATATCGACTGCCTGACCCTTACCGTATCTGCGGAACAGGAAAACGCCGCATCTACGCTTCAGGCCGTCCGTCGTGTGAAAGAAGAGCTGGGATTGAAGACTGTGCTGGGGGTTTCCAATATATCTTTCGGTCTGCCGAATCGTCCGCTGATCAATCATAATTTTCTGCAGATGGCGCTTACCTGCGGTCTGGATCTGCCGATTATGAATCCGGGAGCGCCGGACATGATGCGGGCGGTAGCCGTATATCGGCTGATTATGAACATCGATAAGGGCGCCAGACAGTACATTTCGCAGTGGAGCGAAGAATTGCCGGAAAGACCTGAGTTGGCGGCGTCGAAAGAGAAGAGAGGCGGTGAAGCTGAAACTTCCGACGGCATAGAGTATGCGATCAACAACGGCTTGAACAGCCGGTGCCGGGAGCTGGTCGACGAAGAATTGAAGAAACGTGAACCGATGGAAGTGATCAACGAAGTGCTGATCCCGGTTTTGGACCGCGCCGGAAAGGAGTTCGAATCGGGGCGCATTTTTATCCCGCAGCTCATGCTTTGCGCTTCCACCGCCCAGGTAGCCTTCGATACAGTTAAGGAAAAGATCCGATCGGCCGGCGGCGGTCAGGTTCAGAAGGGCGTCATCGTCATCGCTACAGTAAAAGGCGATATCCACGACATCGGAAAAAACATCGTGAAGGTCATTTTGGAAAATTACGGATATGAGATCGTTGATCTGGGAAAAGATGTGGAGCCGCAGAAAATTGTAGACGCGGTGCTGGAACGAAATGCCAGACTGGTGGGCTTATCCGCACTGATGACAACTACTCTCCACAGCATGTCTCAGACGATCAAGCTGCTAAAAGAGGCGGCGCCAGACTGCAGAATCATGGTAGGAGGAGCTGTACTGACGGAGGAATACGCCGCGGAAATCGGCGCGGATTATTACGTGAAAGACGCTAAAGAATCCTCTGACGTGGCGAAAGAAGTATTATGAAAAGTGATATGAGCAAAGGAATTCTGTGCGCGGTATGTTCGGCGCTGATCTTTGGCATCACGCCGGTGCTTGCCAGTATCACGTTTGAAATGGGCAGCAATGCGCTGACACTGACCTTTTATCGAAACGTTATGGCAGTTCCGGTGCTTCTGATCATTCTGCTGGTGCGGAAAGTCAATCTGCGGATTACGCTGAAGGAACTGCTGACTTTAACGGTAATCAGCGTGCTGTTCAGCGTTACAACTACATATATCCTTTATGACGCATATAATTACATAGGTGTAGGGCTGTCAACGACACTGCACTTTCTCTATCCCATGTTTACCGTACTTCTCGGATTTCTCCTTTTTAAAAAGAAGCTGGGCAGGGAAAAGGTGCTGGCTCTGATTCTGGCCACTGTCGGTGTGGCCATGGCCACAGGAAACAGCGACGTATTCGCTGTAAAGGGAATTTTACTTGCTCTGGTGTCGGCGGTGACATATGCAGGTTATCTGCTCGGAATAGAGCAGACAGTTATTCACGAGATGGATTCCATGAAAGCCATGTTCTATATGTGCATTATCAACGGGATTACCGTGTGTCTTTTCGACATTTACAGCGGAAGCGTTGTCTACGGTCTGGAACCGATGGCTATGTTTTGTACCTTTATTCTGGCCGTAGCAAATTCGGCTTTTGCTTATGTCCTTCTGATCATCGGAATCAAATTGATCGGAGCCGGAACCGCCTCGATCTTCAGCATGTTGGAACCGGTATCCGGCGTGATTGCCGGCGTGGTTTTTCTGGGCGAAGATCTGCCGCTGCTCAAGCTGGCAAGCTGTGTGACTATCCTGGGAGCGGTAATGATTCCTATCCTAAAGGACCGTAAGGATTCTGCAGGCAAAGAAGCAGGCAGCGATATAGAAAGATTGAAAGAATGAATCGGCGTAAAAGGCAGGGAGTGTCCGTCGGGATAAATCTATGCAGGTGCTTAATTTAATGGAGGAAAGAATGTTTTTTGTAAATTTGCTTAAATCGTGGAATAAGATCAGTCTGGTCAAGCAGATCATCATCGGTTTGGTGGTCGGAATTCTATTGGCCCTGACCTTTCCTGACCAGTTGTCGGGAATCGGAATTCTGGGGGAGCTCTTTGTCGGCGCGCTGAAGGCGGTAGCTCCGATACTTGTGTTTTTTCTGGTCATGTCGGCCATTTCAAAACACAAGTCCGGACAGAAGACCAACATGAAGTCGATCATTGTGCTGTATCTTTTGGGAACTTTTGCCGCAGGATGTGTGGCGGTAGTCGCCAGCTATATCTTTCCAATCAGTTTGATACTGACGGAGGAGGCGGGCAATGTCGCTCCGCCCAGCGGAATCGAAGAGGTTTTGAGCACTTTGGTGTTCAGCATTGTAACCAATCCTGTTGACGCTCTGCTCAACGCTAACTACATCGGTATTCTGACCTGGGCGATTCTCCTCGGTATCGCTTTGCGCGCCGCATCTGACGGAACGAAAGATATTTTGTCGGATATCGCCGATGCGGTTTCCATGGTGGTCAGATGGGTCATCCGTTTTGCCCCTCTTGGCGTACTGGGTCTGGTATTCTCGGCCATCGCTGACAGCGGTATCGGTACTTTGCTGAGCTATGGAAAGCTGATTGCCTTGCTTGTAGGCGTCATGCTCTTCGATGCGCTGATCGTAAATCCGATTATCGTATATGTGAAGATAAGAGAGAATCCGTATCCTCTCGTGCTGAAATGTCTTAAGGACAGCGGCATCACCGCTTTTTTTACCAGAAGTTCAGCGGCCAATATTCCAGTTAATATGCGACTCTGTGAGGAGCTGAAGCTGGATCGGGATACTTATTCAATTTCCATTCCTCTCGGCGCAACGATCAATATGGGAGGTGCCTCTATCACGATCGCCGTTTTGACTTTAGCGGCGGCTCACACTTTAGGGATAGACGTAGATCTGCCTACGGCTGTAATTCTCTGTGTTCTGTCAGCGGTCAGCGCCTGCGGCGCTTCAGGTGTGGCAGGAGGATCATTGCTTTTGATTCCGCTCTCCTGCTCACTGTTCGGCATATCCAGTGATCTGGCCATGCAGGTGGTAGGCGTAGGTTTTATCGTCGGAGTAATTCAGGATTCCTGTGAGACCGCGCTGAATTCTTCCACCGACGTGCTGTTTACCGCTGCGGCGGATATCGCCAGCAGGAAAAAGGAGGCAGCGCAGAAGCAATAGAGAAGCTCTGCAGGAGTTTTAGGAGTTTTTGATTAAAAAGCAGGTATAGAAAAGAGAGACCGCTCGGGAACAACGAGTTCCCGAGCGGTCTCTCTTTTGTCTGAATTTTATTCTTCCGTATTTTCGTGGGTCTGATTCAGTAAAAAGGTGATGAGTGTGCCGGTATACCGTTCCAGTCGATTTTCATTTACCGAAACGCTGATAATACTACAGTTCTCGTTCTTTTCCTGGATATAAGTGGCATTAGTGGCGGCTACGCAGTCGCGGTATTCCATATCCGCTCCGGAATAGGAATTGAAAGCCTCTGCAACTTGCTTTGCCAGATCTGAATCCGAATCGGAAGTCCAGCCGCTCTGGCTATCCGTCTTTTTGTAGTTTACATTGGCCAGACCACAGATTGTCTTGTAGGCTGTGTCAATTTCAGTCAGATCCGCTTCGGAAAGACTGTTGCCTACGGCGGAAATCGTATAGCGGTTTTCGTTTTTTATTATGGAGCCGATACTGGTGATGGACACTTGATTATCGTCGTCATCCCGGGAATATACACCGTCAATCAGAGTATAGAGCAGGCTGACGAACTCGTTGAGATGCTCCTGGGTCATGACCCGCCGAGGAAGCTCAACTTCTTCGTAAGTATAGGTCATTTCCGGATAATCTTCCAGATTATCGTCATTGTAGTTTTCTATAGCGGTTTCCATTCGCTTCTGGAATTTTTCGATATCGTCTTCGTCGATAACGACGGTTACCGATGCGGATTTTGGATAGAGGTTTCCGCTTTCACCACCGTGGATATCCGCCAGCTCGTAGATCAATGAGTTGGTTTTGAAATAAGCCAGCAGATCACCGATCTCCTTTATCGGATTAGGATAGGATGATATTCGGGAATCGGGGATTCCTCCGGGAAGGCCTTCAATCCGGATTCGGTAAGCCTTTTCACCTTCAGGCGCAGTGTAACTTACCTCAGTGGAAAAGTCGTAGGAGGATCTGCCTGCCGTACTCGTAGACCACATGTTCTTATCTCCTCCGTTTACGCAGAATACGTTGCTGTCGTCGGTGAAGTATTTGCTGTTCAGAGAGCGGATACCGGAGAAGTCATGTCCGTCCTCACTGGTAAAGATCACGGTAAGCCGTCCGGTAGATTCGTTATTTTTTACCGCATATAAGGACAGCGCTATAGGATCGATGCAGGTCCGGAATTGTTTCGGATCGTAGGAACACACGATGACCGTAGGATCCGCTTCCTTGTATTCCTCGCTGGCTTTTACGCTCATAATCACGTTGTCGTGACCGTCTGTAGTGCAGGTTATTCCTTTTTCTTTTGCCCAGTTGGACAGATATTCTTTAATCGCTACGGTAGAGGTCAGTGTGTCTGCAGAATCCTCCAGATCGGTCCGGTAAGCCGCCACTTTTTCTTCTACCTTTGAAGAGAGGTCTTCTTCCTCTTCACTGCTGCATGCCGTCAGAGAAAAAAGAGCCGTCCCAACCAGCGCGACGAGTAAAATCGCAGTTGTCAGCTTCTTCATTGTTATCTCCTTTGTGTTAAGTTTTTATGAAAAATTTTAAATATTTATTTCCTTTGTATGAAAAATCATTTATAATGATACCATAATCGTGGAGGATTTAGTAGCGTTTTTACAAAACTTCACACAATCTTAAGATTTAAGCGGGAGAGAAGATGAGTATGGAATCGAAAAACTTAATTGTCAGAGAAACGGTATTCGACGACTGCACTTACTTTGCACAGTGGGAGATTCGGCCGGAAGTGACAGAGTTTTTTACAATGAACGAGGATCGAACTTATGAGCAGATCGTCACCGAGTATGTACGGTATAATCTGGATCCGTCCAAGCTGCAGTTTACCATTACGCTGAAGCCGGAGGACAAGCCGATCGGTAAAATCTATCTGTCCCGAATCAATCGCGATGACGATTCTCTGGACATTACTCGGATTTACATCGCCGATCCGTCCAACCGGGGCAAGGGATACGGCGAGGAAGCGCTGCGCCTGATTCTGGAATATGCGTTTATCAATCTGCACATGGAGCGGGTAACCATCGATCACTTTGAGAAAAACAAAGTGGCGGCGTCTCTGTACGAGAAAATCGGGTTTTCTAACGAAGGTCTTATGCGCAACGCGGGAAAGAAAAACGGTAAGTACGTCAACCTCCAGTTGAAGTCCATGCTTCGAGCCGAATACTACGACAAGATTCACGCCAAATAAGGATAAGTTAACCGAATCAGGCGGAAATAGAAATCAATACGGGAAATCACAGGAGCTGCGCGGCCGTAATTATGGCAGAGCGTCAGCTCTTTTTCTATAGAGATATTTCTATCCCTTTTTCCATAAATTACCTGATTCTTTTTCTTTGCAGGACTTTTCCGAGAGAATGCAAAACCGGTTTGAAATATGGAAAAGGCCATTCATTTATTGCGTTTTTGGTCCTGATTTTATCCGCGTTGTCGAATTGTCCAGCTTGACAGGCCAGATAATTCCTATTGACTTATATCCGCGTTAATAGTATAATCTGCATGGATTATTTTGGGAAAGATACTACATCTTGTATGTTGGAGGGGAATATATGGAAAGTATTAAAAAGATTATCAAGAGAGACGGGAGGATGGCGGACTTCGATGTGGACAAGATCACAGAGGCTATCTACAAAGCTGCCAAAGTCCTCGGCGGAAAAGACAGGGAGATGTCCGCGTATCTGGCGCGGCAGGTAGAACTCTACCTTCTTGAGGTGTGTCACAACGCGACACCGACGGTGGAACAGATACAGGATGCAGTAGAAAAGATATTGATTGAAAACGGACACGCCAGAACGGCGAAAGAATACATCCTTTATCGGGCCGAACGTACGAGAGTCAGAGAGATGAATACTAAGCTGATGCGTATCTATGAGGATCTGACCTTTAAGGAGGCTAAAGACAACGACGTAAAACGTGAGAACGCCAATATCGACGGAAATACGGCCATGGGCACTATGCTGAAATACGGATCAGAGGGCGCGAAAGAATTCTATAAAATGTACGTGATCGATCCTAAATATGCCAAGGCCCACGATAACGGCGATATTCACATCCACGATATGGATTTCTACACACTGACCATGACCTGCTGTCAGATCGACCTGGTAAAGCTTCTGAAAAACGGTTTTTCCACCGGGCACGGCCATCTGAGAGAACCAAACGACATCGAAAGTTATGCGGCTCTGGCCTGCATCGCTATTCAGTCCGATCAGAACGATCAGCACGGTGGTCAGTCTGTGCCTAATTTCGATTACAGCATGGCGCCGGGTGTGAAAAAATCCTACCGCAAGCTCTACTATACCAATCTGGGCAAGCTGCTCGAGGGTCTGTGCGATGCCGAGGACGGTACGGAGACGGCAAAGAAAATATGCGAGGAGATCGAAGACGAAACAGGACTGTATCCGACTATGGCGGACAGCGGCGCTTACCGGCAAAAGGAAGCAGAACGTCTGTCCGGGTTTGGCACGCCGGAGCAGATCGAAAAGATACAGACGCTGTCTGTACGCTTTGCGGACAAGGAGATCAGGAGAAAGACCTATCAGGCCATGGAAGCGCTGATTCACAATTTGAACACCATGCATTCCCGGGCGGGCGCGCAGGTACCGTTCAGCTCGCTCAACTACGGCACAGACACTTCTCCGGAAGGACGTCTGGTCATGGAGTGCATCATGGAAGCTACAGAAGCCGGTTTGGGGAATGGCGAAACGCCGATTTTTCCTATACAGATATTCAAGGTAAAGGAAGGTGTCAACTACAATCCGGAAGATCCGAACTACGATCTCTTCCAGCTGGCCTGCCGGGTTTCCGCCAAAAGGCTGTTCCCTAACTTCTCCTTCCTCGACGCGCCGTTCAATCTTCAGTACTACCGGGAAGGACACCCGGAAACGGAGTGCGCGTACATGGGATGCCGTACCAGAGTTATCGGTAACGTATACGATCCGTCGAGAGAGATCGTGTACGGAAGAGGGAATCTTTCTTTCACTTCTCTGAACCTGCCGCGGCTGGCTATCAAGGCCAAAGGCGACGTAGACCTGTTTTTCGAGAGCCTCGATCACATGATCGACGTGGCGATCGGTCAGCTCAACGAGAGATTGAAAATCCAGTCGATGAAAAAGGTTAAGAACTTCCCGTTCCTGATGGGGCAGGGAATATGGATCGATTCGGACAAGTTAAAACCGGATGATACGGTAGGAGAGGTGCTGAAGCACGGAACGCTTACCATAGGTTTTATCGGTCTGGCAGAATGCCTGAAGGCGCTGATCGGCAGTCATCATGGCGAATCTGAAGAAGCGGAAAGTCTGGGACTGGAGATTGTGGCCTATATGCGCAAACGTATGGACGAGGAATCGCGGAGGACGGGACTCAACTGGTCGCTGATCGCCACTCCGGCGGAAGGACTTTCCGGCAGGTTTGTTCGCATAGACCGGGAGAAATACGGCGTGATTCCGGGTGTAACCGACCGGGAATACTACACCAACAGCTTCCATGTTCCGGTTTACTATCCGATCAACGCTTTCGACAAGATCAAGAAAGAAGCGCCGTTCCATGAACTGACTAACGGAGGCCATATCTCTTATATCGAACTGGACGGGGATCCGCTGAAGAACCTGGAAGCCTTTGAAAAGGTGGTTCGCTGTATGAAGGAAAGCGGTATCGGCTATGGTTCCATCAATCATCCGGTGGACAGAGATCCGGTCTGCGGCTACACGGGGATTATCGACAACGAGTGCCCGGCCTGCGGCAGAAGAGAAGGCGACGGAAACCCTGATTTTGAGAGAATTCGGAGAATTACCGGTTATCTGGTCGGTACCATGGAGCACTGGAACGATGCCAAAACGGCAGAAGAAAGAGACAGAGTAAAGCACGGTATCGGAGAGGGATTTGAGAGAATATGACGACAGAAGACGTATCTATTCGTTTGGCCGGCGTAGTCAGGGAATCCATTGTGGACGGACCGGGGATCCGATTTGTCGTATTCTGCCAGGGTTGTCCGCATCGCTGTCCCGGCTGTCATAATCAGCCGACTCACGATTTTTCCGGCGGTTACGACTGCAGCGTGGAACGGATTCTCGCCGCAATAGATGAAAACCCGCTGCTTTCCGGCGTAACCTTCAGCGGAGGGGAGCCGATCTGCCAGACCGACGGATTTCTCACCCTTGCACGGGGAATTAAAGAGCGGAATCTGCACATCATCCTGTATTCCGGCTATACTTTTGAAGAACTGACGGAAAAAGCCCGAGCGGACGAAAAACTGGCAGAACTTCTGCGGTTGGTCGATGTTCTCATAGACGGCAGATACGAGGAAGAACATCGGGATCTGACACTGCTTTTTCGCGGCAGCACCAATCAGAGGGCGCTGGACCTTCAGGCATCCATCCGTGAGAAAAAACCGGTTATCGCCTGGGAGTAGGCCCGTTGAATGTGCATTGCCGTACAGACGACGGAATTTAAAAAAAATGCTTGTAATCACCGCACGCTGTGTGGTATAATATAGTCCGTTCAGTGCGAATCAAATGAAATTGCAGGAATATGCTACATGCTTAAGATATAAAGGAGGTGCGGTAGATGTCAAGAAAGTGCGAGATTTGCGGAAAGGGACAGGTTTCCGGAAACAACGTATCCCACTCGAACAGACACACGAGAAGAAAGTGGAATGCGAATATCCAGACTGTAAAAATCAACGATAATGGTACAGTTAGAAGAGCGAATGTATGTACGAGATGCATCAGATCAGGTAAGATAAACCGTGCCATCTAATTTTGAAATTGGTCTGAAGCGGCAGAACAGAAATGTTCTGTCGTTTTTTTATGCGGCAGAAACCTGGATCAGTAGTGGCGAAACAGACTGATGCCGCACACGACGAGAACTGCGCCAAGGAGGAGAATCCAAGCCTTGGGCGGAAGGAAAAATGCGCACACGGTGACGATACCGAAGACGATGAGGACGAAGCCGATGTCTTTGGCATCTTTGTATTTGCATATCGGTTTTCTCTTTCTATTATTATTTCCCATAAAAACACCCGCTTTACTTTATGCGGAAGAGAAGAGGTTTGTTACACGGCTTCGCAAATTTTGAAAATCTTTTGGGACGGACGGCATTCTGCCCCGGCGGCGAGAGATTTTTCCTTGTTTTTCTGCGGCGCAGAAGGTAAACTAAGTCTATACGGCTGAACGGAGGTGACAGGTTGACTTTATCGAGAGAAACGGAACTGGGAACAATTTCTGTTTCCAACATACTCTTTGCGCAGATAATCGCGGACAGCTTTCAGCAGGCATCGTGTCGGAACAAGGTGTGGCCTTCGACGAAAAAGGGCCGGCAGATCGGCAGCGACGCTAAATTCAGTATTTCCGATTTTGCCGGAAACATCGAAGTTGAACCCAGCTTTGACGGGGACAGCGTAGACATCGAATTCAGCGTTATCGTAAAATTCGGTACGAGTATAAGGAAACTGACCGATGCCGTAGCCGACTACATTGCGGACACCATTTATCAGAAACAGAAGAAAAAGCCCAATCAGATCAAGATCAGAATTGCCGGCGTAAAGTCCAGACAGGTGGCGCGGAGAAATCTGGAGGTTATCAAGAGATATGGAACTGAAGGATAAGATAAGCGTCCTCAGAGGCGTAGGGCCGAAAAAAGCGGAGATACTCCAGAAGAACGGCATCCGAACCCTGGAGGATCTGCTCTGTTTTTTTCCAAGAAAATACGAAGACCGCCGCAGGGAGACGAGAATAGATCAGCTGCAGCCGGGGCAGGACTATCTAATACAGGCGAAGGTGCTGTCCAGAAAGTATTCGGGAAATCCCTACAAAAAAAATACGCCGCTGAACCTGCTGGTCGCTGACGACAGCGGAACCATGGAAGTGGTTTTTTTTAACGGAAGATATATCGCAAATCTTTTTTCTGTCAACAAGGAATACTCATTTTACGGACGGGTAACGGAGAACTTCGGCAGGCTGCAGATGGTTCATCCGGAGTTTCATCCTCTGGGCGATCCCGGCGATATACGGGGAATTCTTCCGGTGTATCCTCAGATTAACGGCATATCTGCAAATGAAATCCGAAAACTGCAGCTTCAGCTAAAGGAACTTTATCCCTCTGTGAGAGAATGGCTGCCCCGGGAAATCGTCGAGCAAAATCGGCTGGCAGATCCGGCTTACGCCATAAAGAACGTTCACTTCCCCGACGACGGAAGACAGGTTCTTGAAGGGAAATTCAGACTCATCTTCGAGGAACTGCTGACGCTGGAAACGGGACTTCTTTTCATCAAGAACGACAGAAGACGCGACGGAAAGGGAGCAGTCATCGACGGAAGGTGCAGCGACCGATTTATCCAAGGGCTTCCTTTTGAACTGACAGAAGGCCAGAAGAGCGCCTGGGAGGCGATAAAAAGCGATCTGGCGTCAGAACGGGCGATGAACAGGCTGGTTCAGGGGGACGTAGGGAGCGGAAAGACTGCCGTAGCGGAACTGGCCATGTTCGCGGCGGCAGAAAACGGTTTTCAGAGTGTGATGATGGCGCCGACCGAGCTGTTGGCAAAACAGCATCTGCAGTCGCTGTCCTCTGATTTTTCCCCATATGGAATTCGAGTCGGTCTGCTCTGCAGCAGCATGAAAAAATCCGAGCGGAACCAGGTTTTAACCCAGCTGCAGTCGGGAGAAATACAGGTATTGGTGGGTACCCACGCCGTGATCAGTCCGGATGTACAGTTTAAAAATCTTGGGCTGGTCATTACGGATGAACAGCACCGTTTCGGCGTCAGTCAGAGAAGCCTTCTGACTCAAAAGGGAGAAAATCCCAACGTCTTAGTCATGACAGCTACGCCTATTCCGCGGACTCTTGCCGTGATTCTCTACGGTGATCTGGATATTTCGCAGATCCGAACCATGCCGGCCGGCAGACAGCCGGTCAGAACCGTGCAGACCGATGAATCCGGACGAAGAAAGGTATACCGCTTTGTCAGAGAACAGATGGAACAGGGGCGTCAGGCTTATGTAGTCGCCCCGCTGATCGAGGAATCGGATAAAATAGAAGCAAAATCGGCAGAGCGGCTTCACCGCGAGCTGAAAGAACTTTTCGCGGATTTTCGCGTCGCGCTTGTTCACGGCGAAATGAAGCAGGACGAAAAGGATGCCATCATGAAGGATTTTGCCGCCGGCAGTATCGATCTGCTGATCTCCACTGTGGTCATCGAAGTGGGGATCAATGTACCAAATGCCAGTGTCATGGTTATCGAGAACTCCGAGCGGTTCGGACTGGCCCAGCTGCATCAGCTCCGCGGACGTGTGGGCCGAGGAGAAGCCCTTTCTTATTGCTTCCTGATCTGTCAGAGCGACAGCGAAACGGCCAAAGAGAGGAACCGGATTATGTGCAGGAGCAGCGACGGCTTTGAGATCGCTGAGGCAGATCTGCGGCTGAGGGGACCCGGAGAAATTTTCGGCACCCGGCAGCACGGACTGCCGGAACTGCATCTGAGCGACCTGATTCGTCACGGCGACGTTCTGGAGAAAGCGAAGGAAGCGGCAAAAAAAATTATCGAAGAAGATCCGACTCTGTCGAAAGAAAAATATCAAAAATTGAAGGAACGGGTCAAAAAAATGTTCGGAGAAGAGATAAAGCTGGAGCTGTAAGTCGGTAAAACCTTTGAATTTCAATAAGTTCGGAACCCGGGAACTATCCAGAAATTACAAGACATAGAAATCTCCTGCCGGGTTAAATTAATAACGTAAACAGGAGGTGAAAACATTATGAATTTACAGCAGAAAGCAAACAATGCCAACGTTAAGCCGGCATTGAAGAACCTTAAGACTGAGGTTGCAAACGAACTGGGCCTTTCCAACTACGAACAGGCCGATAAGGGTAACATGACTGCAAGACAGAACGGTTATGTAGGCGGCTATATGACCAAGAAGCTTGTAGAGATGGCTGAACAGCAGTTAGCCGGAAAATAACCCGATGAGCAGAGCTTATTGATTTAAGCGAAACGGAAGGGACCGTCTCAATTCACTTTGAGATGGTTCTTTTCTTTGCGGAGAAAGGAGCGTAAGTCGGAAAATATTATAGTCATATGGTAAAAAAAATGGTATAATGAACCAGCGGTTCGGATTCACTGCCGCAGAGATCATACCGGCGGCCTGTAAGAACCCGGGCAGCCGCAGCAGGAGGAGTTTATGGAGGATTTATATAAAAGAGAGCTCATCACCTGTGAGGAAATGAAGCAGCTGGAACAGATGGCTGATCAGCGAGGTCTTTCTTATCACCAGATGATGGAAAACGCCGGATGCGGAGCTGCCAACCTCATATTCTACTACCGACAGCAGATGAAGAGAGCGGTGATCTTCTGCGGAAAAGGCAACAACGGCGGCGACGGATTTGTTATAGCGAGAAATTTTCTTGAAGTGGACTTTGAAACCATCGTCGTGTTGGTCGAAGGTCCGCCGGTTACGGAAGACGCCAGGAAGAGCTTCCGTCTGATCGAGAAGCGGGCCAAAATCTTCGACAGAAGCTGTCCCGTCGAACTGAGAAAAGAAGATGTGATCGTCGACGCCATTTTCGGGACAGGCTTTCACGGAGAACTTACCGGATTTGCTGCGGAAGCCGTTGAAATGATCAATCGTTCGGAGGCGTTTACCGCCTCTTTGGATATCCCAAGCGGACTTTCCGGCAATATGAGCGGAGAGATCGGGGAACTGCCGCCTTCGGTGAAGGCGGATCTTACGGTGGCTTTTCACTGTGAAAAACCGGTGCATCGCTGTGAAAAAACGGAGGAGAGGATGGGCGATATCGTTATCTGCGATATCGGCATAACGACAATCTTTGAAGAAAGCGTGGTATTCGACTATGAGGATAATTACGGGGATCTATAAGGGAAGGAAGCTTGAGAGTCCGGTAGGCTATGAGGTGAGACCGACTTCCGACAAAGTAAAGGAAGCCGTTTTCAATCTTCTGATGAACGACATCTGGGATTCGGTCTGCGTGGACCTGTTTGCGGGAACCGGAAACCTGGGTCTCGAAGCTCTGTCAAGGGGAGCGAAGCGGTGCTATTTTTGCGATAACTCCAGACAGAGCCTGGAATTGGTAAAAAAGAACGTAAAAAAATGCGGCGCGGAGGACAAATCAGTTATTCTGGCCGGAGATTACAGCCGTGCGCTGGGAAGAATCCGGGAGCAGGCGGATATCTTCTTTCTCGATCCGCCTTACAGCAGCGGCGTGTACGAAAAATGCCTGGAACAGATAGACACTCTTGATTTATTGTCCCATGAAGGTATAATAGTAGCAGAGCACGGCACGAGAGAGGAAATGCCGCAGAGAGTGGGAAGGCTGATCAGGGTCAAAGAACGGAAATACGGCAGAGTTATGATCAGCATCTACAGGTATGCGGAGGAGGCGGAAGAATGACAACAAGAGCACTGTATACGGGATCTTTTGATCCGATGACCAACGGACATCTGGATATCATCACCCGTTCATCCAAGATGTTTGACGAACTGGTGGTGGGTGTCATTGTCAATCCCAACAAAAATCCTCTGTTTACCAGAGAAGAAAGAGTCGAGATGATTCAGGAGGTAACTTCTGATTTGGAAAACGTGAGGGTGGATTCCTTTGAAGGTCTTCTGGCCGATTACGTCAATCGAAACCACTTTGACGCCGTGGTCAGGGGACTGAGAGCCACTTCGGATTTTGAATACGAGATACAGATGGCTCAGATGAACGCCTGTCTCTTTGATAAGGGGATTGAGTCGGTGTTCCTGATGACCAGTCCCAGATACTCTTTTATCAGTTCCAGTATGATCAAGGAAGTCGTTTCCCTGAACGGATGTGTGGACGGTCTGGTGCCGGAGCACATAATGGACCGGATAAAAGCCAAGTTTAGCAGAAGATAACAGGAGGATGGGATGACCGTATTGGAATTATTGGAAGAAATTGAAGACATCGTCGATACCGCGCCGGGTTTGCCTCTGACGGGAAAGATCATGGTCGATGCCGACGAAGTTCTGGAGATTGTCCGTGAGATCAGGCTGAGCCTGCCGGATGACGTTCAACAGGCCAAATGGGTGAAGGACGAGAAAGAACGGATCTTGGGCGAGGCAAAGTCGGAGTACGAGAAGATCATTGTAGAGGCTAAAAAGCAGGCGGATTATCTGGTGGAAACAGACGACATAACGCTGCGGGCGCAGAAACTGGCCGATGAGATTCGGCAGAATGCGGAGGAATACGCCAGGATATTGAAGATGCGTACATACGATTATGTGGACAAGATGCTCTACGATATGCAGGCAAAGATGGATGATCTGAACCTGAAATATTTCGGAGAGATGTACGCTAATCTGGAGAAATCTTTCGAGGAGATCGGCGGTGTGCTCCAGAACAATCGGGACGAAATCAAAGAGATGGCCTATCGTACGCAGAACGGAGAGGATTCCGTCTATATCCGTCAGGATCAGGAAGAATCGCCGGTCGAATAGGGAACAGGAATAAAACCCATAGATGGAGAATATGCTCTACTATGGGTTTTCATGTACTTAAAAGTGAAAAAAACAAGAACAGATTTGTCGTAGGCGGCGCTATACTGTGCTGCCTGATCATGGTCGTCTTTCCCGAAATAACGGCTCAGGCGTCCAGGGAAGCCGTAAATATCTGGCTGAACTCGGTGGTTCCTACCCTATTTCCTTTTTTTATCGCTGCGAATTTCCTGAAAAAAACCGGGATGGTCAGCCGGATATCGCCGAAAATCTATCCGTTTGTAATGGCGCTGCTGTCGGGTTACCCAATGGGAGCGCGAATTACAGGTGATTACTATCGGGCGGGTCTGATCGACAGAGACCAGATGAACTGGATTCTCAGCTACAGTATGGTAACCGGACCGGCTTTTCTCGTCGGCGCGGTGGGCGTAGGGTTTCTCGGTTCTCATCGTCTGGGCCTTGTTCTGTGTATAAGCCATTACGGCGGCGCTCTGATCAACAGCGCGTTCTACGGAGCAAAAAAAGCGGGAGCCAAGCCGGTGAAGAGCAGCGCTTCGGGCCGCGGCGACAGCTATTATAATCTGCTGACCGACAGCATATTGGACAGCTTCCGTTCCATTGCCATAATTTTGGCCTATATCGTTATCTTTATGATTGCGACGGATCTGCTTCAGTTTTCCGGAGCGCTCAGCATGCTGCCCGGAGGAGAGGGCGCGGCTCTGGCCAAAGGAATTCTGGAAATGACGGTGGGCTGCAGCAGCCTTTCGGTCTGCAGCTGCAGCGAGGCTTCCAAAGCGGCGCTGGCTTCTTTTATCGTGTCTTTCGGTGGTCTTTCTGTAATGGGGCAGTCCATGAGCATGCTGTACGGCTGCGGCGTGAGTCTGTGGCAGCTGTTCAAGATGAAGCTGTCGCAGGGAGTTATCAGCGGAATATTGGCTTTTTCCCTGAGCTGTTTTGTGATATGATAAGAGGCATGAAGAGTTTAGGAATTATTGCGGAATTCAATCCCTTTCATCAGGGACATCAGTATTTGATCGACAAAGCGATGGAAGAAACCGGTTCAGACGTCTGTGTCGCCGTGATGAGCGGGAACTTTACGCAGAGAGGGATTCCCGCAGTACAGGACAAGTGGACGCGGGCGGAAGCGGCGGTGAAACAGGGCGTCAATCTGGTGGTGGAGCTGCCGGTGGTTTTTTCCTGCAGCAGCGCGGAATATTTTGCCAGGGGCGGCGTGGATATTTTAGAGGGATTCGGCTGTATCGACCGTATTGCTTTCGGCAGCGAAAGCGGCGATATAGGAGAGCTTCGCCGGGCGGCCGATTTTCTTCTGCGCTTCGACAGAGAAATTCACCAGAAAGTTCAGGCTCTTGTCAAAGCGGGAGAAGTCTATCCAAAAGCGCGTCAGAGAACGGTAGAGCAGATCGGCGGGGATTTTGATCTTTCCGCCCTTAGGGAGCCCAACAATATTTTGGCCGTAGAGTACCTGAAGCGATTGAGAAGGATAGAACCCTATACGACGAGGCGCAAAGGCGACGGTTATCATCAAAGCGCCTCGCAGATCCGCAGTGAGCTTGCTGAGAGGGAACCGGAGAGATTTGCGCGGATGAGCAGGATATACTGGGAACTTGTAAGTTCCCGGATTCTTCAGACCGACGGTTCTCGGCTGGAACAGATGTTTTCCGCCGGAGAAGGACTGGGCAACAAGCTGAAGAAAGAAGTTCGCTGCGCGTCGTCGGCAGAGCAGCTGATCATGCGAGTAAAATCCAAAGCTTATACCCACAGCCGCATTTCCCGGCTTTTAACACAGGTGCTTTTGGACATCGACGAACCGGATGCGAGAGAAGGACAGCCTTATATACGGGTGCTGGCTTTTGACCGAACGGGAGCTGCATTTTTAAAGGAAATGAAAAAAAAAGAGTGCGCTTTGCTGCCGGTTATAACCAACATTAACAAAGAAGCTGGGCGGTATCCGGAGATTCAAAAGACATTGCAGAAGGATATTTTGGCTTCGGATATTTACAATATTATAGCCGGAAAGGATCTTTACGCGTGTTCGGATTATGTGATGCGGCCGAATGCAGCGGATCGGCGGTGAAGGCAGCCTGCGGAGAATGCACAAGGCTGCTTAGTTGTAAGAGAATTTCCGAGATAGGATTTTTGTGAAAAAATGCCCCGCGAACGGCCTGCAATATTTCACCTAAGACCGGGTTCAAGACAGAAGCCGAATTCCAAAAATTCCTTGATTTTACGGGGTCTGAGGTGTATAATTTTAAGGTCAATATAGGAAGAAAATATGGAGGATTTGGAATGAACGTTTTAGTAATCAACTGCGGAAGTTCTTCGCTGAAATATCAGATTTTGGATATGGAGAATGAAACCCTGCTCTGTAAAGGCCTGGTTGAACGAATCGGCATGGACGGTTCTGTGATTACCCACGAGAAGATCGGAATGGATAAGGTTAAAAAGGAAGTACCGATGAAGGATCACAAGGACGCGATCAAACAGGTGCTGGATGCCGTTCAGAATGCAGAGTACGGTGTAGTTTCTTCTATGGCTGATATCGGCGCGGTAGGTCATCGTGTTGTTCATGCAGGAGAAAAGTTCGCTGAATCTGTACTCATCGACGAGAAAGTCATCGCAGCGTTGGAAGAATGCGTTGAACTGGCGCCGCTGCACAATACCCCGAATCTGTACGGTATTGCGGCCTGCCAGGAACTGATGCCGGATACGCCGATGGTAGCTGTTTTCGACACGGCTTTCCATCAGACGATGCCGCCTGAATCCTATATCTACGCAATTCCGTATGAATACTACGAAAAGTACGGAATCAGAAGATACGGATTCCACGGAACTTCCCATAAATATGTAGCACAGAGAGCGGCTTCTATGCTCAATGTCAACATCAACGATTTGAAGCTGATCACCTGCCATCTGGGCAATGGAGCGTCTGTATCGGCAATTAAACACGGAAGATGCATAGATACTTCCATGGGATTTACTCCTCTTGAAGGACTGGTAATGGGAACGAGAAGCGGCGATATCGACCCGGCAATCGTAACCTATATCCGTCAGAAAGAAAATCTGCCGCAGGGCGCGGTTAACGAGATTCTGAATAAGAAGTCCGGCGTTCTGGGAATTTCCGGCGTTTCCAGCGACTTCAGAGATCTGGAAGAAGCCGTAGCCGAGGGCAACGCGAGAGCGGCTCTGGCTCTTCGGGTATTCGCTAAGAAAGTTCGCTTCTACATTGGCGCGTACATTGCGGAGATGAACGGCGTAGATGCTATCGTATTTACAGCCGGAGTCGGTGAAAACGACATGAACATGAGAGAACTGATCTGCACGGATCTGGGGAATCTGGGAATCAAGCTGGATCTGATCAAAAACAAGATCAGGGGCAAGGAGACCGTCATCTCCACAGAGGATTCCAAGGTTAAACTTCTTCTGATTCCGACCAACGAGGAATTGATGATCGCAAGAGATACCTACAATATTGCGCAGAAATCTGCAAAATAATGTTGACTTTGCGAGGCGTTAAGTATATACTTTAGAAGTTGACATGAACGATGAAGTTTAAATATAACAAGAAAAACAGGGAGGTGTAGACAATGGCAGTTCCAAAGAGGAAAACCTCTAAAGCAAGAAGAGACAAGAGAAAATCTCAGAACATGAAAAAATCGCTGCCGGGACTTTCAATCTGCCCGCAGTGTCATGAACCAAAGCTTCCGCACAGAGTGTGCCCGAATTGCAATTATTACGACGGAAAGGAAGTCGTAGCAGAAGCTTAATTGAAGAATTAGCATTGCAGGAGAAGACCTGTGCTGAAAGACAGCGCGGGTCTTTTTTACATGACGGCAGAACTGAAAGGAGGACAGCCGCGAGATGGTGTTTCGGGCCGGACGGCTGTCCTGATTAAAAACGGAAAACTACTTTACTTTGATGCCGTAGCGGGCCATTTCGTCGTACAGACAGTAGAGCGTTTCATTGGAAGGTTCGCACATCGGCAGACGATATTCCCGTTCAATATAGCCCATGATATTCAGCGCGGCCTTTACCGGAATCGGATTGACTTCCTTAAACAGGGCGCGGATCAGCGGAATCATGGCAAGCTGCGACTTTGCGGCAGACTTGTATCGGCCTTTCAGAAAATCAGTGGTCATCTGGTGATATTCTGCAGGAATGATGTTAGCCGCCGTGGAAATGCATCCGATACCGCCCACAGACATGATCGGTATGGTCTGATCGTCGTTTCCGGAATAGAGATCGAAATCCCGTCCGGTCAGTGCCGCGATTCTGCAGATCTGAGAGATATCTCCGCTGGCCTCTTTGATCCCTGCGATGTTTGGATGCTTGCTGAGTTCCAAAACGGTTTCCGGTTCTATATTCACGCCGGTTCTGCTCTTTACCGAGTACATGATGACCGGCAGATCGGTATAGTCGGCAATTTTGGTATAGTGCTCGATCAGTCCCTTCTGGGTGGCTTTATTGTAGTACGGAGTGACGATCAGCAGTCCGTCTGCGCCGGAATACTGGATTTCTTTGGCTAAGTACATGGAATGGGCGGTATCGTTGCTGCCGGCTCCGGCGATTACCGGTATGCGTCGGTCGACTGTTTTAACGGTAAATTCAATGATCGACAGCTTTTCAACGGCAGTCAGGGTAGAAGCTTCTCCGGTAGTGCCGCAGACGACGATGGCGTCGGTACCGGACTGGATCTGCCACTGGATAAGCCGCTGCAGCGCATCGTAATCGACCCTTCCGTCCTTAAAAGGTGTAACAAGAGCTACACCGGAACCTTTGAATAATGACATAGGCAGCTCCTTTCTGCTAAAGACTTTTTATTATCATATTCGATATTGGGAAATTTTGTTCACCTTGTGGGGAATATTGACAGATGGAATATTGCATTTTTTGTGGTAGTGTTTATAATATATATGGAATTTTTTATGGCAAATTTTAGATTTTTTTTATCTCTGCTTCATCTTTTTTCGCTATAATAAATACGATATTTTTCTGCACAAGTAATGTAAACACAAATCGTATAGAGAAAGCAGATGGGTTATATGGTTAAAGAGGTATTTGACAAGATCAGAAGCAGAGGCATCTCGTATGTATTTTCGCGGACTCTGGAAGTCGTCCGGGGTAGATTAGGCGAAACAGACTATGGAATAGAAGAGAGGAAATGTATGGGTTTATTCAGGAGTAAAAGTAAAGGAAAAGAAAACGAAGTTATCAACAAAGAATACGAAGCGCGAAAATTCAATCTGCAAAAGGAACTGGAATTTCGCAAAGCCACCATCAGAATCGCCAAGAAAGAAGACGAAAACTATGCTTTGCCGGACGACAAGCCTCTGACGAAAGAACAGAAAGAGGAAATAGACGCATTCTGGAAGAAATACGAGTTTATGGGCAAGATCGATTATCGGGCGTTTCAGGCGTTCTACAATCGTTCCGGTATTTTCGATCCGAGATATGTTCCCCATTATATTACCAAGTTTTACTTAAGGCCGAATACGGCGCCGCAGAAATACATCACGGCTTTTCAGAATAAGGCCTATCTGCCTGTGCTTTTGTCCAACGTTAAACAGCCGGATACCATCGTCAGAAAGATAGAAGGCCTTTACTACGACAGGGATTCCAATCATATTTCTCTGAAGGAGGCGGTGGATATCTGTCTCGAGACGCTGAACGGCGGACGGGAAATCGTCGTAAAGCCAAGTGGTCTTGCAGGCGGAAAAGGCGTGGAATTTTTCTCCAGCGCCACAGAGGAAGAGCTGACAAAGGTCTTTTGTGAAAAAGGCAGACTCTTTGTCGTACAGAAGGCGATCCGCCAGCATCCGGAAATGGCGGCTCTCAATCAGAGCACAGTGAACACGGTCAGACTGACCACGTTTCTTTACAAAGGAAAATTTATTCCGGCGGCCGCACTGATCAAGGTAGGAAGTCCTAACGTGAGAGTGGACAACTACAAGCACGGCGGCTGTCTCCTTGGTGTGAATATGGACGGTTCCGTTCTGCCGTGGGCTTTGGATATCGATCGCCGCAGGATTACGGAACTGCCGTCGGGCGTAAAGCTGGGCGAGGGCGGATTTGCGCAGGTACCGTGCTTTGACAGCGTACTGAAGACCGCGGAAAAGGCTCATTACGATATACCGAAGATCAAACTCATTTCCTGGGATATCGCCATAGATGACGAAAACGAAGCGGAAATTATCGAAGCCAACTTCGGTGGAGATCTGCGCATGCACCAGGTTTTGACCGGACCGGTGTTCGGCGACATGACGGAGAAGATATTGGACTATTATATGCTTCGGAAGTATTCCAAACCGGGCATTACCGAGGAGTTCGACTATAACGAATACGCGGACCGCATAGAAATTACCGGTTACGCCGGTCACGACGCGGATGTCGTCATACCGGCTGAGATCGCAGGAAAACCGGTCAAAGAAATCGGACAGTATGCCTTTGGCTTCAAGAAAGAGATCAAGTCGATAACCGTTCCGGAGAGTGTAGAAGTGCTTCGGGATCACTGCTTCTTTGGCTGTACTTCCATGCATACGCTGAACATCAATCTTGATAACCTGAAGACGGTAGCAGCGTCGACGGTAAATCGCTGCTACAAACTGGATAAGGACTTCAAAGAAAAGATCCGGGCATTGGAATAAGCGCGGGTCCGAAAAAATTCACATACGGATAAAAGAGCGTTTTCCATTTCGAGCCGCTGCACAGAGCATCTTTTGTATCGAGAACCCGATTGGTTCTTGTGGTCTGTGCAGCGTTTTTTTCTTGCCGGAGAAACGCAGAAAGGGGTTGCCCGGAAACCGCTGCGGCGGCTCGGTTTGTTTGAAAAACAAGATGTTGAAAGATAGATGAATAAATGGTAAAATATTACGATATGATTGATAAGGCGAGGTATATGTAAAGGAGATAGGACAATGAGACAGTTTGAAAAGAAATTGAAGGTCGGCATTTTAGGCGGAACAGGCATGGTCGGCCAGAGATTTATCTCACTTTTGGAAAATCATCCGTGGTTTGAGGTGACGACGATTGCGGCCAGCGCGCGGAGCACGGGGAAGACTTATGAAGAAGCTGTCAGCGGCAGGTGGAAGATGACTACACCGATCCCGGAGGCGGTTAAACAGATAAAGGTGATGGACGTGAAAGACGTTGAAGCGGTAGCTTCGACGGTCGATTTTGTATTCAGCGCGGTGGACATGTCCAAAGAGGAGATCCGCGCCATAGAAGAAGCATACGCCAAGACGGAAACGCCGGTAGTATCCAACAACAGCGCTCATCGATGGACTCCGGACGTGCCGATGGTGATCCCCGAGATCAATATCGATCACTTTGACGTTATCCGCTATCAAAAAGAGAGGCTGGGGACCGAGAGAGGATTTATCGCGGTAAAGCCCAATTGCTCCATACAGGGATATGTGCCGGCTTTGGCAGCGTGGGCCGAATTTGAGCCTTATGAACTGGTTGTTACCACTTATCAGGCCATTTCCGGAGCAGGAAAGACTTTCGGAGACTGGCCGGAAATGGTGGAGAACATCATCCCGTATATCGGAGGCGAAGAGGAGAAGAGCGAACAGGAACCTCTGCGTATCCTGGGACACATAGAAAACGGCCAGATCGTCAAGGCGAAGGAACCGACGATCACCTGCCAGTGTGTAAGAGTACCGGTATTGGACGGACATACGGCCGCTGTCTTTGTCAAGTTCAGGAAAAAACCGACAAAAGAACAGCTGATTCAAAAGCTGAGAGAATACAAGGGATTTCCGCAGGAGGCAGAACTTCCTAACGCGCCGAAACAGTTTATTCAGTACAGGGAAGAAGACGACCGCCCGCAGGTTAAGCTGGACGTCGACTTTGAGAACGGTTTTGGCGTAAGCATAGGCAGACTGAGAGAAGATACGGTATACGATTTTAAATTCATCGGCCTTGCGCATAATACGGTCAGAGGCGCAGCAGGCGGCGCAGTGCTCTGTGCTGAAGCCCTTGCGGAAAAAGGATATATTACAAACAAATAGGGGGTAAATACAGTTGGGTTACTTTGAAGCAATCATTTTGGGATTAGTACAGGGGCTGGCGGAGTTCCTGCCGATAAGCAGCTCGGGGCATCTGGCTCTTCTGCAGTATTTCTTTGAAGTCGAAAGCGATAAAGTATTGCTTTTTACTGTGCTTCTGCACGTTGGTACGTTGGTTTCTGTGTTCGTTATATACTGGAAGGATATCTGGGAACTGATCGTCGAGCTGGCGCTGACCATAAAAGATCTCTGTACGGGAAAAGGATTGCGTCTTGCGGAGAGGCCGGTCAGAAAATTGGGCGTCATGATCATCGTGGCCACCATTCCGACTGCGTTGATCGGACTGCTGTTTAACGACTTTTTCAACGGATTGTATCTGTCATTGGTTTCCATCGGCACAGGCTTTATCATCACCGGCTTCATCATGTTTCTTGCAGAGCGAATTGGAACGGCCAATAAGGGCATTGAGAAGATGAACTTTCGCAATGCCATATTTGTCGGTTTGCTTCAGGGAATCGCCATCTGCCCGGGGATATCCAGATCGGGATCAACTTTAGTCGGCGGTTTAGTTACCGGCTTGCGGAGAGATTTTGCGGTGAAATTCGCTTTTTTAATTTCCATACCGTCTATTCTCGGATCGGTAATTCTGGAGCTGCCGTCGGCCATCGAAGCGGGTATCGACCCGTCTTTCATCGGACCGATCGCCGTGGGCGTAGTGGTTTCGGCTATTTCCGGTTTTGTGGCTATAAAGACGATGATTAAAGTTGTGACCAACAAGAAATTGAGTTGTTTTTCTTATTATGTATGGATATTGGGACTGTTCACCATAGGCTACGGCATATTTTTCGCATGATAAGCGTTTTTGAAAGGGTGTAGATTGTGGCGCAGAGCAAAAAAAGGACAAGTTCAAAGAAAAGATCCGGCAGCGCAAAGAACAGAACGGCCGCGAAAAAAGGGCGCGACAGAAGAAAAGCAGATCAAAGCGTAATCGACGAGATCTGGGGCGTCATATTCATCGCGGTAGGCATATTCCTTTTCGCTGCGGTTCAGTTTCACGCGGCGGGAGAACTGGGAAACACCATCGGCGATATGCTCAGAGGAATTTTCGGTTTGATGGGACTGGTTGTGCCGTGGTATCTGATCGGATTTGGTATCCTGCTCTTTGCCGGGAAAACCGTCCACCTTACCGGCGGTTTTTGTACTCTTGTTTTTCTCATCCTGCTGATGCTGTGCCTGATCAATTCCGGAAGATTCATCGAAAACGATCATTTGGTCTACGAAGTCGGAAAGTTTTACCGCCAGGGCGTGGAGCTTAACGACGGAGGAGTTTTCGGAATGGTGCTGGGAACTCTGCTGATCAGAATTATAGGACGAGTGGGCCTGTATGTCTTTTCCGTAGTGGTAATTATCGTCTGCCTCCTTCTGGTTATCAACACGCCTGTATCCCGGGGCTGGGAGAAGCTGCGGAGCAGGAGAGAAGCGAGAAGAGCTGACAGAGAAGAACCCGAGGAAGAAGAAATTTTGGAAGAACCTAAAAAGGAAAAAAAGCGGCGTTCCCAGGAGCGGAAAGAAATCTCCATTATCACGCCTTTTGAGGAAACCGAATCCCAGGGTTGGAAGACGGCCGGTTCGGAGAGAGAAAAGCGTCAGAAGAAGAGCAACGTGATAAAGTATATGCAGGACGATAGTTTATTTTCCGACGCCGGTTCGGCGGGATCGGGAGAAAAGGAATCTCTTGGTCTTGACGGAAAGACGGATTACGGCGGGGGTTACGGGTTGGACGGCGGTCCTAAGGAAAAACCGGCCTCACGAGAAGGGTTAGGGCTGGATGGAGTCATACAGACTCAGCCTCCGACCAGGCTTTCCAAGAAGGAGGCGGAGTCCATCACCCTGGACCCTGCGGAGATCGCTCTGGAAAAAGGTCCGAGTCACTATCAGAAACCGCCTGTGGATCTTCTCAATAAGCCGCAGGCGAAAAACAGAGGGAATGTCAGCGTCGGACTGAAAATGAAGGCGGCAAAGTTGGAGGAAACACTGAAGAATTTCCATGTTGACGCCAGAGTCGTTCAGGTGACCCAGGGACCGGCTGTCACTCGCTACGAGATACAGCCCAGCGTAGGCGTAAAAGTCAACAGCATAGTCCGGCTTGCCGACGACATCGCGCTGAACCTGGAGGCAAAGAGCATACGTATAGAAGCGCCGATTCCGGGCAAAGCGGCCGTGGGCATCGAAGTAGAAAACGATAAGATCAATATGGTAACGCTGCGGGAGATCATCGATTCCAAAGAATTTAAAGAAGCAAAGTCGAAGATCACCTTCGCGGTGGGAAAGGATATCGCGGGGAAAGCGATCGTAGCCGACTTAAAGGGAATGCCCCATCTGCTCATTGCCGGTTCTACCGGTTCCGGAAAGAGCGTGTGTATAAACAGCATCATTGCCAGCATCCTCTACAAAGCCGATCCTGACGAAGTAAAGTTGGTACTGATCGATCCTAAGGTAGTGGAGTTGGGAAATTACAACGGTATTCCGCATCTTCTGATTCCGGTGGTAACAGAGCCGGCTAAAGCCGCGGCAGCACTGAACTGGGCGGTGGCAGAGATGACGGATCGGTACAAGAAGTTTGCGGAGAATCAGGTTCGCGATCTGGAAAGTTACAATGATGCCATGCGGATCTGCGGACAAGCAGATCAGGTGATGCCGCAGATCGTGATTATCATCGACGAGCTGGCCGACCTGATGATGGCTGCGCCGTCCCAGGTAGAGGAGTCAATCTGCCGGCTGGCACAGATGGCCAGAGCTGCCGGGATGCATTTAATTGTGGCTACTCAGAGACCTTCTGTAGATATTATTACCGGTGTGATTAAGGCTAACATTCCGTCCAGGATCGCTTTTGCCGTCTCTTCCCAGTTTGATTCGCGCACCATATTAGATATGTCCGGTGCGGAAAAGCTGGTGGGGAAGGGAGACATGCTGTTCAATCCTCTCGGAATGGGCAAGCCTGTCCGTGTACAGGGAACCTTTATCTCTGACGGAGAAGTACATAAGATAATCGAATTTGTAAAATCCCAGGTAGCGGAGGTCGAATATGCAGATGCCGTCATGGATACGATAGAAAAAGGGAATCTGACCGGCAGTCACGACGATGACGGCGACGAACTGCTTCCTGAAGCTATACAGTGCGTTGTCAGCGCAGGACAGGCCTCGGTTTCCATGTTGCAGAGAAGATTTCGCATCGGTTATAATCGAGCTGCTCGGATTGTGGACATGATGGAGGCGCGCGGCATTGTAGGACCTCAGGATGGAAGCCGTCCGAGACAGGTTCTGATAACCGAAGAAGAGCTGGAAGGAATGAAAGGTGAAGTAGAAGAATAGATGAAAGTGTATTTTGAAACTCTTGGATGCCCGAAAAACGTTTACGATACGCAGACAGCCCAGGGAATATTGGAAGATAATCATTTCGAAATTGTCCGGTCGCCCGAAGCTGCCGAGGTGATAGTGGTCAATACCTGTGGGTTTATCAACGATGCAAAGAAGGAGTCCATAGACAGGATTTTCGAGATGGCCGCGTATAAAGAAGAAGGGAAAAAGCTGGTGGTTTCCGGCTGCCTTTCTCAGCGTTACGGAGACGAACTCTTTGAAGAAATGCCGGAAGTGGATTTGTTTGTGGGCGTAAACGAATATGAAAAGCTGCCGGAACTTCTGCGACAGCTGGATCAGCGGCGCACCATCAGAAGTCGATGCGCGGAAAAGGTGCTGGAGCGGACAGCGAGAAAGCTGGATGAGAATACCTATTCGGCTACGCTTAAAATCGCCGAAGGCTGCAATAACGTTTGCGCTTATTGCGTAATCCCGCAGATCAGAGGAGGATACAGGAGCAAGCGCGAAGAGGACATTCTGAAGGAGGCGGAAGAGCTGTCTGCTGCCGGATGCAGAGAGTTGATTCTCATCGCCCAGGATGTGACCTATTACGGGATGGACCTGTACGGTGAACTGCGTCTTCCTCAGCTGCTGCGCAAACTTTGCCGGATAAGCGGAATTCGTTGGATTCGGCTGATGTACTGTTATGAGGACAGGATTACCGACGAATTGATAAAAACCATCGCCGAAGAAGAGAAGATATGCAATTATTTGGATATCCCTCTTCAGCACGCCAGCGATCGGGTGCTCCGCGCGATGAATCGGAGATCTACGTCTGCGTCTATACATCAGACCCTGGAGAAACTGCGGGAGGCCGTCCCGGATATTCACATAAGGACAACGCTGATCGTAGGATTTCCAGGAGAAACAGAGGACGATTACGAGCAGCTCTGTCATCTGGTGGAGACGGAGCAATTTGCGCGCTTGGGCGTGTTCACCTATTCCCAGGAGGAGAATACGCCGGCCGGTGAAATGGAAGGGCAGATCGACGAGGAAATCAAAGAGCAGCGGCTCGACGGCATCATGCGCAGGCAGATGGAGATCTCCCTGAATCAAAATCAGGAAAAGATCGGAAAAGTATTTCAGGTTATGGTCGATGAGATCGACCAGGACGGCAGCTTTATCGGGCGAACCCGGTACGATGCGCCGGAGATCGACAATGCCGTAATCTTCACCTCGGATAAAAAGCACGAGCCGGGAGATCTGGCAGAGGTTTTGATCGAGGACGCCTTCGATTACGATATCGTCGGCAGAGAAATATAGAATTTATTAATGCAGGCGAAAGCCTTCCGAAAAGCGCAGTTTCGGAAGGCTTTTCCTATGTTTTCTTTTGAATGGGAAATAACTTGCTGAGAATATTGACAAAAGGAAAGATATATAGTATATTTATTACACTGATACTTTAATTTAATGAAGCAAGAAAGCAAAACGGTGTTTTAGGAGGATTTACTAATGAAAAAGAAATTATTCTGTCTTACGCTGTCTGTCCTGATGGCTTTTGGACTGTTTGCGCTGACCGGCTGCGGAAACGCAGAAGAAGAAAGCGAAGGGGAAACTTTGGTAGTCGGCCTTGATGATGCCTTTGCGCCTATGGGATTTCGGGATGAGTCCGGAGATCTGGTAGGCTTTGATATCGACCTCGCCAACAAGGTAGGGGAAGAATTGGGTATGAAAGTAGAATTTAAACCGATCGACTGGAACGCAAAAGAAATGGAGCTGAAGTCCGGCACCATAGACTGCGTGTGGAACGGCATGTCCATTACGCCGGAGCGTCTGGAGGCGATGTCCCTGTCGGACAAGTATTTGAACAACAAGATTGTATTGATGACGTTGGCGGATTCTGATCTCGATGTGACCGGAGCGGATCAGTTGGCCGATCTGAAGATCGGAACGCAGGTGGATTCATCTGCTCTGAAAATGCTTCAGGAAAACGAGGCTTACGATTCCTTCAAGGAGAACATTACCGAGTACGATACTTACGATACGGCAATCATGGATCTTAAGGCCGGCAGAATCGATGTTATTGCGGTGGATCAGGTTCTGGGCGAGTATACCAATAAAAACCTGGGCGGAGAGATGAAAGAGTGTTCATATGATCTGGGCGACGACTACTACGTCATCGGTTTTGCAAAGGACAATACGGAGCTCCGCGATAAGGTCAACGAGGCTCTGAAAAAACTGGTGGAAGACGGATCGGCGGCGGAAATCAGCGAAAAGTGGTTTGGAAAGGATATCGTCGTGTTCGAACCTTTGGAAGGCTGATCTTCAGCATAGATTTTTTTCCTGCAAAGTCTGGGCGGAGTTCTGTCCAGACTTGTACTTTCTCTTGAAGAAAGGGATGTCATAGTTCCGCCGGCATCTGGTGAACCGGCTTAATCACAGAAAGAGAGGAGCTTTAAAATGAGCGAATATTTTTCGAGTTTTTTGCCTTTTATGCTCGAGGGAACCTGGAGGACGCTAGAAGTATTTGTACTGACTCTGCTGATTTCACTTCCTCTCGGCCTTCCCTTTGCGCTGGGAGCGCTCAGTAAAATAAAGCCGCTGAGCTTTATCTGTAAGGTATACGTGTGGATATTCAGAGGAACGCCGCTTATGCTGCAGCTGTTCTTTTTCTATTTCTTTTTCCCAATTGTTTTGCATATTGAGCTGGCGCTGTTTCCTACGGTTATCATCACCTTTGTCTTCAATTACAGCGCTTATTTTGCCGAGATATACAGAGGAGGGATCAACAGCATCGATCGCGGACAGTATGAAGCGGCCCATGCTCTGGGCGTGCCCAAATCTCTGACGATGAAGGATATCATACTGCCTCAGGCGATGAAAAACGTCCTTCCACCTGTGGTGAACGAAGCGATTACCCTCGTAAAGGATACGGCTCTTGCCTCGAGCCTGGGCTTTATCGAGCTGATGAAGGCCACAAACAGCGCGGTGAACAGGACGTCCGATATTTCCATTTTCTTCTGGGCGGCCCTGATCTACCTGATTATGACCTTTGTTCTGACCGTTCTTGCCGGACGGCTGGAGAAATACTTTGCCAGATATGATGCTAAGGAGGAATGGTGATGGATAGAGAAATTGTACTGGAAATGAAGGATATCGTGAAGATGTACGGGAATCTTTGCGCTGTAGATCATGTGAATTTTTCTATGCGGAAAGGGGAGATCGTTGCGGTCATCGGTCCGTCAGGCTCCGGAAAGAGCACGCTGCTTAGGTGCATCAACGGTTTGAATAAGGTCACTTCCGGAGAAATCATCCTCAGTGGCGAAACGGGCATGGTATTCCAGCACTTTAATCTGTTTCCTCATATGACGTGCATAGACAATATCACCTATGCTCCGATTAAAGTCAAGAAGATTGACAGAGAAGAAGCGAGGAAAAAAGCCGAAGAGCTGTTGAAGATGGTCGGTCTCGAAACCAAGGCGGACGTGTACCCGGCCCATCTTTCCGGCGGACAGAAACAGAGGGTGGCCATAGCCAGGGCCCTGGCCATGGATCCTGAGCTGATGCTCTTCGACGAGCCTACGTCGGCGCTGGATCCTGAGATCACCGGAGAGGTGCTCAACGTTATGAAAAAGCTGGCCGAAAATCATACGACGATGATCGTCGTAACACACGAAATGGGGTTTGCAAAGGAGGTCGCTGATCGGGTTCTGTTCATGGATCAGGGAATCGTAGTGGAAGAGGGGGCGCCGGAGGAAATTTTTGAAAACCCTCGCAGTGAAAGGCTGAAAGCGTTTCTGCGTTCCATGCTTCGCGCGTAATAACCTTCTGAAGACTCTCGCAAAACCACCGTTAAACGCTGAAAATAAACATAAAACTGCCGGCAGGAATCTGCCGGCAGAAATTTTTTGAACCGCTTATTTTTATCGTATCTTTTCATGCGGTCTTTTTTTCATGCGTCTTTATGTATATGCTTCTTTTTATTTAACAGATGATTACGACTCGTAAGCCATATCGTTCATCAGTGTAGTACCGTCAGACTGTACAGCAAGACCGGTAATACCGTTGTGAACGGCTGTAAATGTGTTATCATAGTACAGCGGAATGATATTCAGATTTTCGAACATATACATCTGTACATCTTTTACTCGCTCTACACGCTTCTGCGGATCAGGCTCGCTGGCGCATGCTTCTACCAGTTCACGATACTCGTCGTCGTTACCCGGAGCGTTCTTGTCGTAGTAGCAGATGTTCATGATCAGAAGAGGTTCTGCCCAGCCCAGTCCTGCAATACCAACGTCGTAATCGTCGCTGTTTACACGTTCGTGGATGTAGTTCCAGTCCAGAGTCTCGATCTGCATATCGAAACCGACTGCTCTCATCTGTTCTACCATCGTTTCAGGAACTACAGTCGAAGTGTTGAATCCCAAGAAGGTAAAAGTAAGCGTTTCGCCGTTCTTTTCGCGGATGCCGTCTCCGTCAGAGTCAACCCAGCCTGCTTCTTCAAGGATCTCGTTGGCTTTGTCCGGATCGTATCCGTAGTTTTCCTGGAAGTAATCTTTAGCTTCCTGTGAGAAGCTCTGCATAGTATCGATGATGATGGAGTATGCAGGGGTGATTGAACCTTCCGCTGCTTCTGCCAAAGCGTCTCTGTCGATTGCCAGACAGAAGGCCTCGCGTACCGCCTTGTCCTCGAAGACAGAGTCGTTGGTGTTTACTTCAACATAGTTGACGGTAGGATAGGACGTGTTTACCAGCTCTACATTTTCATCGTCCTGCAGTTCCAGCATCTGGTCTGACGTGCAGGATAAGATGAGTCCGGCGTCGCCGTTCTTAACTTCTTCTGTTTCCGTAAAGTCTTCTACGTTAAATCTGCACTTGATGGTTTCGAAGTTCCAAGCGCCCTGGTTTTCAACGAGAGGGTTGAAGCACTTGTAGTCGTCGTGTCTTACCAGGTTTACTTCGGAGCCGGAAACGTATCCATTTTCTTCGGCCAAGTAATAAGGACCGTAAGGATGGGATTCCCACATCAGTTCGTCGTTGGACATGGAATCCAGTTCATCTTTGTCGATGAGGCAGATGAAATCTGCTGTGAAATAGTATTCCATGTCAGAGGAGAAGGAGCTCAGGTTCAGCGTGATCTGACGATCGTTGACTTCGATGGATTCGATGTTGTCGTATCCGTCTTTATACGGGCTGACCTCCAGGCCGTGTTCGATAGATGCTTTGACATCTTCCGGCTCTACTGTTTCACCGGTGGAGTAAACCAGTCCCTCCGGTACGTTGAAGGTTACCTGCTTGCCGTCTTCGCTGACTGTCCAGTCGGTGCAGACATTATCTACTACTTTTTGCTCGTCAGGATCGTATTCGAACAGGGTTGCTGATACCAAGCTCTGTCCGCCGGAGCTGCTGTCCAGCTGGAAGGTATCGATGCCGTACCATTCACTGTCCATTATGGTCAGCGCGGTCGAATCGGAGTTGCCGCTGTTGCTGTCCCCCCCACCGCATCCGGTGAAGCATCCGGCGATCAACATAGCTGAGAGCAGGGTTACGAATAATTTTTTCTTCACTTTTTTCGCCTCCTTGGTTGTCGTTCTTTTGACTTGCTAAAAAAGTTTATACATAAAGGTCACCATCACTATACGCAAATTTTGTGCCATTCGGAAAATTAAGAATTTTCAATGCCTTTTATGCTTTAAAGATTTGAAATTCAAGATGAAATGAGATTAAATGGGAATACAACTTATTATATATACGCCATACGTCTGTACGGCGTGCATGTCGGCGTATGTTGATACATATTAAGGAAGAGAGACGAACGATTTACCGCGGAATTTGTCAAAACTGACGGACAGCAGCGGCAGAGAGCTGACCTGTTGGTTTGTCAAACATATGTTACACCGTGCTTCACAAATTCATCCAAAACCGTCTGTGGAGACTTCCAGCCTAAAGGTCGCATA
>CAJFTU010000037.1 GCA_904420065.1 uncultured Emergencia sp.
AGACAGACAGACAGACAGACAGACAGACAGACAGACAGACAGACAGACAGGATAAGTCTGTAACTTTTTTCTGCGTACAAGTTCATCATGTCGCTTCAAGGGGCGCGCTGCGTCCACGGTGATTCCGTGGACGGGCGCGTCCTTTTTGTGTTCTGACGGCTCCGGCACAGCATGGTATTATGACGCGGTGCTTTGGGCACAGCAAAACGGCATTGTGGCAGGCTACGGAGACGGCACCTTCCGTCCCGGCGACAACATTACGCGGGAACAACTTGCCGTGATCTTCTACAATTACGCCAGGTTTAAGGGTTATGACGTGTCCGCTGCAAGCGACCTGTCCGGCTTCACTGACGCCGGACAGGTGTCCTCCTGGGCGCTCCCTGCCATGGGCTGGATTGTGGGCAGCGGGATTCTAAACGTGCATGAGGACGGGATTCTTGCCCCTCAGGGGACGGAGAGCCGCGCACAGACAGCCGCCATGCTCCGCCGTTTCATTGAGAGCGATAACCTTGTCCCGCCTGCCGTCATCCCCGGAGGGGACAGCGGCATGACGGAAACCGGCAGCGACGGCAGCGAATGGACACAGCAGGTTACGGGTCCGCAGACGGGGGACAGCAGCAGTATCGGACTTTGGTTTTCCCTTGCGCTGCTTTCCCTCTCCGGTATCGTCGCTCTGCTTGTGACGGAAAACGTACGGCGGCGCAAAATGAAAGATGAGGAAGTCCAGGCTTCGACGATCGTGTAATTCCACGGTGCGATAAGGGCGGGCAGCCACTTTATGGCTTGCCTGCCTTTGCTTTTCGTTAAACTATATGGTGACTGTGAACACTTTCTTTTCTGCCGTGCAGCAATCACTATTCATGGTGATGACTATGGAAATGAAGTGTAGTCCAAGCATAGAAATAATTTGACCTATACGAAAGATTTCAACATTTATAAGCACTTCCTCCCGGGAATTAAAGGACAGGCGGTTTTTCGGGTTTGTCAGACATATGTTACAGAGAGCAAATATCTTTGAGAACTTCATTGGGTGATTTCCACCCCAGCGGTCACATCGGAAAGTTGTTGTAATCCCTGCTGTTATGGATTTTTAGCCGCTTCGCAAAGTCCTCAAAGGAATAAAAGCGGTGGATTGCGCGGATGTGGTCCTTTTTTATTTAGTTGCAACACATCTATTGTAAACTTGCAAAGGACTTGGCGATAATTGGAATTTTGAGCTTGACAAGTAAATGAGAAAAATGCAAACTTATTAGAAAGAGCAAAAACAGGAGGTAGGTCGTTGAATGTCTGAAATTTCATTAGCAAATCAAATTTATATAGACTTAAGAGAACAAATACTTGATGGTACAATTATATCTAATGATATTATTAATGAAAAGATTATAGCATCAAAATACAATGTAAGTAAAACTCCCGTCCGTGAAGCATTACATCGATTATGCCAAGAAGGTTATTTAAAAAGCTATCCAAGAAAGGGGTATATGGTCAATGAAGTTAGTCAACAGGATTGCTGCCTTATTCAACAATTGCGTTTCTATCTTGAATCTGCCGCTATTGATCAGATAGTTGAATCTGCTGATGATGAGAAGATCAAAATGCTCTATGATATTATTGCAGAACAGAAAGAAAAAAAACCAAAGGAAAAGAATCCATATAACGCTGTAAATACTCGCTTTCACCTTTCCCTGGCGGCTTTGGCTGAAAACCACTACATATATGACGTGTTATACCAGTATGTCAGTACGATTACCCGGGTAGTTATAAAGTATCCGGCAATGGCGAAACTGCAGAGAAAGGAATACCACGATGAAATTGTAGATGCTTTACTGGAGCGAGATAAGGAAAAAGCTAAAAAATTGCTGTACGAGGATTTAAGCTCAGTATTTTTCTTTAAGAAATAGTTTAAATTGAGGTTTAACTATATGAAAACTACGGCAGGTCCAGATATTGTTCGGACTTGCCGTAGTTTTTACGTTTTTCTGTATTTTCAATTTTATCTAAGAATTTATATTGACAGAGAAAACAATCTGCAGTAAAATACATCCAATGATATGTTCAGTGAAAGTATCGCATTATTTTGAAAGGAGTTATCCATGAAAAAAAGATTTGCAATTGTGATGACACTCATTATGACTTTTTCTTTACTGGCCGGATGCAGTTCTGAATCAGAACAAAGCGGCAGTGCAGAGGAAAACAAATTGATTTTGGGAATTGAAAGTGAGCTTACCAGTTTCGATGTAGAAAATGGGGATTTTGCTTTGGATTTTGTTATCCGAAGATGTCTGTATGAGCCATTGGTCCACGTTGATCCTGTTTCCGGTGAGGAAGAGATGCGTTTGGCGGAGAGCTATACTGTATCTGATGATAAAACTGTTTATACTTTCAAATTGAGGCCGGACGTCAAAATGCACGATGGAAGTACACTGACTGCTGACGATGTGGTTTATTCTTTGAATCTGACAAAAGAATCTTCATATGTAGGAAAAAACCTTTCGGCAATGAAACAAGCTCGCGCAGTAGATGATCACACTGTAGAGGTCACACTGAATGCGCCGTATGCAGCATTTATGAAAAATCTTTCTATGTGTTTTGTCCTATCAGCTGAGGCGCACAGGGCAGGCACAGATGCTTTTAATGAGGAGCCGGTTGGCTGTGGGCCTTATAAATTTGTATCTTATGAAAATGATAATAAGATTACTTTAGAGGCCTTTGACGAATACTATCGAGATACGGCGCCGATTGAGACGATAGAAATCAGAATGTTTGCAGATACCAGTTCCCTTGCTATCGCGATGGAAAGTGGAGAACTGGATGCAGCAGCAGGAATTAATCCTGTAGACTATGAGAATGTGGTCAGCAATGACAATATTGTGGTAGATGAGATAGCAACGACGAAGTTCTGTATGCTTTCCATGAATGAAGAGACAGAGCCGTTTAATGATAAAAAGGTTCGGCAAGCGATCAACTATGCTATAGACAGACAGTTTGTACTGGATGCCAGCAGAGAAGGAAAGGGAAATCCGACGTCTCTGTTATTTAATACGGCAATGACCTGTACGGAGGGTGTCGAGGAATATGAATATGATCCGGAAAAGGCGAAACAGTTACTGGAAGAAGCAGGCATTTCACTACCGCTGACTCTTAATACAAAGTTATCGACTTATGAAGGATGTAAGACAGAAGCAGAGGCGATACAGGAGTCTCTTGCCAATGTAGGCATCAATGTGGAAATTGAAATATTAGAATCAGGAGCATTGTATGGAGGACTTGCTTCAGGCGATATACCGTTTTCATTAACTCGTCTGGGGACATCGGCCGTTGATCCTGATCAGTACTATAATATGGTTTCGGAAAATGGATTTTCCTCGCTGAACTATTCTCGATATGTGAATGATGAAGTAGAAGAACTCATGGTGCAAGCCCGCAGTGAGCAGGATGAGGAAGAAAGAGATACTCTTTACCGGGAAGCATTGGAAATCATTCAGGATGATGCACCGTATGCGGTAATCTATGAAATGCCGGATTTAAATGCCAGCGTGAAAAATCTGAATGTAAATTGGGGCTTGAACGGAATGTATTATCTCTACGATTTCAGTTGGAAATAAGATGTAATTTTGAGCCGTCGATGCTAACCTTTTGGCGGCTCAAACAGGAGCGTTGGACGGATGTATAAATACGTTATAAAGAGAGTTTTACTAACCATACCGGTTTTACTGGGGGTTTTGCTTATCGTGTTCACCATTATGTCATTGACTCCCGGTGAACCTGCCAGATTGATCCTGGGAGCTTCGGCGGATCAGGCGGCTATCGACGCATTTAACCAGCTTCACGGTCTGGATGCGACCTTTCCGGAGAGGCTTTGGAATTATTTGAAGGATATTGTAACAGATTTGGATTTTGGAAGATCATATCGGAGTGATAAACCGGTGTTCGATATGATTCTGGGCAGGTTTCCGATAACATTCATGCTCGCAACGCTATCGATTTTTTTCAGCGCAGTGATAGGAATTGTTTTGGGTGTTGTATCTGCAGTAAAACAGTATTCTAAACTGGATGCAACCCTGACCGTAACAGCGATGATCTTCGCTTCCATTCCTTCGTTTTGGCTGGGAATGATGCTGATTTTGGGGTTTTCCCTTAATCTGCATATGTTTCCCTCTCACGGGGCGGATTCGTGGCAGAGCTATGTTTTGCCCGTGTTGACCCTCGCGGTATCAGCTGCTGCAGGGCTTCTGCGAATGACGCGTTCGGCTATGCTGGAAACTATACGAATGGAGTATATTCGCACTGCAAGAGCCAAGGGCGCCAGTCCCCGCGATGTGATATATAAACACGCGTTGAAAAATGCCCTTCTTCCCGTGGTAACCAGTCTGGGAATCAGCTTTGGAACATCGTTGGGTGGAGCGGTAGTAATTGAAACTGTTTTCAGTATCCCGGGACTGGGTATGCTGATCGTCAATGCCATACGCGATAAAGATTTTCCTCTTGTCATGGCAAGCATCCTTTTTCTTGCAGCGTTATTCTGCCTGGTTATGCTGATTGTGGATTTGATTTATGCCTTTATTGATCCGAGGATTAAGTCGAAGTATTTAAATTAGGAGGCTTTGCGATGAAAAAAAATTTGCTGATAAATATTGACGACGTTTCCGGAATAAAGGCGGATAAAGAAAGTCATGCAAAGGAAATCTGGAGAAGACTGCGAAAAAATAAAACCGCTATGGCGGGTATGCTGATTCTCGGCATTTTCGTTTTGGTTGCGTTATTTGCAGATGTTATAGCACCATATGAAACAGCTGTTGCACAGGACTCGTCGATGCGGCTTCAACCACCGTCTGCGGAGCATTTTTTCGGAACCGATCGGCTGGGACGCGATGTGTTTGCCAGAGTGGTACAGGGTGCCAGAGTATCCCTTTCAATCGGTCTGTTTACAAGTTTGGGATCACTGATAATTGCAGTAATTTTTGGGTCCCTGGCCGGTTATTATGGCGGGAAAACTGAAACGCTGATTTTACGTATTGTCGATGTATTTATGTGTATACCTTCGATATTGCTCTCTCTGGCTGTGGTCGCAGCTTTAGGGCCAAACATGATTAACCTGCTGATTGCCATGATGATATCGGCGGTTCCAGGGAAGATCAGATTGATTCATTCTGTGATTCTCAGCGTCGGAGATCAGGAGTATGTGGATGCAGCAAGGGTATACGGCTGCAGTGACGCAAGGATCATATTTAAGTATATTCTTCCAAATGCTTTGGGCGTTATCATTGTAGATACAACCATGGGAATTGCCGGAACGATTTTAGGAGCGGCCAGTTTGTCCTTTATCGGTATGGGAATTCAACCGCCTGCACCGGAATGGGGTTCCATGCTGTCAGAGGCCAGCGAATTTCTGCGCAGAGCACCATATCTGTTGGTTTTTCCAGGGGTATCTATCCTGTTGTCCGCGATGTCGTGCAATTTGCTTGGAGACGGTATCAGAGATGCGTTTGATCCGAAACTGAAAGACTGAGGAGCATTAAATGGAAAATCTATTAGAAGTTAAAAATTTACAAGTACATTACGAGACAGATAAAGAGACGGTATATGCTGTTAACGGTGTTTCTTTTACAATTCAGAATGGAGAAACTTTGGGATTAGTCGGTGAAACCGGAGCAGGAAAAACGACAATTTCCCTGGCAATTCTGCAGCTCCTTTCTGAAAGAACCGCACGGATTCCAAAGGGAGAGATTTATTTTAAAGGAAAGAATCTGCTCGATCTTGGTGAAAAAGAGATGCAGTTGATCCGGGGCGAGGAGATATCCATGATTTTTCAGGACCCGATGACGGCGCTTAATCCGATTATGACCATCGGTAAACAGATAACGGAGGCGCTTCGTCTTCACAATCACCAGGGTTTGTCCCTGTCGGAAATAGAGGAAAAAGTCGATGAGGTTCTGAAAATGGTAGGAATACCTCCGGAGAGAAAGACAGAATATCCGCATCAGTTCTCCGGTGGGATGAAACAGAGAGTTGTTATTGCCATCGCATTGGCCTGTGAACCGCAGCTTTTGATTGCCGACGAACCGACGACAGCCCTGGATGTTACTATCCAGGCACAGGTGCTGTTGATGATGAAACGCCTAAGACAACAGTTGGGGACTTCGATGATATTAATTACTCACGACCTGGGCGTCGTTTCAAAGGTATGTGATAACGTGGCTGTCATTTATGCGGGAGAGATTGTTGAATACGGAACTTTGAGAGATGTCTTTTCTGGTAAAGTACACCACCCGTATACGGTTGGACTGTTCGGGTCAATACCGAGTCTGACGGCAAAAACACGAAGACTTCAGCCTATAGAAGGGCTGATGCCGGACCCGACGAAAGAAGTACAGGGATGCCGTTTCGCAGATCGCTGTCCGCATGTTCGGGAAATCTGTCGGAGAGAATCCCCTTCGATATTTGCGGAAGGGTCCCATCAGGTTAAATGTCATTTGTTCAGAGAGGAGGAAAAGCATGCCTGATATTATTCTTGAAACACAGAATTTAAAAAAATACTTTAAGACCAGAAGAGGCATGCTCCATGCCGTAGACGGCGTGAACCTGAGAATTGAAAGAGGAAAAACACTGGGAATCGTCGGGGAATCCGGTTGCGGAAAATCGACTCTGGGCCGCACGATTGTACACTTATATGAACCGACGGCAGGGAAAATCCTGTTTAATGGTACAGATATTTCTCAGTTAAAGAAAAAAGAGCAGAAAAGACTACATACCGATATGCAGATGATTTTTCAGGATCCGTTTTCCAGTCTGAATCCACGCATGAGTGTGCAGGAACTAATTCTTGAGCCGATGCTTGTAAATGACATATATGACACAAGAGAACAGGTGTACGCCGCGTCTGCCAAGCTGATGGATATTGTCGGGTTGGCAAAGCGGCTGGCAAGTGCATATCCGCATGAGCTGGACGGTGGACGCAGACAGCGGATTGGCATAGCCAGGGCGCTGTCTGTAGGACCGACCTTTATCGTGTGTGATGAACCGGTCAGTGCTCTGGATGTTTCAATCCAGGCTCAGATCCTGAATTTACTGATGGATTTGCAGGACGAGATGGGACTCACCTATATGTTCATCACCCACGATCTGTCTGTAGTCAAGCACATCTCCAACGAGATTGCAGTGATGTACATGGGACAGGTTGTAGAAAAAGCCGCTTCTGATGAACTGTTCGCGCATCCGCTTCACCCTTACACACAGGCTTTGATTGCGGCGATTCCAACGCCTGATATCGATGACGGAGGTTTCAGTGATCTGGAGCCGATAAAGGGAGAAGTGGTGAGTCCTGTTAATCCGGCACCCGGGTGCAGATTTGCAGTTCGCTGTCCGTATGCATCATCGGGTTGCACAGATCAGGAATTGACGCTGAAAGAAGTTCGGCAGAAGCACTATGTTGCTTGTCCGTACATAGAAACAGAGGAGGAAAATGACAATACAAAGGTATAAGTGTTTAGATCCGCGAGGAAGCAGGTCAGATATTCAATATAAGTCATTGACAGAAAGAAAAGAGCTGATAGGCAATAAAGTATTCTTACTGGATATCTGCAGACCGAATTCAGATACCGTCAGCAGAATTGTAAAGCAGCATATGAAAGACTTTCTTCCTGACAGTGAATTGGTTTACCATGGAAAAAAGAACGGTTATCGTTACGATGAAGCGTCCGAGTGGTGGGAGACGCTATACAGGGAAGCGGCGGGAGTTGTGCTTCTTGTAGGTGACTGCGGATCAGGAACAATGCGCATGTTGGAGATGCAAAATCAGCTCGAAGATCACGGAGTACCGACTGTGTCTATTGTCTGTACCCCATTTATCGAAGATGCGCGGGCAGTTTCCCATACATTGGGGAGAAATTTGCGATGGATAGAAATCCCCTATCCAATTACTGATATAACAGATGACGAACTGGAGAAAAATATTGCGCCGAAGGCGGGAGCTTTTGCTGAAGCACTGATAAAACCATTAACGGCTGAAGAACAGTTTACAGGTGTTGTTCGCGAAGAACAAAGACCCAGGTATCTTGTGGAGGGAACGATATTGGATATCCAGGAGTTTTTTTCCGAGCAGGAATTGACTGACGGGTTGCCGATTATTCCGCCCACAGACGCGGCAGTAGAAGCCATGCTGAAAGGAACCAGCCATGCCAAAGATGAATTGGTGGGAAAGATTCCGGTAGAATATCTGAATGCCACAGTAGAAAAGGTGGCCATAAACGGTGTTATGTGTGGCTGCCTTCCGGAGCATATGCCAATTTTATTGACAATTTGTGAAATATTAGCGGACAAACAGATGGATGTCAATGTAAGCGTCCGCAGCACGACCGGTTTTGCTTATTGGGGATTTGTCAATGGTCCTGTAGCAAAGGAAATCGGCATGAATTCGTCAACTAACGCTCTCGGTCCGGGAAATTCTGCAAATGCTACCATCGGTCGTGCGATCCGCATGTTTATCCATAATCTGGGGGGAGCTCGGGTCGGCGTTAATGAAATGGCGACTATGGGGAACCCTTTGAAATACGGATTTTCCTTTGCAGAGAACGAAGCTGAAAGTCCGTGGCCTCCCTATCATGTGGATAAAGGCTTTGACGCGGGTGAAAGCTGTGTTACAGTGTGCGAAAGCTGGGGATTCAGAACGCAGGGACTGACTAGCTACGGAAAAGTAATGGGACTGGAAAACATACTCTGGAGTGCAAAAAATGTGGAAAGTGCATTTGGACTGGGCAAAGAACGAGGCATTATGATTTTACTTGATCCTCTCCTTGCAAAGCAACTGGCAGCCCGGGGTATTAAAAAGCAGGATATACAGGAATATATGTGGAAAAATCTGACGCGAACCGTAGCGGAATGGAAGAACTGTCTGAGCTATTCGTCAGACGTGCGAGGAAATCTGTATCCCGCAGAATATCTGGATTTGTCGGATGATGTGGAGATTCCTAAATTGGCAGGACCGAAAAATGTACAGATCGTTGTTGTGGGTGGAGAGAACAGCCCTTTTTATCAGATTTATGATTCAGTAAATCCATATCACTGTGTGACGAAATCGATTGAAAAGTGGAGGTAGTTGATGGAGTTTGGTTTAAACGGCCGGGTCATGGAAATTACGGCCCGCTATATGATAAACGCAGGATATGCGGGTTGCGATCAGAATGCAGTAAAGGCGCATATCAAAGAACTGGCGGCAATTGGCGTCGATGTTCCGGGGCAATGCCCGACATTTTATCCTGTTCCCGTGCAGCAGTTATTACAGGCTGAAAAGATTCAGACGGGACACGGGAAAACTTCAGCAGAGATAGAATATGTTTTCATCTGCAGCAATGGGAAATCCTATCTGACGGTAGGGAGCGATCATTCGGATCGAGATCTGGAAGCTTACAGCGTGTGTGCTGCTAAGCAAATCTGTCCCAATGTCGTGGCAGGAGAACTGTGGAGGTATGATGATGTTGCGGATCATCTTGATAAACTGCGTTTGCTCTGCGAAGTTGGTGAGCAGAATGATACTTGGAGAGTGTACCAGGATGGCCGGGTATCTGATCTACTGTCTCCTGAGCAGTTGTTGGAGATGGGGGCGTCTGTAATTGGCGGCAAAGATGATATTGTGCTGTATTCCGGGACGATACCGACTATTGGGGATATCTCTTTCGGAACAAGATGGCGCATTACGATGGCTGACACAAAATTGAATCGTAAAATTTCTTTTATGTACGAAGTGGAGATATTGCCGCCAGGGATAGAATAGGAGGTAGGACATGGCAAAGAAAGAACTTGAATTTTTTGATCCTAAAATAGATGGGCAGTGGCGCCGACCGGTTGGGTATCCGGAGGGTATCAGCGAATTAATCATCACGGAATGTCCGGAGACAAAAGTGTTTACACGACTGCTGAAGTTCGAACCGGGTGTTGCGTCGACCAATACGCTTTCTCATGACTGCTGGGAAGAAGTATACATTATTTATGGGGATCTGTCCACCAATGGAGAGACCTATACTGAAGGGATGGTTGCCGTTCGTCCTCCCCATATGCCTCACGGGCCTTTTTCCTCAAAAAATGGTTGTATGACTTACGAGGTGCATTATGAGTCAAAATGAGAAAAGCACAGTGAAGATTGCGGCAATACAGCTTTCTGTAACAGATGATAAAACGAAAAAGGAGCGCATGCGCGATGTAAAAAGTATTTTTCAGGAGATGGAGTCAATAGAGAAAAAACCGGACTTAATTCTGCTTCCAGAGATCTGGGGATGCGGTTTTTTCGATTTTGATCACTATACCGAATGCGCTGAGGAAAGAAAAGGTGAGACTTTTCAGCTTTTGTCGACATGGGCCGCAAAATTACAATCTGTGATCGTGGGAGGCAGTATTGTCGAAATTTCAGGAGATACGTTGTTTAATAGTTTGCTCTGTATAGAACGTGATGGTACTCTGAAGGCAACCTATCGTAAACGGCACCTGTTTGGTTTTCAGTCGAAAGAACAGCAGATTCTTACAAAAGGCGAAAGCGCAGTGGTTGCAGATACACAATTTGGAAAAATCGGATTCAGTACCTGTTATGATCTGCGTTTTCCGGAACACTATCGCGAAATGATCGATCAGGGTGCTGAACTATTTGTCGTTGTATCGGCGTGGCCGGAAGCCCGTCTGGATCACTGGCGGTTATTTAATCAGGTGAGGGCCGTGGAAAATCAGTGTTGGCTGGTTTCCTGCAACTGTGCAGGATTACAGTGCGGAAACCGTTATGCGGGACATAGTATGGCGGTCTCTCCTTCAGGAGTCATTGCGGCTGAGGCCGGTGGAAAAGCATGTGTACAGTGGATCGATATTGACATGAAAGAAGTTGAACGGGCCCGAAACGCGTTTCCTGCATTGAGAGATCGATAAACGAACTCAGTTTCAGGTTATCAAACAGGAGGAGTTATGATGAAGATATTGATTACCGGATTTGAACCTATAAGGCAGTTTTATGATATTAATCCGTCCTGGGAAGCCGTAAAAAAGCTTCCGGACAAAATCAACGAAGTTGAAATCGTAAAGGAAGAGCTGCCTATTGTTTTCGACCGGGCGGAACAGAAACTGGAGGAATTGTTTACATATCATCAACCTGCAGCGGTTGTTAATGTGGGGCAAAGCGGACACGATCGGGGGATTATGATAGAACGGATCGGCGTAAACTTGGATGATTTCAACGTGCCGGATAATGCGGGTAATATGCGTAAAGATGAAAAGATCGTTGAAGACGGTCCGGATGCGTATTTCACGACACTGCCGTGCAGGGAAATTGCAGAGAAAATTGTTGCCGCTGGAATCCCTGCAGGCCTGTCGGAAACTGCCGGTACACACTTATGCAACCATGTGACATATTTCACGAGTCACTGGATTAAGATGAGAAATTTGAATACGATCAACGGTTTTATCCATGTGCCTCTGGATATGAGTCAGTGTCTTACAGAACGAGGCACCGATCGCTTCTTCATGTCGATTAACGTTATTGCGAAAGCTTTAGAAGAAGCGCTGTATGTTATTGTGGAGAAGGTAAAGAAATGAAATATTACCGGCTTTATTATGGGACTGTAGAGTGATTATTTACTAAGCCGATAGATATGCTTATTGTTTTGAGATTTGAATAAAACAGGAAAAGAGATGCAATTTCAGATGCATCTTTTTTCTATTGAATCATATTCTATTGAATGCAAGAGGAGGCGGTTTTTCAGTTGCGAAGCTCCTTTAAGTAGTGGTATACTATTCTTTTAGAGGAGATTTATATTATATGGGAATTTTTGATATACGGCCGGTACAGTACACCGGAGGAAAGATGATCATCCTGGATCAGACCAGGCTTCCTAAAGAAGAGATTTATGAGGAAATGCAGACCCGAGAAGATGTTTGGGATGCTATCTATAAACTGAAGGTGAGAGGGGCGCCGGCGATCGGCGTGGCGGCCGCCTACGGGTTGTGTCTTGCTGTGAGAGATTGTCCGGAAGAGGATATGGAGTGCTTTGAAATGCGTCTGAAGGAAGATGCCGAATATCTGGCGACAGCCAGGCCTACGGCGGTGAATCTTTCCTGGGCATTGAAACGGTTGGTTCGGCATTTTGAGGAACTGCGTCCAAAGACCGTACAGCAGGCCAAGAAGGAGCTGCTTTTGGAAGCGCGGCGTATACAGGAAGAAGACGAGTCTGCCTGTCTTGCCATGGGACAGTATGGCCTTTCGCTGCTCAGGCCGGGAATGGGAATTCTGACCCACTGCAATGCGGGAGCGCTGGCAACGTCCAGGTATGGGACATGCCTGGCGCCGATCTATCTGGGGCAGGAACAGGGTTATGATTTCCGCGTCTTTGCCGATGAAACGCGGCCGCTGCTTCAGGGAGCGCGGCTTACAGCCTGGGAACTGCAAAAATCTGGAGTAGATGTGACACTGATCTGTGACAATATGGCGGCATCGGTTATGGCTAAAGGCTGGATCGATGCCGTGGTTGTGGGCTGTGACCGCATGGCGGCCAACGGAGACGGCGCAAATAAAATCGGTACCTTTGGAGCGGCAGTGCTGGCGAAGGAGCACGGAATACCATTCTATATGTACGTACCGACTTCAACGATAGATCTCAATACGCCGACAGGCAGCAATATCCAGATCGAACTGCGCAGTGGTGAAGAAATCAGCAGAATGTGGTACAGAGAGCCTATGGCTCCTAAAGGAATTAAAACCTATAATCCGGCCTTTGATGTTACTCCGGCCAGATATATCACCGCCGTAATCACAGAAAAGGGTATTGTCAAACCTCCATATGAGGAAAATCTGCCGAAGCTTTTCGCGAAAAAGAAATAAAGACGGCGGTTATTGTAAAATCGGTTACCCTGGGTGATTCAGACAGGGAAGAAGTTAATGACAGAGGAGTAAAAGTATGGAACAAGAGAAAAAGGGTTTTATTGCCCGTTATGTGAAGATTATCGTTGTCCTTGCCGTAGTGGCAGGCTCGTCTTCCGGCATATTCGGAAATGTCATTGAGGCGCCGTCTATGGCCATCGGCTTCTGGCGGTTGACGCTGGGATTGCCGTTCTTTGCTGTTCCGGTGCTGCTGCGTCATCGAGATACGCTGAAAAACATCTCCAGATCGGACTACATCTGGACCTTTATCGCCGGCGCGTTTTTGTTTGGCCACTTCTTCACCTGGTTTAACGCGGTGAAGATGACCAATATCGCCAGCGCCGTAGTGCTGGCGGCTCTGCATCCTCTTGTGGTGCTGGTGATCACCGTATTTATATTTAAACGAAAGGTAGGCGTGCGTCCTGTCCTTGGAATCGTTCTTGCTCTTCTTGGCGGCGTTCTCGTAGCCGGGTTGGATTACCATCAGCTGTCTTCCGGTAATTTTGCGGGAGACGTGCTGGCATTTCTGGCGGCAATGTTTATGGGCCTTTACTTTACTATCGGCAATGAAGTGAGAAAAAACGTTCCGGGAAGCACTTATGTCTTTCTGGTTTTCTTCGCCTGCTGGCTCTGTTTCACCATAGGCGTAATCGTCACGGATACACCGATACTCGGCTATTCTGCTAAAGATTATTTCTTCATTATCGGGTTGACGCTGGTCTGCCAAATCGGCGCCCACGCGGTGTTCAATCTGTGCTTTGGCTATGTGGATTCGCTGTACGTTTCCGCGTGGGAATCGGGAGAGTCGGTATTTGCGATCATCATGAGTGTTATTTTTCTGGGACAGTCACCGACTTCCTGGGAACTGATCGGTTCCGCCGTAGTCGTCATCGGACTGCTTTATTACAATTACTATACCGGACTGGCTGAGAAGAAGGGAAAATCATGAGTTACAAAGTCAGTCTGAGATCCTTTGAAGGCCCTTTTGATCTGTTGGTTTATCTGATCGAAAACGCGCAGATGAGTATCTACGATATCCGCATTTCGGAGATCACCAGTCAGTATTTGGATTACATAGATCGGATGAAAGCTTTGGATTTCAATGTAGCTACTGAATTTATGGTGTTGGCCGCTACTCTGATCGATATCAAGGCAAAGATGCTTTTGCCGCGACACACCCTGCAGGGACAGAGCGAGGCGGAGGAGGATCCAAGAAGCGAACTGGTGGAAAGGCTGCTGGAATATAAGAAGTATAAAAAGGGAGCGGATATCCTGAAAGAACGGGAAGAACTGATGGCCTGTATCTATGAAAAGCCTCAGGAGGATCTTTCTGCCTATCGAAAGGCACCGGAAGAGCATTTGGATTTGGATGTTCAGAAATTTGCCTATGCGTTCGACCTGTTTCTCCGTAAAAAGAAAAGGGAAGAGGAAGTTCGCAGGCACTATACCAGAGTAGAACGAGAAAGAGCGACGATAGAGACCAGGATGGTCTATATCCGGGATCGCTTTAAGAAGGCTTTCGCCAGAGGGGTACGGCGGTTGAATCTGAAGGAACTGATCCCGGATAAAAGAGACCGGTATGATATCGTCGTTACCTTTGTATCGGTACTGCAGATGATGAGAGATAAGTATCTGGACGCGGAACAGAAGACCACATACGGAGATATCACGGTTCTCTTAGGGGAGAGGAAAATGGAGGAAACTGCGGAAAATGAACAGTAAAAAGACGATTAAGTCTGCTTTTGAATCGATGATGTTTGTATGGGGACAGCCTCTCGATGTGAAGACCTGCGCAGATATTTTCAACATCAGCAAAGAGGATGCGATGAGCTATTTCCTCGAATTGCAGGAGGAATACGAGCAGGAGGGAAGAGGTATCGTCATCCGCCGTGTAAATCGTTCCTTTCAGTTTGTCACCCGGCCGGAAAACGAAGAGTACATCGAAAGACTCTGCACGCCGGTCAAGGTGAAAAAGCTGACCCAGTCGGCGCTGGAGGTGCTGGCCATCATTGCTTACAAACAACCGGTGACCAAGGGGGAAATTGACAGCATTCGAGGCGTCAAATGCGACCGTGTCATAGAAGGACTGATGAAAAAAGAACTGATCTGCGTCAAGGGCAAGTCGGAAGGAATCGGCCGTCCGCTTCTCTACGGGACTACGGACAAGTTTTTGAAAAACTTCGGATTTTCTTCACTGAAAGAACTTCCGGAGATAGAGGATATCGAAGGCGCAATCGGAGAGGACAGCGTTGAGGACGATGCCGAACAGATTTCAATGGAAGAGGTGGAGTATGGAAAGAGAGAAATTTAAGTGTCCCAAGTGCGGGACGGAGATTACCGTCAACCTGAAAGAATTTGTGGATGTGACAGAAAATCCGGAGTATAAGACCCAGATCATGAACGGGCAGTTTTTTTTGGTGAGGTGCCCAAATTGCGGAGATGAGACCTTGGCCGAATATCCGGTTATGTACATGGATCCTTCCAAAAAGCTGAACGTTTACATGGTTCCGGATCATGGAGAGGAGCTTCTTCAGCAGCTGAACAGTTTGGATATACCAGATGCCGAGGTCGATGAAGAAGCGGTCTTCCGTGTGGTAAGAAGCGCAGATCAACTGCTGGAAAAGATTCTGATTGCGGACGGCGGCAGAGACGATCGCCTGATCGAGCTTTACAAGGCAGTTATCATTGAGAACATCCGCGAGGAGTGGCCGGAGGTGAAGCAAAAGGATCTGCTGTACTTCCTTGGGCGGGAGGAAGAGTACTTCATCGCCTGGGGAATAGAGAACGCCAAGGGAGAGCAGATGACCATAAATTTGGAGAACGAGCTCTATGAGATCCTGAAAAAGGATTATCTCAGTGCGTTGGCCGTGCCGGCGGGAAAATATGCTGAGGTAGACGAAGAGTGGCTGAAGGGAAAAGTGAAGATTGAGGCGTAGTCACTTATTTATTTAAAAAGGATAGCCCTGTATTACAGGGACTATCCTTTAATTTTCAGATCGTGAAAACTAATTTGGAGTATCGATAGGTTAAATTAACTTTTAATTAGTTGCTTTTTGTGATCGACTGATTTAGTCAATATGATGTGAAGTGCGCCTGCGCAAAGAACTCCGATGACCAGGGCCCATTCGCCTGGCATCAGTTTGGTAACCGCAAAACCAACCGCCCAGGAAAAGAGTCCTTTCCAGTTGAAGCCTTCTCTATATTCGTAATTTTTAGGGTCACCCTTTTTCAAAATAAAGTAGTCGGCAAGGATTACGCCTGCCAGGGGCGTAAGGGCAGCGCCAAGCAGATCGATGAACAGTGAAAGATGATCCAGGATTCCTGCCACGGCAAGAAGAGTTCCTACACATCCGGAAATTAACGTAACTTTTCCTCTGGAAGATTCTTTCAGACCGAACATCATCACCACATTGAGACCTGCGCTGTAAGCGTTCAACGTGTTTACAGTCCAGGTGGATAAAATGAGTACGATCATGCCCAACACCGGAATTCCCAAATCACTGAGTACTTCAGTAATGTCCGGATTTCCGGCAAGACCGGTCAGCAGACAGCCTAAGAATAGAAAACCAACGCCGGCAGGCATAATTCCGAAAAAAGTAGCTTTAAACACATCGGCCCGGGTTTTTTGATATCGGGATACATCCGGAGTGAGAATGGAAACTACGGTCATAAAGCTGAAGGTCATAAGCGCCCCGGATAGAATGGACATATTATCGTTCTGCCCAATGGAGGAAAGACCTTCTGTACCGTAATCTTTGGCCGCCAGATAGGTTCCGTAGAGTGTCACCAAAATTAAAGCCGGAACGGAAATTTTATTCAGTATTTCGAGAGCATGAATGCCATATAAGGCAGTAATCAGCATAACGATTCCCCAGATCAGACTGGATAACCAGACGGGAATATCTATGCCGCAGATCTGCCTCATCATTTCAGAAAAGGCGGATCCGCAGATATTGTTTTGCAGTCCGTACCAACCCAAAAGTGAAATTGTGAATACAATGCTGACTACGTATTGCGTTCCTTTTTTTCCGAATGCAGGAACGGCGGTCATACAAGTAGGACGGCCTAAGTCGGATCCGATTACTCCCATGGCAAACCCGAGCAATACGGTGAGTACATAGCCTAAAGCGCCTGCGATCAACGCTGAAGAAAGGGACATTTCCGAAACGAGAGTTCCGCCGATAACAAGAGTTGGCACACAGATCATGCCGCCGGCTGTAATAAAGGCGATGTTGACCCAATTTTTTCGCTCTTCCATAGGAACTGGTTCTAATGCGGTAGTTTCTATAGCACTTCCTTGACTTTTATCTTTGCTCATCATTTATCTCCTTATATTTTTAGCCAGCTTAATCAGTTCTTCATCTGCAAGTTGGCCGTTTTTCATGATCAAACGGTCGTCGAACCAAATTGTGGATCGAGAAGAGGTGCCGTCGCAATGAGAGGCCGCCTGCTGCCCGTATGGCGGCGCATCTTCTGCGGGTACACTGCCTATGCCCCAGGTTGTAACTCCCCAGCCTCGCTCATCTTCAGGTGTGCTTCCGGAAAAAATTGCGCCAGGATTGAGACCGATGGAAAGGTGAGCGATTTTATACATGTTTGGATCGTTAAACCCTTTTAAGTAATCAGAAAACCAGTCGGCTGCTTCCGTACCTTTAATAGAGGTAATTCGGCTGTCTTCAACAGTCAGATGCACTCTTTCGCCTTCAATTACACCTCTGTCTGTTAAGGTACCGTCGAATACAAGCTGACCGTTTACAGAACCGAAACGGGGAACGATATTGATACAGCCTGGCATGGTGTGAAATCCAGGGCCGGCGGCATCTCCGCAATCGACGGCTAAAAAGTGATTGTTGTCGATTGCGAAAACCGCGTTGGTTCCCTTTTCCGTTTCAATCCGAACGGTTCGGCTGTTTTGAATCATCTCCTTCATTCGCATCATAAGTGGACGCAGGACAGTGGCATCTATACTTCCGATCGTTCGGATAAACACTTCTGGCGTCATCTCTGCTAAAACCATGTAACGTAATTTTTTGTTTTTTTCCAAGGCGATATCAAAAGGCTTGGAATATAACAGTTGACGTTGGTTAATTTCAATCCAGACATCTGTCTGACAAAGTGCCCCGGCAAGCACTTGAACGGGAAGTTCTGTATCTTTGAGCACGCCGTTTCCCTCAGGCGGAAGATTTTCCATGATTATTGGAAAAGCGCCGGTTTCATAGACGGTTTTTGCAAGATTTTCTGCCATTTTACGATCAGTTTTATGATCACAGGTGATCACTACGGTTTCCCCCGGCTGAACCGATAGCATATCGTGGATGAGACGATCCGATGCTTTCTGTAAGTTGTTCATTTTGTATTCCTCTCTTTTCTGCAGCTGCTGATTTTATGGCCATTTATAAAATACATTTAAGCAAATATTATGCCAATTGATTGAACGGGTGCTTTTCAACGTTTTTTTAATGGTTGCAAAATTACCGGCTTGCAAAAATAAAAATAAATTATATAATTATATATATTTTTTTTATAAAAGAGAGGCGATATGCTTAGGGAATCGGCTGGATTTATATTTCAGATGGGTAATTTCTTTGATGAACTCTGTATTACAGATCAGAATGCGGTAATTCGCTATTATCAAGCCTGTTCAGCAAATGGAGCTTCCTTTTCTGTAGATCAGGCTGTCGGAAGAAAAATCACGGACGTATTTTCTGCCTTAAATCCAGAATCAAATGAAATCCTTCTCGCCCTTGAAGAGCGAAAGGCAATATGTACTTTTCATGAATATTGCCTTAACTATAAAGGGGAGGCTTATCCTGGGTATGTAAGTGTTTTTCCCATACACCGGAAAAAGGAGTTTGCAGGGCTTGCCATAGCACTCAAATATTTGACTGCAGATTATCAAAAAGAATTCATTCAGATACGTGACAATTCTTATCGCAGAAAGCGTTATAATGACGAGTATACCATCGATGATATTATCACCTGTGATCCCAATATGGAACGGCTAAAGGATAAACTGCGTAAAGTCAGCAAGAAAGATTCGACGGTTTTAATTCGTGGAAATACAGGAACGGGAAAAGAACTCGTTGCTCAAGCACTCCATTATTTGAGCTCGCGGTCTACCGGACCTTTTATTTCACAAAACTGCTCGGCAATTCCGGAAAACCTGTTGGAGAGCACCCTTTTCGGAACAGAAAAGGGGAGTTTTACCGGAGCCATTACTAATCAGGGGCTATTGGAGACGGCAGATGGTGGAACACTTTTTCTTGATGAAATCAATTCTATGAGTATGTCCCTTCAAAGCAAAATTTTAACAGCAATAGAGAATAAATCAGTTCGTCATCTGGGTGGCCATGAAGATATACGGACTAATGTACGTATTATTGCTGCGATCAATGAAGATCCATTTAAGGCAATAGAAGAGCACAGACTTCGCAGCGATCTCTTCTATCGTTTGAATGTGGTCAGCCTTCATCTGCCGGATTTAAAAGATCGTCCCGCTGACATCCCCTTTCTTGCGGAGTACTATATCCGGTATTTTAACGATTTGTTCGATATGAATATTCGAGGCCTTTCTCCGGAAGCTAACCGGGTTCTATGTTGTCATACCTGGCCGGGTAATGTGAGGGAATTGAGAAATGTCATTGAAGGTGCTTTCAACATTGTAGAAACGGAATGGATTTGTAGAGAAGATCTTCCGGAATACCTTCAGACATTTACAGCAGAAAAGAGACGGAACGAGGAACTGATGGAGCCGAAGACGTACATTCAGTTTCAAGCATGCCTTCAGCAGCTTGAAGAAGAATTCCTTCAGCGAACTGTCGAAAGATCCCGAACAAAAGCCGAAGCGGCCAAGTTCCTGGGAATTTCACCACAGGCGCTGAACTATAAATTGCATAAACAGGAGAAGGAAGAGTAATTTTGCAGTATAATCGGATGAACTTGCCGGCACATTTTCAGAAAACGCCGATGATCTTGACTTTTTTACGAAAATTGGTCGAATTTGTCCACATAGACCTTGAAAAAGAATGCTTTTACCGATAAAATATGAGAGCTGCATTACGCTGACCGGTTTTGCTGTGAAAAGAATTTCCGTCACATCGGCCGGCAGAGCGGGTGAAAAAAGCAAACGCTTTTTCTGATCGCGCAGCCCCGTTGCTGCAGATCGATCAGCAGAAAGGAGACAGACGTGGAAAATATTATTTTAGTCGGTATGCCGGCCTGTGGAAAGAGTACGGTGGGGGTAGTCCTGGCAAAGACGATGAATAAGGGATTTGTCGATACGGATATTTCCATTCAGCAGAGAGAAGGACATACTCTGCAGGAGATCATCGATATCCACGGAAACGACTATTTTCATCAGGTAGAGCAGAGTGTTCTGTTGGACTTTGACGGAGAGGACTGCGTCGTTGCCACTGGAGGAAGCGCGATTTACTTTGCCGACGCTATGGAAAAATTCAAAGAGCAGGGGAAGGTCGTCTATATCCGCGTTTCCCTAAAAACGATTTTGCGGCGGCTGAACAATATCAAGACCAGGGGCGTTACCCTGGGAAAGGGGCAGACCATAGAGGATCTCTATGAGGAGAGAACGCCTCTTTACGAGAACCGTTCAGACATCATCATCGATGCTGAAGGTCTTTCCATAGAAGAAATTGTAGAAGAGATCATAAGACAAACAGGGGGAGAAGAGAAAAGTGATAGATGTAAATAATGTCAGTTTGAATTTCAGCGGGCAGACTTTATTTAAAGATGTGGATCTGAAGTTTACGCCGGGCAACTGCTACGGGATTATCGGCGCCAACGGAGCGGGAAAATCTACCTTTCTCCGCATTTTATCCGGAGATCTGGAACCGACTACCGGTCACGTTTCCGTGAAGCCGGGCGTCAGGATGTCCGTGTTAAAGCAGGATCACTTTGCCTTTGACGAGTACACCGTTCTGGATACGGTTATCCAGGGAAATCCGCGGCTCTATGCCATCATGAAAGAAAAGGATGCCATCTATATGAAAGAGGACTTTTCCGATGAAGACGGAATCCGCGCGGCGGAGCTGGAAGCGGAGTTTGCCGAGATGGACGGCTGGGAGGCGGAATCTGATGTGAGCCGACTGATTCAGGGCCTGGGCCTTTCTGAAGATATTCTCTACAGCGAGATGTCTGCTCTGACGGCGAAGGAAAAGGTCAAAGTGCTTCTGGCGCAGGCGCTGTTCGGCAATCCGGGAATCATCCTTTTGGACGAGCCGACAAATCACCTCGATGTAAAAGCCATAGACTGGCTGGAGGACTTCCTGATGGAATATCCGGGAACGGTTATCGTCGTATCCCACGACCGTCATTTCCTCAACGCCGTGTGTACCAACATCGTCGATATTGATTACGGAAAGATAAAAATGTATGTGGGAAACTACGAGTTCTGGTACGCGTCCAGTCAGCTGGTGCAGAAGATGATCCGGGATCAGAACAAAAAGAATGAAGAAAAGATAAAAGAACTGCAGGCGTTTATTCAGCGGTTTTCCGCCAACAAGTCCAAGTCCAAGCAGGCCACATCCAGGCGAAAGCTGCTGGACAAGCTGACTGTGGAGGAAATGCCGGCTTCTTCAAGACGTTATCCTTTTGTAGGCTTTAACATGGATCGGGAACCGGGAAAGGACATCCTGATTGTGGAGGGAATTTCCAAGACCATTGATGGAGTAAAGGTTCTCGACAATTTGTCCTTCCGGGTCAACAAGGGCGATAAAATCGCCTTTGTCGGAGAAAACGAGATTGCCAATACCACTCTGTTCAAGATCATTATGGGTGAAATGGAACCGGATGAAGGGGAGTATAAGTGGGGTGTTACCATCACCAAATCCTATTTTCCTATGGACAATTCGGCTTACTTTAACGGGTGCAGTCTGAATTTGGTCCAGTGGCTCAGCCAATACACTCCGGAGACTACGGAGAGCTTCATGCGGGGCTTTCTCGGCCGAATGCTGTTTTCCGGAGACGACGTCTACAAGGAAGTACAGGTTTTATCCGGTGGAGAAAAGGTCAGATGCATGCTGTCCAGGATGATGCTGTACGGATCCAACGTATTGGTTTTGGATCAGCCGACGAACCATCTCGATCTGGAATCCATTACGGCGCTCAATGAGGGGCTGAAGAACTTCAAGGGCAATATTCTCTTCGCTTCCCACGATCACGAATTTATTCAGACCATCGCCAACCGCATCATAGAGATCAAATCTGACGGAACGGCTGCGGACAGACTCTGCACCTACGACGAGTACGTGGAAGAGACTAAACGAGGATAAAGAAAACGAGTATGAAATGGGACTGCTCTCAGACCGTTTGGTCTGGCGGCAGTCCCGTCTGTTTTATTTTTGTTTTTCCCGAACCAGCTCGATAGCTTCTTTTCCGGTCATGTGATCGATAGCGAGTTCGATCATGCACAGCGGATTCCATTCTTTCTCGATGGCGCTGTTCAGACCCTCTTCCGTATCGTCAGGCGCGTATTTTTTCCCCAGTATTTCGATGGCCTTTCGCTTTTCCGCATCGTCTTCTATGAATCTGGCATTTCCGAAGACGATTACGCTGCGAAAGTAAGTGGTGTATTCTTCCGGAACGATCTTATCCTGATCGATTACGCAGAAGGACGCCTTGCTGCTGTTCCTGATGGCGTCGATCTTGTGTCCGCTTTTGGCGGAGTGGAAGAAGATTCGGCCGTCGCTGTAGACGTAGCTGATGGGAACGGCATAGGGATAGCCTTCGTCTCCCGAAAGGGCCAGCACGCCGGAAGTACCTTTCTGCAGGACTGCGATACATTCTTCTTCGGATAAAAGCTGTTTTTTGCGGCGCATTTCTCTGAACATGTTAAAACCTCCCTTGAACTGGAATTGTGATTTCACCTGGATTTATTATACTATCGCAGAGGCGGCTTGTCATGTTTTTTCTGCTTTTCCGGATCGATGGGCAGAGAGATATATTATACAGCCTTTTTTCCCTGTGTGCGACCGTGGGATAAGCGTTAACTTTTCGTAAATAATCTTGAAGTAAAACTTGCCATAGCTTATAATAAATTCATACGGCGGGATCGGGGCCAAACAGAGAATTTGGCTGTTTCCGGCATAAATCATACCGATCAGGAGAGAGTAGAATGAGATACAACTGGGATTTAGAAGATTTAGGAGAGAACATCAGGCGAACGGTTCAGGACGCGGTGGATTCACGGAATTTTTCCAGTCTCAACCGGACGATAACGAATACGATCAACAGCGCGTTTAACGTCTTTTCCGACGAGGAGGAAGAGACGGCGCGGCCAGACATCCATCTGGGACCAAAGCCGGAACCTGCGGCAGAGCGGCGGCCGGCAGAACGACCTGTGCAGAAATACACGGGAACTGGAGGGAAAAAAGTTCTGGCGATGACTCTTGCCGTTGCCGGATACGGTATCGGCGGAATTCTCCTTCTGGGCTGTCTCATCGTGGCGCTGTCAACGCCTTTGGTTGGAGGAAGCGTTGCAACGGTGGCTGCCGGAACGCTGGGCATTTTGGCCGTGCCATGCATTGCAGCCGGGATCGTCGGTATGCGCCTTCTGGGCAGGGTAAAGCGGTTTAACGCCTATCTGTCCATTTTGGGCAATGGGGATTACTGCAATGTCAAGGAGTTGGCCGAGCGCCTGCGAAAGCCGGATAAGTATATTGTAAAAGATTTGGAATACATGCTCAGAAAGAGATGGTTTCTCCAGGGACACCTGGATAAGCAGAATACCTGTCTCATGACAACGGATGCCGCATACGATGAATACCGGAGACTGATGCGGCAGAGAGAAGAACAGCAGAGAGCCGATGCCGAGAGAGCGGCAGCGAAAGATAAAGCTGAACGGAGCAGATACGCGGATATGAGTCCTCAGGTCAGGGATGTCATCGAAAAGGGAAACGCGTTCATCGAAAAGCTTCGGGCATGCAACGACGCTATACCCGGTGAAGAGGTTTCCGCCAAGATCTTCCGCATGGAAACCGTCACCCGCAGAATTTTCGCCAGAGTGGAGGCTGAGCCGGACACGGTAGGCGATATTCGGCGCCTTATGGAATACTACCTTCCGACGGCGGTTAAACTGTTGGAAGCCTACGAGGATTTAGATGCGCAGCCGGTTCAGGGAGAGAACATCCTGTCATCTAAGAAGGAAATAGAAGAAACTTTAGATACACTGAACACGGCCTTTGAGAAGCTGCTTGACGATATGTTTCAGGATACGGCCTGGGACGTATCGGCGGATGTGTCCGTGCTGAAAACCATGTTGGCACAAGAGGGACTCACCGGGAAGGATTTTAAAACAGGAGGTAAATCATGACGCAGGATATAAAAGACATGCAGACGACGCCGTCATTGACGTTGGATCCGTTTAAGGAAAGCGCCGCGCCGGAAGCGCCGGTACCGGTAGCTCAGGAAGAACCGGTTATGGACGAAAATGTTTTGTCCGATGAAGAGCGGCGAATGGCCGATCAGTTTGCTCAGCAGATCGATCTGACCGATTCGTCGGTGATTCTGCAGTACGGTGCAGGAACACAGAAAAAAATGGCCGACTTTTCCGAATCGGCCCTGGAGAATGTGAGAACCAAGGATCTGGGTGAAGTGGGCGAATTGCTCAGCAATGTCGTTCAGGAGCTGAAGAATTTTGACGAAGAAGAGGAAAAGGGATTCTTTGGATTTTTCAAGAAACAGGCCAATAAAATTCAAAATCTGAAAGCCAAATACGCTAAAGCGGAAGCCAACATCAATGACATCTGCAAGGTGCTAGAAAATCATCAGGTTCAGCTGATGAAGGATATCGCTCTTCTTGATAAGATGTACGAACTGAATCTGACCTATTTTAAAGAACTGACCATGTACATTATCGCAGGCAAGAAGAAGCTGAACGAGGTCAGAGAGGGACAGCTGAAGGAGCTGACCGCAAAGGCGCAGCAGTCCGGACTGGCGGAGGACGCACAGGCGGCCCGGGATCTGGACTCCATGTGTCAGCGTTTTGAAAAGAAGATTCACGACCTAGAGCTGACGAGAATGATTTCCATTCAGACCGCACCGCAGATCCGTCTGGTTCAGGGCAACGATACGGTGATGACGGAGAAGATCCAGTCCACTTTGGTTAATACCATTCCTCTCTGGAAGAGTCAGATGGTCCTGGCTCTGGGCGTGGCCCACTCGACACAGGCAGCGCAGGCGCAGAGAGAAGTTACCGATATGACCAATGAACTGCTGAAGAAGAATGCGGAAACTCTGAAAATGGCTACTGTGGAGACGGCCAAGGAGTCAGAGCGGGGGATTGTGGACATGGAGACGCTGAAGGCCACCAACCAGTCGTTGATTTCCACCTTAGACGAGGTGATGAATATTCAGGAAGAAGGCAGACGCAAGCGCAGAGAAGCTGAAGCGGAGATCGCCCGTCTGGAAAATGAGCTGAAGGACAAGATGCTGCAGATCAGTCAGCGATAGGCAGCAGCGGAAAAGAAAGTGAACGGAAAATGATGGAAAGACCGTTGAAGCAATATGTTGTCGATGCGTTTACCGACAGAGTCTTTTCCGGAAACCCTGCGGCTGTATGCATAATGGACCAGTGGCCGGAAGACGAAAAGATGCGCTGCATAGCGGGAGAAAACAATCTGTCGGAAACCGCTTTCGCTGTGCGGGAGCAGGAAAAGGGAACGTACAGGCTGCGCTGGTTTACGCCGGGAGGAGAAATCGATCTTTGCGGTCATGCCACTCTGGCCTCTGCTTATGTCATCATGAATTTTTATGAGCCGGATCGGACAGAGGTGATCTTTTCCACCCTCAGCGGCGATCTATCTGTGGTGAGAAAGGGAGATCTGTACGAGATGGATTTTCCGGCCTACGAGTTGACGCCGGCGCCGCTGGCAAAAGCGATTGCGGAAGCCATAGGCGCTGAGCCAAAGGAAGTGTATATGGGCCGCGATCTCCTCTGCGTTTTCGACGACGAAGCTGTCGTCAGAAATATGCGGCCCGATCAGGAGCGGGTAAAAGAGCTTCCTGGTCTTTTGCTGCAGGTTACCGCTCCGGGAAAAGATTCAGACTGTGTTTCCCGGACGTTTGCGCCGAAAATGGGAATTTCGGAGGATCCGGTGTGCGGATCCGGTCACTGCCATATCGTTCCCTATTGGGCTTCTCGGTTTGGAAAACAGGATCTTGTGGCGTATCAGGCTTCGCCGCGGGGCGGCAGGCTTTACTGCAGCATCTCTGGAAACAGGGTGAAGCTGGCGGGGAAGGCCGCTTTGTATTCCGTTGGCGAGATATATGCGGGGGTATAAGTTTGTCGCGCCTTAGGAGAAGTTATTGTTTTTAAAGAACGTTGTGAGCTGAAGACGGCTGTCTGTAATTTGCAGGCGGCTGTCTTTTCTGACATTTAAGGATTAGCAGGCAGGAAATTTCAACAGATAATGGGAAACGATCGGAAGACCGTTTACAGAGAAGAGGAATAATCATGAGCCACATTTTAATCGTAGAAGACGATCCGTTGTTCAACGAAGCGCTTTGCAGAACATTGGAAAAAGCCGGGTATTCCGTGCAGAGGGCCTATTCCCTGATAGAGGCGACCGCACATATGGACCGGCAGACCAGTCTGCTGATCGTCGATATAGGACTTCCCGACGGAACAGGGCTGGAGTTTTGCCGGAACGTTCGACAGACCAGTCAGGTACCCGTTATTTTTCTGACCGCCAGAGACGGTGAAGAAGACATGATACAGGCCTTTGACTGGGGCGCCGACGATTACCTGGTCAAGCCCTTTCCTATGGCGGTATTGCTGAAGCACGTAGAAGCGGTACTTCGAAGAAGCGGAGAAAAGGATCAAAATCTGTATACTTATAAGGACTTAGTTGTCGATCTGAATCGAAAGCGAGTATGCAGAAGCGGCCGGCTGCTGAAGCTGACGGCCAGGGAGTATCAGCTCCTTGAACTGCTGATGAGAAACGCGGGTAAGGTTGTAACAAAGACCATGATGCTGGAGCAGGTCTGGGATGTAGAAGAGGTTTACGTCGAAGAAAACACAGTAAACGTAACTCTGAACCGGCTAAAGAAAAAGATAGAGCCGGACCCGGCCAACCCCGTTTACATAAAGAATGTGTTCGGATTAGGCTATACCATGGAATTGTAGATATGCGGCAAAGAGACAGAGAATGGAAAGAAATTTCATATATGCTGGAGCGGCTTCTGAGCGGAAAAGAGGTAATGATCCAGGAAACCTATGAAGATTCCATCGAGGAAAAGGTGAAGCATCAGATCGTCCGACTGTCCGAAATGATACGGGGACGGGAACGGCAGATGGCAGAGGAACGAGACGGAATCAAAGAACTGATTGCTGAAATCGCCCATCAGATGCGGATGCCTCTGGCTAACATGGAGAGCTATATGGATCTTTTAGAATCGTCGTCCTCTTTTGACGACTCAAAGGCGGAAAGCGAAAGAAGAGAATATCTGCAGGCCCTCAGAGAATCGGAAGGGAAGCTTCGTTTTCTGACGGAAAGTTTTATCAAAATGGCCCGTCTGGAGAACCGGATTATTCAGATAAAACCGAGGCGGAATGATCTGTATGAAACCCTGTTAAACTGCATATTAGCGGTGAAAAAGCAGGCCGATCAAAAAAACTGCTTCATTTCTCTCAAGGCCGAAGAAAAGCTGCAGGCCGTCTATGACGAGAATTGGCTGCATGAAGCAGTCTGCAACGTTCTGGAGAACAGCATCAAATATTCCGGCGAAAATGGCGAGATAGAAGTCGAGGCTCAAAGAGGAGAAATGTATACCAGGATTTCTGTTCGGGATAGCGGCGCGGGCATCGAGGAAGGGGAAGAAAATAAAATTTTTCAGCGGTTTTATAGGGGAAAAGGAGCAGACGGTCAGCCGGGATTTGGTTTGGGCCTCTATATCGCCAGAGAAATCCTGTTGCTTCACGGCGGATTTGTGAAAGCGAAGAGACAGAATCCGGGAATGGAGATTTCCCTGTTTCTCCCTTAAAAATGACGGCTGTAAGTTAATTGTAAGATCTCTGTGATAGAGTGGACTCATCTTCGCCGTCGAAGGCAACAGAAAGGAAGAAAAGAGATGAGCATTTTAGAAACGAGAGACTTGCGGAAAGTTTATTCGCTGGCGTCAGGGGAAGTGAGAGCACTGGACGGGATTACCGTATCCATAGAAGAAGGCAGCTTTGTGGCGGTGGTAGGAAGTTCAGGCAGCGGCAAAACCACATTTCTTAATATGCTGGGAGGATTGGACGTTCCATCTGGTGGAAAAGTCTTTGTCAGAGGAAAAGACCTGAGCAAGCTGAAGAGAGATCAGCTGACAGTGTTTCGAAGGAGAAACATCGGCTTTGTCTTTCAGAACTTTAATCTGATGCCGATGCTGAACGTTTGCGAAAATATAACTCTGCCGCTGAGGCTGGACGGACTGTCTTTTGATCAGGAGTTTCTGGATATGGTAATAGACAGCCTGAAGCTGAGGGAAAAGCTGGAATATATGCCGGGAATGCTTTCCGGCGGACAGCAGCAGCGGGTAGCTATTGCGAGGGCGCTGTCAACCAGGCCTGCGGTGGTGCTGGCAGACGAGCCTACGGGAAATTTGGACTCTGTTTCCGGCGTGGAGACCATAGGACTGTTGAAATCCAGCGCCATTAAATTTCATCAGACCATAATCGTGGTAACCCATAATGAGGAAATTGCGCAAATGGCAGATCGGGTCATACGCATCGAGGACGGAAGCATAAGAGGTGATTCCGATGCGAAATAATAACCGCGCCGTATGCCGAATGCTGGCCCAGAAGAGCTACCGGCTGAACCGCAGCCGAAACAGAATTTTGATTGGAGCGGTCGCCTGCGTGGTAACCGTGATTTTTTGTATTTTCAGTTTTGCCCTTGGTAAAATAGAGACCGATTATCTGGTCAATATCCGGAGCAGCGGAACTACGGCCGGCGTTGTACTGGAACGCCCTACAGATGAGCAGTATGACGCGATCAGAGAGCTGCCCTATGTTCGGGCGGCAGGAAAAGCGGTTACCTTTGGAAACGCTGATACGTACCACTGTGTTGCGCTGGACCGAACCGCCTGGGAAGAAGTAAAGCGCCCGGCTTATACGGATATTGCGGGCAAATATCCGAGGAAGGCCGACGAAATCATGTTGTCTGTCCGTTCCTTGAAGGAGATGGGAATTTCCGATCCCCGTATCGGCATGAAGCTGTCCGATACGTTGAGTTTGAGCGATGGGCGAAAGATACGGGGGAATTTCGTATTGTCCGGCTATTTTACCGAATATGTGGACCCTTCGGCGGGCCGGCCGGAGGGGTTCTTTTCTCAGGATTTTTTGAATTCTCTCGGTATAGATCAGGATTCCAGTTCAGAGCTGCTGATCTGTCCGGCAGATACCCTGTCTGAAGAGGATATCGAAGATAAGCTGTACAGGGACGTAAGTATGCGGGACGAAAGTCAGCAGTTTATTGGCGGAACGACAATGAGCCGGCAAGCAGTTGTAAACCTGGCCGGCGGATATGATATCGCTTTTTTGCTGAGCGTCGTAATTCTTGTAGCTGCAGGTCTGTTGATTTATAACCTGCTTCAAATTTCCGTGGAGCGGGATGTCAGGGAATACGGACTGTTGAAAATACTCGGCGCTACGGGAAAACAGCTGTACAGGATTGTTTTAGGTCAGATGGTTCGCGTCTCCTGCGCAGGCTGTCTGTTGGGCGCCGCTGTCGGAACGGTTGTAGTTCTGGGGATCATGCCATTCTTTCTCCGCAGAATGTATCTTTATGAGATGGGAACCGTCGGAATAGGAATCGGTTTTCGCCTTTGGATTTTGTGCCTTTCGCTGGCCTTCGGCGTTATCGTAACATTAGTCGGCTCCGCGGCAGCAGTAAGGCGGACGGTGAGCATGGCTCCGGCGGAGTCAGTGAAATACATCGGACAGGTTGCAGGCGGAGAAAAGCCGGGTGAAAAGCGAATCGGAGCAAGGCACCGCTTTGAAATCCTCGCAATGGCTTGGCGAAATGTATTTCGTTTTCGCAGGAGAGCTGTAATTACGATTATCTCTCTGACGCTGTCACTGATCGTCGCTTTAGGAGGCGTCGTTTTAGGACGGGGAACGGATGGGACTAACCGTATCGACTACGAGGTCAATTACGATTTTAAGGTATTGAGTCACGTTTCGGCTTTGGACTGCGACCAGTATGAGGAAGAAGAGGAGTGGTTCCCTGAAAAGCTGAAAGATCAAATTCTCCGTGTAGGAGGTATCACAGACAGCACCGTTTTGCGAGGAGGATACGGGAAGGTTTCGACAGAGGAACCGGCGCTCAGATTTTTCTTCGGCGATAATGAGGAAAAAGCGGATATGCAGAACTTCGTCGTGCAGATTGTCGGCGAGGATTATCTCGAACGGCTGCAAAAGCTGACTAAGCAGAAGAATTTACCGGTGGATGTGGAGTCTGTGATGAAGGGAGAAGGCATCCTTTTGCTTCACGACCATATTCTGTCTCCGACTGAGGAGGAAAAGAGCAGAAAGACTGTCGGCGCTTCGGTCCCAATTTTCCAGTTGAGCGGAGAGGAAGGCGGCCGTGTTAAGCTTTGCGGATATATGGACAGCCAGGAGAAGGGAATGCCTCGTCTGGAAACGACCTGGAACAATTCCGGCATCCTGTATTTTCTCGTCAGTGAAGAGGGATTTTCCAGACTGGGACTAAGGGAAAGAATCTTCGGCGTCGGTTTGCACGTTGACCAGGCCCGGGAACCGGTGATCAAAAATACGCTGAATCAGATGGTATATCAGTATAATAAATCCTTTGATCAGAATACCGGACAGCCCTGGTATGTGGTACAGAACGCTAAAACGGTGGCCTTGAATGTCAAATCGGATCAGATCGATTCGCAGAGGGACTATATCTTTTTCGGCAGAATCGTCATCGGAGGCATCTGCGCCATGCTGCTTTTCTTTGGCATTGCAAATTACGTTCACGTTACAGTAACCGCTGCGGCTGTGCGCAGAAAAGAACTTGCGGTACTGGAGAGTATCGGGATGACGGCCGGTCAGATTCGAAAGATGCTGATCCTTGAAGGCCTGCATTTCTGTCTGATTACTACGGGCCTGGTGATTACCTTAGGAAGCGGAGCTTGGTATGCTTTTGGAAGGATTATGAAAGAAAGGATAGCCTATTTTCTGTTTCGTTACCCATGCGAGGAGCTGCTGCTGTGTTTCGGAGTCCTGTGTCTGCTCTGTGTTTTGATACCGCTGGTCGTCTGGAAAAAATACGGCCGAGAGCCTGTAGTCGACCGGCTAAGGCAATTTACGGATTGATAAGAAATTTACCGGACGGTGAGCCACGGCAGCGACAGGATTGTTCGTGAGTTTAAAACATCGTTTATCGACAATATATTCCTTTTGCTGTCTGAAAATGGCCAAAGGTGGAAATACTCGTCTGCAGAAGAGGAGAGAGGAGAAGTCGAAACGATGGAAAGGCGAAGAACAGAGGAACAACTTTTACAGGGTTTGTTTCATCGCAAGGAGACGATGGAAAACGATATGGATCCGTCTGAGGCGGTTAATCGAAGCGGAACCGCAGAAGACCTTCTATGGCTGTCCGAGGAAAATCGCAGACTGAGAAAGGCTCTGAGAAAAGCAGAGATGGAAAACCGATGTTTAAAGAGAACGGCAGCTTTTTTCGCAAGACAAAAGCGTTGATGCGGGCGGAGAAGGAGGAAAAGGATTTTTCACGTCAGCCTCACGAAGATATTGATCGCCGGCCTTTTCAGCGTTAGAATAGACTAAAGAGGAAAAGGAGGCATGATCATCATGGCAGAAGCGAGAGAATTGCTCGACCTGATCAAGTCGAGAAGAAGTGTGCGTGAATTTGAACCGGATATGATTCCCCAGGAAGTCCTGGATCAGATCATCGAGGCCGGAACCTATGCGGCAACAGGAAAGAACGGCCAGTCGCCGATTATCGTAGCGGTAACCGACAAGGACGTGCGGGATAGATTGTCCGCTCTCAACGCAGAAATTATGGGCATCGACAGCGATCCTTTCTATGGAGCGCCGGTAGTTCTGATCGTTTTGGCAAACAAGAGTATTCCGACCTATGTGTACGACGGAAGTCTGGTTATGGGAAACCTGATGCTTGCCGCCCACGCATTAGGCGTCGGGAGCTGCTGGATTCACCGGGCAAAGCAGGAGTTTGAACGGCCGGAGGGTAAGGAGATTCTCAAGTCGCTGGGGATTGAAGGCGATTATGAGGGCATAGGTCATTGCATACTCGGCTATCCGAAAGGAGAATATCCGAAAGCCGCGCCGAGAAAAAAGGACTGGGTTTATTACGTGAAATAAGGCATTATTAAAGAGCAGCAGCTGTCGCTTGGTATATCTGCAAAAGAGCATTTATATCGAACTGACGGCGCTGCTCTGTTTAACATGAGGTGAAATATGAGGATTGTAGAGAGCTTTCTTACGAAAAACCCGTGCTATACGGCGGGAGAAAAAATTACCGTAAAAGGGTTGATGCTCCATTCCGTGGGATGTGCGCAGCAGAGCGCATCGGTATTTACCACAGGATGGAACGATGAGAAGTACGACGCCGCATGTGTTCACGCTTTTATCGACGGAAATGACGGAACGGTTTATCAGACCCTTCCCTGGGATCATCGGGCGTGGCACTGCGCTTCCGGAGAAAAGGGAAGCGGAAACAGCACCCATATAGGAGTGGAAATGTGTGAGCCTGCCTGCCTAAAGTACATAGACGATTTTCACTTTACTTGTGAAGATAAGGAATCGGCAAAAATTGTGGCCCGGCGGACCTATGATGTGGCGGTGGAGCTTTTCGCGGCGCTGTGCAGAAAATTCGACCTGGATCCTCTGAAAGACGGCGTGATCATCAGTCATTGGGAGGGATACCGGAGAGGAATTGCCAGCAGCCATCAGGATCCGGAACACTTTTGGACCGGTATGGGACTTCCGTATACCATGGATGGATTTCGCAAAGCGGTAAGAGAGAAGATGGACGAAGGCAAAGCGTCATTGGCGACTGGTTTGGACTGGATTTAAAAGTGTAAGAACAGGAGATCGATATGAGTACCCGCGAAAATGCAGAAATGATCAGAGAAAACACAGAACTGGATATAAGCTTAAATACGATTTTGTATGGGCCTCCTGGGACGGGGAAGACGTACCATACAGTTATATATGCCGTGGCTGTAATTGAAAATAGAAGTCTTGCTTCTGTTGAAAGGGAAGATTATGAAGAGGTGCTAAGACGATATAAAGCATATCGGGAACAGGGGCGCATTGCATTTACCACTTTTCATCAGTCTTACGGTTACGAAGAATTTATCGAGGGAATCAAACCTGTACCTCCTCCGGATAATAGTGACGACGAGAAAGAAAACGAACTTCGATATGAAATAAAACCGGGGATATTTAAAGCTTTTTGCGATCAAGCTAATCTGCCTGACAAAGTGGGAACAACGGAAATAGAAATTAACAGTAATCCTAAAATTTGGAAAATATCATTAGAAGGAGCAGGAGAAAATCGGACTAGAGAAGAATGCCTGAAAAACGGTCATATACGAATTGGTTGGGATAGTTACGGAAAGGACATCACAGATAAAACGGATTTTTCTCTTTATGGTGGGAAAAGCGTACTGAACGCATTTATTAACCGTATGCAGATAGGAGATATTGTGCTTTCCTGTTTCAGCGCATCGACAATAGATGCGGTAGGCGTGATAACAGGGGAATATCAGTGGAGCGATGAATATGCTGAGTTCAAGCGCCTGAGAAGTGTTAAATGGATTGTCAAAGATATTCGTGAAGATATTCTCTCTGCCAATGGGGGAATTTCGATGACATTATCATCGGTTTATCAGCTAAGCAGGTTAACGATGTCTGATGTATATCGGATTATTGAGAAGCATAAAGCGGTGAAATTCCCGTATTCATTGGAGAAGAAAAAGAATTATGTTTTTATAATTGATGAAATTAATCGGGGGAATATTTCAAAAATCTTTGGCGAGCTGATCACCTTGATTGAGCCGTCTAAACGGATTGGCAGGGAAGAAGAAATGGAAGTTAAACTGCCCTATTCCCAAAAGTATTTTGGCGTGCCGGAAAATGTTTATCTTATTGGCACGATGAATACTGCAGATCGTTCGATTGCTTCTATTGACACTGCGCTGCGGAGAAGATTTGTTTTCAGAGAAATGTTACCGGATCCCGGGGTTTTAGCCGGAATACATGTAGATGGGATTTCTGTGAGCGAACTTTTGAAAAATTTGAATCAGAGAATTTCACTGCTTTACGACAGAGACCACACCATCGGGCACGCCTTTTTTATGCCTTTAAAAAAGGAACCTACGGTTACCCGTTTAAAGCAAATTTTTATAGATCACATCATTCCCATCCTCCAGGAATACTTCTATGAGGACTATGACAGAATTCGGCTGGTTTTGGGAGATAATGCGAAAAAGAATGAAGCTGAGCAGTATGTGATTATAAACATCAGGGAAAATCTTGCAGAAATTTTCGGAGAGGCTGCGGAAGAATTGGAGGGCAGTGTTAATGTTAATTACGAATTTAATTACGAGGTATTAGATCATATTGAAACCTATCGTTATATTTTGCCTCCTGCGGAAGATGTGAACAAAAAATGAAAAAAATCTGTCGAATTTTAGAATATGGATCTCTTTCAGAGGGAAAAGAAAGCAGAGACTGTAAATCGCTTCCCAGTCATGCTTTTCGAGAGCTTGAGAATTATGTTTTGTCTGTCCAAAGTGGTGAATCGGACGTTTCAAAGTGGCTGAGTCTTTCTGTAAAAAGAAATATCGGAAAAGTTATTTCCGCCAAGAATTATGTGGGCGCAATTCGTTTGAAAGACGGGACGATTATTGAAATTCTTCCAAAGATCTTTACTTCGGATGAAGAAGGAGAAAAACAGGCTGAGAAGATATTGGGAGAAATACTGAGAGTGTTGAAATCTGAACGTTGTATAATTCCGAGACATTCAGGTGTAAGCGCGATAGGAATGGATATTTTCGAAGTTTTCATAGAGATGTTTATCGATGAGGTAATTTCCATTACAAAACGAGGATTAAAAGGCGGATACATTCCGATTGAAGAAAACAGTTCTTTTTATCGAGGTAAAATAAAATTTACTCAGCAGATCAAATTTAATTGTGTACATAAGGAGCGTTGCTATATTGAATATGATGATTATAACGCTAACCGGCCAGAGAACAGACTACTGAAGGCAGCTTTGCTCAGCCTGTATCGATATTCTTCATCTTCGAAAAACAGAAAAAATATCAAAATCCTTTTGAATATCTTTTCTCCGGTAGAAACGTCGGTGAATTATAGCGCTGATTTCAGGAGGTGCAGCTGCGATCGGAACTTAAACTACTATCAAAATGCGCTTTTATGGAGTAAGATGTTTTTGAAAGGACAAAGCCCTACTCCGATTTCCTCATCGAAAGAAGCGGGAACCGTTGCGATTCTTTTTCCCATGGAAAAGCTTTTTGAGAAATATATAGAAGTTTTGCTAAGGCGTGAATTAAACGGCGGAGACTATACTGTTCTGGCGCAGAAGTCGGAGCAGGTTTTGTTTACTGAACGAGGAAAGAATAACGGGTTTATGCTTTGCCCGGATATTATAGTAAAACGCAAAAATGACGAATCAATATTCATTATAGATACTAAATGGAAGATATTGGATAGACTGAAAAGGAATTACGGGATTTCACAGGCTGATATGTATCAGATGTACGCATATCAGCAGAAATATAAAGCGGAAAAAGTAGTCCTGCTTTATCCAAAAGCAGATAGCTCTCCTTCGGATCAAAAAATAGTTTTTGAATCGGCGGATGGTTCATCTGTTTCGATACAATTTGTAGATCTTCTTGATGTCAAAAACAGCATGAAAAAAATAGCTTTTCAATTTAAGTAGCCTATCGATTAAACGAAAGGAAGCGACAGGATATGAATATCAAATGGGACGCAAAAGGCTATACGGATAATTTCTCTTTTGTTCATCAGTACGGAAACGCCCTGCTCGATCTGATCGATGTGCAGCCGGGGATGACCTGCCTGGATCTGGGATGTGGAAACGGAGCGCTGACCGCAGAGCTTTCAAAGGCAGGTCTGTCTGTGATCGGTCTGGATGCTTCTCCCGAACTGCTGAAGATTGCGCGTGCTCAGCATCCCGATTTACAGTTTGTTCAGGGAGACGCGGCGGATTTCTCACTGAAGGAGCCTGTGGACGTGATTTTTTCCAACGCCGTCTTTCACTGGATTGACGCCGGGCGGCAGGAGAACCTGTTGAGCTGTATCTATAGGGCACTTCGGCCGGGCGGTCAGCTGATTTTTGAATTTGGAGGAAAGGGAAATAACGCGCTGATTCATCGAGAACTGAAAAAAGCTTTTGAAAGGAGGGGGCTCACGTATCGGTTCCCGTTCTATTTTCCGTCGATTGGCGAGTACACGATGCTGATGGAGCACGCCGGTTTACAGCCGACTTATGCGTTGCTTTTCGACCGCCTTACGCCGCTCAACGGCGATGACGGATTGTACGACTGGATACAGATGTTTGTCAAGACACCGTTTGCCGGCGTGACGGAACAGGTAAAAGAAGAAATCATACGGGAGGCCGTCGAGGCCCTGTTTTCTAAACTCTTTCTTGATGGAAAGTGGCATGCGGATTATGTAAGAATTCGATGTAAAGCTTCGTGTTGAGATTGGATGCGGATCAGCAGATTTTCGATATGGAAAGCGCGCTTGACATTCACTCCTGATATGCTATAATTCAATTATGGAAAGTAAACTTTCCGTAACGAGGAGGAAGCATGAAGAATCGACTTGAGGAGCTGCGGAAGGCCCGGGGTATCAAACAGGAAGATTTGGCCAGAGATCTGGAGGTTTCCAGACAGACCATTGGATCCTTGGAAAATGGCCGCTATAATCCTTCGATTTTGCTGGCGTTTAAGATCGCCAGGTATTTCGGCTTGCGCATCGAGGATATTTTTATCTACGAAGAGGAGTGAAAACCATGAAAAAGAGAACGATGGTGCTGATGACGGTAGTGGGATTGATTTTCTTGCTGGGAGGATTGCTGCTGTACGGACTGGACTCGCATGAACTGGTTCCGGTTCCTCGACCGGATCTTCTGGTGCTGGGGACCTCTCTGATCGGAATTTTTTTGATCGTGTCCGGAGCGTGTGAGCTGTTCTGTAAGAAAACCCGTGAGATGGAAATCGAAGAAAAGGACGAGCGGAACGTGGCGATTTCCAACGCGGCGATGGCAAGCGGGTTTAAGGTGATGAGCGTAGCCGTAGCTGTTTCCGTCGTTATTTTGATTTTTACCGGGTATCTGCAGGCCGTGCCTTGCTTTATCCTTATCGGCGCATATTTTATCGGCCAAATCGTGTTCATTGCCCGGCTTTGCCAGTTGAATAAAAAGATGTAGAAAAAATGATCGAGATGATCATAGGCGTAAAAACGCATTTATTTAAATGAAAAAAGAGTCACGACGCGGAACAAAATAATAATGTAAGGTGAAAAATGAACGAAATTATTAATGGAACGGAGGTATATTTTTATCCTGTAGATGCAAACGTCGATACATATAGAAACTGCAGCAGGATTTCATTTGCAAAGCTTGCGGCTATGGGAGGCGTTTACGCCAACTTTGCGGAAACTTTTAGAACAGTGACAACGGAGTTTTCTTTTAATGGAGAAGGATTGTACAGAGCTGTTACAAAATCCGGGGGACCGTTGGCGGATGCGGCAGACGGAATCGGGAAGAGAGGCATGGTAAGAAATGCAAAGGGGATTGAGGAGCAAGCGCGCTTTTTCGACGTCGGAAATATCACCGGCACTACAAAGACTGTTGTACCGGTCAATCCGGCTGTCACCTGTATATGTTTTGCCATGATTGCAATGAGTGAGAAACTTGACGATATAAGCAACAATCAACGTACGATAATAAATTTGATTAAAGATGATAAATCTTCGAAAATTAAAGGATCGCTCGTTACTTTGAATGAAATTCTGTCTGATTACAGCAACGAAATCAATAATGATCGTTTTAAAAAATTGAAAATGATGAAAGTGCTGGACATCAAAAATCAGGCGCAGCAGGATATGTCCTTTTACAGTGAACAGATCGAAAAGCTGTTAAAAAAAGCTGAGGAAAGCAGAACTAAAAAAGCCATCAGAAAAGAGATCGCTTCAAATAATATTTTTGATGAGCTTGCGTTTAATTTAAAATACTATAAGCTTTCAATTTATCTCTATTCCTTTGCATCCATGCTGGAAGTTATGTTGATCGAAAATTTATCGTCTCAAAGCTGCAGCAATTCAATTGAACGGATTGAAAATCTCTGCAATGACTATCGCGTACTATATAGCCGATGCTATGAGGAAATGTCGGATTATATGCATCGGAGACTTGATAATCAAGCCAAAATAGCGGCAGCACAGGTTGTAAAAGGTGTAGGCAAAGCAATCAGACACGTTCCTGTTCTTGAGAAAGGTCCGGTGGATGAATTTCTCATAAACACCGGAGAACGCATTGACGATGCTCGTATTGATTATATTCAGCGCACGATGAATGTATTGAGAATGCAAAAAAATAATGAGTCGGGAGTATTTGTTAATCATATAAGACTTTTAGATGATATGATCAATAATCGAGCGGAAATTTTTATTGATAAAGAAAATTTATATCTTCAGACATTCCCTGCCGTTTAGTCTTCAGGAGAAGCAGAAATCATACCGCAATGTTCAGTTTTGATAAATTCAGCCGCAGGGTTGATACGGAGGCTGAGATTAAAGGGAAGCGATATAAAAAATTATAAAGGAGACGACTCTCTATGGCGCTGTACGCATTAGGCGATCTGCACCTGAGTTTTCAGGTCGACAAAACCATGGAGCCTTTTGGAAGCATTTGGAGGCACCACGAACGCAAAATAAAAAAGCAGGTAAATCGCCTGGTCAAGCCGGAGGATACCCTGGTGCTCACCGGAGACCATTCTTTTGGAAAGCGCCTGGACCAATGTGAAGAGGATCTGGCCTTTATCTCCGGACTGCCCGGACGAAAAGTCCTGCTTCGGGGAAATCACGACATGTTCTGGGATGCGAAGAAGACAGACCGGCTGAACCGGCATTTCGATGGGAAGCTGTTTTTTCTGCAGAATAATTTTGCCGTATATGAGGATTACGCGTTGGTAGGGACGAAAGGCTATACCTTTGAAGGCCCCTTTTACCTCGACCGTCGGGGAAGAATTGTCGGCTGGGATGAAGAGCGGAAAGCGCAGGCAGAAAAGCTGGTTTCAAGGGAAATGGGCCGTCTGAGGGAATCCTTCCGCCAGGCACAGGAGGCGGGGTACAGAAAATTTGTTATGTTTCTGCACTATCCTCCGACCAGTATACTGGAGGAATCTTCTCCTTTTACGGAAATAGCCGAGGAGTACGGCGCGACGGCTGTAGTGTACTCTCACTGCCACGGAGAACAGCGTTTTGGAGACAGTATACGGGGAAGCTTTCACGGAATAAACTATATGCTGGTATCCGGAGACTATCTCAACTTTCAGCCGGCGCTCGTTCTGCCGTAGCAGCGGTAGCTTTTGGCGCTATGAAGATAAAAGAGGAGGAAAACATGAGCTCACATAAGACCCTGTCTTATTATAATGACAATGCCAGGACCTTTGCCGAGAGGACGTTGAACGTGGATTTTTCCGTTATCCAAAACCGATTTCTCGACCAGCTTCCCGACGGGGCTTTTATTCTCGATTTCGGCTGCGGCATCGGCCGCGACACCCGGTATTTTGCAGATCGGGGATATCAAGTTGAGGCTGTCGACGGTTCTGAGGAGCTGTGCCGCCTTGCACGGGAACACACCGGAATGGAAGTGAAATGTATGCTTTTTCAGGAACTGCAGGCAGAGAATAAATACGATGCAGTCTGGGCCTGTTCTTCCATTCTGCACCTTCCGTACGACGAACTGATTTCCGTGCTGAACAAAGTCGCCCGTTCGCTGAAGGAGGAAGGTCTGCTGTACACGTGCTTTAAATACGGGACGGAAGAGGGAATCCGAAACGGAAGGTATTTTACCGATTTGACGGAAGAAAAGCTGTCGGAGCTTTTGTGCGAAATTCCGCAGCTGCAGATGGAAGAGCAGTGGATTACTTCTGACGTACGGCCCGAAAGAGACGAGGAGAAATGGCTGAACGTTTTTCTGAGAAAGAAGCGGTCGGAAATCTCCATTTGACGGCAAGGTCACAATTTATCATCGATAAAAATCTCAGCCTGTATATCATTTGAAGCAGATGATGTGCAGGCTGAAAGCGCCTGCGGTGTGTGCAGTTGGAGCTGCCTATCCGGGATCTGGCTCTTTTGACCATCGGGCTGGTGAACGATATGTATGTGGAGAGCTGGAATGATGAACATAAATATACGGTGGTGGCAACGCAGGAGGATTTTGATAAGTTTTAGGAATAATTTTTTGATAAATGCATAAAATATTCCCAACTTTATTCCCAA
>CAJFTU010000038.1 GCA_904420065.1 uncultured Emergencia sp.
ACAGTCCGCCCCCTTTGGCCACTCGGGAATCCCTCGAAATAATTTTTTCAAACTTAGTCATGTTATTTGATGAAACGGGGAATACCCCATTCATTTTATGGAGCTGGCGGAGGGAATCGAACCCCCAACCTGCTGATTACAAATCAGCTGCTCTACCGTTGAGCCACGCCAGCGTGCTTAAAAATTGGCGACCTGGAACGGGCTCGAACCGTCGACCTCCAGCGTGACAGGCTGGCATTCTAACCAACTGAACTACCAGGCCGCATTAAGCTCGCAATGGTCACTGTGGTAATGGTGGGCGTTATAGGGCTCGAACCTATGACCCTCTGCTTGTAAGGCAGATGCTCTCCCAGCTGAGCTAAACGCCCTCAGTGCCCGTCTGTCTTTCTGCTTGACACATTTATAAATTTTACTATCTTTATCTCTGTTTGTCAAGAGCTTTTTTTCATTTTATTTTTGGCATCTTTTTTAGATACCGTCAAAACGAATCGAAAGTTATATTACCATATTTAGGTTATTATGTCAACAGATAAAATACAATTTATTCTTCAAAAGGAAAAAAGCAAACCTGCCGCTCAGAACTCAAGCGCGGAAATCAGATATTTCTCGGTATCTGCTCGTATCTGACAGACTCTTCTTCCAGTACCGCCCGGCCGCCGGAAATTCCGGCAATCTCTTCCTTCAGCGCCGCCGCTTCTTCCGGTTCTGCAGCTATGTCAAAAGTTACCGCATCGGTATAACGTATATCTGTGATCTGCGCTTCTACAGCAAAACTGTGATTCTGAAGTCTGTTAAACACGGAATAATCGACACGGTAAGTGAGTACCAGTTTGTCGGCCACATCACATATGCCCGCGGCCTGAATTCCCAGCTTGGCGCTTCCGGTGTAAGCCCTGACCAATCCGCCCGTTCCCAGCTTGACGCCGCCGAAATATCGGGTCACAACTACAACAAGGTTGGTGATTCCCTCCTGTACCAGCATCTGAACAATAGGCGCGCCGGAAGTACCCTGCGGCTCGCCGTCATCGCTGGCCCACTGAATCTGAAACTTGTCGCCGATAACCATCGCCGGAACATTATGGGTTGCATCCTTGTAACTTTTTCGTATTGAGGCGACAAAAGCGTCGCCCTCTTCTTTGGATGATACCGGTTTTACATGGGCAATGAACCGGGATCTGTCGATGATCTGTTCTGCCCGGCCTTCTCCGGCCACCGTACTATATAATCTCATATGCCTTCAGTCTCTGATAATCCTCCTGATTTATTTCCGCCTCAAAGCGAGTGCCCTCTTCCACATAATTCATGGACAGAACTTCCGTTTTCTCACACAAAAAGGAAACCAGGTCTCCCCGTGAAAAAGGGATGAGCAGATTCACCCGCATCTTTGCGCCGAATATCCTCTCTTTTATCTTCTCGATCAGGCAGTCGATATTGGTTCCTTCTTTTGCCGAAACGAAAATATTCTCCGAATTGGTCGCAGGCGCCTGAAAATCAGGCGACAGATCGATCTTATTGAACACCGTAAGTTTCTCTTTCCCTCCGGCGCCGATTTCCTCTAAAACACTGTTGGTTACGGCAATATGGAACGAGTTGTCCTCATAGGACGAATCCACCACGTGAAGCAGAAGATCGGCATAGCGAACCTCCTCTAAAGTGGACTTAAACGCTTCGATTAAATCGTGAGGAAGCTTGCTTATAAATCCCACCGTATCCACCAGGATAAATTCGTGGCTGGCATCCAGCTTAACGCTCCTCTGCTGGGTGTCCAGCGTAGCGAACAGCATATCCTTTGCCGCAACAGACTTTTCCGCCTTATCGCATTCAAGGAGCAGTCTGTTCATCAGCGCCGATTTTCCGGAATTGGTATATCCCACCAGAGCCACCACAGGCACGCCGGATTTTTCCCGCTTTGAGCGCTGTACGCTCCGCGTTTGTCTGAGCTTTGCCAGTTCGGCCTTGATATCCGTCATCTGCCGCTCTATGTGGCGTCTATCCGTCTCCAGCTTCTTTTCTCCAGGTCCCCTCGTTCCTATTCCTCCGCCCAGTCTGGACAGCGATTTTCCGAAACCGGTAAGACGGGGCAGCCGATATTTCAGCTGCGCCAGTTCTACCTGAAGCTTTCCCTCTCTGGATACCGCTCTGCTGGCAAAGATATCGAGAATCAGAATCGTGCGGTCGATGATGCGCAGTCCGATAATCTCTTCCAGATTCCGCAGCTGCATCCCGCTCAGCTCATCGTTGAAAATGACTACGTCGGCCTCCATATTTTCCGCCAGTTCCCGGATTTCCTCCGTCTTTCCCTTTCCTACAAAAGTAGCGGTATTGGGCCTGTCCAAAACCTGCACAATCTTGCCAAGTACCTGGGCGTTGGCAGCTTCAGCGAGACCGGCCAGTTCTTCCATCGAATAGGAAATATCGCCGCCGGTCTGCAGTCCAACTAAAATCGCCCTGTATCTTTCTTCTGTAATTACATCGTTATTTTCATTGAATTTAAGCATGCTTAAAGTATACCACAAACATTCTGTTTTGTATCCATCTTTTATACCGTTATCCCCTAATTCAAAACCGCTCGCCATTTTTCCGCAGAGAACGGGAAAACCGGCCCTTTTTCCAAAGAGATGGTTAATTTATCGCATCCAGAATATCCTCTTTCGGCACATTGACATAGCTGTCAGGAACGTCGCCTACGATGACCGTTTCTGCGATCAACACTTTGTTCTTTACTTTAAAGCTGTTCGAAGAAAAAGGCTGAAGAACCCTTACGTTCGTCTCGATTGTTACGTAGATCTTGTATTTTGTCTGGTTTATACCCTGACTTTCGAACTCGGTCTCAAAATCGCATTCAGCCACAGATAAAGGAAGAATCCGTATGTTGACGCTGAGACCGGTCTGCGACAACACCTTGCTTCCGATCAGGGTACCGTAAGACAGCTTCATATCCTGCGGCTCGGCGGAATTGTACTTTTCCTGAAGAGCGGAAGCAAAAGAGGATACCAGTCCGTTAATCAGACCCGTATTGGACTGCACCATCTGTATCTCCCCGTTCTCTTCGGTTTTGACGACAAAGAGATTGTCTCCGTAATTCTGGTCGGCAAGCTCTTCTTCCATCGTCTGGCTGACGATTTCTGTAACCATGGCTTTCGCCTTCAGTTGGCTTACAGCGTCCATATTGGGTTCAATTTGGCTTTTCAAACCTTCGATTAACAAAATACACCCCAAAGCGATTATCCCCAGCGAAATCGCCGTTTTTTCCCAAAATACCCCTCTGCCGCGTCTCCAGCCTTTCATACCAAACCTCCTGCTATAAGCAGACTATGCTGAAAAGCCGGTTTTGGTTATCGATCTGAAAGAATTGCATCAAAAAAGAACCGGAGTTCCTCTCCGATTCTTTTTCTCCTTCATGATCTTCCCGATTCGTTACATTTCAAAATTCTTTATACCGTCTCTCAGGAATTCGTTGGTGATCTTGATTCTCGTTCCCTTCATTCCCAGGGATCTGGATTCGATAACGCCGGCGCTTTCCAGTTTTCTCAGCGCGTTGACAATGACCGATCTGGTGATTCCGGACTTATCGGCGATCTTACTGGCGACGAGAAGGCCTTCATCTCCCTTGAGCTCAGCAAAGATCTTGGTCACCGCATCCATTTCCGAATAGGACAGGGTGGACAGAGCCATGTCGACAGCTTCCCTCTGTCTCATATCCTCTTCTTCATCGAGGGCGATTCCTCTGGCTACTTCGATACCGATTACCGTAGCGCCGTACTCGCAAATAGCAATATCCTCATCATCGTAAGCTTTATCCGGTCTTGCTAAAAGCAGCGTTGCGATTCTGTTTCCGCCGTTGATGATCGGTACTATGGTATGATACTTACTTGCCATAGCGTAGTTCTCGCCATAGTATTCTTTTATGCTGTCATAGGTGAGATTGGATTTAGTCTCTTCCACTTTCAGGAATTTCTCGTTGTAAATCTGCGGAAGCTCTATCTTTCCCGACTCTTCATCCAAGACTAAAGGCGCCTCCTCACCCGGTTCGTATCGAGCTGCCAGAACCTTTCCTCTCTTGTTCATGATATAAATGTTGGAATTGAGCAACTCACTCATAATGTTGCACAGCTCGTCAAAGGAAATATATCCCGCTGTGTTTTCCATAAGCACCCAATTCAGTTTTCTGATTTTTGTTAATAAACTCTCACTCATTGTCTACCTCAATTCTTAACTCAACATAACATATAACCTACAGGATATATCTATCCACATCATCTTTGTGAATAGTATCCATAAACTTACTCTGTACATATTCTCGGTCAATGACGATCTGCTCTTCGTCCATCTCCGGAATGTTAAAGGAAATGTCCTCAAGAAGCTTTTCCAGAATCGTGTGCAGCCTTCTGGCTCCGATATTTTCCGTCTGCTCATTCATAAGATAAGCCATTGTCGCAATTTCGTCAATAGCATCTTCCGAAAAATCGACTTTTATTCCTTCTGTTTCCAATAACGCCTTGTGCTGCTTGAGCAGAGCGTTCTCCGGCACGGTCAGGATCTGAACAAAGGAATCCTTGGTTAAATTTGCCAGTTCTACCCGGATCGGGAAACGTCCCTGAAGTTCCGGAATCAGATCCGTCGGTTTTGCGGTATGGAAAGCTCCCGCACCGATAAACAGAATATGATCGGTTTTCACCGGTCCGTATTTTGTATTGATTACGCTTCCCTCTACAATTGGCAGAATATCTCGCTGAACACCTTCTCTGGACACATCGGCTCCGCTGTGATAACTGGAGCTGGAGGCGATTTTATCAATTTCGTCGATAAAGATGATGCCGTTCTGTTCTGCGTTTTCCAGCGCTTCGTCGGTTACCTGATCCATATCCAACAGGTTTTGCGCCTCCTGCTCCCGCAGAATCTTCCGTGCGTCTTTTACTCTGACTCTCTTTTTCTTCGTTTTCGGAGGCATCATGTCGCCGAAAATATTGCCGATGGCGATGCTCATTCCCTCGTTGCTCATGTCCAGCTGATTTCCCTTTGGAACATCGGTCACTTCAATCTCTACAAACTGTTCTTCAAGCAATCCGTCCCGAAGCTGCTGTCTTACCTGCTCCCTGGCCATCTCCACATCGCTGGGCGCAGTTTTATTCTCCTCTTCCTTTGCTTTGCTCTCTTCATAGAGCTGCTTCTGGCTCGGATATCCGCCGCTGTTCATGATAAAATCGAAAGGACTTCTGTTCTTGTTTGTCGGTGATTTTTTTCTTCCGTCTGGAATAATCGCTTCGATGATCTTTTCTTCGGCGATTTCCTCTGCGATATCGTATTTCTCTTTGAGCTTGGACTGCTTGGTTATCCTGATTGACGCCTCCACAAGATCGCGCACCATGGAATCCACATCTCTGCCCACGTAACCGACCTCGGTGAACTTAGTCGCCTCCACCTTGACGAAAGGAGCTTCCATAAGCTTGGCCAGTCTTCTTGCGATTTCTGTTTTACCGCAGCCAGTAGGTCCCATCATCAGTATATTCTTTGGTGTTATCTCTTCCCTCATCTCGTCAGAGAGCAGACTTCTTCTATACCGGTTACGAAGAGCTATCGCTACGGATTTTTTCGCCTCGTCCTGTCCGATGATATATTTATCCAGTTCCGCCACGATCTCCTTCGGCGTCATGCTTTGAATTTTCTCTGCCATAACAAATCCCCCTTTATAGCTTTTCTACTGTAATGTGATCATTGGTGTAAACACAAATAGAAGAGGCAATCTTCAGTGATTCTCTAACGATTTCCTCTGCGTTCATTTCTGTATGATTAAAAAGCGCGTTCGCTGCCGAGTAGGCAAAATTCCCGCCCGAACCGATAGCGACAAAATCCTGGTCAGGCACGATAACTTCGCCGTTTCCAGATACAACCAGCAGATCATCCTTATCCGCCACGATCATCAGAGCTTCCAGACTGCGCATCCCCTTATCTGAGCGCCACAGCTGGGCCAGATCCACAGCAGCTCTCTTCAGATTGCCGCCGTGCTCCTCCAGCTTCTTCTCAAACTTCTCCGTCAAAGAAAAGGCGTCTGCTACGCTGCCCGCAAATCCAGTAAGTACCGAATTTTTATAGATTTTTTTTACTTTTTTTGCTCCGTTTTTCATGATGGCGGTTTCCCCCATAGTCACCTGGCCGTCTCCGCCTATGGCGACATCATCTGGTCCTCTTCTTACCGCGCATATCGTAGTTGCATGAAATTGTGTCATTCTCTCTACCTCCATTTTTCCTTTCTGTCTCTATTCTTTATAGTCGCATTCTGCGTTAGAACAAGCCAACGCAGTTGTCTTCGTCTTCTTTTCCACTAAAAGAGAGCCGCACTTTGGACATTTTTTGTTGACCGGCTTATACCAGAAAGACTGGTCGCACTCCGGATAACCGCTGCAGCCGTAGAATACCCTGCCTTTCTTGCTCTTCCTCGCCACGATGTCTCTGCCGCATTTAGGACATTTTACATTGATGGACCGGACAACCGGTTTGGTATTCTTACATTCCGGATAGCCGCTGCAGGCGATGAATTCACCGAATCGGCCCGTTTTCAGCACCATCGGTTTTCCGCAGAGTTCGCATACTTCTCCCGTCGGCTGATCTTCCACCTTGACTTTTTCAATAGCCTGATCAGCTGCGGCCAGTTCCTTTTCAAACGGACCGTAAAAATCGCGGATGACCTGCTTCCACTGAACTTCATCCAGTTCCACATCGTCCAGCTTATCTTCCATTTCCGCCGTAAAATTGACGTCTACAATCTCTTTAAAATATTCCTCCATCAAACCCGTAACCAGAAAACCCAATTCGGTAGGAAGAAGGGCTTTTTTCTCCCGGGTGACATATTTCCGCTCAGTGAGCGTACCGACGATCGGCGCATAGGTACTCGGCCTGCCGATATTTTTCTCCTCAAGCTCCTTGACCAGGCTGGCTTCGGTATACCGGGACGGCGGCTGGGTGAAATTCTGCTCTCCACGAACGTCTTCCGCATCCAGCTTCTCCTGTTCCTCCAACGCAGGCAAAAGCCTGTCCTTATCGTCGTCGATACTGTTTTTATACACCTTCTGATAACCGTCAAACAACAGCTTGGACCCCGTCGTTTTAAAGGTGTAATCTCCGTTTTGAATCTCTACCTGCAGGTTATCAAACCTGGCGCTGGCCATCTGACTGGCCATAAACCGGCACCAAATCAGTCTGTACAACTTAAACTGATCCGAAGACAACGAATCTTTTATTTTCTCCGGTTCCAGAGCGATATTGCTGGGGCGTATTGCCTCGTGGGCATCCTGAATGTCCTTTTTCTTATTGGAAAATACGTTTTTTCCGGCATATTCCTTTCCGAAATTTTCCAAGATATAAGAAGCGGCCGCCGCCTTCGCTTCTTCTGATATTCTCACCGAATCGGTACGCAGATAGGTGATCAGTCCCACAGAGCCCTGGCCTTTTATCTCCACGCCTTCATAAAGCTGCTGCGCGATCATCATGGTCTTTTTCGTATTAAAATTCAGTTTGGTAGAAGCTTCCTGCTGGAGACTGCTGGTCGTAAACGGCGCATAAGGCTTTTTTATCCTCTCTCTCCGGTTCAGGGAAGTTACCGTATAACTGCCTTTTTTCAATTCCTCCAGAATTCGGTCGTTCTGCTCCTTGTTTTCGATAACGATTTTCTTCTTTTTATATTCCGCCAGTTTTGCAGAAAAAGTCTTTCCCTTTTTAAACTCCGCGGTAATCGTCCAGTATTCCTTGGGCTGAAACTGGCGAATTTCCTTCTCTCTGTCGCACAGAATTTTCAGCGCCGCAGACTGAACTCGCCCTGCAGAAAGTCCCTTTCTCACCTTTCTCCACAGAAGGGGACTGATCTGATAACCCACCAGACGATCCAGAACCCTTCGGGCCTGTTGGGCGTCGACCAGATGCAGGTCGATCTTCCTCGGATGCTTGATCGCCTCTTTAATGGTGTTTTTCGTAATTTCATTAAATACAATCCGGCACGGCTTGTCCGGATCGATGCCCAGCAAATACGCCAAATGCCAGGAAATCGCTTCTCCCTCTCGGTCCGGGTCCGTTGCAAGATATACTTTAGACGCTTTTTTCGCTTCCTTTCTGAGCTCCTTGATGATCTCTCCCTTTCCTCTGATGGAGATGTACTGCGGCTCAAAATCATTATCTATATCTATGCCGAGCTTACTCTTCGGCAGATCTCTCACATGGCCTACAGAAGCGACGACCTTGTAATGAGATCCCAGGTATTTACCGATGGTCTTAGCTTTTGACGGCGACTCAACAATAACCAGTGTTTTCTTTGCAGTTGCCATTTTCCCTCCCGCACTCTTTTGCATTGCTCCCTCCGGCAAGTCTGGTCGCTGTACAGCGACAAAATTTCGACAGGCTGAGGGTATGTTCAATGCTATATTGTATTCCTATTATCAGAATTTTGCAACAAAAACTTTGCCCAAAGATGAAAAAATTATTCCTTTCATCTCCAGAACGGTTATTATACCATTAATTTCAGAAAGTTTCATGTCCATTTTGTGATAAATTTCATCAATTGTCATTTCTCCGTGTTTTCTTATCATTTCCACTACTCTTTTTTCCGTCTCTCCCAGCTTATCGTCATCATTTTTTTCGGCCTTGGGTACAATCCCCATATCGATCAGCAGATCGTCGAGAAAAATCAGCGGCGACACACCTTCGCGAATCAATTCGTTTGTGCCGAAACTGTAGTGGCTGGTGATATTGCCCGGAACAGCATACAGCCGTCTGCCCTGCTCCGCAGCGCAGACGGCTGTAATCAGCGCGCCGCTCTGTTTTCCTGCCTCTACGATCACCACGCTTTCTGCCAAAGCGCTGATCAGTCCGTTTCTTCGCGGAAAATCATAGGGCCGGGGCACATATGCCGGCGGATGCAGGGAAATCAAAAGGCCTTCTTCGGCAATCTGCTGCTGCAGCCTCCTGTTTTCAGCGGGATAATAGTACTCTGTCCCTCCTCCAAGAACAGCGATAGTCTTTCCCCCTGCTTCAAGGGCGCCCATGTGTCCGGCCGTATCGACGCCCTTCGCCAGTCCGCTTACTACGGTAACGTGGTTTTCCGCCGCTTTCTTTCCGATCAGTCTCGCCACTGTCCTGCCGTACTGAGTACACGTTCGGCTTCCGACGACGGCTATACACCGGCTGTGCATCAACGACGGATCGCCGTCGACGAATATCTCTTTTATGTCACCTGCGGCCGACTTTACCTGATCCGGAAAAAGCGGCTCGTTTTTCGTTATCTTTCCTTTCACGTTTTCTCTCCTCTATATTGAAGCGCTTCCGCTACATGTTCTCCTTTTATTTCCTCGGACTCCTCCATATCTGCGATGGTTCTGGCGATTTTTTTCACTTTCAGAAGCGTTCTCGGATTCAGACCAAGCCGTCTGTAAGCGGATGCGAGCAGATCTTCCCCATCTTTGCCCAGGCGGCAGAATCCCTGCGCCAGATGATCGTCCATTTGACCGTTCAGCGCGATGCCACTTCCTCTGTAGCGTTCTCTCTGTACGATCCGCGCTTTTTCTATGATCTTTTTCATCTCTGCCGAAGAAACAGCCGTTTTCTCTGAAACCAACTCCTCATAGTTTATGGGAAAGAGCCGGATGTGCATATCGATCCGATCCAAAATCGGTCCCGACAGTCGATTTCTGTACCGGTCCAGCTCGGCAGGAGTGCATCTGCATCGGCGGCCCGGATCCCCGAAGTAACCGCACTTACACGGATTTGTCGCTGCGGTCAGCAGAAAATCGGCAGGAAAGACGTAGCTGACGCCTCTCCGATTCAGCGTAACGGATCTCTTTTCCAGGGGAAGACGCAGCGTATCGACCAGACGCCTGTCGAATTCACCCAACTCATCCAAAAACAGTACGCCTTTATTCGCCAGGGATATTTCTCCCGGCCGGGGAACAGTTCCTCCGCCCAGCAGAGCCGCCGGTGTAATCTTGTGGTGAGGATGGCGGAACGGTCTCCTGCCGATACAAGGCGTCTCTTCGTCAAGCAATCCCGCCACGGAGTAGATCACGGTCGTCTCAACGATTTCGTCATAAGTCATATCCGGCATTATCGTCGGAATGCGCTCAGAAAGCATGGTTTTCCCGGTGGACGGACTTCCGGTCATCAGCAGTCCGTGTCCTCCTGCTACAGCTATAATAATCGCCCGCTTGGCGCTTTCCTGTCCTTTTACGTCGGAAAAGTCCACGGCAAAACTCTGCCCGGGAAGTTCTTGTTCTCTCTCAGCTTCGCTGAGGCAGTTCATCTTTATATTTAAATTGAAGTGATCGATGATTTCCTCCAGATTTTCCGCAGCGTAAATGTTAATTCCGCGCACCAGTGCGGCTTCTTTTCGATTCGCCCGCGGAACCACTGCGTTTCCGATTCCCGCCTTACGCATGGCCAATACCATGGGAAGAATACCGTCGGTTTTATTCAGCGAGCCATCCAGCGAAAGTTCACCGAAGAATCCAAAGTTCTCGATTTTGTCGTCAAACAGCTGATTGGACGAAGCGAGAATTCCCATCGCAATGGGCAGATCAAAATGACTTCCTCTTTTACGCATACCTGCGGGGGACATGTTGACCGTAATCCTGCACTTCGGATATTCCATGCCCGAATTGACGAGAGCCGAGCGGATTCGCTCTCTCGCTTCCTTGACGGTTGAATCGGCCTGTCCCACCAGATTAAAAGCCGGAAGGCCTCTCAGGATATCCGTTTCTACAGTTACAGGTCCCGCTTCAATCCCCCGTATCGAAGCGGAAATAATCTTCGACAGCATAGTAAATCCCTCCTCTTTCTCTAAAACGCATTTGGAATCTGATTGATGACAATCTCGATTACCTGAAAGGATATTTCTTTTTGTTCCCATTGCCGGGTCTGCAGATAGAACAGCGCCGCTCTACGCATCCTGCCTATTTTCTCCCGACAGATTGCTTCGGCAGGTGTTCCGAAGTTGGTCGAACGTCGGGTTTTCACCTCCACAAAACAGATCTCACCTTCTTTTTCGCAAATCAGATCGATTTCTCCCGCTCTGCAGAAAAAATTTCTCTCTACAATTGTATATCCGTCCATTTCCAGCAGTTCTGCTGCAAATCCCTCGCCTAACCTACCCAGACTGCGATTGTCGGCCATCCCCCTGCGCCTCCTTTATCTTCGGCGGAAAAATCCGCCTGAACTCGTTTCTTTGCTATAATTTACTATATTTTTACATTTATGTCAATATATTCAATCATGCGGCCGATACCAAAATAAAAGCAGAGCCGTCCTTCAGTATCTGACAAATCAGCTTGCTGACGGGACGGCTCTGCGCGTCCGAAAAATTCGTTATCGATCAACTCTTTATACGTTCAAACTTACCTGTCTTTTTTTAATTTTACCGCGCAGACAGTTAAACCGCCTGCGGTGAGCAGCAGTGACAGATACAGAACCAACTCCAATCCGCTGTCTCCAGTCTTTGGTATATCTTCGCTCACCTTCTCGGTTTCGGTAGGTTCCGCAGGATTTACCGGGGATACAGGATCCTCTTCATCGCCCGGCTCTTCCGTCTGAGGCGGCTCTTGGGGATCGTCAGGTTCTATCGGCGGTTCTTCATCTTTCTCCCATATCGCCTTATACACCGCGTTTCCCGTAACGCGATCCGCTACCGCCGGTTCCCAGCCTGCGAAGGTATAGCCTTCCCGCACCGGCGTGCCCTGAAATTCCGGTGTCAAAACACCGTAAGTCA
>CAJFTU010000039.1 GCA_904420065.1 uncultured Emergencia sp.
CAGCTTACAGGAGACGTTTGGAACAACCGTTAACAGAAGCTGCGTAATTTTGTGGGTTTAAAGACTGCACAAATATTGACAACTCCACTTATGCGAATATGCGATTTTACCATTTACAAAATATAAAAAGATGAAAAATCTTTATATCAAACGAATCAATATGCTATTTGGGGGTTGATTTCAGGCGTTTTGGGAAAATCTTGTTAACCCCCAAAAAGAAACGCTACGCAAACTCTTCCTTCTTTTTCGAAAAAATGAAGCGAAGTTTAAAAACGCATTTGGGACAGCATTTTGTCCCAACCGTTGTCCCAAAAAATTCCCAAATCGCCCTGTTATTTATGCTAAAATCTGATAACCTGCGGGATTTCCCCTAAATGCCAAAAACCCTTGAAAAATCAGGGTCAAACGCCGTTTTTCAAGGGTTCTTGTCTTTGCTCTGTTTATTTCATCTGTTTTGCTACTTCTTCTGCGAAGTTCTCTTCTTTCTTCTCAATACCTTCGCCTACTTCATAGCGTACCATTTCCACAACTTTCATGGATTTGCCCAGCTTCTTTGCTTCTTCCTCAACATACTGAGCAACTGTCTGATCGCTGTTCTTTACGAACTTCTGATCTACCAGGCATACCTCTTTGAGGATGGCCTTGATCTTGCCCGGAATGATGCGGTCGAGCAGCTCAGGCTTCTTGCCCTCGTTGAGCAGCTGCTGCTTTGCGATCTCTGTCTCAGATGCCAGCCAATCCTGATCAACCTGTGTCTCGTCGACAAACTTAGGGCTCATGGAAGCAACCTGCATAGCTACGTCCTTACCTACGGTCTCAATTTCCGCAGCGGAAGCTTCCGTCTCAATACCTACGAGGACGCCGATCTTTCCGCCGCCGTGAATGTATCCGGTGTAAACCACACCCGGTGTATTCATCTTTTCAAATCTGCGGATGTTCATGTTCTCGCCGATCTTGGAGATCTTCGCAGTCAGAACTTCCTTAACGGTACCCTCGTCACTGTAAGGCATTTCCATAAAGCAGTCCATGCAAGGGTTTTCCTTTTCGATAACCTTCTCTGCCAACGTATCGACAAACTCGATGAACTCCGGATTCTTAGCGACAAAGTCGGTCTCGGAGTTAACTTCGATGATGGAAGCAGTCTTGTGATCGTCGGAAAAAGCGATCTGAACCAGACCTTCTGCGGCAATTCTTCCGGCCTTCTTGGCAGCCTTGGAAAGTCCCTTTTCTCTCAGAACCTCAACGGCCTTATCAATATCTCCATCTGTCTCAACCAGAGCTTTTTTGCAGTCCATCATGCCTGCTCCGGTCATCTCTCTCAATTCTTTTACTAATTGTGCAGTTACAGCCATTCTGTTTTCCTCCTGTTTTAGGTCCAAAATCAAATTATTCTGCTTCTGGAGCAGCTTCTTCAGCCGCTTCTGCGGTCTCTGGAGCTTCCGGCGCTTCTTCGCCCTCTGCCGGACCTTCATCATAGCTTTCGCCCTGATTTGCTTCGATTACAGCGTCTGCCATTCTGCCGGCAATCAGCTTAACGGCTCTGATCGCATCGTCGTTAGCCGGAATGATGTAATCGACATCGTCAGGATCGCAGTTGGTATCTACGATTCCCACGATAGGAATACCCAGAATTCTCGCTTCCTTTACCGCGATTCTCTCTTTCTTCGGATCCACGATAAAGAGCGCGCCAGGCATACCCTTCATATCTCTGATTCCGCCCAGGAACTTCTGCAGCTTGTCATGCTCAGCTCTGAGCTTGATTACTTCCTTCTTGGAAAGCTTTTCAAAAGTACCGTCTTCTTCCATCTTTTCGATGTCGTTCAGTCTCTTGATTCTTCCGCTGATGGTTTTGTAGTTGGTCAGCATGCCGCCCAGCCATCTTTCGCTGACGTAATACTGTCCGCATCTTGTCGCTTCATCTACGATAGCGTTCTGCGCCTGCTTCTTTGTTCCCACGAACAGGATCGGTTTTCCGCTCTCAGCGACTTCCTTCATGAAATCATACGCTTCTTCGATCTTCTTTACTGTCTTCTGCAAGTCGATGATGTAGATTCCGTTTCTCTCCGTGAAGATATAAGGAGCCATTTTAGGGTTCCATCTTCTCGTCTGGTGTCCGAAGTGTACACCAGCTTCAAGCAATTGTTTCATTGAAATTACTGCCATTTTTATTTCCTCCTGGTTTTTCTTCCATCCGGTTTTTCCCGCATAAAACCCCTTTGCGGGGCACCAACTGCGGCAGGCCGGATGTGCTGAATAGATAATAAAAAATATCGGCTCTGGACGAGCCGACAATTATTATATGCTATTTTCGTTGAAATTGCAAGTATTTTTCTCCATATTACAGGGTTTTTCGCAGATAACAACTGTACTTCTGCTTGGCCTTGATGAAATTCTCTCTTCCCAGATTAAAAACCTCTCCGTTTTCGAATCGAATGCTCTGCTCGGACATGGAAGTGACCTTCTCCAAATTGATATAGCATCCCTTGAGACACGGGTAAAAGCGACCGTCCAGCAGCGGTTTGATATTCTCCAGTTTCTCATAATAGCTGTACTCATCTCTGTCTGTCACTATCCGGAGCTTCCGACTGTTCCTCTCTATAAAGACCACATCGCTTACCTTGACTCTGGCAGCCACCTTACCGCTGATAATCGATATGTAGTTTTCTGCCATAACGTTCTCTCCTTCCTAATTGTATATGTATATCTTTATAAATATTGTAAAATAATTACATCTCCAAGTAAATGAGAATTTTTCGACAAATTCCGAGTCCATAGCGGGTAAAATGAAATGTACTCACCTTTGCAGGAGCGGAGCAGCACGAGATAAAATGCAAATCAAAAACACCGATCCTTTTCTCGGAATCGGTGTGATGAAAGACAACTGTTGAAATCAGGCCTCGACCTCTTCGAGCTCATCCGAATCCCTTTTGTAGGTGATCAGATCCTCTGCGATTTCATGAGCCGCGATGGAAACCGGCTTATTGATTTCACAATCGGTCAGAATTGGTTTTCCGTCTATAATGTCTCTGGCCCTTTTCGCCGCCATGATGACAATGGTGTAACGGCTGTCTGCCTTTTTTCTTATCTCATTAATCGATGGATACAGCATTATACTTCCTCCTTGTATTTTTCAATTAATTGGTAAATACTCTGCGATACTCTGGAATGCTCAGCCATAACGATGGACTTTACCCGCGCTACAGCCTCGTTCAGATCACCGTTTACCACGCAGTAATCGTATTTATCTATGTACGAAACTTCCTTCAGGGTCTGCGAAAGTCTCAAATTGATCGCTTCTTCACTTTCGGATCCCCTGCCGGTTATCCTCTTTCTCAGTTCTGCCATCGACGGCGGCAGAATAAAGATAAAGATGCCATCCGGATAGACTTCTTTCACATTGAGGGCTCCCTGGATATCGATTTCCAAAACGATATCCGTTCCCGCTCTGAGCTTTTCCACCACCTTACTCTTAGGGGTTCCATAAAAATTGCCGTACACCGAAGCGTACTCCAAAAGGCCTCCGTTTTCGATCTCCTTTTGAAATTCTTCTTCCGTGGTGAAGAAATAGCTTTTTCCTTCGATCTCACCCGGACGAGGCTTTCTCGTCGTCATCGATACAGAAAGCTCAACTTTCGTCTCCTCTGCTAATCTCTGACAGATAGTACCTTTTCCGGCGCCGGACGGTCCCGATATGATAAAAAGCTTGCCTGCATACTCTTCTCTATCCATTGATTTCTCCTCATATTTTGTACGGATAAACATTATAGCACTTTTTGATCTAATATTCAAGGAAAAGGTTCATCTGTCGGCGGCATCTATTCAATATTCTGCACCTGCTCCCTGATCTTTTCGATCTCCGCCTTTATCTGAAGCATGTATCCGGTAATTTCCAGATCGTTTGCCTTTGAACCGATGGTATTGGCTTCCCGGTTCATCTCCTGTACCAGAAAATCTAATTTTTTCCCGCAGGGCTCTGTGCTCTCGGAAAGAATTAAATCGAGCTGCTGCATGTGGCTGTCCAGTCGGGTCAGCTCCTCTGCAATGCTGCACTTATCCGCGAATATAGCAGCTTCCGTCAGGATTCTCTCTTCCGGAAGCTCCACACTGTTTCCGATCAGTTCCTTTATCCGATCCTGCAGCTTCGCCATATACGCCTTGGGTACCAGATCGGCCCTATCGGAAATCCTGTCTACCAGGCTGCGAATCAGTTTTCCCCGCATACGCAGGTCCTCTGCCAGTTTCTCCCCCTCTTTCAGCCGCATGTTCTCCAAATTTGCCGCGGCCGCTCTGACCGGTTCCAGTATACACGCCGTCATCTCCTCCTCGTCGTCCACATCGGGTATGGCTTTCAGCACATCGGGAAGAGACGCTAAAAACTGCAGTGAGATTTCACCCTCGAGAGAAAAGTCCTCCCGAAGTTTCTTCAAATTGTCCAGATACTGCTGTGCAAGCATGGTATTCAGACTGATATTTACGTCGTTTTCCGTCAGGTTTTCCACGACGATGGATACTTCAACCTTTCCTCTCCTGATCTTTTCTTTTACCGTATTCTTTATCTTATCTTCAGTAAAAGAATATCTCCTGGGCATCTTGACGGTAATATCCGAATAACGGTGATTGACCGAGCGGATCTCTGCAATTATGCTCCGCTTTCCGTCGTTGTATTCACCTCTGCCAAAACCGGTCATACTTTTTATCATGGCGTTCTCCTTTGCTGTTCAGCCCGCTGCTGGGCATCAGAACCTGCGTGTCTGCCACAGATACATCTTCCGATCCGTTCTGCAGACCGATCCGTCCGGATCATACATTCAGCAGCGATGTTATTTTTATCCATTATACCACATCTTTGGAAATTAACAAAACCTTAACCCTCTTTTCCTGTTCGCCGTTTTACAGGCCACATTTGCTCTTTACTGTGGACGCTTTACCGTTTACAATGGAAAATGAACAAGAAAGGAGGCCGACAATGGCTTTTGACGGAATCATTACCTGCGCAATGGTCAAAGAATTGCAGCAGAAAATCAGCTTAGGAAAAATAGAAAAGGTATATCAGCCGGAAAACGACGAACTGGTCTTTCACATACACACAAAACAGGGCAACGTAAAGCTGTACGCCTCGGTGAACAGCTCCCGCGCCTGTCTTCACTTCATCGACGAAAACCTTCCCAATCCTCCGGCGCCGCTGCCCTTCTGCATGCTTCTGCGCAAGCACCTTCAGGGCGGACGCATCGTCAGTATCGAACAGAAGGGAGCCGAGAGAATTATTGAAATCTCCCTCGAAACGTTAAACGAGCTGGGATTCACCGTGTCCAAGAAGCTGATCTTTGAGATCATGGGCAAGCACAGCAACATCATTCTGACCGACGTTTCCACCGATAGGATTATCGACAGCATCAAACACATTTCCATCGATGTAAACCGGGTTCGCCAGATCCTTCCCGGCATGGAATACCAGTATCCCCCACAGCAGGACAAAATCTCCTTCAAGGAGATTTCTGCAGAAGAGATCGACGCCCTGCCCGCGGACAGCAAAGTTATACTGTCCCGCATCGGCGGCATTTCGCCGGCCATGGCCAGAGAACTGTCGGAAAAGGAAAACCGCAGCGGATATCTGCAGCAGCTTCTTTCCCAGATCGAAAACGGTACGTACCTTTCCCGGGTTTACACCGACGATAAGGGAATGCCGCAGGAGTTCTCCATCACCGAACTCACCGAATATGAGGGAGCCGCAAAGAGGTTGGATTTTCCCGACCTGAGCAGCTGCATAGCCTATTACTTTTCTCACAGGGCCTCATCGAGCCGAATCAAACAGAAATCTCACAATCTGATCAAAACGGTATCGGCAATTCTGGACAAACTCTATCTGAAGAAGCAACGTCTTTCAGAAGATCTCCGCAAGGCCGAGAATTCGGAAGATCTGCGGCTTTACGGCGAATTGCTGACCGCCAGCATGCACAGCATCAAGCAGGGAGATAAATGGGCGGAAGTGGTCAACTATTACGACGGCTCTAACATAAAAATTCCACTGGATCCCCGGTATACTCCGGCAAAGAACGCTCAGCTCTATTTCAAGCGATATGGCAAAGCCAAGACGGCAGTCAAAGAAAAACAGGTTCAGCTTGAGGAAAACAACAGTGAAATACAGTATCTCGAATCGGTTCTGTCCTATCTGGAAAACTGCGGTAATCTGGAAGAAATCGAAGCCCTGCGGGGAGAACTGATGGAAACCGGTTATCTGCGCCGCCGTAAAACCGGATTTAAAGAGAAGAAGTACAAGCCTTCTCCCCATCGCTATACCACTTCCGACGGCTTTACGGTTCTCGTAGGCAGAAACAACAGAGAGAACGACGTCCTGACGCTGCGCACCGCCGCAAAGACGGATATCTGGCTGCACACCAAGGATATACCCGGTTCCCACGTGATCGTGCAGACCGGAGGAAAGGAAATCTCCGAAACCGCCCTCTTCGAAGCGGCCTCCATAGCCGCCTATCACAGTAAAGGGCGTCAATCAGAAAACGTTCCCGTGGACTACGTTCAGGTAAAATATGTAAAAAAGCCTGCCGGCGCAAAGCCGGGAATGGTGATCTTTACCAACAACAGAACCCTTTGGGTCAATCCCGTCCTTCCCGAACAGACAAATTAAAAACGTAAGCGCAGAGACACACAGGCTCTTCCGTCACAGGAAGAGCCTGTTTAATTCTTCTGCAGAAGACAACGGCGGATAGCACTGGTGTTCGCTGCAGTAATAGTAACGCACTCCGTTCTCCGGTATCGGATACTCCTCTGTGAAAGGGGCCGCTTCCGCCAATACTTTCTGATTGCGCGGGGATTTTACCAGCACAGTCATATCCAGCCTCCAGAGGTTCTGAGCGATAGTCTCGCTGTCCTTTCCGCATACGCCTCCTTGCCCCACGGGAACCATTCTACCGGATTTTCCGCATGCTGCTTAAGATATGGTGATTTTTCGTTTTCTAACCGATTCATACATTCCTCCAGAAGAAATAGTACGTCTATTTTTCCCAAAACCGTTGAATTTAAACGCATATCTTTTCTTCACAGTCGGCGCGCAAACAGAAAAGCGAACCGATCTCTCTGAGATCAGTTCGCCTTTGTCGTCCTATTTATTCTATTCCGCCTCTGCACGACACACAACCTGGGTTTCGATAAAGAGATCGGCGCCGCCGGCCATATCGTAGTGATCTTCGTGAACCTCTGTGCTGAGCTTCAGTTCTCCTTCGGCACCCTGGCTGCGAGCGCGCTGAACGGCTCTCTCCTCTGCCACCTGTCGAGCCCGTTTCAGCGCATCGTCATAGTATTCAAAGGTCTCCACCTTGCTTCCTCCGGTAATCATAAAATTGCCGTGTCCCCCCTTTGACCCGCAAGGCTCGATTCTAACCACATATTCCGACACCACGCTGCCCACAGCGGCTCCAATAGCATTGGCAACCATAGCGTATTTTGGGAAATCGGCATCGGTATGAAACAGTTCCGCCACATCCTGCAGAAAAATTCGGGTCGGCGCGCCGATTCCGATAAATCCGATCTCCGCGTCGAGAGACGGACGAAGATAACGATACTCTTCACCGGTCTGCTCTTTTCTGAACAGATACTGGGTCATGGACTTTAGCGCTTCTCGCTCACTTTCCAATAGCTCCCGTCCTGTTTCATATTTCAGAAAAATAGATGCAAGGTTGCTATAAAGCCGATTCTTTGCCATATCGTAAATCTGACTGCAGAGTACGTCGAAAGGTTTTTTGGTAACCATCCGAAGGTACTCGATACCCAACCGCGATGCTTCTGTACAGTAGTCGGTAAAATCACCCTGAACGTGCATGACATCCGTAGGCGTAACACCGCACCGAATGACTACACCTTCATCTTCCAATCTGCTGCACCGGAATACATACGGACTTATTCCCACAGACTGGGCGGCTTCCTCGTAGAGCAGGGGACCTTCCTGCAGCGCAGAGATCAGTTTCCGCTCATTGGCCGTAAATCTTTCCATATTTTCCGGTACATTCTGCAGCATAAAAAACTGATTAGCCGGATAGCTGAAAATGGCATAGGTGGATACCAACGCCCTGAGCTTTTCCTCAACCTGCGGATACCTGGACGCCGCCATGCAGAGAGGAACCACTCTGCGCTTCTCCAGATAGATCCGGTTATCCTCATATTCTACTGCGCTGTCGCCTCCAAGGGCAAAGGTATCGATCGTTACCCCTTTGACCATAGTCTTCCACGGCCCTATAGAGATTCCCGAATCAGAAGTCACGGGAACGCCGTTTCTGACCATAGCCACGTCGCTGGTGGTTCCGCCCATATCCACGACCATCGCGTTCTTCCGGTCGGAAAGCTCCATTGCGCCGATGATACTGGCTGCCGGTCCGCACAGCAGCGTTTCCACCGGTCGTTTTACCGCGTAATCCCGACTCATAATCGTTCCGTCGCTCTTCACCACCTGAACCGGCAGTTCCAATCCCAGCTCCGCCAGAGATCGATCTATAGAATCGAAGAAATCGTTCATCACCGGAAGAAGTCTGGCGTTGAGCAAAGCTGTAGCCCCTCTCTTCTGTACATTTACCTCCTGATACAGATCATAGCCTCTGACACAGGGAATTCCCAGTTCTTCTCTGACGATTTCCTCGCCCTTTTTCTCATAAGCTCCGTCATTGTACTTGGGATTGATCTGCACCAACGCTACACTGTCGAAATCGGCGAAGGATTCTCTCACTTCCCTGCGGAAAGCCTTCCAGTCGGGACGATTTTCCTCCGATTCATCCCTGCCTGCATCTCCTGAGAGAAAGCATATCTCTGAAGGGTCCGGCAAGCCGTAGGTGCCCCGCATCTTTTCAACAAGGGCCTTTTTCACACCAAAAAATACCAGCTTAGCTCTGCCTCCCTTTCCTTCCACACAGGCGTTAGTCGCCAATGTGGTAGAAAGGGATAAATAGCGGGCTTTCTTCACCAGCTCCTGATCCAGCTCGCTCAGCGCCTTCAATATTCCCTCCTTGAGATCGTTCTTTGTGGTCAGCGTTTTCCCATAGGAAAGAACTCTGTGATCGGTGGTATCAATGATTACTGCATCCGTACAGGTTCCGCCTGTGTCTATACCGATTCCTATCACGGTATTTCCTCCTTCCCGTTATCCGTTCTGCGCCGCTATTGATCCGTGCGGTCAGCCCGGATCTTTTCGCGGATTCTCATCATCTTGATATCCGTCTGCGAAATGGTATCCGCGCATTCCTTCAGTTCGGCCATGATCTCCTCCGCATTATCTATATCCTGCTTGTACTTCATCTTGTGTTCCAGACTGGCCCAGAAGTCCATGGCTACTGTCCGAATCTGTATTTCCACCCGCATCGGTCGTTTCTCGTTGGAAAAGAACACGGGAACTTCTACGATCATGTGATAGCTCCTGTAGCCGTTGGGCTTCGGATTCTCTATGTAATCCTTTACCTGAATCAGCCGGATATCGTCCTGCTGAATCAGCATCCTGGCCACCCGGTAAATATCGTCGACAAAGGAACAGATTACTCTTATTCCCGCTACGTCGTTGAGATTCTTTTCTATCGAGCTCAGGGAAACCTCAACGTCATAGCGTTTCAGCTTTTCGAGAATGCTCATCGGCTTCTTTCGTCTCGAAGAGATTGAAGAGATCGGGCTGTGCTGGCCGTGCAGGGAAAGTTCGTCGTTGAGAATTTCCAGCTTCGTTCTCACCTCTCGTATCGCCGAATCGTACCGCATCATCAGCACGTCGAATTCCCTCAGCGTTGTCTTCATCTCCTCCGGATCGTCGGGCAGAAGCTCTTCCATCAGTTCCTTTGCTTTATCTTCGTTTATCATCTCTTACTCCAATCCTCTTTTTCCGTATAAAATAAATTTGCCGATCGTCTCGATCACCTCATCGCCGCTGCAGTCAGGACCTCCGTTGTGAATCTCGTGGCAATACCCCTTCCATTCGATGTAAATAAACTGCGGATCGCCGGAAAGGCGCTCCGCCAGTTTGCGGCTTCCCTCCACATCGCAGATCTTGTCTCCATCTCCATGCATCAGGAGAAACGGCTTTCCGTCAGCCCCATGGTTTTCTTCTATCCGGCCGTCATAAATCGCCCTGCCGATGTCGAAGCACTCCGCAGCGCAGCGCAGAGATATCTTGTTGCATACCAGAGGATCCTCTTTATAGGGTCTGACATACTCCAGATTTCCCAGATCCTCTTCCGGAAAGTCCTGGGAAAGAGTCAGCTTCGGCGCAATCTTCGACGCGCCTTTAACCAGAACGTACAGAGCTGCCGGCACATCCTGAACCAGTTTGATCCAAGGCGCAGAGACGATATATTTCTCCGGAATTCCGTTTCCTCTTCCCCGCGCGCGATAGTCCAGACACAGATTTCCTCCCATACTGTGCCCGTACAGCGTGCGCGGCAGGCCAGGGTAGAATTCCCCCGCATACTCCAACAGCGCGTCGATATCAGCCAGTACTTCTTCACGAGGGGCCGTATCACCGCGAACGCCCTTTGAGATACCGTGACCGCGAAGATCCATGGATACCGTGGCGATCCCCATCGAAGAAAGCTTTTCCGCCATCCTGCGATACCGTCCCGCGTGTTCTCCGATGCCGTGAATCAGACACATGACGTGCGAAGCCTCCCTGCACGGATAGTGATATCCGGCTACAGCTCCGTCCCTTTTTTTGAAAGCAAAATTCTCGTACACAGTTCCTTCAGCTCCTTTACGAAAAAATACTTAAAAACTACAAAAAAAGACCGAATAAGCGCACTCTCCTTGTATTCCCCAAAGACGTCCCGTAAATTTTATTTATAGGTTGCAACCGGCGCGAAAATCAAGGAGGGATAAGGTCGATGAAGAACTATTGCTCCCTTTGCGGAAACATCTATCACAATACAATATTCAAAGGAGGCTATATCTGCGAAGACTGTATTGAATACATCAAACACACCGAAAAATTTTAAATCACAATTGTAATAATACTGCCGACACTCAGCTGAACAAAATATCAAAACACGCGCCGGCATAAGCCCCGCCGGAGAGACGAGCCGAAAGGATCAGTCTCTCCTTTTTCTTGTTTTCCTCTGTTTTTCCCAGTTTTCCCGGTTTATCCTCTTTCTGGTCTTCGCCTTCATGACGGAAAATCCAAACCGGCCGACAGGCTTTTTCTTTACGCCGAAATACTCGCCGTGGCTATAGCAGAGCAGGCCGGCCTCGTCCAGAGCTATGCGCCCTTTCTCGTCAAAAAGGCTCTCATCCACATGGACCTGCAGGATTTCCGCAATAAACATATCGTGAGAAGGGTACTCCCTTATCTCTGAAACCCGGCATTCGAGATTTACCGGTGACTCTTCGATAAGCGGGCAGCGCACTTTCTCCGCCCTTTTAGCCGTCAGTCCCGTTTCCTTCCACTTATCCACATCTCTGCCCGATTTGACTCCGCAGAAGTCCACAGCGCGGGACAGCGTTTCAGTGGTCAGATTGATGACAAACTCTCCGCTCTTTCGGATCAGTTCATGGGAAAACCTGGATTTTCGAACGGAAATATACGCCATTGGCGGATTGGAGTTGACGATCCCCGTCCAGGCCACCGTAATGATGTTCTTCTCCGCTCCCTGGCCGCAGGATACCATAACCGCCGGCACCGGATTCAACATGGCCGCTGGTTTCAGTTTTCTCTTAGGCATATTTATTCCCCTCTCAGTTTATTCAAAATATCTTCAAAATACCGTGGCAGCGGATAAGAAAACTCCATATACTCTCCCGAAGAGGGATGAACGAACCCGAGCACTCCTGCATGAAGCATCTGCCCTTCAACATTGAATGCCTGTTTTTTCGGTCCGTAAACCGTATCTCCCACGATGGGATGATGCGCATAAGCCATATGCACTCTGATCTGATGCGTTCGTCCCGTTTCCAGTCTGGCTTCCACGAGAGTAAACCGTCCGAAACGCTCCAGCACCCGATAGTGGGTCACCGCCCGTTTCGGGTTCAGTCCGCCCACAGACCGTTTCAGACGATTTTTGGGATCTCTTCCTAAAGGAGCATCTATAACGCCGCTGTCCTCCTTAAAGTTGTGATAAACCAGCGCCTGATATCTTCTCGTTATGGAGTGTTCCGCCAGCTGCGCCGACAGAGATTCGTGGGCGTGGTCATTCTTGGCGATCATCAGCAGTCCGCTGGTATCCTTGTCGATGCGATGGACGATTCCCGGACGGATAACGCCGTTGATGGAAGAAAGCCTGTCTTTGCAGTGAAACATGACCGCATTGACCAACGTCCCCGTATAGTTTCCTACTGCAGGATGGACTACCATTCCCTTGGGTTTGTACACAACCAGAACATCGTCATCTTCATAGAGGATGTCCAGAGGGATATTTTCCGGACAAACCTGCAGCTCCTCTGTCTGCGGAATGGTAATCTGCAGTAGATCGCCCTCTTTTGTCTTGTACTTTTTAGATGTGCAGATTCGGCCGTTGACCAGAACGCTGCCATCCTCAAGAAGCTTCTGGCAGAAGCTTCTTGATAAATCTGCTATCAAAGAGGGCAGAAGCTGATCGACTCTTTTTCCCGCCTGTTCGCTGTCTATGCAAAATTGGTATTTTTCTTCTTTTTCCATCGATCACCCATCAAAACATAGAGGATAAACAGAGCGCAGCCGGTGGTTACTCCGATATCCGCCACATTGAATACCGGAGGAAAAATGCTGAAATCAAACATGTCTGTCACTGTTCCAAAGGCCAGCCTGTCGATCAGATTTCCTACTCCGCCGGCAATGATCAGCGACCAGGAACAGTACAGAGTCCAGTGATCGCCTTTGTGTCGGTGGAAATACCACAAGGCAAAGGCAATACCTATAACAGGTACAACCACGAGCAGCATTCTCTGCCCGCTGAGTATGCTGAACGCCGCTCCGCTGTTTTCCACATGTGTAAGCTGGAAGAATTCCCCTATGACGGGAATGGATTCTCCCACAAACATATTGGCCCTGACGGCCGCTTTGGTAATCTGATCCAGAGCGACCAACAGGATACCAAGAAAGTAATATCTCATACAAATTACGGGACAACTTGTGTCCCGCCTCCTCGTCTTATGTCTATATCATTCTGGTCTTTGTCAAATCCTCTTTTACCCTGGTCTTGTCCGGTTCATCACTGCTGACTCCGAAATCCTCCATCAGGAGCTCCTCAAGGGATTTCTCCCGAACCACCACAGTATCCTTTGGCACAGACCTCTTCGGCGCCGCAGACGCCTCTTTCTTCTCTTCCTTCTTCGGCTGTATATCCGACGACGGTTCTATGTCCGTCATCGATGCCGGCGTAAACTCCCGCTCAAGCTCGGCAAGAAGCTCCTCGCTGGAACCGTCTAAACGGCTCAGCTCCTCTTCGATAAGCCGACGGTATTTTCCCCGGAAGGAGCGCACCTTCTCCCTGAGACGATCGCCTTCTTCTGTCAGCCTGGATACCGATTCCTTCGCTTCTCGCTGGATCGTCTCGGCATCCATCTGCGCGTTGCGCACGATGATCTCCGCCCTCTTTTCCGCACTCTCTGAAATGTCGTTCATCAGTTTCTTCGCCGATTCCAGTGTATTCAAAACCGAAGTCTCCGAACGTTTATACTGATTGATATCTTTTTTCAGTTCTTCAACTTCCGTTTCCAGTTTTTCCTTCTCGGCCAAAAGCTGCTGCAGATCCAATATGATCTGATCAAGAAAAGCATCGACTTCTTCTGCGTTATAGCCTCTCATGGCTTTGGAAAATTCCTTGTTTTCAATTTCAAGTGGAGTGATCATATCTCTTCCTCCCGATGTTTAAAAGATCAATACGATAAGGTAGGTCAGCAGCCGGGCCACAATTTCGATCAGAAAAAAGGCCAGCAATACGGAAAAATCAAACATTCCCGTATTGACGTTGAACCGCTGCAGCAATCTCCTGCACGGATTGACGACAGGTTCGGTCAGTCTGACCAAAACCATATAGACTTTGCCCAACGTCGAATACGGATCCCGGGCAAACCAACTCAGGAGAGCCCGGATCACCAACGCCAGAATCAACAGCTGCGCAAACCAGTTAATCGCTCTGATTAATATATATGCCAAAACTTACCTCCATGGACTTTTTTCTTCTGACGAAAAGTCGAAAGATGTCCTTTCCTCCTGAGATGACGAAATATCCACGTTTTCCGGAGCAAAGATGAAGATATTGTTGGCTACCTTCTGCACGTTGCCGTTGAGGGCGTAAGTCGCTCCGCTCATAAAATCGAAGATCTTTCTGGCAACCTCTGTTTCCAGCTTTTCGAGATTGATAATGATCGGACGTCTGCCCTTCAGGCTGTCCACCAGCTTAGGGCACTCTTCAAAGGCCTTCGGCTCAATGAGCACCAACTTAAAAGCACTGGTGTTAGCTACGGAAAACCTCTTTTCCGGCGCCGAGGACGACGGAACAGGTCTGCTCACCGGCTTCTTCTCTACGATCGTATCGCTGCCGTAAGTACGTCTCGGTTCTTTCGCAATCTTTTCCTTCGCTGCATTCACTTCTTCTTCCGTGATCATTTCATCTTCATCCAGTTCTTCAATTCCAATTACTTTTTTGATTGAGTCTGCAAAACCCATGTTTTTTCTCCCCCTTGTCTATTTCTCTTCACTGCGGTAATCCCGATAGCCGAAAATTGCCGTTCCAACACGGATCAGGTTGGAGCCTTCTTCTATCGCTGCTTCGAAATCATTGGTCATGCCCATGGACAAATACGAAAAATCGATTCTGTCCGTCTTTTTCGCCGCATATTTATCGTATATCTTTTTTACCTGCGCAAAATATGGTTTCGCGTCGTCGGGATTCTCCTCGAATGGCGCGATACACATCAGTCCTTTGATTCTCACATTTGGACACTGCTGTGCGATATCTTCAATCAGCTGATCGGTCTCTTCCGTCGTTACACCGAACTTGGATTCCTCCTCCGCTGAATTGACCTGAACCAGTATGTCCATGGTCAAATCGTGCTGAGCTGCTCTCTTATCTATCTCCTTGGCCAGATGCAGGGAGTCTACCGAGTGAATCAGGCATACCTTGTCGATGATATATTTCACCTTGTTGGTCTGCAGATGACCGATCAAATGCCATCTGACCGGTTTCACCTTGTCATATTTGTCCAAAATTTCCTGCACTTTATTTTCACCGATGTCCGTAACGCCCGCATCGATAGCCTCGTTTATCTCTTCCGGAGAATGGAGCTTTGTTACTGCCACCAGCAGCACGTCTTCACCTGTTCTTCCGCTCTTCTCTGCCGCTGCGTTTTTCAGCTCATTGACATATTCAATATTTGATTTTATTGACATTAATCAGCACCTGCCTTTACTGTATTTAATCCGGATTCTTCAATACTTCATCGTAGATTTCCACCGTGTCGGTCATTTCTCCCTCGTCATCGTAAAAAAAATCATCCGCGATCAGGGAACGCTCTCCGTCTGTAGCGTAAACCTTAACGGCCATGAAAGTATATTCTCCAGTCTTGTTCTTTACATATACGCCCTGTTTCCCGTCTTTTTCCACGATACTGCTGTTCTCCACAAGCAGTCCCTGTTCATCGTACGTAACCAACTGAACGTCGGCAACGCGGCGCTGAGCAAACTGCGAATAGTAATAATCCGTCTCAAGTATGACTCTTACTCTGCCGTCCTGTTCTTCTGCGCTGTAGACTTCCGTCTCTACAAAATCGTCGTCAAACTCCACCGTAACCTGGCGGCCTTTCTCATAGCGGTCACCGTGTTCCTTATCGACAAAACAGACGATATACCACTTGGTTCGATCCACAACCTTATAGACCGGTTCGCCTGCTGCCGCCGAATCCCGCTTGAGATCAGTCACGTTGTCCTGGCTCAGTTTGCTATAGTAGCTATATCCTCCCTTTTCCATATTATCCGGATTCAGCCGGCTCTCGTATCCGTCGGCATAATAGGAAACCACTCCTCCTTCGCCGACCGTATAGTCCTGTGAAGTCACAGCGGCATCGCCCAATCTGGTCAGCAGATCCGTATATTCGGAACTGATCTCTTCCCCGGATCCTCCGTTGATCTCCATCACGGACGTTCCCTGCCGCACGAGAGACCCCTCTTCAATGTATCGATTGATCTCTCCACCGGAAGACGCGAGATAAACCGTCTCATTTCGGACTATATATCCTGTAGTCTCGTCGGACACCTTCAGTTCCCCGTATTCAGCTGTATACGACGAGATTAAAGCGCCCGTTACGCTGGGAATGATATATATAATCGCATATAGCGCGACAATTGCAATGACAAATAATAAAATCGGTTTTTTTTTGATTTTGCCCATGAAAATATTTTACATCATTTTATTACTTTTTCCAATACTTTCTGTTCATCTTTTGACAATTCTTCAGACTTCTTAAGAAAATCTTCAAAGAGATCCGGCCGTACCTCTTTCGTCAGCCGCAGAGCCGCTTCCAGCTTCCAGAGATAGATGAGGCGGTGATTTCCTCCCAGGAGAACTTCGGGGACTTCCATTCCCCGATATTCCCTCGGCTTGGTGTACTGGGGATACTCCAGAAGGCCCGAATACACCGATTCCTCTAAAGCTGCTTCCTCGCTGGCAAGAACGCCGGGAATGAGACGGGCAACCGCGTCGACGAGTACCATGGCCGCCAGTTCGCCTCCTGTCAGGATGTAGTCACCGATGGAAATCTCCTCCATTTCCCAGTAATCCAGTATCCTCTGATCTACACCCTCATAGTGACCACAGAGTATGGTGATTTCTTCCTCTGCAGACAGCGCCTGAATTTTATCTTTATCCAGAACCCGTCCCCTTGGAGACATATAGATGAGTTTTTTTCCCTTCGCTTCAACGGACTCCAGAGCCCGAAACACCGGATCAGCCATCATGACCATGCCCTGTCCTCCGCCAAAGGGGTAATCGTCCACCTTTTTATGTTTATCCTGGCTGAAATCTCTTATATTGACAAAGTTGAACTTCAACAGTCCCTTTTCCGCCGCGCGGCCCAGGATGCTTCCGGTCACTGCGGTGAACATTTCCGGAAACAGCGTAAGTATATTGATCTTCATGACTCGATCATTCCCTCGATGAGGCGGACCTTTACGTAGCCCTCCTCCGGATTTACTTCCCGGACAAACTGGGATACCACCGGAATCATGGCTTCGCCGCCCGTTTGCAGTTCTACCACATAGATGTCCTGTGAAGAAGGCTGCAGGACATCCTTGATCCTGCCAAGGCAGCTGCCGTCCTGCTCGTCGATGACAGAAAGTCCGATCAAATCCCGTATATAATACGTATTCTCCGGAAGAGGCAGAAGATCCTCTTCGGTAATAAATACGTCTTTGTTCTTCATTCCTTCGGCAGCGCTGCGGTCGTCAATGCCAGCCAGCTTGAGAATAACCGTCTGCTGCTGATATCTGACCTTTTCAATGGGATATTCCCGGTCTTCAACGATAATCCTGTCCAGTTCTTCATATCGCTCCCGATATCCGGAATAATTGTATACTTTAACCTCGCCTTTCAGCGCAACAGCGTTGACAATTCTTCCGATCTTAATTTTTTCCATTTTTCTCCTATTATATTTCAGGCACATGAAAATACGCTCTGTAATTCCATGTGCCCTTGCTGGTAATATTACTCGTTCTCTGAAACGATTTCAACTACAACTTTTTTGTTTTCTTTTGTCGCAGCAGCTTTTACGACTGTACGCAGTGCTTTCGCGATCCGGCCCTGTTTTCCGATAACCTTTCCCATATCGTCAGCTGCGACGCACAGGCGCAAAACACTTCCCTGTTTGTCTTCCTCTTCCGTCACAACAACTTGCTCCGGATGGTCGACCAGGGACTTTGCGATTGATTCTACTAATTTCGTCACGCCGTTTCACCGCTTTCTTATTCAATGATGCCCGATTTCTTGAACAGACCCTTTACGACATCTGTAGGCTGCGCGCCGTTTTCCAGCCATTTCTTGGCTTTTTCGTCGTCGATCTTGATTACAGGCGGCTCTTCGAGCGGGTTGTAGTAGCCGATCTCTTCGATGAACTTTCCGTCTCTCGATCTGCGGGAATCTGCAACAACGACTCTATAAAAAGGCTTCTTGTGCGCACCCATTCTCTTTAATCTGATCTTTACCATTTTGTTCCTCCTTTTATTTAATTGATTTTATTTTATTTTTTAGAATAAACCTCTGAACATTTTGTTTCTCTTCATCGCTTTAGGATTAGAGAACTGCTTTACCATTTTTTTCGTCTCTTCGTAGCGCTTGATCAAATTATTGATCTTGCTGACCGGCTGACCGCAGCCCGCCGCTATGCGCTTCCGCCGACTGGCGTTGAGTATGGACGGATCCTGCCGTTCCTCTTTAGTCATGGAATAAATGATCGCTTCCATCTGCGCGAACTCTCGCTCACTCTGTTCCAGGTCTACACCCTTCATCTGAGATGGCGTAAGTCCCGGTATCATCTCGAGAATTTTTCCCACGCCGCCCATATTTTTAACCTGTCCCATCTGGTCCAGAAAATCTTCGAGAGTAAATTGATTTTTCTTCAGCTTCTTTTCCAGCTTTTCCGCCTTCTCCTGGTCAAAAGCCGCTTCTGCTTTCTCAATCAGAGAAAGCATATCGCCCATACCCAGGATTCTGCTGGCCATCCGCTCAGGATGGAAAGGCTCCAACGCGTCGAACTTTTCGCCTACGCCCATGAATTTTATCGGTTTTCCGGTAACTTTCTTTGCCGAGAGAGCAGCTCCGCCTCTGGCGTCGCCGTCCATCTTCGTCATTACGATACCGTCTACGCCCAGTTTCTCATTGAAACCCTCAGCCACATTGACCGCGTCCTGGCCGGTCAACGCATCCACAACGAGCAGAATTTCGTGAGGCTTTACCGCTTTCTTAATCTCGGCCAACTCTTCCATCAGAGCCTCGTCGATTTGCAGACGTCCTGCAGTATCCACGATCAGAACGTCAAAGCCTTTCTTCTCTGCCTCCTGTTTGGCTGCCAACGCGATTTTCGCCGGCTCACGGCTGTCTCTCTGAACAAAGACCGGCGTATTCACCGCTTTGCCCACGACTTCCAACTGATCGATAGCCGCAGGCCTGTAGATATCGCACGCGCAAAGCATGGGTTTTTTTCCGTTCTGCTTGAGATAATTGGCCAGCTTTCCGCAGGTAGTGGTCTTACCGGTACCCTGCAGACCTACCATCATAATCGTCGTAAATCCGGACGGAGAATAAGTCAGCTTGCTGCCGGTTCCGCCCATCAGCTCAACCAGCTCCTGATTGACGATCTTTATGATCTGCTGGGCAGGCGTCAGGCTTTCCATGACTTCCTTTCCGAGACATTTTTCTTTAACGTCGCTGACAAAACCTTTGACGACTTTGAAATTGACGTCTGCTTCAAGGAGAGCCAGCTTAACTTCCCTCATCGCTTCGCTGATATCCGCTTCTGTAAGGACGCCTTTGCCCTTCAGCTTTTTAAAGGCGCTCTGCAGTTTATCTGACAAACTTTCAAATGCCATTCTATACCTCTTCCAGTCCTCTGATTATGGACTTGATTGTTTCTAAACTCTCTATCAGCTGCCGGTTGTCTCTGTATTCTTCGGTCAGTTCCCCGATCATGTCTTCGATCTTCCTGAGCGCTTCGCCGGACTTCATAAATCTTGCCAAAAGTCCCAGCTTCTCCTCGTACCCTCTGAGCGCTTTCTCGGCAGACTTGAGCGAATCGTAAACGGCCGCCCGTGAAATGCCAAACTCCTCAGCAATCTCTGCCAGTGACAGGTTCTCCTCGTGGTACAGTTCCATAACCTGCCGCTTTCTCTCGGTGAGAAGCTGACCATAAAAATCATACAGCAAACTGGCTTCTGTAATTTTATCCATCTTTCTTCCTTATCTGTTAAGTTGAACTCCTTAACACCCTGATACTTTATCATAAACCTGCGTCTGTGTCAAGGATTTTTCCTTGACACGAAAAAGCAAAAGACGAAGCTGATGCTCCGTCTTTTTATCGTTTTTTCTGTACTTTTCCCAAAGACTGAAAAAGCTCTGCCGACGAAAATCTTTCAGGTCGCAGTGAACCTGTCGCAGCAGTCTTCCTCGCTCTATTTCCTCACCTGCGACATATAAGTTATGGTAAAGGTGCTGTTTTCCTCAACCAACTCCATAAGCTGATCGTATTCGCTCTCGGCCTGGCTGTCTTTTCCCTGCACAGCTTCCGCGAACAGATCCAGGATAGAAGTGCTCGGCTCGTAGCTCATGGTCTGTAGATCGCAGGATTGAAGTTCGTAGCTCTCCATCATATCTGCCGCCGCATCTTCAAGTGTTCCGATCTCGTCGACCAGTCCGTTTGCCTTCGCCTGCTTTGCCGTATATATACGGCCGTCGCCCAGCTCCTTCGCCCGGGAAACTTTCATGTCTCTTCCCTCTGCAACGACGCTGATGAACTGCTCATAGGCTTCGTCGACCAAGCTCTGATAGATCTTCCTTTGCTCGTCAGTCAGCGGTTCCACGGAGCTTCCCATGGATTTGTTCTCTCCGGAGGTTATGGTTACCGTTTTAACGCCTATATTTTCGAGGAACTCGGATACATCGTAAATCGTGCCGATCGTCACGCCGATGGATCCCGTCCAGCAGTTTCGGTTTGCATAAATTTTATCGGTGCCGGCAGAAATATAGTATCCGCCCGACGCCGCCATGGACTCCATATAGGCGTAAACGGGACGCCCCGTCTCCTCCTGATATTCCTTAATCTTCAAGTAAAGCTCATCGATGGCGTACACGCTGCCGCCCGGCGTATCGATACTGAGAATCAGTCCCCTGTTCTGGGAATCGGTCATCATCTGATCTATACGTTCGAGGAGCCACTGCTGATTATATGTACTGGATGAATCGCTGTCTTCCGACATGGTTCCGTGCACCTGCAAAACGCCGATATAGTCACTGCTGTAGACATAATCTTCGTCGCCGGCGGCAGTGAAAAGCCCGCGTATTCCCATATTGCAGCCGACTCCCAGTCCGACAACCACGACCGCTACAATCAAAAAAATGAGCAGTCCTTTTTTCCATCCGGAAAAACTCCTTTTTTGGGTTTTTTTAAATAAAGTCTCCGGATCGTAGGTGTTTACTTTACGTTCTTCCTTCTCGCTGTTTTGATCGTTTGGACGATTGTCTCCATACATGCTGTATTCGTTCTCCTTCAAATTTTGTATTGTATTGTGGTATTGTAACATTTTTGCCTGAGATTGTAAACGGAAGATACCGGCAGTCCCGGAGGATAAAAATCCTTCTTTTTTCCTCTGCTGCCGCCGTCTGCGGTCGTTTCTTTCCGCAGTACTTTTTTCTTCCATGTTTTTCTTGACGTCCGCGTACAGAAAAGCTATCATCCCCTTATCGGGAGCGCTGTTAGAAGGCGGAGAATTGCCTGCGCAAGCGCTCCTTTGTAAAGAATAGAAGAAAGGCTAATTTATGATTTATCCCCATATTGTGGTCGGTGCAGGAGCTTCCGGGCTGTTCTTCAGCGCGGCGGCTGAAAACAGCGGCGGAGGGCTGATTCTGGAAAAGAAGAGCCTTCCCGGTATCAAATTTCTGCTCACCGGAAACGGCCAGTGCAACATCACCCACGGAGGCTCCATCAAAGACTTTATCCCCTGCTACGGACCCGGAGGCAGGGTCATTCGGAGCTGTCTGTACAAGTACAACAATCTCTCTCTGATAGAGTTTCTGCATAAAAACGGAGTGGATACCTTTATCCGAGAGGATGGAAAGATATTCCCCAAATCCATGAAAGCCCGTGAAATATTGGAAATGCTGCTGCTAAAGGCCGAAGAAAACGGTTTTCTTCTCCGGTGCGACACGGAGGTCACGGCCGTCAGACGGAGGGAAAAAGATCTGTGGGAAGTCTGCACCAATGCCGGAAGTTTTCTTTGCCGCAAGCTGATTCTCTCCGGTGGAGGCTGTTCTTATCCGAAAACCGGTTCGGACGGTTCTCTGCTTCGGATTCTCTCCCGGGATCTGCATATCCGCACAGTAACTCCACGTCCGGCGCTGTCCCCGGTATTCGTCTGCGACTACCCTTACGGCCGGATAGCCGGTATCGCTTTGAAAAAAGTGCAGCTCTGCCTGTTCCGCGAAAAGAAAAAAATCGCAGAAGGCGTAGACGACCTGCTGTTTACTCACACCAATCTGTCCGGTCCACTGATCTTGAATCTTTCAAAAGAGATGGAAAAAAATGACGAAATTATGTTAAACTATTTATATCCATGCGATAAAACTTCTGCATTGGACAAAATAAATACTGCAGTAAAAAGCAGAAAGACAAGTTTGCTGAATACCCTGTCCGGAGAACTGAATCTGCCTAAAAATTTTCTAAAGATTCTCATCGAACGCAGCGGCCCGAGCCTGAAAAAGATATCGGCCGCCCTGACCGAAGACCGTTTCTCCGTTCAGGAAGTCTGCGGCTTCGAAAAGGCTATGGCAACCTGCGGCGGCATAGACCTTTCGGAGATCGATTTAAAGTCCATGGAACTGAAAAACCATCCGGGAATCTACGCTATCGGCGAAATTCTCGATGTGGATGGCCGGACGGGCGGATACAATCTCCAATTTGCATACTCTTCTGCCTGCGCTGCAAGTTCGGTCTCTCCGGCGTCCATAAAACGCTGATGAGACACAAAGGAGGCGAAAATGACATTTAAGAAAAGACGTTCTATCTCTCTCTGCATTATCCTATCATTATCCCTGATACTGTCCTGTTTTTCTCTGGACAGCGTTTACGCGGTAAAAAGCCAGGTTGATCAGCCCTCGCTGACCGATTCTTTTGCATCAAGTACTGCGCTCAGCGATGATTACTGCAAAGCTTCCGTCAGCGGAAAGAAAATGACGGTCCGGTTTAAGACCATGATTCCGGCCTGCGAGTTCAGAATCGCCCTTTACGGTGTAAATCCCAAGACAAAAGTCCAGGATCTGGGCATCTATGTACCGGCCGAACCGATGGGAACATCTTCCATCGGCCGGGCAATAACCGGCTTCACGTATACGCTGGATTTTTCCAAGCTGAACGTGGATGACGGCGAATATTTTCTCTACATCTCCCGAATAGAAAATCCGGAAGACACGTACGAATCCACGCCGTCTGCCGGCGCGCTCTACAAGAATCTGGCCTTTAAGGTGACCGACGACACGCCGAAAATTTTCAGGTACGATGATGTTATCGAGGAGAATCAGAGAATCCAGGCCATCGGAGCAGATTACGATCCCAGTTGGTATCTGGATGAATACCTGACCGATATCCGTTTTACCCTGCAGATTCCGCCTCTTTCAGGAATATACGAAAATATGACGGACAGTAAGGTACGTTTCATGCGCAGGATGAGCGATCAGATTACGGCGGGAGCCGCAGATGACTACGATAAGCTGCTGAAAATATACGAATACGTGACCGGCGAATTTTACTACGATTCGGTGGCGTTTTCCACCCACTCCTATCAGTATGCCAATCCGTACAACAACCTATACCGCCACGTAAACAAGATCTCCAGTGAAAACAGCGATAATCAGGGCCGGGTAGCCACTACCTGTCAGGGATTTTCCGCCATCTTCCTGTCGCTGGCCAGGGCCCAGGGTATACCGACCAGATTCGTCTACGGCCATCGCGTTACCTCTCCTCTGAACAACTGGGGAACAGAGAACAACATCAGCGTCAGAGATCACTGGTGGGTCGAATCCTATGTAGACGGACGCTGGATCTTTATCGATCCGACCATCGGTACCAACAACACCTGGAACAAGAATACCGATGTCTGGAAGTACTACGGTCTGACCAACTACACTTATTTTGACCCGTCGGATGAGCAGATCGCCGTATCCCACCTCTACCATAAGATCTATCCGGAAAAACGCTACGGCTATCTGATTACCGATCAGCAGGAAATTGAAAAGATCAGCAGTTTCCTCGAAGCCACCTCAAACGGTGTAAAAAACGGACGTCTCAACAACGCAAACTACAGCGCCGATAACATGAAAACCTGGAACGACGGCTACCTGACCCACTTCATGGGCAATGGATACGGCAATACCACACAGATACAATGGTACAAAAAAGGCTATACAGGCAGCGCCGATTTCTCCGGTTTCAGCAAGCTGAAACTGTTCTCCATGTACGGTAATGCGCTGGAATCCGTGGATATCAGCGACTGCCCAAGTCTGGAAACAGTCAAACTGCAGGATAACGAGCTGGAATACGCAGATCTTTCGGGCTGCAAAAACCTGAAGACGGCCAACCTGACCGGCAACCCGCTGAAGGAAGCCCATCTGTACGCCAACAAAAAAAATATCAACATTACCGCCGGAGAAAACGGCTCCTTCTCACTGAAGGTGGACACGTCCAACACTTACAAGGTGACGGTTACCGCAAATCCCAATATCGGATACCAGATCGACGGCATCTTCAACGGAAACGGAAAAAAGCTCACGTCCAAGAGCCCCTACTCCATGAATCCGGGTTGGTACAACTATGAGGTTCGCTTTAAACTGAATCCGAACAGCTACAAATACTACCTCTACGAGGGTCGAACCGGCTCTCCAGTAAGATCCTATACCCTCGCTGCCAAGAAGCGGCTGAAGGCTCTGGGCTACAACGAAATCGAAAACGCCGGAAACGGCATCTTTGGAAAAGGTACCACCGAAGCGGTAAAAGCGTTTCAGCGGGTCAACGGTATTGAAGCCACCGGAAACATTGCAGAAAAAACCTGGAAAGCTCTGTTCAGTACCTCGGCTAAGGCGAGACCTTCCGATGAAATTCTACAGCAGATCACCGCAGTGAATGAATATAAGCTTTCTGTCGATGCCCAGGTCACAAAGGGAAAAGTCGTACTGACTTGGGAAAAGGCTGAAGATTCTTCTGACGCACAAATCGGAGGCTATCAGGTGTGGAAATCCACCAAAGCCGACACCGGTTATTCAAAGATCGGTTCAACAAAGAACACGAAATTTACCAATACCGCCAACTTGAAAAAAGGCACTCGGTATTACTACAAAGTCCGTATATACAAAGTCATCAACGGCAAGGTATATTACGGCCAATGGACAAAACTGAACATCAAGGCAAAATAAGTCTGTTCAGCATTGATCAGCCGCGCTGTCAAATCATCAATAATGAATGATTTGGCGGCGCTTTTTTGTTTTCCTAAGAAAATCTGCCATATTCTCTATCTTTTCTCTGATTTCAGACGGTCCAAACAGCGTCACAGCCAGAAATCTGCCATATCGTGTAAAGAAATCGTTGTTTCAGACGCCTTTTTCTCCTTCGCTCAAAGCACGGTCATCGGCAGACTACTTTTTGTACAGCTTGAGTCACACTCGTAGGCGCATTTTTCATCAATGGAACACGACCATTGGAAAATAGTCCGTCTGAAATGAAAAGAAATCGGTGCAGTATGGCATTTTCTATCAATAGTCCGCATTCTTGACGTCTGAAATTACTTTTTCTCTATACAGTATGGCGGATCGGCAACCAAATCCGTATTTTATACATATTAAAGGGGAGTCAATTCTTCTGAATCGACTCCCCTTATCTACTCTTCCTCTATTTCGCACTGATCCAGATCCACGGGAACGATGATGTTCTTCGCATCTTCCAGGCACTCCTCCGGAACGTAGAGGTCTATGCCCTGCGTCGTGTTCGTGCCAAAACAGATCTCCAGATAATTTCCCGCCCCCTGATAATTTCTCTGGCAGGGAATCCCTTCGCTTCTCAGCTTGGATTCGAAAATATCCGCCTGAAAGCTGTCATAGACCGTGCACAGATACACGCTGTCGCGCCACTTCTCAGCTTTTCTTCTTTTTAACATATTAAATTAAACCGCCTTTGACTTTATTTCCTCCGTCAGCTTGGCAATAAACTCTTCTACCGGCATCGTCCCCAATTCTCCTACTTTGGTAGAACGAACCGAAAGGGTTCCCGCTTCTTTTTCACGCTCGCCGATTACACAGATATAGGAAACTCTCTCGTTTCTGGCTTCTCTGAGTTTGTAGCCGATCTTCTCGTTGCGGATATCCAGTTCCGTTCTCAGTCCCGCTTCCTCGCACTTCTTCGCTACTTCCTCAGCATAATCAGCAAAGGACTCTGCCACAGTCAGCAGCTTTACCTGAACTGGAGCCAGCCACAGAGGGAACTTTCCGGCAAAGTGCTCCGTCAGTATACCGATAAACCGTTCAATAGAGCCGAAGATAACACGGTGAATCATAACCGGTCTGTGCTTTTCATTATCCGGTCCTACATAGGTCAGATCGAATCTCTGCGGCATCTGCATATCCAGCTGAATGGTTCCGCACTGCCAGGTTCTTCCCAGGCTGTCTTCAAGGTGAAAATCCAGCTTAGGCCCGTAAAATGCACCGTCTCCTTCATTGATCACATAAGGAGCGCCGACCTCCTTCATTGCCTCGCGAAGAGCATCCTCTGCCGTGTTCCACTCTTCGTCCGTTCCCATTGAATCTTCCGGACGGGTGGAGAGTTCAATATGGTACTTGAAGCCAAACATGCTGTAGACATCGTCGATAAATCTGGCTACGCCGACGATTTCATCTTTAACCTGCTCAGGAAGCATGAAGATGTGGGAGTCATCCTGTGTAAACGTTCTGACTCTCATCAAACCGTGCAGCGCGCCGGACAGCTCGTGTCTGTGTACCTGACCCAGTTCTCCCATTCTGATCGGGAAATCACGGTATGACCACAGCCTGCGCTTGTAGCAGAGCAGAGAACCCGGACAGTTCATCGGCTTGATCGCATAATCCTGATCGTCTATTTTAGTAAAGTACATGTTGTCTTTGTAGTGATCCCAGTGACCGGAAGTTCTCCACAGCTGCTCGTTTAAAATGAGCGGTGTCTTGATCTCCTGGTAGCCTCTTTTTCTGTGTTCCTCTCTCCAGAAATTTTCCAACTCGTTACGTATGATCATTCCCTTTGGCAGGAAGAACGGAAAACCTGGACCTTCTTCGGTCAGCATGAACAGATCCATCTCTTTTCCGATTTTACGATGGTCTCTCTTCTTGGCCTCCTCCAGCCTTTGAATGTACTCGTCCAGCTCTTCCTGGCTCGGAAAGCAGGTGCCGTATATTCTCTGAAGCATCTTGTTGTGCTCGTCACCTCTCCAGTACGCGCCGGCTACACTCATCAGCTTCACCGCCTTGATCTGTCCGGTGGAATCCATATGCGGTCCTGCACAGAGATCGACAAAATCCCCCTGTTGATAGAATGAAATTACCGCATCTTCCGGAAGATCGTTGATCAGTTCAACTTTATAATCCTCGTCTTTTTCAGCCATGAACTTGATCGCTTCTTCTCTCGGGAGCTCAAATCTCTCCAACTTATAGTTCGCCTGAATGATCTTTTTCATCTCTTTCTGTATCTTCAGCAGATCCTGATCAGAAAGCTTGTGCTCCATATCGATATCGTAGTAAAAACCGTTGTCGATAGCCGGTCCGATAGCCAGCTTAGCGTCCGGCCAAAGATGCTTTACAGCCTGTGCCATGATATGAGAAGTCGTATGTCTGTATCTCAGTCTGACGTCTTCATCTTCAAAATTTATTTTTTCCTTTGCCATGTTTACCCTCCTCATTAAGTGATATTGCATACCGCTGACTACTGCAGCGCTTCGCTTCCTGTATTACTTCCGCCCGAGCCGCCGGTGCTTCCGCCGTCTCCGCTTCCTCCGGTATTGCCGCCTGAACCGCCGGTGTTTCCACCGTCTCCGCTTCCTCCGGTATCGCCGCCTGAACCGCCGGTGTTTCCGCCGTCTCCGCTTCCTCCGGTATTGCCGCCTGAACCGCCGGTGTTTCCGCCGCTTCCACTTCCTCCGGTACTTCCGCCCGAGCCGCCGGTGCTTCCGCCGCTTCCACTTCCTCCGGTACTTCCGCCCGAG
>CAJFTU010000040.1 GCA_904420065.1 uncultured Emergencia sp.
GCGACCTTTAGGCTGGAAGTCTCCACAGACGGTTTTGGATGAATTTGTGAAGCACGATGTAACATATGTTTGACAAACCAACAATTTCTTAAAGTCAATTCAAAATGCATCTATTTACCTGTCACAGTACATAAGGTATAATTATATTTATCTTTGTCGATAAAGGAGGCAATAAAATGAAATTTGCAATGTCATACAGCTGCGGCAAGGACAGCACACTGGCTCTTCATAAGCAGATAAACTCAGGAGATGAGGCGGTTTGCCTTATCGTTATGATTAACACTGCCGCCGGCCGTTCTTTTTTTCACGGTGCAGATTATGCCATGCTGGATGAATACAGCCGGGCGCTTGGTATTCCCATGATCAAGGCAGAAACCAACGGATCGGATTATCATCTGAAAATGGAGGAGGCGTTGAGAAAAGCACGGGCGTTGGGGGCCGAAGCAGCATGTTTTGGGGACATCGATATAGACGGAAACAGGGAGTGGAGTGAAAAACGCTGTGAAAATATCGGACTTAAGGCGTTTTTCCCACTTTGGCACAGAAACCGCGCTGAAATTGTGGAAGAGATTATTTCAGCAGGATACAAATGTATCATCAAATCGATAAACAATACGCTTCTTCCAGAGAGCCTTCTTGGGAAAAGTATCGATAACGAAACCGTAGAGGAAATGAGAATTTCCGGCATAGATATCTGCGGAGAAAATGGCGAGTACCACACGCTTGCAGTAGATGGTCCTGTTTTTCGGCGGCCATTGTCTTTTTCTGCAGGAGAAATACTCCGGTTCGATGATTACAGTGTAGTAGATATCCGATTAGCGACAGATGAGAGATTTTGATACAGATGATTCTGAGGTATAGTCAGATCATCTTTTTTGCAGATAAGTGGATAAAATGTTAAGATTTTTTTTAGAATTTTATTGAGATTTTATTAAGCTGACATTGTTATACTTAAATAAAAAAGATATGAAGTGCTCCACACGCTGCGGGAAGAAATTGCCGGTTGGCGCAAAGTTAATATATCAGGAAAGAATGACGGGAGAGGGAAACTGATGGAAAGTGAAACAATTTTAATCGTAGACGACAATAAGGAAATCGTACATTCCCTGGGTGAATTACTGAAATTTGAGGGCTATCGCATTGAAACGGCCTATGACGGCATGGAAGCCCTTGAAGTGCTGGAGCAGAGACGGGTCGATCTGATCCTCCTGGACGTGATGATGCCCAGGCTCAACGGATTGTCAACCCTGATGAAAGTCCGGGAGCAGTTTAAGATTCCGGTGATCATCCTTTCGGCCAAGACCGAGGAAAGCGATAAGGTTTCCGGTCTGATTCTTGGAGCCGACGATTACGTCAGCAAACCCTACAACGCTGCGGAGCTGATCGCCAGAGTGAAGGCGCAGCTCAGACGTTATCACGCCTGGGGAGGAAGCGCTCCCGCGGCCAACGAAGATACCGTGGTCAACGCAGGACTGGTGCTGGACCGCAAGCAGCGGCTGATCATCGTTGAGGGGAAAGAAGTCAAGCTGACTGCTACAGAGTATAAGATTTTGTCTCTCCTGATGGAAAACGCAGGAAGGGTCTTTCCCGCCGAAGAGATTTATGAGAGGGTTTGGGGAGAAATGGCCGATTATACGGTGGAAAACACGGTGATGGTTCATATCCGCCATATCCGTGAGAAGATAGAGATCGATACGAAAAATCCCAAATACGTAAAGGTGGTGTGGGGAATTGGCTACAAAATGGAAAAATATAATTAAGGCTTTCCTCCTGAGGATCAGAGGAAACAAGAGGCTTTTCCTCGGTTTGATTCTGGAATGCGCCGGAGCGGCGTTTCTCTTTTGGATCTACTGGAGAGTGTTCTATTACGGGGTATATATCCCGACAAAAGAGATGTGGCAGTATGGCGTCGTCATCAACCTGTTTATGGCCATGGGTGTTTTTTTCATCCTGCGCTGGGTACTGAAGCGAATCTACAAAAATTGGCTGCCTCAGGATGACTCCTTCTATGAAGCGTGGAAAGAAAAGTGGAGGAAGCAGCAGAAGCTGCTTGCGGCCGTATTTATTCCGGCACTGCTGTTATCATATATGGCGTTCAACAATCAGCTCAACGGCTATTACTACACGTATAATCTGTCCTTTAGTTATCTCCTCTTTGCTACCGTTCTGCTGCAGTACGGCGTATGTCAGCTCTGCATCATTTCGTTCATGAAGGGAAAGCTGAATCTGCTGATGGACTGCATGACAAAGATCAGTGCGGAGCGGCTCGCTGCAGCGGTGGAAATCGAAAAGGAAAGCATCGAAAAGGCGGCCCGCAGCGAAAAACTCAAAGTAGATTTGATTTCCAACGTATCTCACGATCTGAAGACGCCGCTGACGTCCATGGTGGGCTATCTGGAGCTGATGAAAAAGGAGGAAATGAGCGATACGGCCCGAGATTATACGGAAGTGATTTCGGATAAAGCGGAGAAGCTGAAGGTGATGATCGAAAGCCTGTTTTCACTGGCCAAGGCCAGCAGCGGCAATATTCAGCTGAAGCCGGAGCTGCTCAGCATGAACAAGCTGATTGAACAGATCTTTGCTGATATGGAGGATCAGATAAAAAACAGCGGTCTTCATTTTGTACTTCTGCTGACAGAACAGGACACCAGACTGGTAACGGATAATCTGCACATGTACAGAATCTGTCAGAATCTGATTGAAAACGCGTTGAAATATTCAGCAAAAGGCACCCGGGTCTTTGTAAAAACTTTTATTGGAAAGGGTGATACTGAAAGAAACAGGGAAAAGGTCTGTCTGGAAATTACCAATACTGCGGGATATTTCATGGATTTTGACAAGGAGGATATTGTCGAACGTTTTGCCCGGGGAGATAAGGCCCGGTCCAGTGAAGGAAACGGTCTGGGTCTGGCCATCGTCAGCACTTATGCTGGCGCCCTGGGAGGTTCTTTCGATATCCAGATTGACTGCGACCAATTCAAGGCGTCGCTTTCCTTTTTCAGAAATACTGAAACAGAACGGACCGGGCAGCCGAAAAAACCGGAATTGGCGGAATCAGGAGAATGAGTGAAATCAGCGGTCTGAACGGGTTTTGCTTTTTATGATGCGGCTTTCGTCTTTACCAACCGGATAGCTGCGTATATTTGGAGCAGCTGTCCTTTTTAGTTTCAGTCCGATCCTGTCTGCCCCTAATCCGGGGGGTTTTGATTTGTGTCTTTTAAATATTTCTGTATTCTCCTTATCAGTTCCTGGTTCGCCGCAGGTTCCTCCTCGTCGGGAGAAAGCGCCAGTCCGCACTGATTCATGAAGTCTACTGCAAAGCGGTACTTTCTGAAATAATTGAGCAGCGTGTTGATGATCTCTTTTTCTTCTTTTTTTAAAAATCCGATGTTTATCGTTTCACTTTTTTCGATATCCAAAATGTAATCGGCAGATACTTTGAATATCTTTGCCAGTTCAACTACATATTGTGTAGACGGAATACTGATTCCCATTTCCCAGGCGTTTACTGCGGATCTGGATATTCCCAGCCGTTTCGCAAGAGCAGTCTGCGAATAGTTGTTCTCTTCTCTCAAATTTTTTATATTCTCTCCAATCATAAATCTACCTCGTTTTGTTTTCATTATATCAATCCGCAGTCACAACGGCATTATCGTTACAGACAATAAATAACCATTAATGATATGCGATTGACATAAGGCAAATACAAATTGACAACCATATTCTTTTCGTCTATAATTAAGGCAGAAAGAGGGTCAGAGGAAATACGGCGCCGCTTGTTTACGGCGGTATGGGCGGCCTTATCGGGATGAGGCCAAAGAGAATGCAGATTCCCTATCTGCGCCGGGTTTTACTCTTGTATATTGAGTGCAGTATCTTCACTTTTCTCGGCGCAGATATTTTTCAGCGGGTAATCATGGATTGCGATTACCGACATATATTATATGGAAAAAGGAAACGGCACAGAAGCGTTTTAATTTTAGCGGCGGGGAGGTGCAGAGAAAGAGAAAAGATGTCCATGCCTTGTACGGTATCGGACCGGCATTGAGAGCCGGTTCGCAGGCAGAAGAGGACAAGAGGAAACGTTTTTTTTGCCGAAAAATTTCTGAATTTTCAAATGAATTATATCGATTTTTGCAACATCGAACCCGGTTAGAAAGATCTAATTAAGAGAGGAGAACAAAATGAAGAAGAAATTGTTAACCCTGATGCTGATCGCTGTCATGGCGGTTTCCCTGGCAGCCTGCGGAGGAGGCGGTGGAGAAAGCAGCGGCAGCAATGAAGACAGAACGCTGGTTATGAGACTTGGACAGTCTCTGTCCTCCCTGGACTGGGAGAATTCCACCCTCACCTATGATATGTACGTATGGCATCAGATGTATGAAGGGCTGTACGGCATGGATGAAGCCGGAGAAGGCTACTATGAAGAACTGGCGGATGGCGTTACCGTCAGCGATGACGGACTGGTTTATACCGTACCTCTTCGTGAGGGCGTAACCTTCCAGAATGGAGAACCGCTGACTGCAAATGACGTTGTCTTCAGCTATGAGCGCGCGATGAAGAACAGCCGCTTTAATTATCTGACTTCCCCTATCGAAGAGGTTAAAGCCATCGATGAAAATACGGTTGAATTCACGCTGAACCAGCCGTATTCCGCTATTGACCATACCTTCTTTTCCATCAAGATCACAAATGAAAAAGAAGTAACCGAACAGGGAGAAGATTTCGGAACCATTCCGCACAAAGCGGGAACCGGTCCGTACTATGTAACCGAATATGACGTAGCCAGCGGAGTAAAGATGGAGGCCTATGAGGATTACTGGCGCGGAGCTCCGGCCATTAAACACGTTGAATTCAAAGTCATCGCAGATGAAGCCGCAGCGGTCATCGCATATGAAAACGGAGATATCGATTACCTGGCAGAGGTTAATCTGTCCGACTGGGACGCCGTATCCAACAAGGAGGGCGGAGAGTCTGTAATGCTCAAGGGCAACGATATCACCTGGTTGGGCATCAACTACCTGTCTCCTACGGCGGATGGCGCGCTGATGAACGAAAAGGTACGTCAGGCTATTTTCTACGCGATCGACAAGGATGCGATAAATACGGCGGTATTTGACGGAGAAGGGACGGTTACCAACGAGTATATGCCGCACGATTATGTACCGACCCAACCGACAGAAGGCTTTATGACTTACGATTACGATCCGGAAAAGGCGAAAGAACTTTTGAAGGAAGCCGGCTATGAGAACGGACTGGATTTGGGCGATATTTTGACATACGGCGGCGCCGATTCTCCTAAGGGTAAAGCGGCTGTTGTTATTCAGGATAATCTGGCTGCTGTAGGAATTACCGTTGGTGTAGATATGCGTGAATACGCGGCTGCAGAAGCAGATATGTACGGCCAGAATTACGATCTGGTTATCTTCGGAGATTCCAACAACTATGACTTTAACAATATCCGTCAGCAGGTGCACAGCGAATCTACAGGTATGTATCTGGTTAAATTCAAGGACGAACGGTCTCCGTTCAACTGGCAGCGCATGGAAGAACTGATTGACCTGGGCGTTTCAACGACGGATGTGGATGAGCGTCTTGAATACTATACTGAGCTTTGGGATCTGGTTATGAAGACCGCGACCATCGACCCACTGGTACACAAGCCTGTTGGAATCGTGTGGACCAGTGATCTGGATATCGGCGAGCCGGTTCCGAACTTCTATAAGATCAGAACCTTTAGCTGGAAATAATTCACAAAATTTTACTTAAAAAATAAATCTTGAAATTGTCTGCTGAGTCTCTTTTAAAGAGACTCAGCCTTCTGTCAGGTTCTGCCGTCTGCTGATTTGCAGATATTGGTGAAACAGTTGTCTGCAATAATATCGCAAAAGCAGGGCGATGTTTTATGGGTGTTTTTCAAAACGCGGGCGGCAGATTGAATTTTTTGCGGCTGAGCCGGCTGTATGTTCCTTTCAGCTGTTAGCTTTTGTCCGTAAAACAGGGATGCCTGCAGAAAATGTTTCCCTGAGAATATTAAAGAGAGAGAGGAAAAAATGTATCGTTATGTAATCAAACGGCTTCTGTTTCTGATACCGACGATACTGGGCGTTATTCTGATCATATTCGTAGTCATGAATCTGACGCCCAGTACGCCGGGACGAATCATGCTGGGGCCGTCAGCTACTGAGGCTGATGTAGAGCAGCTGAATCACGAGTTGGGATATGATCAGCCGATAATGAAGCGATATGTGGACTATGTGGTCGATGTATTCGCCCATCAGGATTTTGGCACATCCTATTATACTAAGCAGCCTGTGTTCGATGAAATCTGGCCTCGCTATATCACAACGATCAAGCTGGCGTTAATCGGTATCATTCTTTCAACACTTATCGGTGTACCGTTGGGGATAATTGCGGCGGTAAAGCAATATTCGCTATGGGACAATATACCGTCGATTATTTCATTTTTCCTGGCGGCAGTGCCGAGTTTTGTCCTCGGCATGGTGCTGCTGTTTATTTTCTGTCTGCAGATGAATCTGTTGCCTACATATGACGACGGAACCATCTGGAGTCTGATCATGCCGGCAATCACTATAGCCATACCGCCTGCGGCGCAGAATTTCCGATTTACCAAGTCCTCTATGCTGGAAGAAATCCGTCAGGACTATGTTCGTACAGCTCGTGCAAAAGGCGCCAGCGAACGGACTGTAATCTGGAAACATGCTTTGGAAAACGCTTTGCTCCCGGTAGTAACCAATATCGGTCTGAATCTGGGCGTACTCATCGCGGGAGCCGTAGTAGCAGAAAAGTTGTTTTCAATTCAGGGTATAGGCAGCTTAATTGTAGACCGGATAAGCTATAAGGACGAGCCTACGATCATTGCGGGAACAATTTTGATTGCTATTGTATTCACCGTAGTTATGCTGCTGGTGGATATCGCTTACGCCTACATTGATCCACGAATTAAGGCTAAATATGAAAGGTTAAAGGGGTGATATCATGGATGTAAGCTTGAATAACCCGCAGACCGTAGAGGTATACAAAAAACAAAGTCAGTTTAAGGAGATCTGCCGCCGTTTCGTCAAGAGTAAGGGTGCGCTGATCGGTCTGATCCTTTTTGCAGCAGTGGCTATTCTTTTGCTCTGTGCGGATCTGATCGTACCGTACGATATGGCGACGATGCAGGATGTAGCCTTGAAGAACGCGCCGCCTTCATCTGAGCACTGGTTCGGCTGCGATGCGTATGGAAGAGATATCTTTGCCCGTGTACTTCACGGTGGTAAAATTTCCTTGGGAATCGCGCTTCTGGGCACTGTGACATCCTGCGTAGTAGGCTGTCTTCTGGGTGCTGTCGCCGGATATTACGGCGGTTGGGTTGACAGTGTCATTATGCGTGCCCTGGATATTTTCATGTCCGTACCGGATTTGCTGTTCACCATGGCGGTAGTTTATGCCCTGGGTGCTAATTTCACCAATCTGGTTATCGCACTGACGCTGGCATTCTTTACTAACTATGTGAGACTCGTTCGATCGGAGGTACTGAACCTGGCTGAATCGGACTATGTAGAGGCTTCTCGTGCCGGCGGGGCCGGCGGACTGAGAATTATCCTGTCCCATATTATACCGAACTCGATGGGCATTATCATCGTCAATACAACGTTGAACGTGGCGAAAATCGTCATCTACGAGTCCACTCTGAGCTTCCTTGGACTGGGTATGCAGCCTCCGTCGCCGGAATGGGGACAGATGCTTTCGGAAGCCCGCGAATTCATGCGTGCAGCTCCGCATCTGCTGATCTTCCCGGCTATGGCTATCGTTATCACTGCCTGCGCTATCAATCTGATGGGCGACGGACTTCGGGATGCGCTGGATCCGCATCTGAAATCGTAAGGAGGTCACTATGGCAGATAAAATACTGGAAATCAAAGACCTCCGTGTCAACTACCAGACAGACCTGGAAACAGTGGAGGCCGTTAACGGTATCGATTTGGAAATCGAAAAGAGCGGAACTCTCGGACTGGTTGGGGAAACCGGTGCGGGAAAGACCACAACAGCGCTTTCGATCATGCGTCTGCTTCCCAGCACGACTGGTCGTATTCTGAATGGTGAAATCATATTTGAAGGAGAGAATTTACTGGAAATCGAAGAGGAAAAGATGCGGAAGATCCGCGGCGACAAGATTGCCATGGTCTTTCAGGATCCGATGACCTCTTTGAATCCGGTACAGACTGTAGGCGAGCAGATCGCCGAAGGAATAAAGCTTCACAATGAAGAAATGTCCAAAGAAGATGTGGAAAAACGGGTGGAGGAAATTCTCAGTATGGTTGGGATCGTACCAAAACGAAAGTACGATTATCCTCACCAGTTTTCCGGAGGGATGAAACAACGGGTGGTTATTGCCATCGCCCTTTCCTGTGAACCGGATCTGTTGATTGCTGATGAACCTACCACAGCGCTGGATGTGACGATTCAGGCTCAGGTATTGGCTATGATCCGAGATCTTCGTGACAGATTGGGTACGTCTATGCTGATGATCACTCATGATCTGGGTATCGTGGCTCAGACCTGTGATCATGTGGCGGTAATGTACGCAGGAAAGATCATAGAGTTTGGCACTATTGAGGACATCTTCAACGGAGAGAAGCATCATCCGTATACTTCTGGACTTTTTGGCTCCATTCCGGATCTTAAGTCGAGAAAGTCAAGGCTGACGCCGATTCCGGGATTGATGCCGGATCCGACAAAACTGCCGGAGGGTTGCTATTTCGCTCCCCGGTGCAGCCGGTGTACAGAGTTCTGCAAGAAAAAGCAGCCGGAAGTTTTCGTTGAGGGAACACACAAAATCGCATGCCATCTTTTCCATCCTCAGTATGCGGAGGAAATGATGAAACCGGCTGCAGAAGAGAACGACGGTGCCGAAACAGGGAAGGAGGAATAACGTATGAAGGAAAACAATAAGAACGTTCTGCTTCGTACAGAGGGTCTGGAGAAGATCTTTTCCCTGAAGGGCGGAGCGAAGCTCCATGCAGTAGACGGCATCGACCTGGATATTGCAGAAGGCGAGACACTGGGAGTTGTAGGTGAGTCCGGTTGTGGAAAGAGCACTCTGGGACGCAGTATTCTGCGGCTTATTGAGCCTACCGGGGGAAAGATTTTCTTTCAGGAACAGGATATTACGAAAATCAAAGGTCATGCGATGCGCAATCTGCGGAAAAACATGCAGATTATTTTTCAGGATCCTTATTCCAGCATAGATCCGCGTCAGTCGGTTATCGAAGCCATTGCGGAATATATGTTTATCCAGAAGACCTATCGATCTCGTAAGGAAACCTTTAATCGAGCGGCGGAGCTGATGGATCTGGTTGGCCTGGCAAGAAGGTACGCCAACTCTTATCCTCATGAATTGGATGGCGGCCGGCGTCAGCGTATCGGCATTGCACGGGCTCTATCTCTGAATCCAAAGTTTATCGTATGCGATGAACCGGTATCCGCTTTGGACGTATCCATTCAGGCGCAGATTCTCAACCTGTTGATGGATCTGCAGGAGTCCCTGGGTCTGACCTATATGTTTGTTACCCATGACCTCAGCGTGGTAAAACATATTTCCACGAATATCATGGTTATGTATCTGGGCAAAAGTGTGGAATATGCCGGTTCAGATGAGCTGTTTGAAAACCCGCTGCATCCATATACCAAGGCGCTTCTCGCTGCGATACCGGAACCTTCACTCGATGCCAGAGGAAAAGAGATTCAGTTGATCCGTGGAGAAGTCAGCAGTCCGATCAACGTCAAACCGGGTTGTAGATTTGCAAAGCGCTGTGAATACTGCGATAAGCGCTGCGAAGAGGAAAATCCGCCGTTTGTAGAGGTGAAGCCGGGTCATAAGGTGGCCTGCTTCAAAGTCAGTGAAAACGGAGAAATTCTTTATTAAAAAACGGAGGCAGGAATATATGCGATATCTTACGGAAGGTATGGAACCGAAGTGGGCGCTGCAGTATTTTGAAGAAATCTGCGGGATCCCTCACGGCTCCGGTAATGAAAGCGCTCTGGCGCAATATATTATCCGCATTGCCGAAGAAAGAGGATTGGAAACGGAAATGGACCGGCACGGAAATGTGCTGGTCCGTCTTGCATCCAGTCCGGGCGCGGAAGAGGCGCCGTTCTTTCTTATGCAGGGGCATATGGATATGGTATGTGAAAAAGAAGACTGGTGTGATCTGGATATGGAGAAAGAGCCTGTAAGGCTGCGAAGGGAAGGAAACCTTCTGTATGCTGAAGGAACGACACTGGGAGCGGATAATGCGGTCGGTCTTTGTTGTATGTTGGCTGTCATGACCGACGACACGCTGCGGCATCCTCCGATGGAGTTTCTGTTTACGGTTCGCGAGGAAACCGGTCTTGAGGGAATCCGACTCTTTGATATGACAAAACTGAAGTCGCGCAGAATGCTGACCATGGACTGCGGCGATCCGGATGTGCTGATTCTGGGCAGTGCAGGCATGCTTTCTTTTGATCTGAAAATGGAGCTTTCCGAAGAACCCTTCGCGAAGGAAGAGCGCTGCGGTGTTCTTCAGATCAGCGGCCTGCACGGCGGACATACGGGGCTGGAAATCGGAAGTGGTTACGCCAATGCTCTATCCATATTGACAGAGATTTCAGCGGAACTGGAGCAGAAGTTTGGCGCGAGACTCTGCAGCCTTACGGTCAGCGGCGGTGCGGGGAGTATTCCCGACGGAGGCAGAGTTGTCATTGCCGTTTCTGCGGACAATGAAGGAGAAGCAAAAAGCTGCATCGCTCATATGATGAATGATTTTCGCAGTGAATTCTCAGCTACGGAAGGAAATATTCTCTGGTCTTACGCACCGGCAGAGGAAATACCGGAAAGGGCGCTGACTGCTGAGTGTACCAGAGAACTCTTGGATTTTCTCCTCTTTACTCCAACCGGCGCACTGAAGCGGCATCATTTAAATCCCCACCAAGTCCTCGGTTCAGCGCTGATCAAATGCGCCGACTTGAAAGATGGCGTTTTTACTGGGAACTATACGATTCGTTCGAATACGGATCCTTATAAATATCTGTTGGCGCAGAAATTCTGCCGCCTCTGTGATCGGTATGGAGTGATCTGGAAGAAGACTGGTGATGATCCCGCCTGGCCGGAAAATCCGGTTTCGTCTCTGACGAAGCTGTGTCTCGACGTCTATGAAAAGCGTTTTGGCTGTAAACCTGCCTGTGAGCTGGTGCACGGAGGTGAGGAAGCTTCCATTGTTTCTTACTGTATCCCGGATATGGAGATTGTGGGTATAGCTCCGTATTCCCGGGGCGCCCATACGCCGAAAGAACGTTTGTATCTGGATACAGTACTGCCGGTTTGGCAATTTTTGACTGACCTGCTTGCGCAGCTCAGTGAGAGATAAGCTTTTGTGTCGAGCTGACGGGAAATATATCGTTTTCACAATTCCTGTGTTGGGCCGAAGGGTTCATCACAGGAATTTTCATATGGCGGAAATGGTCTGTGTATCTGCTGCCTGTTTTCATCGTATGTTTTCAAAAAGACAAAAACTGTTTCTATATGAAACAGTTTTTTTGTTTTGGAAAAAATATGCGTTGATGATCAGGAGATTTGTTTCGAAAAATAGGATTTTGTTTCATATAGAAACAAAAGTAAAGTGAAAAGAAAAAAGCAAGCTGGTTCCAGACTCACTCATGGTTGAACGGAAAAAATATTTTTAGTTTTTTTCTTCGAGGAGCAAAACTGTTTCGTATAGAAACAGAACAGCGACAAAAAGAAAAAGGGTGACATGATCATTGGTCAGGATTTTTCATTTTCGCTAAAAACGTTTCAAATAGAAACAAAATCGATCGCAGAGAAACCAAGCAAACAGGTATCGAAAGCGAGCAGGCAAACAACGAGAAAAAACGTACCGAAAAAACATCAGAAAAAGAAGAGGTATTTCTGTTCGTTTTACCCCTTGACAAAAATATGGCGGGGGGGGGGTATGCTGTTATTTGAATGGTTCGATTTGACAGGGCTCGACAAAACGCAGCATGGCGTTAAGATTTTTTTAAGAAATATTAAGATTTGATTCTTAGTTTATTAAGAATCATGAGCTATAATTTGTGTCGAAAAGCCGGTACTCGACGGCCGGCTGCACTTATATCGGAAAGGACATAGAGATGATTGGCAGTAACGGTTGTGCAGGTGTGGATAATTTAAATCGGCTTTCAAGAAGAACAAGAAAAGAAAAAGCTGCCGCAGTATGCGGCAGGATTTTTCCTTATGTTTTACTTTCTGTTTTCACATTGTCGCTCTGCCTGCTTCCAATTCCGGCGGATGCATTGTTTGGCTCAGAGGGCGACTGGTATAGTCAGCATGTAGGTGCGGCAGAAAATCTCCGTCAGATGATGTTGGAAACCGGATCGATCTTTCCCCAATATTCCGTTTCCGGCGGGGGATGCAGCATATACGATTATGCTTATTACGGTTTCTTCCGGCCTGACGTGCTGCTCTCCTGTCTGATGCCGGAAATTGAGATGAAATACATCATCTCCGCTTACGCGCTGTTTTCTGTAACTGCGTCGGTGTGCCTGTGTTTTTATTGGCTGAAGAAACAGGACCTGAATATCGTTTTTTCTATGGGAGGTGCAGCGATTCTGGCCTCAGCAGCCTGCTTTTTTCAGGCACACCATCAGATCATATTTGTCAACTATATGCCTTTTCTGATTCTGGCTTTGGTGGGAATCGATCAGCTTATAGATAGAGGCAGAATACTTCTGCTGACCACGGCAGCCTTTCTGATTTGTATACATAGCTTCTTTTACGCGCCGACCTGCGCTGCTGTATGTCTTTTATATTTGGTTTGCCAGCTCAGACAAAAGAAGGCACTGCGAACGCTTTCACTTAGATGGATCTGGGGAAAGGCTGTATTGGCCGCTGCGACTGCCGTCTCATTGGCTGCAGTCCTGCTGCTCCCCACGGCACTGAACATCCTCTCTACGACAAAGGATTCAGGAGCATTTGAAGGACTTCCTTCCGAGATTGTGGATATCCGATTGGATGGGCTGCTGTACTCTCCTTATGGGTGCGGAATGACGCTATTGTCGCTCTACTGCCTGCTGCTGTCTTTGACGAGAAAGAAGAGGCGGATGTTGGCTGCAGCGCTGCTGCTGTGTTTTCTCCTGCCGGTGGTATCCTTCCTGTTCAACGGATTCCTGTATTCCCGCGGAAAAATATTGATTCCGTTTTTACCGTTGATTGTTTGGATTTGCGCTGACACTCTGGAGGAACTGTTTTCGGGAAAAACAAAATTTTTGCTGCTGCCGGCTGTTCTCTGCTTTCTCCCCGCTTTCAGCAGATCGGCATGGCAGTCTCTGCTGCTGGTCGACGGAGCGATTCTGCTGATCTGGGTTTTTCTGCTCCGGTTTGTTCGTCTACCGGAAAAGATCAGACGAAGCGTTTTTGCGCTGATCCTTTTGGTCCCTATGTGTGTAAACCTGGGAGTAAACAGCAGTGAAAAATATCTGAAGGAAAGTGATACCAGGCAGAAGCATTTTACCCGGGGAGACATTACCATGTTTGTCTCCGACCGAAGATATCGATTTGACGTATTGGCCAATAACTTTGTCAACAGCAACGTGCCGGCCGACGGCTCCATTTGGAAGACTTCCATGTACTCGTCCATTACCAATCAGTTGTATGCGGATTTTTACTACAATACGATGAGAAATCCAATTTCCCTGCGGAACAGAGTGGTGCTGATGCCCAACCAGAACGGTTTCTTTTCCTTCTTTATGGGAACCCGGTATGTGCTGACCCGGGAGGACGATATCCCTTACGGCTACAAGAGGGTCTTCCGACGCGGCGGTTATGCGTTGACAGAAAATGAACAGGTGCTTCCGGTCTGCTATGGAACTTATGATCTTCTTTCCAAAGAGGATTTCGACAGGCTGACCTTTCCGGAGACCATGCAGGCCCTGTGCAGCGCCGCCGTAGTTGATAAGGAAGGAGGTAGGTTTACTCCGCAGGTGAAAGAAGAGCAGCCGTCGGAACTGCTTGCGGACAGGCAGCTGGGCGAAAAGCTGTCTTCTGCAGAGGGAATCGATCTCTCGTTGAGGAAAGATGCGCGATATACCTTTAAGCTGAACAAGACCGTACGGGATAAGGCACTGATCGTCAGCTTCCGCGTGGAAAGTCCCAAGGGACACGAGGTGCAAATTTCCTTAAACGGGATGAAGAACAACTTGTCTTCAAAGCACGCCCCTTACCCCAATAAAAATCATACTTTTACCTTTGTTTTGTCGGGAGATTCTCTGGACAAGCTGCAGGTTCTATGCGCCAAAGGCGAGTATACTGTCAGCCAACTGAAAATCTTCACCGCAGAGCTGCCGGATTTGAGTCGGCGAAATATAGCGGTGCCTCGCCTCGACGAAGAAGGGCAGGACAGGGATACCATGTTCAAGGGGGCCGTACAGATGAGAGAGGACGGGTACTTTATCACTTCTTTCCCTTACCGAAAGGGCTATGAAATCCGCGTGGACGGGGTCAAAACCGATGCGGAAAAAGTCAATACCGCTTTTGTCGGCTTTCCGTTGGAAAGCGGTGAACATCGGATTCAAATCGATTACAGAGCGCCCGGCTTTAAAGCCGGATCAGCTGCAAGCAGCGCCGCGCTGGCTGCATACGGACTCATCGCGGCGGCAGAAATAGCAGAAAGGAGAAAAAGGAGATGAACAAGCTGTGCAATTCGGAACTGATTCGCTACATTTTGACCGGGGGGATGACGACGGCAGTGAATTACGGACTGTTTTTCCTGCTGAACGCCTTTTCGGTCAACTACCTGCTTTCTAACAGCATTGCCTGGCTGGGCGCGGTGCTCTTTGCCTTCTATGCTAACCGACAGGTAGTCTTTCACTCTCGGGGAAAAAAGCTGGATGAATTCAGGCGCTTCTTTTCCCTGCGCTTTCTGACGCTGCTGCTGGAAAACCTGCTGCTGTTTCTCTTTGTCGACTGCATCGGCCTTTATAAAGCGGCGGCCAAGGTATCCGTCAGCGTGATCACCGTGCTGCTCAACTATGTGGCCTGCAAGTATCAGGTGTTCAGAAATGGGGGTGTTTCCCGTGAGTAAGCTTAGCGTTGTGGTTCCCTGCTACAACGAGGAAGAATCGCTGCCTCTGTTTTATCAGGAGGTCAGCGCGGTGCTGAAAGATATGGGAACCGACTATGAGATTGTGTTTATCGACGACGGAAGCAGCGACGGGACGCCGCAGGAGCTGAGAAAGCTGGCGGCTGCAGACAGTCGCTGCCGATACATAATTTTCTCCAGGAATTTTGGGAAGGAAGCGGGAATGTACGCAGGTCTTGCTGAAGCAGAAGGGGAGTATTGCGTCATTATGGACGCGGACCTGCAGCATCCGCCCGGCCTCCTGCCCCAGATGTACAAGGCAGTCACAGAAGAGGGGTACGACTGCTGCGGAGGAAAGCGGAAAGGCCGTCAGGGGGACGGCGCGCTGCGCAGCTTCCTTTCACGCAGCTTTTACAAGGTGGGAAAAAAGCTGACAAAGCTGGATATGTCCGATGGGTACGGGGATTTTCGCATGATGAGAAGAACGGTAGTAGACGCGCTGCTTGAGATGAAGGAATACAACCGCTACATGAAGGGGCTCTACTCCTTTGTCGGGTTTACGACCAAGTGGATTGAGTATGAAAATGTGGAAAGAGTGCGGGGAGAGACCAAGTGGTCGCTGAAAAGTCTGTTTTCCTATGCGGCGGAAGGAATTTTCTCTTTTTCCACGGTACCGTTGAAGCTGGCCGGGGCGGTGGGAATTCTGCTCTTTTTCGCCGCTCTGATCGTCATAGCGGTCAACCTGACCAGCCTGAGCCGCACCGATCTGCTGCTGTTTTTCATCCTGTTTCTCAGCAGTCTGCAGATGCTGTTCATCTATATTCTCGGCGCGTATCTTTCCCGGGATTACCTGGAGAACAAGAGGCGGCCGGTGTACATCGTCAAAGAAAAAGGAGGCGAAAGAATTTGAGCGGTCCCATACGGCATGCGGCCCTATAGGCAGAACGACGGACGGAGAGATGAATTTTGCACGGCAAGACTTGCGCTGCACAGATGACACCGAGTTGACGTTATATAGAGGACGCGGTCAAATAAACAGGTTTTGGACATCCCTTTCACTGTCATTTGTGACAGGAGATGACGCACATAAAAATACCCTCAAGGCAGATGCCATAAAAGCGATCTGTTTTGAGGGTATTGTATATTCTTTTGCGTTTAAACGATCGAATACAAACAGTCAGATCTATCCGACTAACTCTGAACGATCAGCGTGACAATCCGCAGCGCAAACAACAGAGCGGAAACCCACATGATCGGCGGAATGTCTTTTACCTTACCCATGAGAACCTTCAGGATAACCCAGGACAGGATACCGAACATGATACCGTTAGCGATGGAGTAGGTAAACGGCATGATGATCAGAGCCAGGAAACCGCCTACAACGTCAGCGATATCGCCTTCGAATTTCATGTTCTTAACCGTGCCGAGCATCAGAAGACCTACCCAGACCAGAGCCGGAGTTGTGGCAAAGGTCGGGATTGCCAGGAAGATCGGTGAGAAGAACAGGGCTACGATGAACAAAACTGCAGCGGTAACAGCGGTCAGACCGGTTCTTCCGCCGTTGGCGACACCGGCGCTGGATTCCACATAGCTGGTAACCGTAGAAGTGCCCAGGCAGGCGCCGACTACAGTGCCGCAGGCGTCAGCAAGGAGCGCTCCTTTTGCTTTTGGAAGATTGCCGTTTTCGTCGAGCAGATTGCCCTTGGAGGCTACGCCGATCAGCGTTCCCACAGTGTCGAACAGGTCGACGTATAAGAACGAGAACGTGATGACCAGGAAGTTGATCAGGTTGTCTCCGATCCACTCAAAGTCAAAGGCAAAGAAAGTAGGTGCGGCCGGAATAAAACTGGATCCGCTGAAATCCGGGAACAGTGAATACACACCGGCTTCCGGATCGACCACATACCAGCCGGTGGCTTCTGCGATCATACCCAAAATCCAGGTGGCCAGAATACCGATCAGGATGTAGCCTTTCACGTTGAAGTGATACAGTACGGCAACGATGATCAGACCGATTACAGCCAAAACAAACTGAGGCGAGCTGAAAGAACCCAGGTTCACCAGGGTGGAGGCATCGTCAATGACAATACCGGCGCCTTTCAGTCCGATAAAAGTAATGAACAGACCGATGCCGGCAGTAATGCCGAACTTCAGGTTAGAAGGGACATCGTTGACCAACTTTTCCCGGAAACTGCAGAGGGAAAGCAGAATAAAGACGATACCTTCGACGAATACTGCTGCCAGGGCAATTTTCCATGGATCGGTAACGCCCTGTTCCATCAGCGGACCACATACGGAATAAGCGAAGTAAGCGTTGAGTCCCATGCCGGATGCCAGAGCCACCGGATAGTTGGCGAAGAAGGCCATGAACAGTGTGGCCACTGCAGCAGAAACTGCCGTAGCGGTGAAAACGCTGGCGCTGTCCATTCCTGCCGCAGCCAGCATGCCCGGATTGACGGCCAGAATGTAGACCATGGAAAGGAACGTGGTAGCGCCGGCGACGATTTCCGTTTTGACGTCGGTACCGTGTTCCTTGAGCTTGAATAATTTCTCCATATCGTACCTTTCTCCTTTATGTCTTAGTCAATGAAATAGAATTACATTTTCTATTATAAACGCTGAAAAGGCAAAGTCCAAGGCTGAGTTCCGTTTTTTGTCGAAAAAAATGAAATTTTTTTGGAAGAATACCTTAAATCTACGTAAAAAACGAATTAAAATGAAGAAAAACGGTGAAAATATTCGATATTCTGCCCGCAAACCCGGTATACAGAGGAAAAATACTGTCTGACAGGCGAAAAAATTTTTTTAATGCGGTTGACCGCGTTGACAAGGAACGGGGGAGATTCTATACTTTTCAACGGGGGTGTAAAATGAAAACAATAAGCTACATATCGGGAATTGTATTTACGATATCGCTGATCATCGTTATTCTGATCAGTTCCATTGAGTTCCTGCTGTATGGCGTGCCGGGCTACTTCGAGAGTGAGTACGAGAAAAATCAGGTATTGGAGGACGTCGGTATGGAGATGGAAGATCTGCTCGATGTGACGGATCAGATGATGGATTACCTGCGGGGAGACCGTGAGGAACTGCAGGTGATTACCCAAATCGACGGAGAAACAAGGGGATTTTTCAACGAGAGAGAGATTGCGCACATGGAGGACGTGAAGTCGCTGTTTTTGGGCGGTCTGTCTCTTCGCAGAATCTGTCTCCTGATCTGCGCCGCGGCGCTTATTCTGCTCTACAGGCTGAAGAGGCTGAAGGTGCTGCCGGCATCGATTCTGATGGGAACGGGAATATTCTTTGCGGCTGTCTGCCTGCTTTCCCTCATCGTGGCGTCGGACTTCCAGAGATCGTTTACGATATTTCATCAGATTTTCTTCGATAACGACCTCTGGATACTCAATCCGAACACCGACCTGTTGGTCAACATCGTACCGGAGCAGTTCTTCATGGACACGGCCCTGTATATCGTGCTGATTTTCGGCGCGGCTAATCTGATTCTCTTTTTCGTCGGTCTATATTTTTTCTTCCGAATCAGGAGGGCAGGATCCTCCCGGAAGCTGCGCCCGTAAGGCCGTCAGGCAATCAGCGTAATGATGCGCAGGATAAACAATACGCTGGAAACCCACATCACCGGAGGGATATCTTTGATCTTGCCGGTGATGATTTTTAATAACGCCCAGCTGAGGATACCAAACATGATACCGTTGGCTACCGAATAGGTAAACGGCATCATAATCATGGCGAAAAATCCGCTGACTACGTCAGCGATATCGCCGGAGAAGTCGATTTTTTTCATGCAGTCCATCATCAGAAGACCTACCCAGACCAGAGCAGGAGTTGTAGCAAAGGATGGGATCGCCAGGAATATAGGGGAAAAGAACAGGGCCGCAAGGAAGAGCAGCGCAGTGGTTACCGCAGTCAGGCCGGTTCTTCCGCCGTTAACAACGCCGGCGCTGGATTCGATATAAGTTGTCACCGTGGAAGTGCCCAAAGCCGCTCCGATAACCGTGCCCCAGGCATCGGCAAGAAGCGCGCCCTTAGCCTTGGGAAGGTTTCCCTCTTCGTCCAGCATATCCCCTTTGGAAGCGATGCCGATCAGGCCGCCTACCGTGTCAAAGATGTCCACGTACAGGAAAGAAAAGGTGATAAAGGCGAAGTGAATCAGATGATCGGCGATCCAGCTGAAGTCAAAAGACAGAAAGTCTGGAGCAGCCGGGAGGGTGAAACCTGCTGCCAGATCCGGGAAAAGGGAGTTTGTTCCGGCTTGCGGATCGACAACGTACCAGCCGGTGGCTTCTGCGATCATGCCCATGATCCAGGTAACGATAATGCCGATCAGAATGTATCCCTTTATGTTAAATCGATAGAGTACCGCGGTCAGAATGGTGCCGACTATAGCCAGCACAAACTGAGGAGAATTGAAAGCGCCCAGTTCCACGAGGGTGGAGTCGCTCTGCACGATGATGCCGGCGCTCTGCAGCCCGATAAAGGTGATGAACAGACCTACGCCGGCAGTAATGGCGTATTTTAAATTGGAAGGTACGTCGTTGATCAGCCTCTCTCTAAAGTTGCAAAGGGAGAGGAGGACAAAGAGAATTCCTTCCACGAATACGGCGGCGAGAGCTACGCGCCACGGGTCGTCTATTCCTTCTGCCGCCAATTCTCCGCATACAGAGTAGGCAAAGTAGGCGTTGAGTCCCATGCCGGAAGCCATGGCGATAGGATAGTTGGTAAACAGCGCCATAAGCAGCGTGCCGGCTGCAGCCGAGATAGCTGTCGCTGTGAACACAGAGGCGCTGCTCATGCTGGCGTCAGATAGAATAGAAGGGTTTACCGCCAATATGTAGACCATGGATACGAAGGTCGTCGTACCGGCGGCGATTTCCGTTTTTACGGTTGTGTTGTGTTTCTTTAGTGCAAATAATTTTTCCAAGTAAGGCAACCTCCTAAAATTTCTGAATTTACCCACGAATCAATTATATAAAAAAATATATTGCTTTGTAAAGATAGAAAAAAGTATACATGGCGCCGTCTGTTCGGATGAATCTGAGCATGGAACGCCAAATTACGATGTGAACAGTCACGATGTGAGCGGTATGGTGATCCGGGATCTCGGAATAGGGACCGGGGCAAGCGGCACGACCATCTGCGTGGACAATACGCTGATCCGCCATATCGCAAAGGAAATTTCTGATTTCAGACGGCGCAAAATACGGATTGAAGTGAAAACGCCATACTTAAGGTATTTTTTAGGATTTCAGACGGATTTTTGAACCATAATACGATGTGGAAGAAGGGGTAAGGGAACCCTTCGACAGAAGTCGACGGGAAAAGAGAATGAGTATTGATATATTGTTGACTGTATATTTACAAAAAATATATAGTCCCTTTGGCTCATGAAGAAAACGCTGTCTGAAACCACAAAAAAAGAGCAGAAGTATGACAGATTTATTTTTCAGCGGAATGTTCCCCGTCTGAAATTCAGCAAAAAGGAGCCAATATGGCAGATCTCGTCAATCAAAGAAAATTTGTTTCCGCCTCAGACGCCGTCTCAGCCAGGGCTGCCGTTTAGGAGTTGGCGCAGCGGCTCGAAGCGGCTGTCGAAGAGGAAGAAGAGACGAAACTTGTCAAAACCTCCCCAAATAATATTACATGATATTACCGCAATCTTATGTGGCGATTCCTTGCTGTGATTCCCTGCTGTGATTCTTTGCGGCCTCTCTGCTGCGTTCTCGGGCCGCGATTTCCTGCCGCCATTCCTTGTGGCTTCCTGCTGTGCTCCTGCCGAAATCCCCGGCTGCGATTCCCTGCGCTGGCGGCTTCTTCCGCGATACTTTTGTTGTGATCCCAACCTATCTTTTTGGTTTTCGCCCGCTCCCTGCCAAAGGAAGTGTGGCAATTATTTGAACTGTCTGATATAATAACCATATACGAGTGTTTGCCGGATTTTGCGAGAGATGAGGTCAATTATGGATTACGGTTTTCTTTCCTGCGTGCCCCTGATCGTTCTGATCGTCGGGGCGCTGATTACGAAACGAATAACGGAAATGATGGTGCTCGCCTCATTGGTGGGAGCCATTTGCGTGTATCGCGCGGATTTTTTCGACGGCTACATCGACATGCTGTATGCCGGCCTGACCAATTCCTCATACCAGTTTATCCTGATCCTTCTGATGGGCTTTGGATCCATGATTCAGCTCATGCAGAAATCGGGAGCGCTGAACGGCTTTGCCGATAAGCTTTCCGGAATTGCACGGGGAAAACGCAGGACGATGCTGATCATATGGTGCATGTCCTTTTTTATGTTTGTGGACGACTACCTGAATTCGCTGACGACTACCTTTTCCATGCGGGGAATAACCGACAGAAATGGAATTCCGCGGGAACACCTGTCCTTTCAGGTATCTCTGATGTCGGCCAGCTTATGCGTGCTGGTGCCGTTCAGCAGCTGGGCGGCTTTCAGTATAGGATTGATCAAGGAACAGGGATTGGCGTTTTCCGATTATCTCAGGGGAATCCCGCTGATGTTCTTTCCGCTGATGTCCATAGTACTCTGTTTTTTACTGGCAGCAGGAATCCTTCCGAAGATTGGACCGCTGAAGAAGGCCTATGAGAGGGTAGAAAAAGGAGGTTCTCCCGTTCCGGAGGATACAGAAGGCGAAATTGCAGAGCAGGTGACGGAAAGAGGAGAGAGCCGTTCTCTTCTTTACTCTGTAGTGCCGATTGGGGTGCTGGTCGTGACGACGATCCTCTGTGACAACGATCTGGTCCACGGACTGCTGGCCGCTATTGCCGTTCAGGTGGTTCTCTATCTGGGGAAAAAGCTGATGACCCTTACCGAATTTGTCGACTGCTGTTTTGACGGGATGAAATCCATGCTCAGTCTGGCCGTCATCATTTTCTTTGCCTATGTGATGAACGAGGCCAACCAGACCATGAGATTTTCAGAGTTTCTGATCGATCAGGTCAGTGGGATCATCACACCGGAGCTTTTCCCGCTGATCGTATTTATCACGGTGGCGTTCTGTGTATTCGCTACCTCCGGATACTGGGTCATTCAGGTAATCACCGTGCCGATTTTTATGCCGCTGGCGCAGAGCATGGACGTTTATCTGCCGTTGGTGGTGGGAGCGGTCATGTCGGGAGTAACCTTTGGAAGCGTCTGCTGCTTTTACTCCGACGTGGTGTTTATGACTTCGGCCGGGAGTCAGGTTTCCAACATTCGCCAGGTGCGGACTTCGACGCCGTATTTGCTGATCATGGTTGCAATTTCGGCCGCGGGATATATCGCCGCAGGCTTGCTCATGTAAACTGTACCGGTGCTCCCCACCACACTTCTGCCTGATTTTCTTTTGGACTTTGCCGCAGGAAAAGAAAGGGCCGATGGAAATCTTTATAAAAGAAAATGAATCGCTGCTGCCGCATAGAGAAGAAGTACTCTGTGCGGCAGCAGTTTTTTTTCTGCCGGGAACTACCGTACCTATGAGTACGATTCCGCAAATCGGCAGACAGCAGTCAATCTGTTCGCTGCGGACGGCAGTCAGACGCTGCGGACAGAATATGCCTACGATCCGGCAGGTAATCTGACAGTGATGAAAGATTATCGTTATACTGAAGCAGGCGGGCTGCTTTACCGATATACACAGAGACAGTATGACGGATTTGGCCGAATGATCGGAGAATCGGAAACTGACTGCAGCGGAAGTGAACCTACAGAAGAAGAACTTGCTTCGCGGCGCATCAGTTATACGTATGATGACAACAACCGGTTGATGGAGGTGACTTATCCGGAAGGTTTTGACTCGCAGGTCAGCAAGTTGGCTTACGTCTACGGGGACTACGGTCGTCTGCAAAAGATTCAGGCGGTAACTGCAGCGGGAACGAAAGATCTGCGCATTTATACTTATGACGCCATGGGAAATGTGGCGACCATACAGGATGATCGAAGCGGACTGGGCGGAACCGGATATACGCTGAAGAGCTACAGTTACGATCGTCTGGAACGGCCGATATCCATTACGGTAACGGACAGTGAAAAAAGCGGCGAAGTGGAAAAGTATACTTACGCTTATGATAAAAACGGTCAGATCGTTACGGAAACAAAGAAAAACTTCTATCCGGAAAGCGGAATCGGGCGAATCGATGAAACCTGGGAGTATACCTATGATCCTCTCGGAAGGCTTTTGACAACGATAGTCACCGACAACCAGAGCGGTGAGGTGAAAACGCAGAAGGCTTATACTTATGACGGAGCAGGAAACCGGCTGGCGGAAACGGAAAACGGTGTGCAGACGGTCAACACCTATAACAGTCTGAATCAGCTGATACAGAGCGGCAGCAGCAGCTTTGTCTATGACGCTAACGGTAATCTGAAACAGGAAAACGCCGGAAACGTGATAAAGAACTATACCTACGATGCGGATAACCGGCTGGCTTCGGCAGTATTTACCGAAAATGGCGTACAAAAGCTGCAGCAGGAAAACGTCTATAACGGAGAAGGACAGCGAATCACCAAGACAGAAAACGATCAGACCACCAGATATAGTTATCAGGATGGCAGTCTGGTCTATACGAGCGGTGGGGAGGAAAATCAATCCCTGAATCTGCTTGATTCCGGAGGCGAAATCATTGCCGCTGAGAGAGAAAGCGAAACAGGAAAGACCTATGTCTTTTATAACAAGGATGTGCGGGCCAGCACGACTACGGTTCTCGATGAGAGCGGCGAAGCCAAAGTCACTTATATCTATTCGGATTTTGGAGAAACGGAAGCAGACAGTGACTTCTACAATGAGATCTGCTATACTGGAGGTATCTGGGACAGCTCTACCGGTCTTTATTACCTCAACGCCAGGTATTACGATCCGGAAACAGGGAGGTTCCTCAGCGAGGATACCTATCGGGGCACAGCGGATACGCCGCAGACGCTGCATCTGTACGTTTACTGCGCTAATAATCCGGTGAACTATGTGGATCCGAGCGGAAACGTCTGGGAAACGGTTTTAGATGTAGCCAGTGTAGGGTGGAGCGCAGCGAAGTTTCTGGCTGCACCTTCCTGGAAAGCGGCAGGCTATCTCATATGGGATATTAGCGCAACCTTCATCCCGTTTGTTCCGGGATCCTATGTGAAAAAAGGGCTTAATGCCGCCGGAAAAATAAAGAAGCTCAGGGTTAAAGTTCCGACTAAGGTTACAGAACTGAGGCAGGGAAAATATTTAGTCGTCGGTTCTTACAGCGCCCTGCGGAAGATATACAGAGGAGCGAAAAAACGGAAGAATATAGAGCTGCATCATATCATCGAAAAACGGTTTTCGGAAGTCCTTAATGTATCGCCGTCAGATTGGCCTTGCGTGGCTTTGGATAAAAAGCTGCACCGGGTTATTACAAATCGATTCAAGAAGGAGTTTAGGTATAGTAAAAAGGGTGAAGACGAGCGTTACAAAAGAATATCTTACAGCAGAATGGTGAAAATTGTAAATAGGGTTTACTACGATATGCCGGAATTACGGAAGATTGCCTTGGATCAAGTTCGCCGAACCTATAAATATTCCATCGGTGGAGTGAGATAATGGAAGGAGGATACCATGTATTTTGAACTGCGCGTGTTTTTCTATGACAGAGAGGTTAACCGTCACAATGCTTACAGCCGGGGCAGCAAGAAGGTCTACCAGTTTTTAGAGGACTTCGAGCAGGCTTACGGCCGCTTTCGAAAGAAACGCGGATATTATGAGGGAATGGAAAGGGAGTACTTTATCCGCAGTGATAAAGCGGACTTTGAGGAACTGTTTCAAATGGTGAAGCCCTTTGAACGAAAGCTGGAAATGGTTATGGACATAGACCAGATTTATGAGGAGTCGGACATTGAAAGCGCGGACGCCTATTTCTTCACCTTCCCCAAGACCTGCTATTTTTACGACGATGTGTTCAGCGACGGCGAAGATAAAGAGCCGTTCAACTCGTTGCGGCAGCTCTGCCCGGAATGTTACGTCAGGGGGATTCGGGAGCCGGTGTACATCAAGCCGAACAACGGTCTGCGAAAGCAGTTTGCTGCAGGGTTTGCCGGCGCTTCGGATGAGCTGGGCGGAGGACTGAATATTTTATCCGATCCTCTGCGGGACTATCTGGTTCAACGGGGAATTGCTGAAAAGTATTTCCGCCCGGTGTATACCCGGAAGGGAGAGCGGTGGTGCTATTGCTTCTGGCCGGATGAGCGGAGAATTCCCCACTTGGCTTTGCTGGACAACATGGATGATATCACCTGGCAGTGTCCGACTTGTGGACGGCATATACACCATAGTACTGCAGAGTCAAAGGGGGAAAGCCTGTGGAATCAGCTGGATATTCCTTCAAAGTACGGAAACTATCCGCTTCCGAAGCGTTGGGAGCTAAAGCGGGAGATCGGGGAGTCCCTGCCGCCGCTCAGTTTAACGGAAGACTATTTGTTTCGCGATACGCAAAAGATGGTGATGAGCCGGGAAATGCGCTCTTTGATTGTCGAGAAGATGCCAAAAGTAAAGAAGTGTGTGCGACCGATTTACTTTGCGGATTTTGATACGAAAGTGGGCCAGGATGGAAGAGTGGAGATCATCTATCGGTAAGGACCGCGTGTTTTACCGGTCGGGGAGCAGTGTCTTTCCGGCCGGTTTTCTTACGAAGAGAGATCTGTGCTTGAACCGGCTTTCTTGCGAAGGGAAAACCTCACGACGGAACGGTGATTTTTACCAAGCGATCTGTTATACTGAAGGTATCTATCGAACGTTGTTCCGGGATTCTATGGGAAGAATTGAGAGGAGGATGCTATGTATTTTGAACTGCGCGTGTTTTTCCCTGACAGAGAGGCTAACCGTCACAATGCCTACAGCCGGGGAAGTAAGAAGGTCTACCAGTTTCTGGAGGACTTTGAGCAGGCTTACGGCCGCTTTCGAAAGAAACGCGGATATTATGAGGGGATGGAAAGGGAATACCTTCTCCGTAGTGATAAAGTAAACTTTAAAGAGTTGTTTCAAATGGTGAAGCCCTTTGAGAAAAAGCTGACTATGGCTATGCAAATGGAACAAATCTATGAAAAAGTTGATTTTGAAACGGCCGACGCCTACTTGTTTTACTTTCCGAGAAATTGCTATTTCTATGATGATGAAGACGAAGATGACGATGAAGATGAAGAAACCTTCAATTCATTGCGATCCCTATGTCCGAGATGTTCAACCAGAGGAATTCGAGAGCCAATCTATATTAAGCCGAACAGTCGCTTGAGAAATCTGTTTGGTGAAGAGTTTGCCGGAGCTTCAGATGAGCTAGGCTATGGAGTAAACATTTTATCCGATCCACTGCGGGACTATCTGGTTCAACAGGGAATCGCTGAAAAGTATTTCCGTCCGGTGTATAGTCGGAGGGGAGATCAGTGGACGTATTGCTTCTGGCCCGATGAGCGAAAAATTCCTCATTTATCTTTGATAGATAATGTGGATACTGTCATTGGGAAGTGTCCAACTTGTGGTCGGCAGGTATTTCTTGGTACCGCTAAAACCAAAAGCGAGAGTCTTTGGAATCGGCTGCGTATTCCTCTAAAGTTCGGAAGTTATCCGATACCGGAGCTTTGGAAGCTTAAGCGGGAGGTCGGGGAAGCCTTGCCGCCGCTCAGTTTAACGGAAGATTATTTCGAGGATAGGCAGCTTTTGGTGATGAATCGGGAGCTATTCGATCTGATTGCCGAGAAGCTGCCAAGAGTAAAAAAACGTTCAGTGCCGATTTACTTTGCTGATTTTGATACAGAAGTGAGAAAGTCTGCAAGAGTATATAGAGTGCATATGGTTTATCGGTAAAGAGAGCGGCTATTCTTTTTACCGACTGATCATTATCCGGTCCTCCGTTTCGATGCGTTTTTCTAAATGACCCACTTTGTTTCCTATAGAAAAAGATTAAGCCTTTCGGAAACACGGAGAAGCCGATCGAGGGAATCTGGTTTCTTTTTGTGGATTCCTGTTTCCTATAGAAACAAAACAGAGAAGAAAAGAAAAAAATCGGAAAAATCCGGCCTAAAAAAATGAGAAATCAGCCTGTTTTTTTCATTTTCTTTAAATCTGTTTCTATATAGAAACACTTTTTGTATTTTAGAAACCGATCCGGCATAGAACTCCGTCCAAGAGAAGATTTTTTTCAAAAGATCGGTTTTTGTTTCTATTAGAAACCATTTGGATATTTTAGAAAAACAGCGGAAAATTATAGAACCACATAGAGAAACTTAAAAAGTCCGGATCAAAATATCGATATCGGCTCATCGTCTGCAGAAGAAAACACCCCTCCGGTTAAATCAGGAGAGGTGTTTTTTATCAGTAGATCCGGGACATTACCCCGCACATGATGCTATTTTACATAGACCTTTGGCAGACGCTGGCCGAAGGCGCAGCAGATTTCGTAATTGATGGTGCCGGTGGCTTCAGCGATATCGTCGGCCAGGATAGAATTTACACCGTCGGATCCCATGACGATGACCTCGTCGCCTACCTTTACGTCAGGGACAGCGGATACGTCGATCATACACTGGTCCATACAAATGTTTCCGGCGATCGGGCACACGACGCCGTTGACGATCACCTTGGCCTGTGAGGAGTATGGACGCGGATAGCCGTCGGCGTAACCCAGCGCAATGGTTGCAATTCGAGCAGGCTTTTCAGAAATATATTTTCTGCCGTAGCCGACAGAGAAGTTTTCCGGAACGTTCTTCACGTGGACGATGTTGGCCTTTACCGACATAACCGGCTTGATGGAAAGCTGGTTTCTGTCCACCTCGTTGGACGGGTAGCAGCCGTAAAGGATGATTCCCGGGCGGACGGCCTCGAAATAAACGCTCGGCAATTCCATGATCGATGCGCTGTTGGCCAGTGTGCGGACAGGAACGTTAATTCCCGATTTTACCAGAGCCTGGAAGAAGGCGTTGTACTTGGCTTCCTGCTCGTGAGAGAAGGTTTTATCGGCGGCATCGGCGGTGGACATATGGGAGAACAGGCCTTTGATCTTGAAGTGAGAAAGGGCTTCGATCCGCTTGATATCTTCGATGGAAGTTTCGATTTCATCCGCCAGATAACCGATACGGCCCATACCGGTATCGATGGCGATGAGACCGGAAACGGTTTTTCCCATCTTTTCTGCCGCGTCGCTGATCGCTTTTGCGTTGGCGGAATCGCAGACTACCGGCGTAATATCGTATTCTGCGATGACATCGGCGTAGAGATCCGGCGTCAGGCCCAGCATGATGATATCCTCTTTGGTTCCGGCTTTACGCAGGGTGACCGCTTCCTGCAGAGTAGCGACGGCAAAGGTTTTCACACCGTTTTCGCGGAGAACCTTGGCGCACATGATGGAACCGTGTCCATAGGCGTCGGCTTTGATTACGCCGATGATTTCCCGGTCCGGGCCGACCTTTTCTCTGATGCGCTTGATGTTGTAATCCAGATTTGTCAGATTGATCTCGGCCCATGCCGGACGGATAGCTTTTTTGTACATGGCTGTAAATTACCTTCTTTCTTTCTATTCTACAGTTTTGGCTGACGACGCATGATATCGTTTCTGCCAGGTCCGTTGGACACCAGCGTAATCGGGAAACCGATCTGTCTTTCGATTTCGTCTACATAAGCCTGGCAGGCCTCCGGCAGATCGTCGTAATTTCTGATGCCCTGTATATCGCATTTCCAACCCGGCAGCTTTTTCAAAACCGGTTTTGCCCGGTAGAGCAGAGTGGTGTTAGGGAAGTCCTGATGTTCCTGACCGTCGATCTCGTATCCGACGCAGATAGGAATTTCATCCAGATATCCGAGAGGATCTACGACGGTGAGGGCGACTTCCGTTGTTCCCTGCATTTTGCAGCCGTATCTGGTGGCTACCGCATCGAACCAGCCTACCCGGCGGGGTCTTCCCGTGGTAGCGCCGAACTCGCCGCCGTCGCCGCCCCGCTTGCGCAGCTCGTCGGCTTCTTCGCCGAACAGCTCGCTGACGAAGGCTCCGGCGCCTACGGCAGAAGAGTAGGCTTTGACTACGGTGACGACTTCCTTGATTTCATAAGGCGGAATGCCGGCGCCTATAGCGCCGTAACCGGCTAAAGTGGAGGAAGAGGTGACCATAGGATAGATGCCGTGATCCGTATCCTTCAGCGCGCCCAGCTGACCCTCAAGAAGAATATTCTTTCCTTCTCGGATTGCTTGGTGAAGGAAAGCGGAAGTATTGGCTGCGTAAGGGGCAATCATTTCGCGGTATTCCTTCAGCGTTTCCATCAGCTTTTCCGGTTCGAGGGCCGGTTTGTGGTAAAGACCGGTGATCATGACGTTCTTCAGCGTGCAGACGTTTTCCAGCTTTTCTCTGAGCTGAGCTTCGTCCATGAAAAGCTCGTTAACCTGAAAGCCGATCTTCGCGTATTTATCCGAATAACAAGGTGCGATGCCGCTCTTGGTGGAGCCGAAGGATTTTCCGGCAAGGCGTTCTTCCTCGTATTTATCCAACAGGATGTGGTAGGGCATAACAATGTGAGCCCGGTCGGAAACCAACAGCTTTGGTTCGGGAACACCGTTATCGGTCAAAGACTTGATCTCTCCGATCAGCTTAGGGATGTTCAGGGCTGTACCGTTTCCGATGATGCTGGTAGTGTGGCCGTAGAATACGCCGGAAGGAAGCATGTGCAGGGCGAATTTGCCATAGTCGTTTTTAATGGTGTGGCCCGCGTTGCTTCCGCCCTGGAATCTGACGATGATGTCCGATTCCTTAGCCAGCACGTCTGTGATTTTGCCTTTTCCTTCGTCGCCCCAGTTGGCGCCGACGATCGCTTTGATCATAATTCATCACTCCTATTCTTTACGTTATACGTTGATTTCAGCAGTGAGGCCCAGCTGGTCCTCATTTGCTGTCAGAATAGGCTTTATGACCCCGTTAAGAAACTCAGTTGTCTGCTCTGTGGCTCTTCCCACATAATTCTCTGGCTTCAAAACCTTCTGTAAAGCCTCTTTCGTTATATTAAAGGCCGGGTCCTGCGCGATACGATCCAGAAGATCGTTGGCTTTTCCCTGCTCTTTAATGACTTTTCCCGCTTCCATCGAGTGCACGCGGATGCGCTCGTGAAGCTCCTGTCTGTCTCCGCCGGCTTTGACGGCGTCCATCATGATGTTTTCTGTAGCCATAAAAGGCAGCTCTGCCATCAGGTGAGCTTCGATAACCTTCGGATAGACGACCAGTCCGCTGGAGACGTTGATATATAGTTCAAGGATTCCGTCGGTGGCGAGAAATGCTTCGCTGACGGAAATCCGCTTGTTTGCCGAATCATCGAGGGTACGTTCGAACCACTGGGTGGCTGCGGTGATCTGCGGATTCATGGCGTCGCTCATGACATAATTGGCCAAAGACGCCATGCGCTCGCTGCGCATCGGATTGCGCTTGTAGGCCATAGCGGAGGAACCGATCTGGTGCTTTTCAAATGGTTCTTCCACTTCTTTCATGTGCTGCAGAAGCCGAATATCGTTGGAAAATTTGTGAGCGGACTGGGCGATGCCTGCGAGAACATTCAGCACCCGGCTGTCCACTTTGCGGGAATAGGTCTGGCCGGATACCGGATAGCAGCCGGAGAATCCCATTTTTTCCGCAATTTTTTTATCTAACTGGCGGCATTTTTCGTGGTCTCCCTCGAAGAGCTCCAGGAAAGAGGCCTGTGTGCCGGTTGTTCCCTTTGATCCAAGCAGTCTGAGGGAATCCAGAACGTAGTCCAGATCCTCAAGATCCATGACCAGATCGTTGAGCCAGAGTGTGGCTCTCTTTCCCACGGTAGTCGGCTGAGCCGGCTGATAGTGGGTGTAGGCCAGGGTAGGAAGGGCCTTGTATTTCTCGGCAAATTCAGACAGAGAAGCGATGGTGTTGATCAGCTTTTTCCGAATCAGTATAAGCGCCTGCTTCATGATAATGATATCGGTGTTGTCACCCACGTAGCAGGAAGTCGCACCCAGATGGATGATGCCCTTGGCTTTCGGACACTGCTGACCGTAAGCGTAGACGTGGCTCATCACGTCGTGCCGCACTTCTTTCTCTCTTGCCTTTGCGACGTCGTAGTTGATGTCGTCTTTGTGCTCGATGAGTTCATCGATCTGTTCCTGGGTGATGTCCAGTCCCAGTTCTTTTTCTGCTTCAGCTAAGGCGATCCACAGCCGTCTCCAGGTCCGGAACTTCATGTCCGGGGAAAACAGGAACTGCATCTCCTTGCTGGGATACCGCTCGGAAAGCGGGCTGGTATAGTTGTTTGCCGCCATGGTTTCTCCTCCTGTGATTTTTAGAATTCCGTAAAAAACAACATAATATTATAGCATTTTGTATACAGTTTTTCAAGGTGCGGATGCGGGATGTGGGCTGTTGGCATGCAATAAAGGAAATTTTTTTACGAAACCCGATCCAATATGATAAAATAAAAGAAATAAACGTACGTTTGGAGGGATATTATGCAGTACACAGCTACATACGATTCTCCGTTGGGAAAGATCACCATGGCAGGCAGCGAACGGGGACTTGCCGGTCTCTGGTTTGAGGGACAGAAATATTTCGCAGACACTCTCAGCGGCGAAACGGCGGAAAAAGAAGACTTTCCTCTGTTTGTTCAGGTCAGGGAATGGCTGGACGTCTACTTCAGCGGAAAGGATCCCGGCTTTACGCCGCCGTTGGATTTGCAGGGCACGCCGTTTCGACTGACGATATGGCAGCTTTTGCAGGAAATTCCCTATGGCGAAACGATCACCTACAAGGAAATCGCCGAAAAAGCCGCAGCCCGCAGGGGGATAAAAACCATGTCGGCTCAGGCTGTCGGCGGAGCCGTAGGTCACAATCCGGTTTCCATTATCGTTCCCTGCCATCGGGTTGTGGGAAGCAATGGCAGTCTGACCGGATATGCCGGCGGAATCGATAAGAAAATCAAATTGCTGACTCTTGAGCAGGCGCCTCTTGACGATCTGTTCGTTCCCCGAAAAGGAACCGCTCTTTGACGAAAAAATACCGCTGAATTCTGCCGGGAGACGCCCGGATGTTCAGCGGTATTTTTGGTTTTCCGCATATGGTTATGTACGGCAGACCAGGGGATAAGGTATATGTACCACCGCTTTAAAAACGGTGGTTTGCGGTCTGCCTCAGAATGTTATCACGGAGTCGCAGCAGCGGTAATCGGTGTCGATCTTGTGGGCGATCAGGCGGGCTTTGAAGTTTCTCTGATTACACATAGCCTCAGAAGCGCCTCCCGATACGTCCAGGTCTTCCGGTACGACGAATTTGATACATCTGACTCGAACGTCGCGGCACGACGGGAAGTTGTGAGCAGGGATGGTCATCGCTTTCATTCCGCGCTGATACTCTACTCCGTTCTCGTCGATTTCCGTCAGGATGGCGGCCAGCGCCACTCTCTTTCCGGGACATACGTTTTTGATCGTCAGGTTCAGCTCGATGATCTGGCCCTGGGATTCCAGATAGGTGTCGCCAAGGTCGGCGATCAGCGAATCAGAACAGCCGTCGACAGTCAGCTCTACAGGAACGGGACACTCTTCCGGCGTAACGAAGATATCGCAGACTACCGATACCGAAGGCTGCGGGAATGTCACCAGATTTCCCTCGTCGTCGGAATAGGTGATGGACTGGTTCACCAGTTTGGTTCCCGGCGTCTGTGCTGTGTGCTGAATGATAAATTCCAGCACGGCGCTTTCACTGGACGACACGCCCAGTTCAGGAATATTCCACTTCAGGGAGTGGGAATCCAGCATGGTCGCGGTGCCCTTGCTCGGAGTCAGGACGCTGGTAATGGTGAAGTCGGGATTGACGATTTCGTCGATGACGATATTGGTCGCGCCGGTCTTTGAAATGTTGGCGGCCAGTTCGGCAAAGAGTTTTTCCAGATCTGCCGCGTCCGGGGTAACGGCCACATGAGACGCGTCCGGATCTGTAGCCCATTCGTTGAGGGCGTCGATATCCAGGCCGTCAGAACCGATCAGGCCGATACAGTAGATGATGATACCCTGGGCTTTGGCCGCTGCAGCGACGGGAGCAGGCGGAGGTCCGGCCGTAGTGTTTCCGTCGGTAAACATGACGATAACTTTGGCGTTGCTCGACTGCGGATCGAAGAGCTGCGCCGCTTTGGCGAAGGCATCGGCGTGATTGGTGCTTCCGCCTGCGTTCAGACTGTCCACGGCGTTTTTCAGCGCATCCACAGATGTGATCAGCTGTGTGTTGTCGGTGGCAGAGTCGGCGAAACTGACGATTCCGATGTGGCTTCCCGCTCCGATCTGTCCGTCAGGCGCGCCGCCCGTGGCCTCGGCAATGATGTCGATGAATGTCTTCGCTCCGAGTTTGGTGTTTGCAAGCGGAGTTCCCGTCATGCTGCCGGAGCGGTCCAGGACCAGTGCGATATCGGTCGGGTTAGAGATGATATCCGGCGCGGCCGTGAGAGCCAGTGTTACGCGGAGCGTTCCGTCGCAGTCTATCTGGCTGGTATTAACGACTTTGTTTGAATTTGTAACACCCATGTGTTACCTCCTTCTGGGGAACTTTCCCCATGGCATACTATGTAGACGATGGGGACGGTGACACAGAATATGAGCATCTTCTGACAGGCAAATGGAAAAATATTTATTTCTCTCGCCTTACCGCCGCGCGAAGCCGCTTCTTTATCTGTTTGGGCCGTGATAGGTCTTAGGTCGTGGAATCTGATTTTCGCATCCTGCTTGCTGCTGTCCCACGATACGGAACGCTTCGGAGGGCAGAGGGAGAACTTTTATTTGCGGCGGCGGGTGTTGACTTCTTGCCGAAAACATCCTATAATTTCACAACACGAAATGAAAGCGAGGATTTCCATGGCGGATAAAGAAAAAGTATATGTTGTCGGGCACCGCAATCCGGATACGGATTCGATCTGCTCTGCGATCTGCTACTCCAGACTGAAGAATCGGATTGACGGAGGCTGCTATATTCCTGCCCGAGCGGGAGGAATCAATGAGGAAACCAGGTACGTCCTGGAGCGGTTCGGCGTCCCGGTTCCCCTTCTCATCGACAATATAACCACCCAGGTGAAGGACATTGAAATCAGAAAGACCACGGGCGTGAGCAGAAACCTGTCCATAAAGAGGGCCTGGAACATGATGCAGGAGAAGGATCTGTATACGGTTCCCGTGGTCAACGAAGAGGGCATGCTGGAAGGGCTGATTACCGTGGGAGATATCGCTAAGTCCTACATGAACGTATACGAAAGTCAGGTGCTTTCCAGGGCAGAGACCTCCTATGCAAACATCATCGATACCCTCAAAGGAGAGGTTGTCGCCGGTCAGTCGTCGGGAAACTTTTCGGAGGGAAAAGTTCTGATTGCCGCGGCAAACCCGGACATGATGGAATCGTTCATTCAAAAGGGAGATCTGGTCATATTGGGAAACCGATACGAGTCTCAGCTATGCGCCGTAGAAATGGAAGCGGCATGTCTCATCGTGTGCGAGGGAGCCAAGGTTTCTCTGACCATACGGAAGCTGGCTGAAGAGCGCAAATGTCTGGTGATGATTACGCCTTATGACGCTTTTACCGCGGCCCGACTGATCAACCAGAGCATCCCTACAGGCTTTTTCATGCGAACTGAGCATCTGATTACCTTTGAAGATACCGATTACATAGACGAGGTAAAAAAAGTCATGGCCAGCAAGCGCCATCGAGATTTTCCGGTAACTGACGAGAGCGGCAGATATATCGGAATGATCTCCCGCCGGAACCTTCTGGGAGCAAAGGGAAAACCGGTGATTCTGGTGGATCACAACGAGCGGAATCAGGCGGCAGAGGGGATAGAGCATGCCGAGATCAGAGAAATTATCGATCACCACAGAATCGGCGCCGTGGAGACCATATCTCCCGTATTTTTCCGAAATCAGCCGCTGGGATGCACGGCTACGATCATCTATCAGATGTTTCATGAAAACGCCATAGAAATCGACCGGCAAACGGCTCAGCTCTTGTGCAGCGCCATCGTGTCGGATACCCTCCTCTTCCGATCCCCTACCTGTACAGAAACAGACCGGCAGGCGGCGTTGGATCTGGCGGAGACAGCCGGGCTGGACATCGACCAGCTGGCAGAGGAGATGTTTTCTGCGGGAAGCAATCTGAAAGGGAAGACCGTAGAAGAAATATTCTATCAGGATTTTAAGCGTTTTGTTTCCGGCGGCGTTACTTTCGGCGTGGGGCAGATTATCGCGACCAACCGGGGAGACTTGGAAAACCTGGAAAGCGAGCTCCTTCTGTTTATGGAAAGTACCATAGAAAAGCAAAATCTGGATATGGTGTTCTTTATGCTGACCAATGTGCTGACGCAGTCTACAGGTCTGATTTGCGCGGGAAAAAACGCGCGGGAAACCGCCGAAGAGGCTTTTCGCGGTCAGCTTGACGAAGATTTTCAGAAAGCGTCTGTGCTCAGACTGCCAGGTGTGATGTCGAGAAAGAAACAGGTTGTTCCCGAGCTGATCGCCGTGCTGCAGGGATAGGATGCAGAAAAAAGACGGGTTTGTGCGACGGACACCGGAAAATCGGGGTAAGCCGGGTTGTTTCTGCTTCTGCTTCTATTGGGGCGATTTGCCATATTGTATGAAAAATTTTCACATTCAGACGGAAAAAAATCCGGATACAAGGAGAAATGCCATATTGCTGTCGTTTATCTCGGTTTCAGACGGATTTTCAGAGAGAAAATTTCGTATCCGGAAACTAAAATGGAAATATATGGAAAATAAAAGGCGAAACAAGTCGAATTATGTCGAAAGTGTTTCTTAGTAAAGAGAAACCGAGAGTCTATTCCGACAAAAATAGAAGTGTTTATTGTCTGAAACAGAAAAAAATCGATTCAGTATGGCATTTTTGCTTCTGAGCTGCCATTTTGCCGTCTGAAAAGAAAAATTTTAAATCGAATATGGCTGATTCGGTTTTCGTAAGAAAAGAAACCTGTTCTGCCCGTCGGGTTCGGTCAGCGCAGAGATCGTTTCCGACAGCCAAAACAGAAAAAAGCACGTTGGTGCTTTTTTTGTATAAGGAAACTCCCGCATCAGATTTTCCCGATGCGGGAGTTTATTTGTATTAACGCAATGAAAATAGTTTTTACCCGCGAATCTTCTCCACTCTTGTAAATACGAGAAAACCGATCAGGAACATGATCGACAGCGCGCCGACGCCCAGATTGGTGCTGCCGGTAACCTGGCTGACGGCCGATACCAGCGTGGTTCCCATAAAAGATGCGCCCTTGCCGCAGATATCGTAAACGCCAAAGTATTCTCCCGACTTTTCTTCCGGTATGATTCGGGCGTAATATGCGCGGGACAGAGACTGAATCGCGCCCTGAAAGATGCCTACGCATACGGCGAGAATCCAGAACTGATACTGGTGGGTCAGCGTGATTCCGTAAAGAGCCACCAGAAAATAAGCGCCGATACAGATGAGAATCAGCTTGGCGCTGGAGGCTTTGCGGGAAAGCCGGCCGAAGCACAGAGCAGCCGGGAAGGCCACGATCTGCGTCAGAAGAAGGGCGAGCAGGAGTCCCGTCGTATCCAGACCCAGGGCCGTGCCGTACGCCGTAGCCATGTCGATGATGGTGTATACGCCGTCAATGTAAAAGAAAAAGGCGACGAGGAAAAACAGAATCTTTGGATTCTCCCGAAGTTCGCCGAAAATCTGCAGAAGCCGCCGTCCGCTGGAACGAACGGGATGGCTCTCCGCTTCAATAGCGTAATTCTGGCGATAGCTCTTCAGGAGGGGCAGCGTCATCAGCACCCACCACAGAGCGGTGAGGATAAAAGCGCCCGCCATGGCGGTTTCCATGGAAATCCCGATGGTTTCATAGAAGAGAACCAGCAGGAGACAGAGTACGAAAGGAATACAGCTGCCGATATAGCCCCATGCGTAACCGTGGGATGATACTTCATCCATGCGCTGGGCGGATGTAATGTCCGTCAGCATGGAGTCATAGATCACCAGGCTCAGCGAGTAAGCCGATTTTGCGATGACAAAGAGAACCAGAAACCACATATAGGAGGAGGTGAAGCCCAGGAACACGCATCCCAGAGCGCCGACAAAGAGAGTGATCATGAAGATGATTTTCTTCCAGCCCGACAGATCGGACAGGGTTCCCAAAACCGGCCCCAGAACGGCTACGAGGATGGTGGACAGAGAGATGGCGTATCCCCAGTAGGCCAGGTAGTCTACGTCGGAAATTCCGGCGCTTCCGGCCAGATAGTTGAAATAGATCGGCATAATCGTAGATACCAGCATGGTAAAGGCCGAGTTTCCTACGTCGTAGAGAACCCACTTTTTTTCCAGCGAGGTCAGTTTAAACTTCATATTGTTATTTCTCCTTCAGTAATAGTACAGCTCGGCTTTATTATAATACGAAAAGAAGGCGGATGTCACAGGACAAAAGGTTAAATCTAAGTTAATTTCATGACTGTGCAGGTGTCAGCCATCATAAGCTTTAGTATAAGGGAAATCTTTCCGGATATCAGAACTATTGACCTGGGAAGATAGCAAAATGATTGTCTTTAAACTTTAATAATCTAATATTTATAAGAAAAATATATTTGTTTATTTTTATTTACATTTAAAAAATAGTATAGTATGATTATATCAAGCAAAGTAGTGGGAAAATTTAGAAAATATAACTGAAAGGAGGAGGGATAGAAAAGAAGAGGTGGTTATCCTCTATTGCTGCAGAAGATTACCGAAAAATCTATTTGCTCTTTTGGAAAATCCGTATCGAAGAGAAAGAGGAAGATAAAAATGAATACGTGGATAAAAAGGGCGCTGATCTTGTTCGTGATCGTTGGAGCAGCTTGCCTGACAGTTTATCTGAATACGATGGCCGAAGCTAAAGAAGAAAACCGGCACCTCACTCCACAGCTCATAGAGGAGGGAAGTTCGGTTGATTCGGTGCTGATTCCGATGGAGAAAAAACAGAGACTTTCCGGAGGATTTCTGTCCACGCAGGGAAAATTCGGATTCAGAAAAAGGATCGTGATTAAAGAATCGTCGGTTCTTGCGGTTTCTCTGGAACAGAGCGGTATAGGACCTGTGCCCAAGGGCTGTCGGTACGGCGTTTATCGTGATATAAGACTAAACGATCCTTTGGATGAAATTGATTTTGAATACGCAGCGAAGATGGAAAACGATCTGGAAGAGCACAGTGTGAAAAACCCTGAACAGAAGTATCCCAAGTATCGACAGCTGATTCAGCTGCGGCTTGAACCGGGAACATACTATATCGCTTTTTTTAGTGATGATCCGTCTGCTGACGGCTATGTCTTATATTGCAGCACGTATCGGGTACTTCCTGAAGATCTTCGCCTGAACCCGGGAGAGTATAAATTATTTTATGCAGATCAGGATCATCGGGAATTTCTTTTTCCGTTTTCTGTGAAAAAAGCCGGAACGTTGGAGGTGGATACACTGAGAGTGGCGGGAACCCTGTCGCTGTATAAAAAAGGGGAAGAGAAGCCGCGAAAACAGGTAACGGTGAATATGGACGCCTATGGTTTTGATGAAGCGGTTCGAATTGTGAATTTTCCTGTAGATGAAAGCGGAGAATACTATTTCCTGTTGACGGACTGTTCGGAAGATTATCCAGCATTTGAGCGAAAAATGGGACGGGCAGTACCTGAAGTAAATCAAATTCGGTATAAGATAAAGAGATGAAAATGATGCAATGGATTACGGACTCTTCGGAGTTCGTTTTCTGTTTCCGAGTATAAAAGGGGTCTGCTGCAAAATAGAAAATTATTCATCTATTTTGCAGCAGACCCTTCTTGCATACATTCTTTTCTTACAATTCTCTTACGTTTCTTAAGATTCCTTTCTTTCCATAGATTTCTCCGCTTCGTTGTGCTATATTACCTTAAGCCGAACAGGTTCAGGCCCGTTTTGCTTCGGCAGTGGTCCGATATGGGCCGATTTTGAAAAACGGTCGGTTCAGTCAACGCGCTTCCTCCGCAGAGCCGCCGACGCCGACTATTTTTAAAAGGCCGGTCAATTTGCCGATACGGAAGAGCAAAAACAGGGATTGAACTTACGGAATTTAGAAATTTTGCTGACCAAACCTGAAAAAATAAATTTTGGTCAACAGGGGCGGCTGCGGCAGAGCCTTTTGACAATCGGGCTGCCGGATCTGGCCGCCTGCCCGCCTCAGGCGCGAAATTTCAGGAAAGGGGAAAAGAATGTTAAGACTAGAACGTGTATCAAAATTCTATTCGGGAAACGGGCTGGTTTCTACAGGTTTCAGCAAGGTGGATCTGGAATTTGACACGGGAGAATTTGTAGCCATCACCGGCGAAAGCGGAAGCGGAAAATCCACCCTGCTCAATGTCATTTCCGGGCTGGACTCCTATGAAGAAGGCGAAATGTACATCATGGATCAGCCGACCAGCGGATTTTCCAGAGAAGATCTTGAGGAGTACCGAAAGAAGTACATCGGAAGCATCTTTCAGACATTCAATCTGATCAACAGCTATACGGTTTATCAGAACGTGGAACTGGTGCTTTTGATGAGCGGATACGACAAGAGAGAGATTCCGGATAGAGTCAGGGAGATTATCGACAAAGTGGGGCTGTCCGAGTACGAGAAGACGAAAGCTTCCAAGCTTTCCGGCGGACAGAAACAGAGGGTGGCCATCGCCAGAGCGCTGGCTAAGGAAACGCCTATCATTGTAGCCGATGAACCGACGGGAAATCTGGACAGCAAATCGGCGGCGGAGATCATCAGCCTGCTCCATCAGCTTTCTCAGGATAAGCTGATCATCATTGTAACCCACAACTACGATCAGGTGGAACCCTATGTGACGAGAAAAATCACCATGCACGACGGTCGAGTGGTGGAGGATAAGCGGATAGCCGTTCGCGCCGCCCAGGCGGCAGAGGAGAAAGCGGTAAAAACCGCAAAGGCCGATGGGCTGACCTTCGGCAGCATGGCGAGGCTGGGCGTGCGGAATACGTTCAATATCCCGGCCAAGTTTTTACTGCTTCTGACCGTATTTGTGTTCCTGTGCTTTGCCGTTATGGCTCAGTACGCTTCCTTTATGAACATGGGAGAAATGAATACGGGCGGTTACAACAACTATTTCTCCGATACCAGCAAGAATCGGATTCTGATTACCAAAGATGACCGCAGCGAGTTTACCGATGAAGACTACGCCAGGATAGAATCCATGTCCAATGTGGACCGAATTGTAAAAAACGATCTGATGCTGGATCTGGTGGCCAATGTGACCGACGATCCGGAAAACGGAGACTTTTACATCGTATCCAAGATCGAGGAACTGGAAGACTTTGAAGGCAAACTGGTCAAGGGACGCATGCCGGAAAACGACAGAGAGGCGGTACTTTTCTTTCCAGAAGGCGGTTATGCGGAAAACGTTATCGATATGGCATACGGCAAAGAGGCCATGCTGACCGATCAGAACACCGGCAGCGATCTGATGAAGGATAAGGTGAAAATCGTGGGCTACGGTCTGCTCGACGATCGACAGACGGAAGCCATGGAAGAGGGCGGCTACTATCTCGAAGCCTACCTTTGCATCAATGAAGAGGGAATGTCCGATGTCCGCATGGCGGCCCTGGAGCGCTACTGCACCCAGGAGATCCATTTTGCCGGACACATCCTGGACGGCAATTCCGCATCCGGTATGATGCCGATTCGCGCGTCAGAAAACGTGCCCGAAGGGGAAATTTACGTATCCGAAGACATAGCCGCGCTGGCACAGGGAAGCGCGGCGGGATCGGAACTTTCTATTGTCAACAAGAGCCTGTACTTCGAGGATCGCTTTACCTTCGAAGTGGGAGCGGTCTACAACAAGGACAATCTGAAACAGTACCTGAATCTGGATGATTTCGAAGCAGTCAGCGGAACACTGTTCATCAGTCCGAAGGATTACAGCAGGATGTTCGAAAAGGGCAACTTCCAGTCCAGCGTCATCGTCTCTGACGATAAGATCACCGCGCAGACGGCGGAATCCATCGCTGAAGCCGGCTATGAAACCTTCGTGGTAAACGACGGAGTGGTCAGCTATGCGGAAGGTTTCGATGTCATACTGAATACTTTCAGGACCATCATGTTGGCTGCTGTGCTGATCGTGCTGTTCTTCATCACTTATTTTATTACCAAGCTGATCCTGAAGTCGAGAAACGTGTATTTCTCCACGATCAGAATGCTGGGTGCGACGAAGGAGAACTGCAGCGGTCTGCTGAAAACCGAGCTGTTTACTGTGTTCAATATCGCATTCTTTATCTGCCTGGGATTCTTCCTGCTGGTCAAGAGCGGAAACATCAACTCGGAGTACCTGACACAGCTGGCCTCCTTCCTTGGAGCGGGAGACTTTGTGCTGCTCTATATCGTGCTCTGCCTGATGTCCATACTTCTGGCGGCCAGGTATGCGCGCCAGCTGTTTAAGAAGACTGCCATGAACGCTTATAAAGAGGAGGTGTAAGGGATGATTCGGTTAATTCACGTAAATAAGTACTTCAACAGAAAGAAGAGCAACGAGATTCACGTCATCAACGAAACCTCTCTGGAACTGGGGGATAAGGGACTGGTGACGTTCCTGGGAAGCTCCGGCTGTGGAAAGACCACCCTGCTCAACGCGATCGGCGGTTTGGATAAAGTGGATGGCGGCGATATCTATATCGACGACGAGAGGATTACGACCAGGTCCAACTCCAAAAAGGATGAGATCAGGAACAGCTACGTCGGCTATATCTTCCAGAACTACAATCTGATCGAGGATGCGACGGTTTTCGACAACGTGGCGCTGGTGCTGAAGATGATGGGCGTCAGAGACAAGGCGGAGATCGAAGAGCGGGTCATGTATATCCTGAAGAGGGTAGGCATTGAGCGCTACCGCAACCGGCCGGCCAAAATGCTGTCCGGAGGAGAGCGACAGAGAGTGGGCATCGCCAGGGCGATCGTAAAAAATCCGAGAATCATCATCGCCGACGAGCCGACGGGAAACCTGGACAGCAGGAACACCATTGAGATCATGAACATCATCAAGGCGATTTCCCGGGAAAAGCTGGTCATACTGGTTACCCACGAAAAAGAGATCGCGGAGTTCTACGCGTCGCGAATACTGGAAATTGTAGACGGAAAGATCGTCAGCGACAGAGAGAACCAACACAACGACGCTCTGGATTACCGGCTGGAGAACAAGATCTATCTGAAGGATATGCCGGTTCAGAAGGAACTTTCGGACGATAGAGTAAAGATCAAATATTACAGTGACAGAGCGGATGAGGATCTGGAGATAAAAGTCGTCATCCGAAACAACAACATCTATATCGAAGCGCCGAAGAACATGAGCGGGGGATCCGACGCGGTGGAGCTGGTAGATGATCACTACAAGAAGATTTCGAGGGATATCTACGAGGAATACGAGTTCGACTACGACAAGCTGATCGACAAGAGCTTTACGCCCAAGTACACCTCCGTGTTCAATCTGGGTTCCCTTCTGATTTCCGGATACAAAAAGATATTCTCCTATTCCGTAATCAAGAAGATCCTGCTGATCGGTTTTATTCTGGCCTCCATGTTTGCCATCTATGCGGTCAGCAATATTGCGGGAATCACCAACGTAACCGACGACAAGTTTGTTCAGGTGAACAAGAACTATCTGACCGTTACGGCGGCGAAGATGACGCCGGAAATCTACGAAAAGTACGAAGGCATGGAAGGCGTAGACTACGTCCTTCCGGGGGATTCCCGGGTTAACTTTATCCTGCCTATTGACGATTACTATCAGTCCGCTGACGCTATGGCGATGATCAGAGGTTCCCTGTCCGACCGGGAGATGGTGGATGAAGAATCGCTGATCGCGGGAAGCATGCCGAAAGAAAGCAGGGACATCGTCATCGATAAGATGACCGCCGACAATCTCTTTTCCCAGAATCTGACCCAGATGATCGGCGTCTCGACGTACAGCGATCTGATCGGCCGCCGTTTGGAGCTGCCGGTAATGGGCGAGTTTACCATAGTGGGAATCACCGAGCAGAATAGTCCGTCCATCTATGCCGACCGCAGTCTGTTCACCGATATTCTATGCTGTCAGCCGCCGGCCGAGGCCGCAGAGGAAGGGTCGGGATCGATTTCTTCTGCGGAAAATCAGACGGCTTCTGTGATCAATTACGACCTGGTCAAGGACAGCGATCAGATAGAGATCGTCAGGGGGAGCAGCCCCGACGAGGATTACGAAGCGCTGATCAACGAAAATCTTCAGTATGAGGCGGCCATCGGAAGCACGCTGGACACTAAGATAAACGGGAAAAGTCTGACCGTATGCGGATATTATTCCGACCAGAGACAGAGCGAGAACATCTACGTCAACGAAAAGACAGCCAGGTACAACTTCCTTCAGGGACAGAATACGATAGTGCTTTCGCCTTCCGACAAGGAAAAAACCTTTGAGCAGATTTCCGCTCAGAATGTGAAGGTAACGGACAATTACGAAAACGACAGGCAGCAGTACATCGATACTATCCGGAAGCAGGTTGTCGCCACAGTGCTGGTATCGGGTATCATCCTTTTGATTTCGCTGATCGAAATCTATCTGATGCTGCGTTCCTCGTTCCTGTCACGGATCAAGGAGGTCGGTGTTCTGCGGGCGATCGGCCTGAAGAAGAAGGACATCTACAAGATGTTCCTCGGCGAGATCATTGCCCTGACCACGCTGACTACGCTTCCGGCGATGGCGGTAATGGCTTATATCCTCAACGGTATGTCCAAGCTGCCGCTGATCGGTTCTCAGTATCTGATGAATCCGATCGTGTTCCTGATCAGTTTTGCCATCGTAGCCGGTTTTAACCTGATCGCCGGACTTCTTCCGGTATTCAATACCATGAGGAAGACCCCTGCGGAAATTTTGAGCAGAAACGACGTAAACTGATGATATGACCGGCTTTTGACCGATTTCGACCGGACGGCAAACGGTTCCGGTCGGATTTCACCAAATGAAAAACTGCCGCTTTCGGCTTTATCCGGCCGGAGCGGCAGTTTTTCGTAGAATAATATGGTATTTGGTTAGAACGCACATTTACTAGTGTTTTTCCAGATTCCGTTACGTTCCGCGGCCTTGATCAGGTCTTCGCGGAAGTCGGGATGAGCGATATTAATCAGCAGTTCGGCCCGTTCCCATGTGGATTTGCCCTTCAGGTTGGCCGCGCCGTATTCTGTGACGATAAAGTTGGTGGCGGTTCTCGGTGTCGTTACGATAGCACCCGGAGTTAAAACCGGGGAAATCAGGGACTCCTTCGTGCCGTCCTTCAGTGTTCTCGTGGAAGGAGTGCAGATAAAGCTCTGCCCTCCCTTAGAGAGGAAAGATCCCATGACGAAGTCCAGCTGGCCGCCGGTACCGCTGATCTGCTGGTGACCTGCGGATTCGGAACATACCTGCCCGTACAGATCGACTTGAATACAGCTGTTGACCGATACGAAGTTGTCTATGCTGGAAATGATGTTCACGTTGTTGACATAGTTCACCGGAGCGCTGCAGCAGATCGGATTGTTGTCAATAAAATCGTATAGTTTTTTCGTGCCTCCCGCAAAGGTGTAGAGCGCTTTTCCTTCGTCGACCGGCTTGTTTCCGGTGAGCTTGCCGGCATCGTAGAGATCCACGTAGGCGTCTACGAACATTTCTGTATGGGCGTTGATGTTGCGCACGTCGGAATCGGCCAGCATCTGTCCGATGCAGTTGGGAAGACTTCCGATACCCAATTGAAGGGTGCTGTGACTCTTGATCTTATCCACCACGTGGGCGGCGATTTTTCTATCGATTTCGGAGGCCGGTTTTGTCGGAAGTTCTGCTATAGGGGAGTTGGATCCTTCGACGACATAGTCGATGCCGTACAGATTGAGCTGTGTCTGGTGGCCGTGGGCAATCGGCATATTTTCGTTTACTTCTACGATGATCTTCTTCGCCGCTTTGATGACGCCCCACATGTCGGCAACCTGAGGTCCCAGATTGAAATTGCCGTGTTTATCCATGGGCGCAACCTGGAACATGGCGATGTCGACGCCGCACTCGTTATTTTTCCAATAGTACGGAAGCTCGTTAAATAGCATCGGTATATACCAGCACCGGCCGTCTTTACACATCTGCCGGTCAAATGCGCTGAAGTGGGCGGATGCAAATCTGACCTGATCATTGGAGGTTGTCGCCTGATAGACCTTGAACGGTTCTTTCCTTATGGCGACCGTGCTGACGATTTCAACGTCTCTGAGTTCGTCTGCCCGCTTTGCCAGCGCCTCGTCGATATCGACCACACTGCCGCAGCCGAGTCCGAAGTGGATTCTGTATCCCGGTTTGACCATAGCGGCAGCATCGTCTGCGGTAATTAATTTCTTTTTGTATTCTTCTGCCAGTGTGGAAACTTTATACATTGTGGATCCTCCCTTTATTTCTGCTTCGGTTATCCGAGTTTGTTTGTTTTTTAACAAACGCTCTGTCTATTTTACTACATTAGCAGACAGTTATCAACCTTAAAATTTATTTTCTCTTCAGATTTGACAAATTGCAGACCCTTGGGATAGAATATTGTAAATGTGGATTTATGGAGGCGTTTCATGAAAATTTTTGTTCGGGTTGAAGAGGAAAAGGATTTTCGCCGAGTAGAGGAGATTACCAGAGAGGCTTTTTCCTATCCGGGGAGAATCGAACAGGGCGGGATAGGCTGCCCCTATGAACATTGGATGGTTCACGAACTGCGCAAGCGGGATGGGATCCGCGAATTGAGCCTGGTGGCAGAGATCGACGGGCTGATTGCAGGACATATCATCTGCAGCAGAGCAAAAGTCAGACTGCCCGGCAAAGTTTTACCGGTATTGAACTTTGGACCGCTCAGTGTCCAGCCGGAATATCAGAGAAAGGGAATCGGATCCGCCCTGGTCAGAGCAATGATCGATCAGGCCGCCCAGATGGGTTTCGGCGCCATACTCTTTTTTGGCCGCCCGGAATACTATCCGAGGTTTGGATTTAAAGAAGCGTCGGTATTCGGAATCAGTGATGCGGAAGGTTCTAACTATCCGGCTTTTATGGGAATGGAACTCATCCCGGGTTATTTGTCTGAGGCTCGCGGAGGCCGTTACTTCGAATCGGATTTATACGATGATGAACGGAACCGAAGGGCGGTAAAGCAGTTCGACACAGAATTCGTCAAACACTTCAGCTGCTGAGTGGAATGGACCGGTGAATCCGTTTAAGGCTGTGCGCATATATAAAAGAAACGCAGAAGCGATTGCTTCTGCGTTTTTTGGTATCCCCGGACAGAATCGAACTGTCAATTACGCTTTAGGAGAGCGTTGTTATATCCATTTAACTACGGAGACATGCTGCATAGAAAATAAGATAACTTATCAGCGGATATACCGCATTTTCTTTTGATATCATAACACCTTTTGGATTAAATTTCAATCCTTGATTTTTGCAGACCTTGCTGCCTTGCCCGCCGCCTTTCTACTGTCTTTCTGCCCTTCTCAACGACGGGTGCGCAGGTAAACCGAGAAACGGGAGGGAGACTGGGTAAGAAGTCGGAAACCCTATTTCTCTTCCCGAGTTTCTGTACCGCGGCCGACGGCAAAGATCATATACTGTTAAGGGGGGATAAAAAAATATGGCAACCGTAAAAGCGAAAGGCATAGACGTGTCCTACTGGCAGGGAAAACCGGCGGACAGCGCGTACAGGAAGTACAGCGCCGCGGGTTGGAAATTTCTCATCGCCAGAATCGGATACGCGGATAAGGGAATCCGGTACGAGGATTCTACTTTTGAGTATAACATGGAAAAGGCGAAAAAATACGGAATTCAGTTCGGCGTTTATTTTTACAGCAATGCGCAGAACAGGGCGGAGGGAAAGGAAGAAGCCCAATATGTGCTGCGCATTTTGAAAAAAAGAAGCCTGCAGCTGCCCGTGTGGATCGATATGGAGGATAACGCCACTTCCGGAAAAGCAAGCAAAAGGGATCTGGCCGCGGCGTGCAAAGCCTTCTGTTCCACCATAGAGGAAGAAGGTTATATGGCCGGCGTATACGCCTCGACCTCCTGGTTTTCAACGAAAATCGGCAGCCTGGGTAGTCTGCGCAAATGGGTGGCGCAGTACAACGACAAGGTAACCTACGGCGGAACGTATGATATGTGGCAGTACTCCAGTACGGCCACTGTAGCGGGATTTTCCGGCCACAGAGATGTGAATCGGAGCTATGTCCTCTTTGACCGGCAGAATTTCCTGATCCGCCCTAAAGTCAATCTTCAGATTCGCAGCGGTCAGTCTCTGAAGTCGAAGAAGACCGGCGTCTTAAATAAAAACGGATTTTACCGGGTCGTCAGAGTGAACGCCAAGGGAAACAGGGGATATGTAAAAGGCGAAGGCTGGGTTACCGTCACATCTAAGTACGCGCAAAGAGTGCCGGGTGAGACGTTTAACATCGAAACAAAAGGAAATCTGATCGTGAGAGAATCTCCTCTGCTGTCTTCTGCAAAGATTGGCGTTTTGAAGAAAAATCGAAAGTATTCGGTCGTTGCAATCAGTCAGGATGGCAAAAGGGGACAGTTGAAGAACGGAGGGTGGATAACCGTAACGAATAAATATGTAAAAATAATACCATAATAACAGCGCATGAAAAAAGGCGGCGCGCCTTCAGCTTTAACCGAAGGTGCGCCGGTTTCCTTAAAGGGCGCAGAAAATACCCTTGGCGGAGATATTTCTCTGCCCCTGAAAAAACGCTCACCCTGTCAATCCTTGATGATTACGGCCTTTGCGCCTTCTTCAAGAAGAATATTGATGATCTCGTTTCGGGAAGTATTGGCTTCTTCCGCGATTTGATCCAGCCGTTCGTAGAGCTCCAAAGGGATTCGGATTGACAGCAGTTTATATCCATCTTCTCCGCGAAGCTTCTTTTTCTTAATTTCAATCTCCATTTTACATACCTCCATAAAGTAATTTTATGGCAAGACCGGCGGGGAAATATATATTATAATTATGTTATATTCAAAACATATTTATGGCACATTTTAAAATGATTAAGGAGGTTCAATATGAAAGGGAAAGAAGAAAAACACTACGAAAAACTGCTGAAGGAGAGAATCGGGGAAGCGCTGCGCCAACGGGAAAAAGAGGAAAAAGTGGATCGAGAAACTTTGGAGAAGTGGAAACAGGAGGCGGATAGAGAAGGATCAGAGAAAGACCGGTAAAGCAGAAACAGAAAAACAGCCGTAAATGACAAGCAGCATACTTGGGTACCCGTATGCTGCAGAATTATTCCTCAAATTTTCGGATAGCAATTTTGTTGGTCTTCAATAAGTAGAGCAATATCCGCGCTTCCTGCTCAGAGCAATCTGAAAAAATTGTTGGTTTGTCAAACATATGTTACATCGTGCTTCACAAATTCATCCAAAACCGTCTGTGGAGACTTCCAGCCTAAAGGTCGC
>CAJFTU010000041.1 GCA_904420065.1 uncultured Emergencia sp.
CCCGTTGGACCGGTCGGTCCTGTCGGGCCGGTAACTCCTGTTGGACCAGTTGCTCCTGTTGGACCTGTCGCTCCCATCGGACCGGTAACTCCTGTTAGACCAGTTGCTCCTGTCGGACCGGTGACTCCTGTCGGGCCCGTTACTCCTGTCGGACCGGTGACTCCCGTTCCTGTTGGACCAGTTGCTCCTGTCGGGCCGGTTGGACCTGTTGGTCCCGTGATTCCCGTTCCTGTCGGACCGGTGACTCCTGTCGGACCGGTGACTCCCATTGGACCTGTCGCTCCCGTCGGGCCAGTCACTCCAGTTGGGCCAGTCACTCCAGTTGGGCCGGTCGCTCCGGTCGGCCCGGTGACTCCCGTTGGTCCTGTCACTCCTGTTGGCCCCGTGACTCCCGTTGGACCTGTTGCTCCTGTCGGACCGGTGACTCCTGTCGGGCCCGTTACTCCCGTTGGACCGGTCGCCCCTCGTGGACCTGTAGGTCCTGTCGGTCCGGTAACTCCTGTTGGACCGGTCGCTCCTGTCGGACCGGTTGCTCCTGTCGGACCGGTGACTCCCGTCGGGCCCGTCGCTCCGGTGATTCCTCTTGGTCCCATCGGCCCAGTTGCCCCCGTCGGGCCGGTTGGACCGGCAGGACAATGCGGCGGACATGGTGGACACGGTGGCCTGCATCCGCAGCCGCAGCCGTTATTACTTTCTCTATCCTGAATCATCCAATCCGTTCTACTCATTCCATCTCCATTTGAAGGATATCTGTTAAATGGATCACTCATGGAATCAACTCCTTTTAAAATTTTTCAAAACGACATACTGCCGGTAAATCTCACTTTCCGGAAAAAATTACACTTCCGGTTCATGTCTCTGCTTCCCGCAGATTCGCAAAATATCGCTTGTTTTCTAAATAATAGACGGATTTCGGTTTGAACCTGCCAGCCTCTTCATTGTAGAACTCCGCTCGCTCCTTGTCTCCCAGCCGATCGTAACAGCAGCAGAGCTGAATGCACGGCAGAAATCCGGAACAGTCCGTCTGCGAAAAACCGGTACAGCCCCTCCCCTTTTCCGGCGCTGCAGAAAGCGCCGATTTATACCAAAACACGGCAGTTTCATACCGGCCCCTGTCGAAAAAATGCCGACCGATATCACAGCAGACTTCCGGCCGAGGCGCACCCATCGTCAGACTGTAAAGCAGGGCCTTCAGCGCGCCGCTTTCGTCCCCGGTTCTATAGCGGCAGCACGCCAGCTGGCGTACCGCATCGATGCGATCTTCAATCCAGCCGTCTTCCGCTGATAAGAATTCTGAAAAGACGGTTTCTGCCTCACTGTATCTCTCGTGGGCGTAGAGCTCCCTTCCGTAGTAATACATATGTCGGCTGTCCAGAAGCGCGCCTTCGGCAATCAGTTTTTCGTAAATCCGCAGATTTCTGTTTCGGTCGCCGCCATCTATCTTCAGGTGTTTAATCGGCGCATCCAAATGACGGATCTTTCCGTAAGGCACGATCACCTCGTGTACCGCTCCGACCCAACGGCTCAACGGTCCGTTTTTAACGATGCGCTCTCTTTCAAACTGAAAAGTCGGATTTCCCCACTGGTCAAAAGCCGTCTGATAGGGAAGCATAATGACATCCACAGACGGATCAAAATTCTCTTTTTCTTCTATGAGACGCCGGCGAGACGGTTCCGGCAGTACATCGTCCGCATCCAGCCACATGATGTACTCTCCGGATGCCTGTGAAAAAGAAAAGTTTCTCGCCGCAGCAAAGTTGTCTTCCCACGGAAAATCGTAAACGTGAGACGTAAACCCGCCGGCTATATCCTTGCTTTTATCCGTTGAACCGGTATCGACGATCACAATCTGATCGAACAGCCCGGAAACGCTGTTCAAACAGCGCTCCAGCACCGATTCCTCGTCTTTTACAATCATACACAGACTCCATGTCACCATAATCAAACCTCCATAGAAAGCGTCTGCCGTCTGCACAATGCTTCCCTACATTACTTTATGCTGAAATCATCAGGTGGTGAATATAAAGGCGGATTGACTGCGGACACCCCGTAAGCATAGAATAGGCAAACAAAAAGAGGACTTTGTCTGCGCAGTCCAGACGAAATCCTCTTTGCCGATAAATTTTTTCTTTCCTTTAAACCTGAAGTCCCTTCGCTCTCGATTCTGTGGTAACAAAACTGGCCATAGCGGTGGCGCATACCGCTCTGCTTTCCGCGTCGAGAGCTCTTCCCGTGCAGCGGATCATCCGCTTGCCGATATGCGTGTACTCTATAGAAAAAAGATAGGATTTACCGTTCATCGGTTTCAAATAGCTTACCGAAAGGTCAGCAGTGGAAACCATCCTCTGTGAAACAGCGGCGGCTCCGATTCCCATTCCCGTATCGAACAGGCTGCAGATTACGCCGCCGTGAATACCGCCGTACGGATTCAGACACCATTCTTTCACCTCAAAGGCATACGTTACCGTTTTCCTTTCCATACTGCAGCCTTGCAGCTTTAAATTGAGCCTGCTGTTAAACCGTTCCGCCTGAAGCCGGTTCTGCTCAATAATCTCTTCAATCTCGTCTGCAAATTCTCTGTCATTCATCAGCAATCAGCCTCCATCTCATGTATGTACTTCTGTTTATTTTATCACAAAGCGTCTCCCTTTTCCACCACAGCGCACGCCACACTCCCCATGTTCAGATCGGCAGATAGGGTCCATATGCCAAGCCCTATTGCCCCGCTCAGCCTGAATTTACCCCTTTTCGGAATCTCGTTTTCCCTCTGTCCATACCGGCCGGAAAATACACGGCAGGGCCGAAAGGTTTCTTCTAAATTTTTTTATCAAACAGTGGGAACAAAAAAAGAAAATCCACATATAGATAGAGTAAACCCGCTTTCCGGCAATACAACTTACCGCTTTACATATTCGAAAAGAGGGTGGTATGAATGGCGAAGGTTTCCAACGAAACTGATTTCCGGTCAGCCTTGAATAGACTGGATCCCCTTATAGAAATCACATCCGATTTCTCCCTTTCTTCACAAGTTCTGATTTCTTATAAAGTTACAGTGACAAGCCTCGACGAAAATCATGCGTTTACGCTTATGGGGGCGAATCCTTTCGGCGGCTATCTGCTTCACATTGCCGGCGGCTCGCTTACACTGAAAAACATCGTCGTCAACGGAGGCGGCAGTCCTCTGCTCTTCGCGTCCGACGGCGGTCTCGTACTGGGTGAAGGCGCAGTGCTGAAAAACACTTCTGTCATCACTTCGCCGGAACGGGAAAGCATCGACGAGCTCTATATCGCTGACAGCGACTCCATCGTCCGTATCGAGGCTCCTCTTTCTCCGGGAATGGTCCTTCAGGTAAATAATTCCGAATACGTCGCACCCAATGCCGAAGGCGCTCCGATCGTAATCGGCGCAGCTTCACCGGATATACAGCTGTCCCAATCCGATGCAGACGTTTTTAAAAAACCGAGAACCGGATTCGACGGTTGGGAAATCCGTCTCGGCGACGACCGCAGACAAATTCTCTTAGCGCCCGAAGTCTACAGCATATGCTACGACGATCCGCTGTACGCCTTTAATCCGAATCCGGAAACCTATACGGTCACATCCGGCAGCATTGAGCTTGTGGCGCCTGGACACGCCGAAGGATATCAGTTTTCCGGCTGGTACGACCAGCCCGAAGGCGGACGGCTCGTCACGGAAATTCCGTCGGGCAGCACCGGGGATATCGTTCTGTACGCCCGCTGGTTAGTCACCGACAGCTACACCGTCACCTTCGACGCCAACAGCGGTCCCTCTTTTCCGCGGGTATGCCAAATGCCCCAGCCTTTATCTGTGGTGCCGGGAGGAGGTTTCATCGTCCCTTCCCAACTGCCGAGAAGAACCTGTTATCGCTTTATCGAGTGGAATACGTGCCCGCAAGGAAACGGCTTCAGCTGTAAGCCGGGGGAAATTATCGACAATGTCGGCGGCAATCTTACCCTTTACGCTATATGGGCGCTGGGTTGGAGCTGGGATCTGGTGTGAACAGAAGCGTTGCGCAAAAAGGCGTGCTGTAAGCCGAAACCCCACAGCACGCCGCCAAAACTTCCGTATCTATTTTTCCTCCTGCGTCAGGCAGCCTTTGAAACAGTTTATTCCCACAAAGCCGCACTTTTTTTCAATAGGCTCCTTCTGCAGACTGGCGCAGTTGAGAAAGCTCCGAGCCAGAGCAGTGATCTTCTCTGCCTTCAAGTCGACCTTTTGAAGAAGACTGCAGCCCTGGAAAGCGCGATCCTCTATTCGCCTCATCGATATTCCCGCCGAAAATTCCCGGAGAGATTTGCAACCGGAAAAGGCGCGGAACTCCAGACGCTGAATTTTATCGCCCAACGTTACGGTTTCGATAGAAGAACAGTTCAAAAATGCTCTCTGCATTACCTGCGTCACATTGTTCATCGTCGTCAGACCTTTCAGCGCCGCACAGTTAGCGAACGCCGCTTCTCCGATAATCTCAAGGCCTTCCGGAAATTTCACTTCCTCCAGCGCGCTGCATCCAAAAAAGGCCAGATACTCAATCTCACGTACGGATTGGCCCAGATCGGCAGACCGTATCTTCTCGTTGCGGAAAAAAGCTCTTCCCGAAACTTTCGTCACCGGTTTTCCGTTTATTTCAGACGCGATGACCAGTTCTTCCGTTTCCGGCAGAGCTCCGCCCGCCTCAGCGTGATCGATAAATTCGCGGTAAATCACGCCGTCCTTTTCCACCTCCTTAAAAGCGGAAGAGAAGAATTCATCGAGGATTTCTCTGGTCTTTTCACCGTAAAGAGGGCCGTTGTTGTACTGGTGAAGCTGCGTGTCCCCTTTCATGTTCCACTCGATGAAAACAGGATTTTCGTCGGCGTCAATGGAAAAATCCCAGGATATCAGTCGGAGCTGCGGAAAGTGAAGGTGCTGTTTCTTAATCACTTCGATCAGATTCTGAAAACCCGGTACGGCAAACCCGTCAGGATCAAAATCCCGATCCGGATGCTTTTCGTAGACGTTTCCCCATTTATCGTGGAACGGCCCTTTCAGCCTGCCATCCATACCGATTCCGCAGTTCAGTCCGCCCCGGTTTCCACCGTCGACAAACACGCCGCCGCGGCCGGCCCTCAGACATGCCGAAACGATCTCACACCGGTCTCCCCGCAGCATGGACAGGACGCGAATCGTGTTGACCGATTTGTCGTGGATCGATGCCAACGCGGGATGCTGCCTGATAATTTCCTGAACCTCGATATCGGGCCGCCATGTCAGCAGCATGCGTTTTACTTCGTTCTTTGTCACTCGCCGCCCTATGGGACGCAGACCGGAACCCCTGCTGGTTCCCATGGCCGGTTTCATCACGGCAATCTTTTCTGTATCCGTAACTTTTTTTTGCGCTATAATGATATCTACAGCCTCGTCTACGGTGATCGGATTGTAGTCTGCGTCGCGGAAAGCGCCGGCGATCTTATGTACAAGCGTTTTCGGCATCGGCAGTTCCTTCAGGAGCAATTCCGTGTAGTTCTTGTCCTTAAAGGCTTCCACGTAGTCCTGATCCATGAAATATCTGCTCATATGATACTTCTGCAGATCTTCCGGAATGTACCGCTCGTCAAATTGGCCGGTCACATTCATATAGAAACGATGAACGTACGGATCAACCTTGTAGATAAACGCATAAGGCTTCCAGAATTCTTCAACCTTCTTCAGCTGTTCTTCGGTAAGATCCTTAAAATCAGGCCGGTCCGCATCGCGGTAGTATCGCATTACTTTCTCACATTTGTCTCTCAGCTCCGGATCCTTTTCCGGAGCTACGGCTGTATTGAGTCTTCCCTTGATCTTGTACATTGATGCCCCCTCATCACTGAAAATTTCTTTCCTGACAGCGGAAATATCCGCAGTTCCAGAATATCTTATGTTATATTAAATTATATCAGAAAAAAATGAAATTGACATGAAAAGTGGATATAATTTATAGCTTCCTTTGTTCCCTGTTTAGAAGTATAAAGATGATGGTCCAGAAGAATCACTTTCACGAATTACATCGCAAATAGAAAATCCCTCAATTTTCCGAAAATTATATAAAAAATGCCAATTTTCCTTTAAATAGTTCTAATAAAATTCACGTATATAAATTAGAATATATCTAATATGGAAATATTTTAAATTGTGGGTTTTTGCAAATTGTTAGAGGTGAATTATGACAGAAAAAAGACAACCACGAATGCCTAACAAACTCGAGGCATTACTCCCTATCATTACCCTCCTTGGGTTGATGATCAGCAATTATTTACTTGACTGGGGACACGATCCTCATATTCCTGTGTTGGTTGCGGCGTGTGTAGCATGCGCTGTGGGCTGGTTCTGCGGTGTCAGCATCACAGACATGATCAACGCTGCCTGTGATTCCATTCATCAGTCCATGGAGGCTCTGCTGATCCTCCTCTTCGTCGGATGCCTGGTCGGTTCCTTCGAATGGTGCGGCACCATTCCGGCGCTGGTATATTACGGACTTCAGCTGTTCACTCCGACTATTTTCCTGCCGGCGGTAGCCATTCTCTGCGTTATCGTTGGTCTTGCCCTGGGATCCGCTTACACCGTATCGGCTACCCTGGGTATCGCATTTATGACAATCGGAGCGACCATGGGACTCAATCCGGCTCTGGTAGCCGGCGCTATCTTGGCCGGCGGCTGTACAGGAGACAAGTTCTCCCCTCTGTCCGACTCCACCAACCTGTCGGCAGCCGCTTCCCAGACTGGACTGTTTGACCACATCAGAGCCATGATCATGACCACATTCCCGACCTTCCTGATCGGACTGGCCATCTTCACCGGAATCTCCGTCTTCGGCGAGCAGGGTGAATACGATCCGACTCTGGTTAACGGCCTGTCCAACGCTATTGAAAACAACTTCCAGTACATGAGTCCTGTACTGCTTCTGCCGATTCTCGTCATCGTTGTCGTAGCCGTCATGAAGCTGCCGGCTGTACCGGGCGTACTCCTGGTATCTGCAGTAGGCTGCATTTTCGCTGTAATCTTCCAGGGCGCCAGCCTTTCCGACTGCATCAGCATGCTCCACTACGGATATGCTACAGATACCGGCGACGCACTGGCAGATCAGCTGATGACCCGCGGCGGTATGGATTCCATGCTCTGGACCATCAACATCGCCCTGATCGCCATCGGCTTCGGCGGTATCTACAGCCGCATCGGCGCTGTAGAATCTCTGTTGGGCAGACTGATCAAGAGTGTACATACGCCGTTCCAGATGGTGCTGACCACTATCCTCACGGCCATGTTCTGCATCGCCACTATGTGCGACCAGTACCTGGGACTTATCGTACCGGCTTCCATGTACAAAGAAAAGTTCGACAATCTGGGACTTGCCAGAAACATGCTGTCCAGAGCTCAGGAAGACGGCGGTACGCTGTGGTCGCCGTTGGTTCCTTGGTCCTCCTGCGGAGCATATCACTCCAGCATGCTGGGTGTAGAAACGCTGTCCTATCTGCCGTTCTGCTTCGTCAACCTGCTGAACCCGATCGTATCCATCGCCACCGCATCCTGGGGCGGCAATATGATCTATGCTGACGGTACACACACCGGCTTCTTCGGCGGCAAGCTGAAGAAAGGCAGTGTCCCTGCAGCTCCTGCAGAAGCACATGAAATCGCCATGCAGAGACTGGCCGAGCTGAGAGCTGACGGCACATATAAATCTCCGGAGAAATAAATGAAAACATATAAAGGTATCGTAAAAACGCATGCTCTGTATAAAAAAATCCTAGTTCTTGTCGCGTGTGTGATACTGCTATATATTGAGTACAACCGTGAACAGTGGTTTTATATCCCGCTGACTCTGATTCTGATGATATCGGTATTCCATCACAAAGAGCACATCATTTCAGAGGAAGGCGTGGATATCCGTTATTCATTGCTGGGACTCAAATCGGTTAATCGCTGGACTTGGGATCAGATCACCGGTATCCAGCCGGACTATATCAAAGCACGTCCCAACGCTAGGCTCACCATTGAGAAAGGCTCCATGCTCAGATCCTTTCTGTTTACGCCGGAAGACTGCCGCGCATGTATAAAACTGGCGGCAAAGATGAATCCGGATATGTTCATTGACGACTATACCGCCGAAGAGCAGGAAGAGATAGAAAAGGAAAAGCAGCGGATCCAGGAAAGAATGCGAGCGCAGCGAGCTCAAGCTAAAAGAAAGAAAAAGAAAAGTTGAAAATATTTCCAGAAAAAGAGAAGGACTGTCCGCAATACCTGTCGCAGGCAGTCCTTCTCTTTTATTTATTTCCGTTCCACAAACGCCTCTATAGCCTCTTCATCGCGTCCGCGTTTATCCTCTATGGATTCAGCCAGCATCATATCCTTTACTTTCATGAGGCGCGTCTGATTACCTCTCTCGTTTTCATCCAGCTTCATGGTAATGTATCTGATCGTAGCCTCTATACGGGGAATCATCACGTATTCCAGCGCGTTGACCCGTCTGCGGGTCTTTTCCAGCTCTGCGGCAAGAAGGGCCGTTTCCTTTTCCTTTGCCGCCAGATCCAAAAGCATAGGAAAAAGTTCCGACAGCTGGGATATGGCATTATCCAGTTCCCCTGAAGTTCTGGCAAAACCGTAGGGAAAAATATCCGTCGGATCTTCTGCCGTGGTTTTGAAGGAAAAAACCGGAACATCTACGCTCATGATATTTCTGCTGCCTACCTCTATGCGCACACCCTGTTTGGGAAACATCAGAGATTCTTCCATAACCTCCTGGCTCATCATGGCGCTGGCTACCGTGAAATTTTTGTATACCGCAGACAGACGCTGCTCCACCTCTTGACGGAGCCTGCCGTTTTCACGAGCCAGCTCGAGGAATTCTTTCATCAGCTCGTCCCGCTTATCCTTCATCAGCTTGTGGCCGCGGGTGGCCGTCTTCAGCCGCTTCTTCAATGATGTGAGCATCATCCGGGTAGGATTCACATTCATTCTCTCTGCCATGACGTCTCACCTACCCTAAATACTTCTCAAGCAGTTCGTCTTTGATTCTCTTCAGTTCACTCCTCGGCAGCAGCCGCAGCAGTTCCCAACCGATATCCAGCGTTTCCTCTATGCTTCGATCCGTTTCATATCCCTGGTTGACGTATCGCTTCTCGAATTCCTGGCTGAATCTGGCGTACAGCAGATCCACGTCAGTCAGCGCGGCTTCGCCTAAAATGGTCATCAGCTCCAGGCACTCCTTTCCCCGGGCATACGCGGCGAACAGCTGATTCATGGTGTCCGCGTGATCCTCCCGGGTCTTGCCCTTTCCTATCCCCTTATCCTTCAGACGGGACAGGGAAGGCAGAACATCGATAGGAGGCTTTATCCCCTTTCGATACAACTCTCTGGATAAGATGATCTGTCCCTCGGTGATATAACCGGTAAGGTCAGGAATCGGATGAGTCTTATCGTCTTCCGGCATGGTCAAAATCGGAATCATGGTGATCGATCCAGCCTGATCCCGCTTCCTTCCAGCTCTTTCGTACATGGTAGCCAAGTCCGTATAGAGATATCCCGGATAGCCTCTTCTGCCCGGAACCTCTTTACGGGCTGCGGACACCTCTCTGAGCGCCTCTGCATAGTTGGTGATATCGGTCAAAATGACCAGCACGTGCATCCCCAGATCAAAAGCCAGATACTCGGCAGCTGTCAGCGCCATTCGCGGCGTCGCGATACGCTCTACCGCCGGATCGTTGGCCAGATTCATGAACATGACCGTTCTGTCAATGGCCCCCGTACGGCGAAAGTCCGACGCGAAGAAATCGGCTTCCTCGTAGGTAATGCCGATGGCCGCAAAGACTACGGCAAAATTGCTCTCTCCGCCGATAACCTTAGCCTGACGGGCAATCTGGGCCGCCAGCTCTGCATGAGGCAGTCCCGATCCGGAAAAGATAGGCAGCTTCTGCCCTCTTACCAGCGTGTTCAATCCGTCGATAGCCGATACCCCGGTCTGAATGAATTCCGCAGGATAGTCTCTGGCTGCCGGATTCATCGGAAGACCGTTGATATCCAGTCTTTTTTCCGGAATAATTTCCGGTCCGCCATCCATGGGTCTTCCCATGCCGTCGAACACTCTGCCCAGCATTTCTGGAGAAACGCCCAGCTGCGTGCCTTTACCGAGAAATCTAACTGTACTTTCCTTCAGGTTTATACCGGCCGAGCTCTCGAACAGCTGGACCAAAACGTCGCTTCCGTTAATCTCGAGGACCTTGCAGAGCCTGGTTTCACCGCTGGGAAGAACGATCTCGCCCAGTTCGTCGTAAGTTACGTTCTCCACATTTCTGACAAGCATCAGCGGGCCTGCCACTTCCGATATGGTCTTATATTCCTTAATCATCGTCCTCCGCCTCCTTACTGATCAGATCCGCGATCTCCTTCTTCAGCTCTGTCTGAATCTCGTCATATGCCTGGTCAATTTTCTCTTCCTCAATATACTTAAACCGACCGATAGATTCCCTGACCGGCAGAGATACCAGCCGGCTGAATGAAGCATTTTTGCCTGCGGCATCTTTGGCCAGCTCGTAATAGCTGAGGATCAGCTTTAACATCTTATATTGCTTGTTCAGCGAAGAGTAAGTATCTACATCATGAAAGGCGTTCTGATGCAAATAGTCTTCTCGGATGGACTTGCTCGCCTCCAGCTTGATCCGGTCTTCGAAGGACAGGGCATCCGCACCGACCAACTGGACGATTTCCTCCAGTTCGGCTTCTTCCTGAAGCAGCATGATCGCCTCCGCGCGCATCTTTGGAAAATCTTTGCTGACGTTCTCTTCGTACCATTTTGTCAATCTGTCGATATACAGCGAATAGCTCTGCAGCCAGTTGATCGCAGGAAAATGTCTCCTATAGGCCAGAGACGAATCCAGGCACCAGAATACCTTTACGATCCGCAGCGTGGCTTGGGATACCGGTTCGGAAATATCTCCTCCCGGAGGGGAAACCGCGCCGATTGCCGACAACGCGCCAATCCTGCCCTCTTTTCCCAGGGATACCGTTCGTCCGGCTCTCTCGTAAAACTGGGCCAGCCGGGAAGCCAGATAAGCCGGATAACCCTCTTCACCCGGCATTTCCTCAAGACGTCCGGACATTTCCCGCAGAGCCTCCGCCCATCGGGAAGTGGAATCCGCCATCAGGGCTACAGAATAACCCATGTCCCGAAAATACTCCGCTATGGTAATACCCGTGTAGATCGACGCTTCTCGAGCCGCCACCGGCATATCGGAGGTATTGGCAATCAGAACGGTTCTCTTCATCAGTGATTCCCCGCTGCGTGGATCCTTCAGCTCAGGGAACTCCATGAGTACGTCGGTCATCTCGTTTCCCCGCTCGCCGCATCCGATGTAAACGACGATATCGGCGTCCGCCCACTTGGCCAGCTGATGCTGAACCACGGTTTTTCCCGAACCGAACGGTCCCGGAACCGCAGCGACACCGCCCTTGGCGATGGGAAACATGGTGTCGATGACTCTCTGGCCGGTAATCAACGGCATTTCCGGTACCAGCTTTTCCTTATACGGACGACCTCTTCTGACCGGCCATTTCTGCATCATGGTCAGCTCGGCCGTCTGTCCGTCTTCCTTCCTGATCCTGCAGATCACATCCTCTATGGTAAAAGAACCGCTTTCGATGGATTCCACGGTGCCGCTTATACCGTAAGGCACCATGATTCTCTGCTCGACGATCACCGTCTCCTGAACGGTTCCTATGATATCGCCGCTTTCCACCTGGTCGCCGACTTCGACCCGGGGCACAAACTCCCATTTTTTCTCCCGGTCCAGAGAAGGCACGCTGATTCCTCTGGTTATATTTGAACCGCTTTTTTCCCGCATAGCCTCAAGAGGACGCTGTATTCCGTCGTACATGGTCTCAATCAGCCCCGGTCCCAATTCCACAGAAAGGGGCGCTCCGGTGGAAACTACAGGAGCTCCGGTGCCTATGCCTGCAGTTTCCTCATAAACCTGTATAGAAGCCTTATCGCCTCTCATCTCAATGATTTCACCGATCAGTCCCAGGTCGCCTACGCGGACTACGTCGAACATGTCTGCATCTTCCATGCCCGATGCCACGATCAGCGGACCCGATACCTTTACGATTTTTCCCTGACTCATCTAATTTTCACCTCCGAATAGTATATCCGCTCCCACGGCGCGTTCCACAGACTTTCTCAGGCTGTCCATGCCGGCTCCCGAAGGGCCTTCCTTTCCCGGGATCGGGATAATCGCCGGAAGTCTCTCGTCCTTATACTGTTCAATATCCTCCTGCAGCTGCGCCGACAGGCTTTCTGTGATGTAGATGATCGCATACTCATCCCGGGCCAGCTGATGAAGAATTTTTTTCGCTTCTTCGCTCCGGCTGCAAGGAAACACTTCAAGGCCGACGGCTTTGAAGCCCAGTACCGAATCCTTGTCGCCGATTATGCCTACTTTATACATATGGTTCCCTCAATCTTTCACCGATTTGCTCCGCCGACGAACCGATCAGAATTCCGGTCAGGATGATGCGCAGATTGTCGATCTCCACCTCTTTGGCATACCAGTATCCGGCAATGGGTACGATGCCGAAGGTAAGGTACTTGGCCTTCTTGTTGAATTCCATCATACAGTTGTCGCACAGCTTTTCAAAAAGGCTGAAGTCTCCCGTCTCCTTTAATTCTGCTCCGCCTTCTTCCATAGGCTTTTTTAATCCGTAAGGAGACAGCTTATCGGCTATCTGTCCATAGGGCTCTTCATAGCCGGAAAGGAAAAACTGTTCGCTGATATTTCCGCCTTCGAGGAAAACCTTCTGGAAAAAGGTCCATGGCTTTTTTATCTGCCGCAGGCGGACAAAGGTTTTCAGGTTCAGAATATCGATCTGCAGCTTTACGATTCCGATCAAAAAATCCTCTCCCGTTTCTTCGGCGGCCTGCAGCATATCCTTATAGCAGGCCTTATCCATGATGATGTCGATCTCCTGCGGATCTCTTCCCCTTCCGAACAGATCCGTCGCCTCCATGACCGCATGTTTCATGTTCACCGGCATAAATTCATAGCTTCTGTCCCTCACCATGGCGACCACCTGTTTCCAGTCCATATCTCCGGTGGACACCAGATAATCTTCGGAAGGCGCTATTCCCAGGAACTCTGATTTGAGACAGACCTTCACGTTGTGGTAATCGTAGGGGAACAGGCACAGCGCCAGTTCCTTTCGTTCGGGCAGCGTGTCGTAGATCAGGTTAAACAGCTTATTCTGCTCTCTGCGAATAAACCATTCAATATCGCCCTCATAAAGTTCTTTCGCCTCGCCGTAACCAAATTCCTGCAGGATATTCTCCGCGGCAGCCAGGTCTCTGCAGGAAGCTAAACGCATCATATCCTGCCAGTTCATCAGATTCCTGACGAAACTCCCGATGTACGCATTTGCAAAAGTATACTCTTCTGTTTTCCGCTTTGCCATAGAATCCTCTCCTTACTGAAACAGACACGCAGCCGCCTCAGCGGCCAACTCTTCCCGCGCTTCCTCTATCAGCGTCTCGATCGTTCCGTTTATATATACAGAACCCTGTTTCAGGAGAAAACCGCCCTTGATGTCTCGCGTTTCGCCGGAAAGTACAATCCGACTTCCCGGAATCTGTCCGGCTGCCGCGCTGACCAGCGCAGGGCCTATACTTTGCGCATCCCCGGCGTTCAGGATCAGCTCGCCGCTGTCCTGACCAGTGCTCTTGAGCAGATGTACCAAAAACTCTATATATTGCTCCCGTTCCATCGAGCAGAGTTCCGCCTCTGCTTTATCAAAGCATCCGGCAATCAGCTTCTGCTTTTCCACAAGCAAAAGTTTTCTGCCATCGATATCCGCTACGGCTTTTTTCCTAAAAATCAGCTTTTCCTTTTCTTTCTCGCCTTCCTCTTCAGCTTTTGCGATGATTTCCTCAGCTTTTGCCTGCGCCTCCGCCAGTATGGCGTCACACTGACTTTTGCTCTGCATTAAGACGGTTTCCGCCTCTTTCTCCGCGTCGCCGATGATTTTTGATGTGATTTTTTCTATGCTCATTTTGTCACGTCCTTATTGTTAAATTCCAAGGTTGAACAGCATGAGAATGGAAATCAGCAAGGCGAAGATAGCATAGGTTTCTACCATAGCCGCATAGATGATACCCTTTGCCAGCTGGTCAGATCTTTTGCCCAACAGCATAATTCCTGCAGCTGCCGCTTTACCCTGTGCAATACCGGACCAGATTCCTACAGCGCCGATCGGAATACCGGAGGCCAGAATGTACAGCCCCTGAGACACGGTAAGGTCTATCATGCCGCCGCCCAGAAGTCCGATTCTGATAAAAATCAGGAAAGCCATCAGAAGTCCGTAAATTCCCTGCGTACCGGGGATCGCCTGCAGAATCAATGTTTTACCGAATTTTTTCGGATCTTCGGCCAGCACACCTGCTGCGGCCTGACCCGCAATACCGACGCCGATAGCGCTGCCGATACCCGCTAAAGCTGCAATTGCCGCACCCAACAGTGCAAATACACTTCCATTGATCATTTCCATTTTTTACCTCCATTCGTGTCGCTTGTAATGCGAATGTATTTTGTCTTTTTATGCAGCGGATCAAACTCGTCGCCGCCGTCCTCGTAAAACTTTCCGAAAAACTCAATATACTGCAGCCTGCTGGAATGGACGAACGCGCCCAGGGCGTTAATGGCCAGATTGAAGGTGTGTCCGACGACAAAAACCGCCAGAAGCACAATAGTGCCGAATACGCCGCCGCCGGCCAGAGAGCCCATCGTATTGACCACGGTGGCGATTACGCCGGTAGCCAGACCCAGGGCCAGCAGTCTTGAGTAAGATAAAATATCCGAAATATAACTTGTAATATTGTACAGAGAACTGAGTCCACCCGTCACTTTTCCGATGCCTTTGTTGTTTCTTCCTCCTGTCAGAAGCAAAATCACAGCGCCTGCAATGGCGATGTACATGCCCGCCTTTACAACAGCCTGACCGATGGATCCACCTGCAAGCCACATGGCCGCGCCGCCGATAATCATATACCAGGAGAACACATCAAATACGGCATCCTTCCACTGGCCGCGCCGAATCAGCATGACCGCTTTGATCCCCATGCCAAAGAAGATGTGTACCACTCCGAAGACCAGGGACCAGATCAGAAGTCTGGTCGGATCGTCGATAGGGTTGAACCACAGCGGTTCGATGGTGATCTTCTTTCCAAAGATAACCTCGGCAGCAACCTGAAAGAAGTCGCCGAACCAGCCTCCGAACAACGCGCCCCAAAATACGGCGGAAAGCCCGCAGTAGAAGAACATTTTGATCATCTTATAGGTCATCCCTTCCAGTGCAAACTTCCGCAGAACGATAAAGCACGCCGCGGCAATGACGATACCATAACCTGCATCGCTGAGCATGATGCCGAAAAACATGGCGTAGAACAGCGAAAGATATTTTGTCGGATCCACGCCGCGATAATCCGGCAGGGAATACATTTCGGTTATGGCTTCGAACGGATAAGCCGCGCCGCCGTTTGCCATTAAAATCGGAACCGTTTCTCCTTCCTCCGGATCGCGGAAAGCAAAACAGCACTGGTACCGGTCAAAAAGGTCTTCCGCCTGCTGTACATATGGTTCCGGAATCCAGCCCTCCAGACTGAAGGTTCGTCTGGTCTTCAGTATCTTGCTTTTTGCCTTTTCTCGGTCCCTCTCAATGATCAGCTTATCGTACAAACACTCAATACCGTTTTTCAGTTCGTAAAGTGAGCCGACCTCTTTTTCCGCCTCCTGTCTCCGCTGCTGAAGCCCGGTAATTTCTTCGGCGATCCGCTCTCGATTCTCTGCCGCGGTACCGGTAAATCCGCCAAAAGGAGTCGGCGTAAATCCATGTTGTTTCAGGATATTCAGGATGTTCTCCCGTTCTCCTTTCAGGGTAACCGCAGCCAGATAGAAGAGGTCTTTATCCCGGTTCACTTCCCTGAGATATACGGCGTCGCTGCTTTTTTCTATCCGCTCGGTCAGTTTTTCCATGTCCGCAGTAGACGGAACAACGCCCAGATCAATACAGGCGCAATCTGTCCGGGTGATTTCAAGGGGAAGATCGTACACCGTCCATGGGCTGACTGCAAGCAGGTCGGCAGTCTTCTTGTTTTCCGCTTCTTTCAGTTTGTGAATTTCGTCATTAAGGCCCAATACCCTGTCGATATGCTCCGCTATCTGTTTCTCTTCCTTCAGGGCACGGGCGAATTCGCTCTTTTTCATCCCTCTTCTGGTGACGAAAAGCGGACTCTTTTCCGTGCTGTACCTTTCCAGCGTTTCCAAAGCCAACGCCGCGCGGTTTATCTCCGCTTCGAGAGAAGCCACCCGACTTTCGTCACCATCCCTGATCATTAGGACTTCCGTGCCGTCATCTTCAGAGGAAAACTGTCCTCGATCCTCGATCTGAACAGCGCCCAGATCCATCAGGTCGGACAGGAGTTCCTCCTTGACCGTATCCAGGCCGATGACGGCTGCTTTTTTCATTTTAACTATTGCCACCTGATTTCACGATCCTTTCCGCAATCATTTTAATTGCCTTATTTTCGTTACTCCTGGCTTTCTCCATCACTGCGGCGCATTCCTCCCTCTTCGCCTTTAAAAAGGACGCGTATTGTTCTTCTGCTTCCCGCTGTCCTTCCTGGATCAGAGACCTTTGGATTTCCTCCGCGCGTTTCTCGGCCTCTTCGACGATTTTTTCGCCCTGAGTTTTCGCCTGTTCCAGCGACTGTTTGGCCTCATTTTTAGCCTTTTTCTGAAGCTCTTTGGCGTAAGTTTCGCTCTGCTTAATTTTTTCCAGTTCTTCGGAAAACATCGTGTAGTTTCACCTCCCTATATAGTAGTCAAAAAATTCGAATTTTTCCCTATTATAATTATACCCATCTTTTAGCTGATAAACAAGTACAGTTTAAAAGTTAACAAGGATTCTGTTCTGACGATTTTTCTCCGTCAATATGACATATAGTATAAACATAAAGAGGCAGGTTTACTCACCTGCCTCTTTGCTGCAATCGATTCGCCTCGTTCAAAGCTTTGCCGCTATTTCTTCAATTTTCCTCAGCCTGTTGTTGACGCCGGACTTCTTCATCGGAGGATCGAGCATCTCTCCAAGCTGAGTGAGGCTTGCCTCCGGATATTCAAGGCGCAGCCGGGCTGCTTCCCTGAGCTTGTCCGGCAAAGATGCGAGTCCCTTTATTCTCTCGATTTTTTTGATACTTTCAATCTGTCGTTCCGACGCGTCGAGAGTCCGGTCGGTGTTGGCATTGTCGCAGTTGGTGATACGCACGGTATCGTTGACAAGACCTTTCTGTATCTTTATGTTCTCAAATTCCAGAACCCGGGTATGGGCCCCCATGATAGCCAGCGTGTCGCAGATATATTCGGACTTTTTCATGTAGACGATGAAATGGCCCTTCCTTTCCACCACTTTGGCTGATAGATCGACAAAAGTATTGATCAGCTTTCTGAGATCATCGGCCAGGTTGCGGCTGCCACAGACGATCTCCAGATGATAGCTCTTTCCCGGATCACTGATCGTTCCGGCTCCCATAAAGATTCCCCTGAGATAGGCCTTCCGGCAACACTTGGTTTTGACCAGACTGCTGTATATGCCGTCGGATATATAGTTGTTTCCTTCTCTGACCAAAAGTATGCCGGTCTCCCTGAGTATCTGTTCGCTCCGCATCTGGGGATCAATGGTCAGCATATAGGCGTGACCCTTCTTCGGTCCGGGAGCCTCGCCGATTTCTAATTCGGTATCGACCTGGAAGTACTCCTTTATCAGCTTTTTATAGTGACGGGCGACAGCCGGATTTTCTGTGGTAATCACGATTTTAAACTTGCCGCCGCCGACCAGACGCAGGCTTCCCGATACGCGGAGAAAGCCGGAGATCTCGGCCAGCTGACAGCACTTTTTTTCCGGCTCTACCCGGGATAATTCATTTTTCGTTTCTGCTGAAAAAGACATCGTTTTATCTTCGTCCTTTCGCTGTAAATTTTTCCATCTTCCACCTGCCCGGGAGACGGAAGAAAAAAAAGGGCCGCGGCAGCAAGCGCTCCGCGGTCCCCGATGCTCGATATGTGTACAGTTTATTTTAAAGGCGCCAGACCCAGGATCTCTCTCGCTTCTGCAGGAGTAGCCACTTCTCTTCCGAGCAGTTTGGCAAGTTTAACTACCTTTTCTACCATCTGGCCGTTGCTCTCTGCCAGAACGCCCTTTTCCAGGTAAAGGTTGTCTTCAAATCCGACTCTGACATGTCCGCCCATGCTGATCGTCGCCGCAGCAATGTGCCATGCGTTCTTACCGATACCTGTAGCGGTCCAGGTGGAACCTTCAGGAATGGATTCTACCATGTAAACCAGGTCTCTTACCGTAGCCGTCATCTGTACGCCCAGTACGAAATCCCAGTGAATCGGCTTAGGCAGGAAACCCTTTCTGTACGCAGTCTTCATCGCGATATCGATCATACCCTTGTCGAACACTTCGCACTCAGGCTTGATGCCTCTTTCCTGCATGATCTTCGCAAAGTTGATGATGGTGTTGTCCGTGTTGGTAAACACTTCGTCTCCGCCGAAGTTGCAGGTTCCGCAGTCCAGAGTAGCCATTTCCGGAGTAGGAACGACTTCCGTCGACTGGAGTCTCTCCAGGTCAGTCATGCCTACAGCTCCACCGGTGGAAGGCTGGATAATCGCATCCGGACAAACTTTTCTGATAGCGTCGATACATTCCTGGAATCTGCCCTTGTCCTGAGTAGGCGTTCCGTCATCCCATCTTACGTGAAGGTGGATCAGGGACGCGCCGGCATCGTAGGCCGACTTAGCCTCTCTTGCGATCTCTTCTACTGTGTAAGGGACGTTAGGATTCTGTTCCTTCGTTACTTCTGCACCGCAAATGCAGGCGCTGATAATTAATTTTTCCATCGATTGCTCTCCTTTTATAAAAACTACTAAAAATGTTGACTTTTGCGCAGCGGCTGCGCCCTTCGCCGAGGCGTTTATCCCGCTGTCATTACTCTATATTGTAACACAAATCCCTGTTGATGTGTAGAGCAAAATTGAAGTTCTGCCTGTTCTGCGCAGTTTAAAGATCCCGATGTCCCAGAGTCACCCGATATCCGTCTTCCCGGAAAATCTCCGCCATCCTGTTGGCCATGGCAACTGAACGATGCTGTCCCCCGGTACAGCCAAAGGCGATGTTCAGATGGTATTTCCCTTCTCTGACATAGCAGGGAACAATAGTGTTGATCAGCTCGCGCAGCTGCGAGATAAACTTCTGCGAGATCTCCTGCCGCATCACGTACTGGGACACCTTCTTGTTGTTCCCCGTCAGCTTCTTCAGACTGGGAACATAATACGGATTGGGGATAAAGCGCATATCGAACACCAGATCAGCCTCCATCGGTATGCCGTGCTTATATCCGAAAGACGTTATGTTGACGGCAAAAGAGCTTTCCATCTCCATTCCAACAAAGAGCTTCTCCATCTCCAGTTTAAAACCGGCAACTTTCATGTTGGTGGTATCGATGATAAAATCCGCCCTCTGCCGCAGTTCTGCAAGCTTTTCCCGTTCCTTCTCGATTACCTCTCTCGTCGTGGATCCTGCCGACAGAGGATGATTGCGCCTCGTCTCATTGTACCGTTTGATCAGCGTCTCATCGGAAGCTTCAATGAAAAGCACCTTGCAGTCTATGGTGTCGCTTTTTTCCAGATCGTCCAGACACTGGCTGAGATCGGTAAAAAATTCTCCGCCGCGGACGTCTACCACAAAAGCCGCCTTCTTTATCTGCTTGTTGGAGAAAACGGTAAGCTCGATAAAGTTTTTGATCAGCGCAGGCGGCATGTTGTCCACACAGTAGTAACCCTGATCTTCAAACCAATCGGCGGCGTTGGTCTTTCCCGCCCCCGACATGCCGGTAATGATAACAACATTCATCTTTTCCATAATCTCTAAAGCTCCTCGACATTTACGATTCTTTCCGGATCCAGACCGGCTCTCAGCGCCCGCTCCACACCGCTCTTAAAGTCTCCCACCCGATTGGGCGAATGGGCGTCGCTGCTGACGACAAACTTAACGTCAGCCTTTGCCGCGATACGAATTTCCTCTTCCGTCAGATGACAGTGCCTGGTATTGATCTCCATCAGCGTATCAGTCTCTTCACAGGCTTTTGCAATTTCTCTTATATCGAATCGGCCTTTGTCTCCCGGATGGGTCAAAATCTTCAAATCGTTTTCATAGAGAGCGCGAACCGTCATCTCCGTATTCAGACGCAGGAGCGCCCTGCCCCGGCTGTCCGAAAACAGGCCGTGAGCATCTAACCAGTTTCCCACGCAGTACCCGTGAGGAATCCCGTAGTGATAACCGGCGATAAGAAAATCAAAGTAAGGCAGCTCTTCCTCCCGTACGTCCAGATGATTCCCGACGCTGATGATGTTAGCCTCTACGCCGAGAAATATCTCTATTTCCGGGTACAGAGCCTTCAGCCTGTCCACTTCCTTTCGCATGACCGGAAAATCCTTTCGCTTTACGCCATAAGTCAGATGGCCCGGACCGTGGTCGGTGATGGCAATCCCTTTCAGCCCTCTGCCGGCTGCAGCTCTGACGTTATCCTCGATAGAGCCTTTGCCGTGGGAAAAGGTCGTATGGGTATGATAATCGAAGATCATCCTGAATTTTTTTCCGTTAATCTCCAATGATCCTCACCTCCGGTTCCAGTTTAACGCCGAATTTATCGTATACGATGTTCTGCACCAGGTGCATCAGATCTATGATATCCGAAGCGCTGGCTCCGCCTCTGTTGATGATAAAGCCGCTGTGCAGTTCCGATACCTGAGCTCCGCCTACAGTCAGGCCTTTAAGCCCGGCATCCTGTATCAATTTTCCGGCAAAATAGCCCTCCGGCCGCTTGAAAAAGCTTCCGCAGCTGGGATACTGCACCGGCTGTTTTTCGTTTCTCCGCCGGGTAAGCTCGGACATCTTCAGGGCGATCTGTTCGTGATCTCCCGATTCCAGTTTTAATACGGCGGAAACTGCGATATCGCCGGTTTTCTCCAGAATGCTGTGCCGGTAGGAAAAGTCCATATCTTCCGCGGACAAGACGGAAACGCCGCTCCCGTCCTTCTTTACCACCGTGACCTCTTCCACAATATCCTTCATCTCTCCGCCATAGGCGCCGGCGTTCATGAATACGGCGCCGCCGATGCTTCCCGGTATACCGCTGGCAAATTCAAAACCGGTCAGGTTCTCGCCCAGGGCCGCTTTTGCCACCGAAGACATCAGCGCTCCGCTTCCGCAGATCAGCCGGTTTCCATCCCTTCTGATGTCAGAAAAGGCTTTTCCCAAACGGACCACAACGCCGTCGAATCCGGAATCACAGATCAGCGTATTGGAGCCGTTTCCCAGCACAATATACTTCCTGCCGCTTTCCCGGATTTCTTTCATCAGCTCGATCAGCTCGTCAGTGTTCTCCGGCATTACCAACTCTTTGGCCTTCCCCCCGGCTCTAAAGGAAGTGTACCTTCCCATATCCACATTCTCTAATCTCTCCATTTACAGTATATCCTTTCTGTCGATATCATATTGGTTGTATTCCTGATATGCTTCCGTTTCTACAGGTAATTTCTTTTTCTTCAGTCGATTTTCAATATAACGGCTTCCATAATAATAGATCATGGCAAACACCGGAACGCCGAGAACCATGCCCAAAAATCCGAACAGACCTCCGCCGACGATAATCGCAAACATCACCCAAAAGCTGGCCAGTCCCGTCGTTTCCCCCAAAATCTTCGGTCCCAGGATGTTCCCGTCAAACTGCTGTAATCCGAGGATCATAATCAGGAAGTAAACCGCCTGAATCGGACTGGAAAAACAGATGATGATGGCCGAAGGGATGGCCCCGATAAACGGTCCGAAAAACGGAATAAAGTTGGTGACGCCTACGATTGTGCTGACCAGCACGGTATACGGCAGCTTTAAGATGCTCATCAGAATAAAGCACAGTATACCGATGATCAGCGAATCGATCAGCTTTCCGTTGATAAATCCGCCGAATGTTCTGTTGGCAAAATAAGCAAATTCCATAAAGGAGTCGGATCTCTTCTTACTCATAGTGGCCAAAATCGTCTTTCTGGCCTGAGCCTTAAAGGTTTCCTTGCTGTTGAGAAAATATACGCAGACGATAACGCCGATCAGGATATTCAGCAGAGTTCGCAGGGTAACGATAACGCCTTGAGAGATCTGGGACATATACACGCCAATGAGCGGAAGCAGATCGTTTTCCGACCATTCCATAAAAGCGTCCCTGACTCTGCCTACGACGGACTCAAAAGCGCCTGCAATCTCCGGATTTCGCTCAGCCGTAAAGGTTCTCTCCAACCAGTCGATCAGATCGTTAAATCTGTCCGGCATGACCTGTATGAGCCCTATGATACTCCGCAGAGTCTCTGGAAGAACTAACGCGAAAAGACCTCCTATCACCCCAAAGAGAACAATCAGGGAGACAACGGTTCCGATAACTCTGGCAAAACGCAGAGCAGTCTTCTTTGTCCTGAAGGCTTTCTGGGCCGGCCTGTACATCCGCCTGACCGTCACATTGTACACGGGACAAAGCAGGTAGGCCATCACCAACCCAAAGATAAACGGAGACAGTATCGTACTCAGAACCGACCAGGCCTCCTGCACCCGATTGAAGTGGATAATCACCTCGTACAGTACAATCAGTGCCGCTCCGGCTGCAAAGACGGTAATCCCCATCTTAACATAGCCGCTCTTTAACCGTTCTTTCAAAACAAAAACACCTCTGTCCTCAACACAGTCAGGAAAACCCTCTTAATGTTATACTACCACAAAGGATTATTTTTTACCATAATATTTCTTGCGGAAGCAGACGGGCAGCGGGCAGTCGCATAAACCTTACAGGAGACCGCCTGCATAAAGCAGGCGGTCTCCTGACTTTCCGTTTCTTTCTGCCCGGCCTGCTGTTCGCCCTTTTACCGGGCCCGATGGCTTTGGCCGCCGTCCGCAGGAATGGTGATATACCTCACCTTGTTCCCTTCGCTCATATCGCCGTAAAAAGCTACATAAAAAGGTCGATAGACCGATTTGAAATTGACGATTTCCGCCTCGTGCATACCTCCCATGGAACGATGGGTAATCTTATGCGCCAGCATCTTGGCCCTTTTGATCGCTTCGTCCTGATCGAAGCCGGCGCTTTGTAAGTTGATATTGTCGGTGATTTCGATTCTCTCAAACTGCAGATTCTGATCGGCAATCAATGCTACGCCGCCGGTAGTCCCGTTGACCAGGATATCCATCCGCTTGCATATCGGCTTTGATCTTCCCCGAATGCGGGACAGCAGCGCAGGTCTGCCTACGGTCTTTATACTGATAATCTCGTATTCTATGTACATCAGCTGCAGCCGGGTAAGCGGCAGGTTTCTGAATACAAGGTTCCACAGCCAATCCCCTTTTTTCTCCGCAATTTTCCATGCCTCTTCACTGTTCATCTTCAATTTCAACGTATTAATGTATTCGCTCATTTTTCCCCTCTTTTATCTTTTGATTCTGCATCTTGATAAAACCGCCCAAGGTTTTCGCGTAATTGATCGTAACGATCAGAACGATAGACAGCAAGACCATAGGGAAAACCCAACCGGTCAAAAAATCTATCTGATATTTGAACGAACAGAAGATAATCACGACCAGCAGGAAATATCCGACAACCAAAAGGCCATCCATTCCCAGCCATTCGATTCGATTGGAATCCTTTTTCTTATCTTTCATCATCTTCCTCCTTTTCAGACAGACAGGGCTTCACCCTGATCTAAAGGCTTGCCGATTCGATTTCCGATAATGTAGAAAATCAGAGAAGCGAGAAAACAAAGCGGCAAAGGGTCATCTACAAAGGACACCGGCCAGATCAGCGTACAAATATAGGAAATACTTCCTCCCAGCATGCTCAAAAGTCCGCCGGCAGGCGTCTTTCTTCCCTTATAAATCAGGGCGCCCGCTACAGGAATTACGCCTCCCGCAGCCCAGATTGCCGAGACGAGTCCGAAGAGATCCATAGCTACGGTGAACTTTGAAGCGACCAATAATCCGACGATACCCAAAACCACAATGGAAATTCTGGTGAGAATGAGCAATTCTCTTTCGGAAGGATTTTTTCTCAGCTTTCCGTAAATATCGTATGCGAAAAGTGTACCGCCGCAGAGCAGATAGCTGTCCAGAGCGGAAATCGCCGAGCCGATCAGCGCTACGACAAACAGGGCCCTCAATCCCACCGGAAGCGTCTCTAATACCATGGTCACATAACCTGTGCCCGGATCCAATTCCGGATGAGTAACATTGACCATCATTCCGGTAGAAGCCAAAACGGCATCCATTACTACCCAGATCAACAGAACAGATAAAAGAGATCAAATTTATTCTTTCCGCCTTTACCTATCCGCACTTAATGATCAATATTTACAATGACAAGCTGACGATCTACCGCAACATGCTGATGCCGGTCATGTCTTCAAGTCTGGAGGATATCGCCGATAACATAAAGGTATTCAGCGATCCGACCAGGCTGAAAATGGTTAAACTGCTGATGAACGGAGAATTGAGCAACAAGGCTCTATCCCTGCTCCTGAGCATCACTCCCGCTTCTGTTTCTCAGCACCTGAAGATTTTAAAGGACACCGGCCTGGTCTCAGCGGTCAAACACAAGAACAATATATTCTACCGCATCAATCAGAATCAGATCGATCATATTCTATCTGAAGTGACGAGATTTCTGCAGGAGGGCAGCGGAACGTCTTTTTGAACCTCCACACCGGTCAAAAGGGTTTTTTATTTACTTTTTTTAATTTTTATAAATTCTCTATTGACTTTTGCATACAAAGTCGTATAATTATTTCATGAATCAAATAATTATTCCAAGGAGGTTTCCCATGCAAAAGTCTATTGCAACAGATTGCCCGACCTATCTCGAATTAGGATTAAAAAACGGTGAAGTATATACAGTTAACGGCAAAGAACTGAACGACGAAGGCATCAAACACGTGATCGGCTATCTCTGTGAAGAGGTAAACGTAAAGGTTGAAGACGTCCTGTCCAAGGTTCGCGCGATGGAAAAAAACGACGGAGCGGTGACGCTGAAACTGCATAACGGCGCGGTCAGCACATTTTAGAAAAATGCAACAAGTATGAATAATTTTAAATGCAAAAGAGACTGTTTCAGCGGATAACCGCTGAGAAAACAGTCTCTTTTCTGTCTGTTTTTTCTATTCCCGGGCGCTGAGCATCAGACGATTCAACTCCAGGTTTCTGTCGATAACGCTCTCCCGGCCGCTGCGCAGAAACTCGGCAAGGGCGCCGTTGTATTCCTGCTCCGATAGGGTCAAAGGACAAAACCCCTGCCCGCTGTACATCAGCTCGTATTCCAGCGCTGTCCGGGCGATAAACTCGCTGTACCGGTCATAGGGATATATCCGGATAAGATGATTGTGAACCGCCACGGCTCTCTGTACCGGATCCGATCCTTTGCCGCGGTGCAAACCGGCAAACAGACGGCGCAGCTCTTCTTCTATCTCAGAAGGCAGCACCGGATTATAACTGAGATGGAACAGAATCGGCGTGCTCTTTCTGTAGCAGGGGGATTCTCCTCCCGACAGCTTTCGATAAAACTTATCCAGTGTCGGCGCAGACAGTTCTTCGTCCATGTTGAGAAGAGTATCCATAAGCGGCAGAACGGACACCAGGTTGGTAATCAGAAGATGCTCTTCCAACGTCGCTTCCAGAACATATTCTCCCTTTGCAATTCTGATCGCGCGCTCTTCGCTGATCGGATTTCCCGAAAGGCGCATATTCATGTTGATCCAGTCGATCTTCATTTCTTCCCTGTCAAATGATCTCTTCATAGTTGAATTCTACCACAAAAAGGAGAAACTGTGCTATAATTAGTAAAATATACTTGGAGGATTTTATGAAAATACTGGTGCTCAGCGACACGCACGGAGACCTGCGCAAGGTCTTTCAAATTTACGAGAAACTCAACAACATAGATCTGATCCTTCACTGCGGAGACCATCAAAAAGACGCCGATACGCTGGAAAAAGCCCTCGGTACGCCTACAGTCTCCGTAAAGGGAAACTGTGACGGCGCGCAGACAGCCGACAGAAAAACCGTACAGACGCCTGCAGGAAAAATTCTGCTGACCCACGGTCATCTCGATGGAGCAGGCTGCGATCCTCTCCGACTGAAATACCTTGCAGAAGAGAACCAGTGTATTGCCGTATGCTTCGGTCATACTCACGTTCCCGTGTGTGAAAAGGAGGACGGCATCTACCTGATCAATCCGGGCAGTCTCTCACGCCCCAGGGACGGCAGTAACGGTTCCTACGCCGTTATTCACAGCAACGAACAGGAATTCTACGCCAATATTGTATTTTACGATACCGTATGCGGCGGAAATGGTAAGAAAGGCAAAACCCAAGGCGGATTCTTACGCGGTCTCCTCAATTACAGCGATCGTTTCTGATATTTTTCACAACAAGAGCAACCCGATAGCCCATGCAAAAAGACCGCGGCGTCAGTATTTTCCAATCACTGACACTGCGGTCTCTTTTTCATTGCCTTTCATGTTCCTCCGGCATTTATTTTCCCATACTGTAATAGGCTTTCATCTCTTCCTCAGGAACCATGCTTCCGCCGGTCGCCCATAAAATGTGCGACGCGTTTTTCAGTTTATCTTTCAGGTTGTTCTTGATCAGATAGCCTTCAGCAGAAAGTACATGCCGCGGACCGGTAAAGCTGGCGCAGGCCGAAGGTTCAATAAACAGATCCTCCGTATCCGCCAGAGAAGACAGGAATCCGTAAAGCTTTTCATCGTTAATGGTGAAACAGCCGTCCAACAGGGTCTCCATTATGCTGCCCACCAACTTGGAAGGACGGGATACCGCGAGACCGTCGGCTGCGGTTTTGCCATCCAGGCCCACATCGTTTACCGAAATCTGATCGTGAAGACCAGTCAGCATGCCCAGAGTCATACACGGAGCGTGGGTCGGCTCTGCAAAGAAAATGTGAACGTTCTCCCCAAAGATCTGCTTCAGTCCGAAAGCAACGCCACCCGGGGCTCCGCCTACGCCGCAAGGGATATAGACGAACACCGGATTATCCTCGTCACAGGCGATCATCTGCCGCTTAAACTGATCGGCCAGCCTCTTCGCCGCCACAGAATAACCTAAGAACAGATCGGCCGAAGCTTCGTCGTCTACGAAATGACACATGGGATCCGCCGCAGCTTCCCTGCGCCCTTCTTGTACCGCTCTCTGATAGTCATCCTGATATTCGATGACTTTTACGCCTTTCTGACGGAGCAGATCTTTCTTCCACTGCCTGGCGTCAGCCGACATATGCACGGTCACCTTGAAACCCAGCTTAGCGCTGATTATTCCAATGGACAGACCCAGATTACCGGTAGATCCGACAGCGACGCTGTACTCGCTGAATACCTGTTTAAATCTCTCCTCGTTAAGCACGGAATAATCGTCGGTCTCGGCCAGCATTCCCCGCTCAAAGGCGATCTTTTCCGCCAGCTTGAGCACTTCGTAGATGCCGCCCCGCGCCTTGATTGAGCCTGACACGGCGAGATGGCTGTCGCATTTGAGAAACAATCTGCCCGGAATTTCTCTCTCATAGTCCGATTCCAGTTTCTTTTTCATCTTGCTGATCTCTATCAGCGGAGATTCGATAATGCCGCCGCTCTCCTCCGTCTCCGGAAAAGCGGTTCTAATGTACGGCGCAAATCGAGCAAGGCGAGCCCCGGCATCGTCTATGTCCTGCATAGTAAACGGCAGTTCGGCCTCCTGACCCACTTTTTCGTTGAGCCAGAAAACTTCATCACAGTTTATCATATCCTGTATCATAGGGTATTCTACGATGAGTTTATCGATATCCATACGCATTCTCCCTTCCATATCGCTGAAAATCTTTATCAAAAGTGGGAGGCAGGCGCCGCATCTGCGCCCATTCCGCCCTCTGTCCGCCGCTTCAGCCTATTCGGCCCCTACGCGGTGAACGCTCACTGTGGTTTTCAAATTTTACTTTCTTATTATACACTATCTTCCTCTAAAAAAAAAGTTTCATTTCCCGTGCAGCTGCGACAAACCTGTTGGCATTCAAAAGGAAATCATGGAAAATCATCGGATAGAGCCGAAGCGCCGGTACAAATTGCTCCCGTTGCAGAAGTCGCCGGAAGAAAACACTTTTCCTTTATCGGAATTTATGCAATAATATTACTTAATTAAAACTGCGGTTCACATTCGGGGAGATTGCGCTGATGAATAAAGAATCGATGCTGAAGAGAGCTTTTAATCAGGCTATGGTCAACGACGCTGTCCGTCATGTCGACGAGAAGGCGGATTTTCTGGTTATTAAAAACTATATGACGCGCTATGCAAAAAAACACGGTGTGGATGTAAGCGAGGAAGAGATCGAAAAGTACATCGTGCAGCAGAAACGCCGCTACAATGAAGCGCTGAGGGGGTTTTCCTTCCACCGCCGGATGATGAAATAGCCCGCTTTTCTGCGCGGGCAGGCCGCCGCCTATACTGGAAAACAGCCTACCATCAGACCCAATTCCGCGGTCTGTTTTTTTATCCCCGAATCCTGTCCGCAAAAGCCGCGGCTTTTTCTTCAAGGCCGTCTATCTCAAGGATGCTTCCCGGATCGTTGGCGGTTTCCACCAGCGCGAATCGGCCGGGCAGGATAAAATTCTTGTTCAGATTCATCGCCCCAAGGATCTGCTCCGCCACGATGTCGCCTCCGCTGTAGCCGGAAATCACTATGGCAAAAATCCGCTTCTTCGAAAAATCATTGGTGCGGAAAATCGCAGTCAGACGATTGATAAACGCGGTGATATTGGCGCTGACGGCATCGTTATAGTTTGGGCAGATCATGACCAGAGTATCGCACTTTACGATAGCCGGATAGACCTTTTCCACCATGACGCCTCCGTAAAAGCATGTTCCGTTTTCGCCAAAATGCAGGCATTCCTCATAACTACACCCCCTGCAGTCCTGCAGGCTGCCGTTGCGCAGCGATACTTCTGTAATCTCTGCCTGGTTCTCAATCCGACTGCGGATAAGCTCCCAGAGCAGCAAGCTGTTAGACGTTTTTCTGCTGCTGGCGTGGACAGCCAGAATGTTAGGCCGTCTCGCCCCGGGCATTTTGAAATACAAGAGTTTCTTTATCAGCTCCTCCGTCTGTTTTTCGTAAGCGCCCAGGTTGTCCGTGCCCAACACCTTACCCATGACGTTAAAGTTATACAGAGAGCCGGTAGCTTCTATCAGCGGTTTTCCCGGAAAATCGCACCCGGCCATATTGGCCGAAAAAACCAGCCGTCTTGCCATACTCTTCGTGAAAAGTTCGCTGCTTCCATCCACAACTACGCCGGCGCAGCATCCGGCAAGACAGTCCGGATGGCTCAAAATGCACTCCAGCATGCGCCAGCACTCCATATTGTTCCCCGCTTCGGTAAGGCATACGGCGAACAGCAGCCTTTCTCCCCGTAAATCGATACTCTCCAGCTCTTCGGCCTTCAGAATATATCGAACCGGTACATTTTCCAGCGCCTTGGCCAACACCCGATCCATGCGTCCTTCCCGATGGAATTCACTGCAAAAAGGTTTGATTACCGTGAGCATGTCCTGTCACCTCTCCATACCGCACAAGTTCAGATAAGCGTTTTTAATTCTCCGGTACAGAGAATCGCACAGAGGCAGATCCTCATATCTGGACCCTTCTTCCGTCATACGATTTTTAATTCCAAGAAAAGCTCCCTTTTCCCGATCGCCCAGATACAGCGAACTGTAGTGCCACTGCCCCCGCATAGTGAGAATAATGGAAATCGCCGCCGAGGACAGCGCCGGCGCGATGTACGGCTTATAGCCCAATTCCCTGACCTGCATATTGGCATTCACCGTCAGTTTTGTCAGCTCGCGGGAAACGGCGTCGTCATAGTCCTCGATGCTGTCTGCAATGACCAAATCCTCTCCGTGAGGTCCGAAAGCCCGGCCTTCTCTGACATACCGGGCGAAGCGTGGATTTTTCTTTCCGTAATAGAGCGCTCTGGCGTTCATAACCCCAAGACCGTAACCCTGAACCTGCCATGCCTGGCAGCCGGCGCTGTCCAGAAATGCCCTGCACAGAGGATCTACAGGATCGGAAACAACAGCGACCAGCCCTCTGTAGCCGGATTGGGCCGCCAAACGGCCGTACTCCCTGATCAGCTCGCTGTTGGCCGAGAGCTGTGCCATACGTACGTCGCCCTCCGCGCCCAGAGCCGGCACGCCCTTCGAAGCGCAGAAGACGAACACATCACAGCTGAACAGCTCTTCTCTGGTAATTAACCGTATTTCCGGAAGCTCTGCCTGGCCAAAGGGGTAGCAGATCTGGTTCATCTCCTGCTCCAGCCTCCTCATATTTGCCTCCGACAGATCCCAGATGCCGATGGACGAAATACAGTCTCCGCCCAGAAGCCGAAGTCCCATCAGCACTGTAGTCCCCACGTCGCCCAGTGCAACGATGTTCACTCTGTTTTTCCCGTTGAGTCTGACAGGACAGCCGTCCAGCGAAAGCGGCTGCTCGATTCCGGCTTCCTGCCAAAGATTTTCGATTTTCTTCATGCTCTCTATCCTTTCATTCTGAGTCGGATCAGTCTTTCGATATCGTTCTCCACATATACCGAAGGGGCGAGGTTTTCATCGTAGCTGATTCCCTCGCCCACATCCGGCCGGCGGGGATAGGAGATCACCTCGCCCAGCCTCTTCAGGGTCAGCTTCTTCTCGAAGGTCGCCTGATACTCCCGTTCCAGCACCTTCAGAATATCCCTGGCATTTTCCAGGCAGGTCATCGAATAGTTGAAGACCGCTTCCCGCTCGCCGCCCCGAATAAAGGTCGGAGAGGTGTACGGCAGAATCAGGTTTATCGAAACGTCGCTGTCCTTGTCTATGCTGTCGCCTCCGATAAACGGATAGCTGTCCTTCTCGTTGATCCACACCTTCAGCGTCGGCAGGAAGTACGCGCTCTCCACGCTCCGATTCCGCACTGTCATCAGATCGCGGGCATTGCCGGTGAGAACGCCTACGATGATTTCCTTTACTTCCACCTGATTTCGCTTCAGTATCGGATCGATGATGTTCATCCGATATCCCTTGTGCAGCAGATCGTCGATGAGAATAATCGGACGGTTAAAGGACTTTATAGTCTTGGCCTGATTGTCGAGGGCCGAATAGTTTTTCGATTCCGCTATGGTAAAGTGATCCAGGCTGCTGTTGAAATATTTTTCCGTGTGAAGGGCTTTGGTCACGGTGTTGGGAACCACCACATCGGCCAGCGCTTTACCGAAAGGCACCGACATGTACGGTCCCCTTTTGCCGTTTTTGGACGGCTGCGTGGATACGTTGTTCAGTTCCGCCACCTTGTTGATGATCTTGTTGTGCACCGCACTGGTATTGAAAGAAAGAACCAGCTGTCCCGGATAAATCTCCGTAAGTACGCGTAGAAGCCGGCTGTGAGCTTCATCGATGGCTTTCAGCACTTCAGCGTTTTTATTCAGCGGATTTTTGATCACTGTTTCCACATCCCTGAAAATGATGATCGGCGATTTCATATCCACTGCATAAATCGGATGTTCGCTTCCCGGATCGGCAATGTTTACAAATCCCTGTTTTCTCAGCGCTTCTATGACGCGGTGATTGAGTCCGGCCCTGTCCACCGGATTGTAGATTACATAGGCGAAATCCCGGGCTACCAGCTCGGTCAGAATCTCCGTGATCACGATCTGACTCATATTGGATATATTTCTTCCCTTTCCAGAAAAGAAAGCGCCGATCACGGCAATTCCTCCTGCCGCCCTTTCCCGAATCCGCGCCGCGATGGCCGGATCGCTAAATTCTTCCAACAGGTCACTGGTCTCCACTCGGTGCGCTGCGGCAAAAGCGGCCATCCGCTTTTGCCGCACGCCGCTTTCAATATACAGCGTCCGAACTCCCGGATCCGCTAAATACCGCTCAAGATTGGACATATCATAGCCCCGGTGAATCATCTCGTCCCTTATACTGTCCAGGCAGTCTGCCTCTCGGTGCACGTATGGGCTGATTCGTATCTCCTTGGCCTGGAGCACATGCTTATACGCCGGTTCCCGGAGATAGAGGTTGTAATCGTAGATGTAATTCTGCGCCACCGTATCGATCAGATTTGAGATATCCCTATTTAAATCAATATTTTCTCTTATCCTGGTCGAACTGATGTCTTCGTAATACTTCTGCAGCGTCAGACTGACCACCTTTCCCGTAATCGGATAAGGCTTCTCTTCCCCGCTCTCTCTCCTCTGCTCGCTGGATTCTCTGGCAAAAGCGATGTGATTGAGCGAGTGAATCGAATACTCCTGCGGCGGAGCTTTATAGCAGGATGCATTCTTGATCACGTCGGTTCCCACGGCGATATAGAGCTCCTTGCCTGCAAATATGTCCCGCAGCCGTTTGAGATCTCCGGGATTTGCAATATTCACCGGTATATCCTCCGGAAAAACAAATATGTCGTCCTCGTCGGCCACAGTCATGGTCATAATTCTCCGCCGCTGCAGACGGGGCTGTGTATTCTTTGACCAGGAAAATTCATCCAAAGCAAGATACACCTCGAATCCCATATCTCTTATGGTCGTAGCCACGGCCTTGTGCCCCAGACTGAACGGATCGAAAGTTCCCGGAAAGAATGCTACCTTTTTCTTCTCTTCAAAGGAAAATGCTCCGGCTTCCGCCTGATACTGGCCGATATACCGATAAATATGATTGAGAACTGCCGCGTTGTTGTAGAAATCCAACTCGTTTTCTTCTTTTTCATCGAGCAGGGTCATCAACTTTTTGTAACAGTGACCAAACAGTTCCGTCTTTGCCGCAAGGGACATACCGTTGCTGCCAAAAACGTGAATACCCAGAGTCCAGAAGGCTTCCTGCGAACTCAGCCTGTTGTAGCCCGCAAAAGCTTTGATGATCAGATTCAGCAGCCGGAAGCGTCTTGCCTCGTGTGCCTGAGCGCTCTCGACAAATCTGCCTTTGTAGATCGAGTAGTTCTCCACCATCACGCCCAGTGTGTTAATCACGGAAGACACCGACTTTTCGTTTCCCGTTTCAAGGATTTTCTGCAGTTCATATATAGACTCATCCAGCTCTTTTGGAGGAAGATAAAGCATGATCACTCCGAGATAATCGGGTATATACTTGGAAAACTGATAGTCGCCCAGTTCCAGTCCGTTAAACAGCTCTACAGTCAGTTCGTTTCTCTGCTCCAGCGGCATCTTCCCGATTATGGTCAGAAGGCCCTCGCCGGCCGCTCTTCTCACCGTAACGGTTTCGCTGACCTTGATCAGATTGGACAGGTGAGTGGCGACGTGAAGCATGGTGCCCCGATCCTGTCCATCCTCTATGTGTTTCAGCATAAAGGAGATATTGGCCACTTTCTGAATCCACGGCGTTCCCGTCTTCAGATCATCCAAAAACATCACAGCCAATTCTTCCTCAAAGGATTTTTCATCTTCGGGAATATCCATGATCTTTCGAAGATCCCTCTCATATCGATCATAGCCGTATTGTTCAAAGAAATGCAGTCCGGCCTTGAGTACGGCGATATCCACACTTTTCCCGTGTTTTCCATATATGGCGGAAAGAAAGTCCTTGATTCGCTGCAGAAAGCTTTCCGTACAGATTTGGGGATTGATGACCATAGCCGTATCGAGGAGAATCATCATCTCTGCATCCGTTCTTTTTTCGGCATCATAGTAGGTTTCCAGAATATCGAAATAGTTATATCGACAGGAGACCTTGCAATTGTTCAATACGGCTTTTGCAAAGCTGTCCAGAGTGTTGGAAATCCACTTCTTGTGCTGCTCCGTCAGTTTGTAGTCCGGATGAATGATCTTATCCAGATATTCTCTCCAAAGAGACAGATTGTTGATTAGACGATCCGGCAAAACGATGTCCGTAGGCACTTCTTTCTTATATTCATCGCTGAAGCCGGCCACGATGCGGCCCATAATTATGGCTGACTGGCTCCGGATATCACTCTCTTTGTGGGCGAGCAGCTCATAGAGAAACTTCAGCGTCATCAGCTTCTGCTTTTCCGTCATATAGGTGGAATATTCGCCGAATATGCTCACATAGGTCCGCAGGTTTTTCCACTGCCTCTCGCTCCGCGCCGCTTCGATCAGGCTTCCGAATTCGCTGTCGGCGTGAAAGCGGCTCATCAGGCGTATGTTGTGGCCAATGGCGCTGAACTTGAGCTGATCCACAACCTCCTGACCGCTGAGCAGAACCTTTTCCCTTCTGCGAGGTCTGGGCGCTTCTTTCGGTTCCCGGGCAAAATCAGCCGGCAGTGCCGTCGTCACGCCTTTTTCCTCCATATATCGCTCAAAGTCCTTCAGCTTCCCGTATACTTTCTGATATCTCAGCTCTTTGGCCTCGTCCACATCGTCCAGTTTACCGAGAATCACATCGAAAGCCTCATCCAGACTGTAAAAATGAACGATCTCTTCGCCCTGTTCATTTCTGCTGCTCTTCACGCGAAAATCGGCATAGATCAGCAGCAGTGATTCTACGGACAGATTTTCCAGCTCCAGATCCCAAGTGGAATGGTTGGCCGCAATGTGGCCGATGGTCGGCATATCGAATCGGTTGTAGCACAGATCCGTATAGTAATAGTGGAGATAAGGAATTCGCATCTCTTCACTTTTGCGGCATCCGTATTTACCGATGTCATGGCCTGCAGCAGCACCGGAAACTATCCCCAGATCCACGGGAACGCCTACTTTCTCCAGCTGTCTGGCCGCAAACATAGCTACATAGTGTACGCCGCTGATATGACCGAGAGTATTGAACGGCGTAATATCGATGCCGATGCGCATGAACTCGTAGACGTACCTGCTTTTGACCATACGGTGCAGTCTGCAGTATTCCTCAGAATAACCCTTCTCCTCAATTTCGCTGTCTGAGAGGAAAATCATATCCTTTGTCGGGTCAAAAGGAAGATATTTCTTTTCGTAGCTGAATACGCCTCTGAAAAGTTGAAGAATGCAGATTCTTCCCATCCTGTACCGCTCGCTGCCCTCGGGCTGCCCCATATGCGGAAAAAGCTGCCAAAGCACATACGCGTAGCAATGCTTCAGCCAGCCCATTTTTGGTTCATCCGCTAACTCATCCATATACCTGCGGGCGCAGTCCAGAAGATCCGCCGAGTGAAATCTTCCATCCGGACCGGCGCAGGCTCCGATTTCATCGGCCAGATTTTGAAGTCCTCCCTTTCGCAGCTTCTCCTCCATCGCCTTTCGGTTGAGTCCGATTTCCTTTAAAAAGCCTTTTTCAAGAAAGGCCCGATGCATTTCGTCATAGATCAATAATTCTTTTTTCATCTTTTATAACCCGTGTTTCAATTTCTTTCTCGCGAAAGTGGTCTGTGGCAGTTCCAGGAACTCCGCGGCCTTTCGCGTGGTCTTTTCCCGCTTAAGCGCGTATTCGATAATCTGTTTTTCCTGACGATCCATCAGCTGATGAAAATCCACTTTGCTGCTGCCGTCAAGCTGTTTCTTTATATTGATGACCATGTCGCCGAAGGTGTTTTCGCTGAGGATGTCCTCCACCTCGGAACCGGTAATGACGTTCCCCCGGCTGCTGATCACCAGTCGGTGCACAATATTCTCCAGTTCTCTGACGTTGCCCGGCCAGCTGTATTCGTACAGACAGTTCAGCGCCTCCGGGGAGAGTTCTTTGCTGATCTTGTACTTCTGCGCCCAGTTTTGAACAAAAGACTCAGCCAGGCACAGTATATCTTCCCGGCGCTCTCTCAGCGGCGGAACTTCGATCTTGCAGATGTTCAGCCGATAATACAGGTCTTCTCTGAATTTTCCCTGATCGACCAGTTCCTTCAGCGACACGTTATTGGCTGCAATCACTCTGACATTTACCGATACCTGTCTGGTGCCTCCTACCCGATAGAACTGATTCTCCTGCAGAACGCGAAGAAGTTTGGACTGCATATTCATGGACAGTGTCCCGATTTCGTCTAAAAAAAGAATTCCGTTGTCTGCCATTTCAAAGTAACCCGGCTTTCCGCCTGAACTTGCGCCGGTAAACGCCCCGGACTCGTATCCGAAGAATTCGGATTCGGCAAGGGATTCGGCTATGGTAGCGCAGTTGATCTTTATGCACGGACAACCGTGTCTCTCACTGTTCTGGTGGATCAGCGAAAGGACCTTTTCTTTTCCGACACCGGTTTCACCCTGGATGATCACATTGCAGTCGTATCGGGCTACATTGAGAACCTCTTCAACCATCTGTCTGGTCACCGGGCTCTGATAGATGAATCCGTCCTCTCTGCCCGCCGCTCCAAGAGCTATACTCCTGGCTCTGCCCGCCGAAACCTTCGTTTTCTTTTTGGCCCGGGCATAAGCCTGATCCACAGCTTCCAACCTGTCCCGTATATCTCTGACGATCTTCAGCGCAAACTCCGGACAATCGCGTATGTACTGGTCGGAAGCGTGCATGGAAACGATCTTGCCTATGGATTCGGCCACAATTTGGGCCTGAAGGTAGTGATTCAGCACGGAACTGAAGAAAATATCCCCAAACGGTCTGACCATCATAACGGCCAGCGTCTCCGCTCCAAAGATATCGTCGGCGACAATCACCTGATCCACGTCAGTCAGATGAGAAGCCTCGCGCTGAAATTGCTCATAGGTCTCAACCGGCAGAGTCAAATCTACAAAGCAGACCGATTCGATCAGCGGTTTCATGACGTTTTCTATTTCATCTCGTTTAAGCAGTTCTTTGGCGTCCTTGTCTATAACCGCAGTGATCGAACATCTGTATCCCATCCCCTCTCTGACTGCCGCCGCATAGAGCAGGACAGTAAATGCGTTTCTGCCGATTACAACGATGTTTTTGTTCTCATGTTCTGCCGCCAACTGATACGCACCAAACAGACTGCCGACTTCGTCTATCGCTGCCAAAGCTCCCGCGGACGGCAGAATGCGGTCAAAAGGGCAGATTGACGACGTCTCAAACAGGATTGCATACCCCTCGCAGACGATCTGTCCGTAATTGTAGTCAATCTCCTTAATGCTGCTGATATAAATGGGAATACAAGTCAGGGAGGTGACGCAGCAGATGCGCTCGCCCGGATAAACCTCCGTCTCTGTCTCCATCTGCAGCTTCCGGCCCATTGCCTCCACTGTACCTGCCAGTATTCCCCCGCTTCCCGTAAAAGGATTGTGAAGCTTTCCTCTCTTTTCTATTATATCTGCTATCTTCAGCCTTACTCTCTCTTCGTCGTAGCTGCAGCTGCTGCAGATCTGCTGAAAACTGTCCCATTCCAGCTGTATGCGTTCCAATTCAACCCGAAGTTCTCTTTCCCCAAGTTCTCTGCCGTTGTCGATTTTCCAGGCTGCCGCCGGTACCATCCCTTTAGGCTCCAACACCCGGCCCAATCCGTAGTTTTTTTCTGTCATAACTGTACCGTATAACCGTCAGTTTCCCTTTTCCTTTATCTCTTCTACTATATTTCATCTGTTTTTTTCATCCTATTATACTCCATAACTAAAGTCAACCGTATTGACCCATTTTTGGTGTATTTTCGACGGAACTTTTCCATATTCGGGTCATTTTTCTCCCATCTCGTCTCTCTCTGTCCCTGTTTTACGGCGTCGAGCCGTTTCTGCATCCTTGGCACAGTGTTTGCTATAACTAAAACTAAAGTATTATTTACTGCAATGATCAAATATTCTTCTGTTCTTTGAGCAGAAGAGGTAAAAGGAGAAAAGAAAGAATGAACTTTATCAAATCCGCAGTTAAATTTCTGCCGGTAATCGTCCTCGCCGGTCTGATGATATCCGGACAGGATGCACTGATCGCCGCGCCGATTGCCGCGATTGCTGCTGTCATCGTCGCAAGGATTACAGAAAAACTCACCTTTAAGGACTGTATTGATGCGTCTATTTCCAGCGTAAGCAACATTATTGTGGCGCTCTTTATCCTGATGTTCGCCTATGCCATGGCAAGCGCTTTTATGTCCACAGGCGTAGGCGCGTCAGTCGTCAATATGGCGCTGTCACTGGGTATCACAGCCAGGACAACAGCAGTCATTGGTCTGCTGGTTACCGCTATACTTTCCGTGGCTACCGGCACATCCTGGGGAACCTTCGCCGCATGCGCGCCGATCTTCCTCTGGTTGGTTCACATCGTTGACCCTAACAGCGCCGAAACAGGAAGTCTGCTTTTGACCACCTGCGCTATCGCAGGAGGAGCCTGCTTCGGAGACAACATCGGACTGATCTCCGACACGACGATCGTTTCTTCCGGTATTCAGGGCGTAGAAGTTATAGATCGTATCCGTTCTCAGGGCGTATGGTCGGTAATGTGTCTGATTCTGGCCGCTATCTGCTTCTTTATCGCCGGTATTGCGATGGATCTCCCAAGCGAATCCGTCGTTGCCACAGGTGTAATGGATTCCGTACCGCAGAGCGCACTGGACTACCTGGCCAAAGAGAGGCCGGAGGCCATCGATCTTCTGAACCAGGTGCAGAACGGTGTAGCCTATTATATGATAGTCCCTCTGCTTCTGGTTATCGGTCTTGCTGTGGCAGGAGTAAACACTTTCGCCTGCATCGGATCCGGCATTGTCTCCGCTTATCTGCTCGGCATTCCGGCCGGTACCACTTCCTTTGCCGGAGGCGGCCTGCAGGAGTATCTGGACATGTGTATGGCAGGCTTTGCAGACGCCGGTTCCTGGGTTATCGTTATGATGATGTGGGTAGCTGCCTTCGGCGGCATCATGGGCAAAATGAAAGCCTTCGAACCGCTTTCCAGACTGATCGTAAAGATCTCTCACAACGTAAGACAACTGATGTTCTGCAACGGTTTGCTCTGCTGTGCCGGTAACGCCATTCTGTCCGACGAAATGGCTCAGATCGTAACCGTAGGACCGATCATCAAGGAGATAGCCGAGGAAAATATCGAGGGTTCCGAAGAGGATATGTACAAGATCAAGCTGAGAAACGCCACTTTTGGCGACGCCATGGGTGTATTCGGCTCCCAGCTGATTCCTTGGCATGTTTACCTGGGATTCTATGTCGGTATCGCGGCCAATGTCTACCCATTATTCGCTTTCAAAAATACACACTTTATTATGTTCAACTTCATGGCTATGATTGCTGTGGCATCACTTCTGCTTCTGACTCTGACCGGCGCGGACAAATTTATCCCACTGTTCAGACTGCCGAGAGAACCGGAAGTAAGATTGAAAAAGAATGTACAGAAAAACGAGGCTGCTTAATTCTCAGGTCTTCCTTACATTCACATAAATATACACAAAGCGGCGGACAAAGTATCTTTTCTAACTTTGTCCGCCGCTTTATTTCTCTCTGCTGTTTCTTCCTATTTGTTTCGCAGCTCTTCGCTCAGGTGTTCGCCCGTTATGGAGAACTCCACCCATTCGGCAACATTCACTGCATGATCGCCTATACGCTCCAGATATTTTGCGATCATCAGCAGATCCAAGCAGAATTCCGCACCGACCTCTCCTTTTCGAATCAACTCAATGATATCTTTTTTCACTTCATCAAAATGAGCGTCGACGATATCGTCATCTTTCATTACTTTGTGAGCCAGATCCAGATCCCTGTTGACAAAAGATTTTATGGATTCCACAACCATCTCTGTAGCCGCCTCGGCCATTGCTTTCAGATGAGTATGATCGACTACGCTGTTATTCTGAACGTAACCCGCAATTTCGGCGATATCTGAAGCCTGATCTCCGATACGTTCCATATCGCTGATCATCTTCAGCGCCGAGGAAATCGTCCGAAGATCCCTCGCAACCGGCTGCTGCTGCAGAAGCAGCTTCAGGCACATGGATTCAATTTCTCTTTCTTTTTCGTCTATCTCGCTGTCGGCATCTCGTACCAGTTTAAGCAGCTCGCTGTTTCCGTCGAGCAGGCCTTTGATGACGTTGGAGATTGCCAGTTCGCATAGACTTCCCATCTTTATCAGCTCTACATTGAGCAGCGCGAGCTGCTCGTCGAATCGGTTTCTCATCAGCCAAACCTCCCTGTAATATATTCCTCTGTTTTCTTATTGGATGGAACGGAAAACAGCTTTTCGGTCTTATCGTACTCGATTACCTCGCCAAGAAGGAAGAAGGCCGTATTATCGGATACACGAAGCGCCTGCTGCATGTTGTGGGTTACCATGATAATGGTATATCTGTCCTTTAACTCCAAGGCAAGATCCTCTATCTTCGCTGTAGATATCGGATCCAGAGCGCTGGTTGGTTCGTCCATCAGCAATACCTCCGGTTCTACTGCCAAAGCCCGGGCAATGCACAATCTCTGCTGCTGACCTCCTGACAGGCCCAACGCGCTTTTCTTCAGTCTGTCCTTCAGTTCATCCCAAATAGCGGCATTTTTCAACGAGGTTTCTACGATCTCGTCCAGTTCGGCTTTACTCTTTACTCCATGAGTTCTCGGGCCGTACGCGATATTATCGTATACGCTCATCGGGAAAGGATTGGGTTTCTGAAACACCATACCTACCCGCTTACGCAAATTGTTCACGTCAATGTCACCGTAAATATCCACGCCATCCAGACAAACCTCGCCCTCGATTCTGCATCCCTCAACCAGATCGTTCATCCTGTTCAACGTCTTGATCAGGGTAGACTTTCCACATCCGGAAGGTCCGATAAAGGCGGTAATTTCGTTGGCCGGAAGGTTAAGATTGATTTCTTTCAGTCCGTGAAACTCTCCGTAATACAGATTCAAATCCTTTATTGTAAACTTATCCATCAAATATTACCTTCTCTAATTCTTTGTTACTTTTCTTGCTATCAAGCTGGATACAGCGTTGATAATGATCACTACGATCAGCAGGACTACAGCCGTCGCGTAAGCCTGATTTGTATAGAGCCCTTCAGAGAGAAGTGCGTACATGTGCACAGAAAGGGTTCTGCCTGAGGAGAAGAGGCTCGACGCGACACCTGTAACCGTACCTGCCGTATATATTAAAGCTGCTGTCTCACCGACAATTCTGCCTATTCCCAGTATGATTCCGGAGAGAATCCCAGGAACGGCTGAAGGCAGAACAATCTTAAAAACAGTTCTCAGCTTTCCCGCTCCAAGGCCGAAGCTGCCTTCCCGATACGAATCGGGAACTGCTTTCAGCGCTTCTTCTGTAGTCCGCATAATCAGCGGCAGAATCATAATCGCCAGAGTCAACGTACCGGCCAGAAGGGAATAACTCCACTCCAGCGCAACGACAAACATCAGATAGCCGAAGAGGCCATAGACGATAGAAGGAATACCGGAAAGGGTTTCTGTGGTCAGTCTGACCAGTTCCACCAGTTTGCTTCCCCTCTTCGCATATTCCACTAAGTAAATAGCGGAGAAAATTCCAAACGGCACTGCAATCAGCAGCGCGATAGCTGTTATGGACAGCGTATTGATGATGGCCGGCATCATCGAGGCGTTTTCTGTGGTATATGTCCACTCAAACAGCGACAGATTCAGATTCGGTATGCCCTTGATCAGGATATATCCTACCACCGACAGCAATACCAAAACCGTGATCAGGGCGGAAAGATCTACGATAATCCGCAGAAACAGAGACAGAGGCTGTCCCTTATATCTGTTTTTCAGCTTCATCAGTACTCTTTCGCCCCTTTCTTTTTAATAATGGAAAACAGCAGGTTGATAATCAGTATGAATACAAACAGCACTACCGCTGTAGCGATCAGCGCCTCGCGGTGCAGTCCTGTAGCGTATCCCATTTCCAATACGATATTCGTCGTCATGGTTCTGGCGCCGCTGATCAGACTGTCCGGGATGATCGGCTGATTTCCTACGATCATCGATACAGCCAGCGTTTCTCCGATAGCTCTGCCGACACCGAGGATAACTGCCGCTGTAATGCCGGATTTAGCTGCCGGTAAGATCGTAAAGAAGATGCTCCGTTCATGGGTAGCGCCCAAGGCAAGAGATCCTTCATAGTAGCTCTCCGGTACAGCCCGTATAGAACTTTCTGAAACACTGATAATCGTCGGCAGAATCATAATGCCCAACATCACTGACGCTGTCAAAACCCCTTTTCCGCTTCCGCCGAACATATCCTGCATGATCGGAACGATAACCACAAGTCCAAAGAAACCGTAGACGATAGACGGAATACCCGCCAGAAGGTCTACTGCAGGTTTCATGATTTTATACAGCTTCGGCGGACAGAACTTTGCCATATATGTGGCGCACAGGATTCCGATAGGCACGCCGATGATAATGGCGCCCGCCGTCACATAGATACTGCCGATAATCATCGGCAGAATTCCATAGATGTCGTTTAACGGTTTCCATTCCGTACCGGTCAGAAATTCGACAAAACCGATCTTCTGCATGGCCGGAATACCGTTTCCGAACATGAAAACGCAGATCAGAATTACTGCGATTATAGAAGCACATGCAGCCAGTAAAAATACCAGCTGCATTGCTTTTTCTTTAAGACTTCCGCTCATTATTATTCAACTTCTGACCACGAAGTGATCTCTCCAGTGTAGATTTTGAGTACGGAATCCGAAGTAATTTCATCGATAGCATTGTTTGTATTTACGATAACTGCTATACCGTCAAGAGCGATAGCCTGTGCAGTGATTCCCTGGCTCAGCTCGTCTTCGGTAACTTCTCTCGAAGCCATTCCGATATCGCTTACACCGTTGATTGCGTCAGTAACGCCTGTAGTGGAGTCGGACTGCTGTACCTCGATCGTTACGTTGCTGTTCAGCTTCTGATATTCTTCAGCCAGCTTCTGCATTACCGGAGTTACAGAGGAAGAACCGCTTACAGTAACTGTTCCTTCTACATCTGCGCCTTCAAACGCGCCTTCGCTGCCCTGGCTGATGTAGCCTTCTTCTTCGATAACTGCCTGTCCTTCGTCACTCATGATATAGTTGATGAAGTCCTGCGCAGCTTCGCTTACGTCTTCACCGGTTACGATGTTGAATGGTCTGGACACTTTGTAGTCGCCGCTCTTTACGTTATCAACTGTAGCTTCTACGCCGTCAACTTTCAGTGCTTTTACAGAATCGTCCAGCGAACCCAGAGAAATGTATCCGATTGCCGCTTCGTTTCCGGCTACGGTCTGCATCATTACCGATGTGCTGTTTGTAACCTCAGCGGAACTGATGGTCTTGTCCTCGTCATCCTGCTCGATGCCGAACAGCTCGATAAACGCTCCTCTTGTACCGGAGCCTTCTTCTCTGGTAAGTACGCTGATGGCGTCATCCCCCGAACCAGATCCGGAAGCATCGCCGCTGTTATCATTGCTGCCACATGCGGTGAACGCACTTCCGACCATTACCATTGCTAAACAAATCGCTAAAATTTTCTTCAACTTTTTCATGCCTTTCTTCTCCTTTTGATTTATTTTATTTATTTTTCTCTTGATTACGGGAATAATATACCGAAATTTTGTAAAGAGTGTAATCACGTTTATGTAAAAGGTATGTAAAGTAAAAGAAAAAGGCCGTCACGAAAGACGGCCCAAGAATGAGACAAAAGAATATGCAAAAAGATTGAAATTTCAATATTTTTAAATCTGATTTCCGCTCTTTCCGATCAGCTTTTGGTAAAGTTTCTCCGTCGTTTCGTCAAAGCATACGAGATAAACTTCCCCGATGCAGCTGTCCTTTTTTTCATTAAAATAGCGATTGATCCCGGCTACGGCAATAGTCGCAGCCTGTTCTTTCGGATAGCCGTAAACGCCGGTACTTATGGCCGGAAAAGCTATGCTTCGGCAGCCCGCCTCTTCGGCCACTTCGAGAGATCGCCGGTAGCAGCTGGCCAAAAGAGAAGCTTCATTGCAGCCGCCTCCTTTCCAGACAGGCCCCACCGTATGGATGACGTGGGCGGCGGGCAGATCGTAGCCGGCCGTTATTTTCGCATCTCCGGTTTCACAGCCGTGAAGCGTCCGGCATTCCGCCAACAGTTTCGGTCCGGCAGCCCGATGTATGGCCCCGTCCACGCCGCCTCCGCCGAGCAGTGCATTGTTGGCCGCATTGACAATGGCATCCACATTCATTTTGGTAATATCGCCGCTGTAGATTCGTATTTTCACAGGGATTCTCCTTTCTCTCACAATCAGATCGATCGGGCGGCCTTCTCACGGATTCGCTTCCGTTTATCATTATCCGAAAACCGCCCCGTACTTTCCGTCAACTATTCGTGCATCTGCTTCATGAAGAAGCGCAGGAGCATTTCCGCCGTTTCTTTCTGCTTTTCATTGCCGTAAAGATACATTCTCTCCGGATGCCACTGCAGACCGAAAATCGGAAGTTCCTCGTGACGAATCGTCTCGGTTACGCGGTAACCGTCTTCCCCGAGCCAAAACGCCGTTTCGAGGAGTCCATCTCCTATGCGGTTTACACTCTGATGATGTCTGCTGTTTACTTGGCAGGTTTCCCCGTAAAGTTCCCACATGAATCCATCTTTTACATTGTGCAGAAGATGAAAATTTTCCGGATCAGAAGCCTTGTGCTTTTCTCCGCACGGAAGATCCTGCACCAGGGTACCTCCAAAATAGACGTTGATAAACTGGATACCGCGGCAGATTCCCAGAATCGGTTTCTTTTTGGGGATTGCCAGTTTCATGATATCCCACTGAATCTGATCCAGCTCATTGCTAACATCGTTAGCATGCTGATTTTCTTCGCCCCACAATACAGGATTCATATCGTGCAGGCTTCCGGGCAAAACCACACTGTCGGCGTCTTTCATATCCAGAAAGGACAGAGAAAGAAACGGATCAGCTCCAAGACTGCGAAACGCCTGTAAATAGTTTTTATACTCTTCTTCCTCGGCTTTCGAGCCGACGATCATAATTCTTTTCATTTTTCTCCTTTTTTAGTAATCCTCTCTTTGCAGTATCGGTCAGGAGCCGCCGCGTTTTTCCGGTCTCTTATAAACAGCAGATAGATTAAAAGCAGAAAAAACAAGATGTCGTAGCCTTTGAGAAATGCGCCCAGAAGCAGGTTCAATCCAATATATCCGGCAAAAATTCCGACTTTAAGAACAAGAGAAAGAACGCCCCTCCTCCTCGTCAGCGCAACCAGGTAGGCCATGACCGGCGAGAAACAGGCGAAAACAATCCACAGCCTGATATAGGCCCAACTGTAGACAGAGTCCGTCAGTTCGGCGGTCAGATAATAGGTGATCAGCATTCCCACGCAATAGAAAAAAACGTTCAGCATGGCGTACCGCTTGTTTCTGCTGTACAGACTTATCGCCACGCCGATCACGATCCATATCCCCGCTTCCGAAAAGACATTGCTCAGAGAAATTCCCCAATGCTGAGCGTAGAAATGGATATCGATTTCTTTTACCGCAAAACCGATGAACAGACCGAGAATCAGCATACCGGCAGGACTTAATACCGCGTATTGAATTTTCTTCTTCACTGTGAGACTCCTTTTGTCTCTATTGTATCACACCCTTTGTCCCCGGTCATCACACAAAAAAGGAAAACGACCGCAACTCCTGACGGTTCGTGCGATCGTTTTTCTTTCTCTATCGTATTTTTGCGGAAAATGAATTACTTGCTTAAATACTCATCGATTCCGGCCGCCGCAGTTTTTCCCGCGCCCATAGCCTTGATAACCGTTGCTGCTCCGGTTACCGCGTCACCTCCGGCGAAGATTCCCGGACGATTTGTAGCCGCCGTGCTGTCGGTTCCGATTCCGCCCCGTTCGTTGGCTTTCAAATCCTCCGTAGTTTCCAGAATCAGCTTGTTCAGCTTTGTTCCGATAGCCATGATTACGCAGTCCACATCCAGAACAAAGTTGGATCCTTCTACAGCTACAGGTCTTCTTCTTCCGGAAGCATCCGGTTCACCCAGTTCCATTCTCACACACTCGATTCCCTGCACGTGTCCTTTTTCGTCGCCCAAAATGGCCACCGGATTAGTCAGATAACGGAAATCGATTCCCTCTTCAACCGCGTGGTGGATTTCCTCGGCTCTGGCCGGAATTTCTTCTGCGGAACGGCGATAGATGATGTATACGTCGTCGGCTCCCATACGTTTAGCGCATCTTGCCGCATCCATAGCCACGTTTCCGCCGCCTACGACAGCGATTTTTTTCGCTTTGATGATCGGCGTGTCATATTCCGGCAGATAAGCCTTCATCAGATTGATACGGGTCAGATATTCGTTGGCGGAGCATACGCCGAGCAGATTTTCTCCCGGAATATTCATAAAGGATGGAAGGCCTGCTCCGGTTCCGATAAACACCGATTCGAATCCCTCTTCTTTCATCAGCTCATCTACGGTATAGGACTTGCCGATAATGGCGTCGGTCACAAACTTGACGCCTTTGGCTTCCAGCTTGGAAACCTCCGCGGCCACAATTTCCTTCGGTAAACGGAACTGAGGAATACCGTAAACCAATACGCCGCCGGTCTTATGCAGACTTTCGTAAACCGTGACCTCGTATCCTTTATTGATCAGATCTCCGGCGCAGGCAAGACCTGCAGGGCCCGCACCGATAACGGCAACCCTATGCCCGTTGCTTTCCGCCGGTTTGATCTCTTCATCGCCGTAATTTGCCGCGTGCCAGTCTGCGGCAAACCGCTCCAGACGGCCAATGGCTACAGGTTCTCCCTTTATGCCGTGAACACATTTTCCCTCGCACTGGGTCTCCTGCGGACATACGCGGCCGCAGATAGCCGGAAGGGAGCTGGTTTCACTGATGATCTGATACGCCTCTTCAAATTCGCCTTCGGCAATTTTGGCGATAAAATCAGGAATCTTAACCATTACCGGACAGCCGGACATGCACGGTTTTTTCCGACATTTAAGGCAGCGCATAGCCTCGTTTACCGCCATCTCTTCCGTATATCCCTCTGCCACTTCGAGAAAATTCTTATTGCGGACGTTTGGATCCTGCTCCGGCATCGGATTCTTTTCTCTTACTAAATTAATCATGGTAACGAACACCTCCTGTCAGTCGGCAAACATGAGCCCTGTCTTCGGCTTCCTGTTCCGCATAATATGCGTTTCTCTGAATCAGTTCATCCCAATCGACCAACGATCCGTCAAACTCAGGCCCGTCGACGCAGACAAACTTATCCTCGCCGCCGATGTTGCACCGGCAGCCGCCGCACATACCGGTTCCGTCGATCATATAAGCGGTCAGCGATGCCACCGAAGGAATGTTATATTCCGCGGCCAGCTGGCAGACGAACTTCATCATGATCGGCGGCCCTACGGCGACGATTTCATCGTATTCTTTTCCTTCCTCCAGAAGCGCCTTCAGCTTATCTGTCGTAAAGGCCTTTTCTCCGTAAGATCCGTCGTCGGTAACCATGTACAGGTGATCTGTGCCTGCGCGGAACTCTTCTTCAAGGATGATCAGATCTTTGTTTTTAAATCCGGCGATCATATCCACTTCGATGCCGTGGTCGTGCATACCGGTGGCAAGAGGATAGGCAAGAGCATTTCCCGTTCCGCCGCCGACAACACATACCTTTTTCAGTCCTTCCATATGGGTCGGTTTTCCCAAAGGCCCTACGATATCCGCAAAGCAGTCGCCTACTTCAAGCTGATCCATCAGCATGGTTGTTCTGCCCACAGCAGCGTAGATCAGATCGATGGTGCCGTCCTCCGCATTGTGGCCGGCCATGGTGAGAGGAATTCTCTCACCGTATTCATCAGTCCGAAGGATGATAAACTGTCCCGGTTTTGCCTTCCTCGCAACGAGAGGGGCGTAAACCACCAGCCAGGTAATATTGTCATTGAGTTTTCTTTTCTTCGTGATCTCAAATCTTTTCATGATACTCTCCATCCTCCTTTCTTACTGTTCCAGACTTTCTTTCTGCGCAAGAAGACGTTCGTAACGTTCATCAGCCATCTCTTCCGCCTCTTCAAACAGCTTTTCTGCTCTGTCCGGGAACTTCAGCTTCAAGGAGTTGTAACGGACTTCGCCCATGATGAAGTCTCTGTAGCTTTCTGTCGGTGCGGCGCTGTCGATGGAAAGCGGATTCTTTCCTTCTTTCTGCAGGGCCGGATTGTAGCGAAGCAAATTCCAGTAACCGGAACGCACGGCTTTCTTCATCTCCAGCATAGCCTTATCCATGCCGGCTTTTACTCCGTGGTTGATGCAAGGCGCATAAGCGATAATCAGCGACGGTCCGTCGTACTTCTCCGCCTCTCTGATGGCCTTCAGGGTCTGCTGCGGATCGGCGCCCATGGCGATCTGAGCAACATAAACGTAGCCGTAAGCCATGGCGATCTGGGCCAGATCCTTTTTCTTAACCGCTTTGCCGGAAGCCGCAAACTTGGCTACAGCGCCGATCGGCGTCGCCTTTGAGGACTGTCCTCCCGTGTTGGAGTAAACTTCCGTATCGAATACCATAACGTTGACGTTTTCACCGGAAGCCAACACGTGATCCAGTCCGCCGTAACCGATATCATAAGCCCAGCCGTCGCCGCCGAAAATCCACATGGATGGCTTGATCAGCATATCTCTGTTGTCCAAAACATACTTAGCGTCTTCATTGGAAGCAGCAATCTTCTCACATTCCGCAGCCAGGATTTCTCCGGTTTCTTCCGCTGCTTCCGCATCATCCATCGACGCTATCCACGCTTTCGCCGGAATGCCCACAGTGTCGACCAGACGCTCAACAGCTGATTTCAACTCGTTGCGGCGAGCGTGAACCGACATGGCCATGCCCAGACCGAACTCTGCGTTATCTTCAAACAGGGAATTCGCCCATGCCGGACCTCTTCCTTCTTTATTGACCGTATACGGCGTGCTCGGCGCGCTGCAGCCCCAGATGGACGAGCAGCCTGTAGCGTTGGCGATGTACATCCTGTCTCCGAAAAGCTGTGTAACCAGTTTTGCATAAGGGGATTCTCCGCATCCCGGGCATGCGCCGGAGAACTCGAGCAGCGGCTGACGGAACTGGGAACCCTTTACGGTGTCCGGTTTAAACGGAACTTCTTTTTCTCTTATATCGTTAAACAGGTAATCAAATTTTTTCTGTGACGCGTTGACTACGCTGTCTTCCGCAGGAACCAGCTCCAGAGCTTTCTTTCTCGCCGGACATACCTGAGCGCAGGAGCCGCAGCCGGTACAGTCCAGAGCAGAAATACCGATAGTGAAGAACTTGCCCTTTGCCCCTTTCATCGCCGTGTAATCGCTGTTTACCGGTTCGACTTCATCGCCGTCCAATACGAACGGACGAATTACGCCGTGTGGGCAAACATAGGAGCACCAGTTGCACTGCATGCAGTTTTCTTTCTTCCAGACCGGGATATCCGTAGCGATTCCTCTCTTTTCATAAGCTGCCGTGCCGGCAGGAATCATGCCGTTTGCCGTGTTCAGGAAGGTGGAAACCGGAACGTTGTCGCCGGTAAGCGTATTGGTCGGAACCAGAACGTCGTTGAGATAATCCGTATGGATCTGATCCCGTCCTACCAGCTTGGCAGCCGGTTCGTCGTCCGGAGCCTCAGCCCACGCTTCCGGTACGTCAACTTTGTGAACATTGGCTATTCCGGCATCTACTGCCGCCATGTTCATGCTGACAACCTTTTCGCCTTTCCTGCCATAAGTCTTTTGGATGGCATCTTTCATGTATTTTACCGCGTCATCGATCGGAATGATGTCGGCCAGTTTAAAGAATGCCGCCTGAAGTACGGAGTTGGTTCTCCGCGCGCCCAGACCGATTTCTTTTGCGATGGAAACCGCGTCACAGGTGTAGAACTGGATGTTGTTTCTGGCGATATATCTCTTTACCTTTGCCGGCAGATGTTTTTCCAGTTCTTCGTCGCTCCAAACACAGTTGAGCAGGAAGAAGCCGCCCGGTTTTACATCCTCTACCATCTCGTATCTGTACAGATACGCCGAATTGTGGCAGGCGACAAAATCAGCCTGTTTTACGTAATACGTCGATTTGATCGGTTTATCTCCAAAACGGAGGTGGGAAATGGTCACGCCGCCGGATTTCTTCGAATCGTACTGAAAATACGCCTGAACCTTTTTGTCGGTGTGATCGCCGATGATCTTTACGCTGTTCTTGTTGGCCCCAACGGTTCCGTCGGCGCCCAGTCCCCAGAATTTGCAGGCCTTGGTTCCCTCCGGCGCTACATCCGGATTTTCTGTAACCGGCAAGGACAGTCCCGTAACGTCGTCGTTGATGGAAATAGTGAATTCCTTCTTCGGCGCGCCGCTCCAGAGGTTTTCGTACACGGCCAGAATGTCGCCCGGCTGCGTATCCTTTGAGCCGAGGCCGTAGCGTCCGCCGACGATCAGGCAGTTTTCGAATTCGGTTCCTCTGAGCGCAGAAACGATATCCAGGTAGAGAGGTTCTCCTACGCCGCCCGGTTCTTTTGTACGGTCGAGAACGGCGATCTTCTTCACCGTCTTCGGCATCACGTTCAGCAGATATTTAGCGGAGAACGGCCGATAGAGGTGAACTTCTATGATGCCCACTTTCTTGCCTTTTTTGCTGTCCAGGTAGTCGATCAGTTCTTCTGCCGCCTCGCAGACAGAACCCATGGCTACGATAATCTCCTCGGCGTCAGGAGCGCCGTAATAGTTGAACGGTTTGTAATCGGTACCGATCTTGGCGTTGACCTTTTCCATATACGCATTTACAATATCCGCCGTTTCCAGATAAGCCGTATTGCACGCTTCACGGTGCTGGAAGAATGTCTCCGGCTGCTCGGCAGAACCCATGCTGTGAGGATGCGCCGGATGAAGAGCGTTGGCCTTAAAGGCCTTTACTGCGTCCCAATCTACCATTTCTTTCAGGTCGTCATAATCCCATACTTCGATTTTCTGATTTTCGTGTGATGTCCGGAAACCGTCGAAGAAGTGGAGCATCGGCAGTTTCCCGGCGATAGTCGAAAGATGCGCTACAGCTGCCAGGTCCATAGCCTGCTGCACACTGTTTGAAGCCAGCATAGCGAATCCGGTCTGACGGCATCCCATGACGTCGGAGTGATCGCCGAAGATGGACAGCGCGTGAGTCGCCAACGCTCTGGCAGCTACATGAAATACGGTAGGAGTCTGCTCACCGGCCAGTTTGTACATATTCGGAATCATCAGCAGAAGACCCTGAGACGCGGTAAAGGTTGACGTATAGGAACCTGCTGAAATCGCACCGTGTACGGCTCCCGCAGCGCCGCCTTCAGATTCCATCTCCACGATCTTCACTTTCTCTCCGAAGATATTCTTCCTGTCCTGGGAAACCCATTCGTCCATACTCTCTGCCATCGGCGAAGATGGGGTTATCGGGTAAATCGCTGCGACTTCGGAGAAGGCGTATGCTACGTGCGCCGCAGCAGTATTTCCATCCATTGTCTTTAATTTTCTCATTTCACTCACTCTCCTTCCCCAAGGCCCAACGCTGCTCTCTGCAGATAATTGTACTCAGGTACCGCTCTCTCTGCGATCACATTTCTCGGGCACATATATTGACAGACGTTGCAGTTCTCACAAAGCTCAGGATCTACCACGGCGTGGGCTTCTTCCATATGGATAGCTCCGTTCGGGCAGTTGGAGACGCAGGCCTCGCACGCGATACATCCTGAATCACAGACTTCGGCCTTCGACGCGTAATCGTCTGTGGAAGCACACGGAACCATCTTTGCGCCTCTGTAAGGAACCATTACGATCAGATGTTTCGGACAGGCATATGTACAGTCTTTGCAGCCGACGCATTTATCCGGATCGACCTGGGCCGTGCCGTCGACCACCTGAATAGCGCCGTAACGACAGACTGCCGTGCAGTTGCCCTGGCCGGTACAGCCGGTGGTGCAAAGGTTATAATCCTTCGGATCCACTTTTTTCACCGCTTCTCTGCAATCCTGGATACCCAGATCTTTGTAAACCTGGGACGCTTTTTTCCCGCCGCTGCATCTGACAAAGGCCACTTTATCCTTCAGTTTGGTTAAGTCATGTACGGTATCTACGATGATCTTTTTTTTGCACTTCACCGTGCAGGCAACGCAGCCGACACATTTATCGTAGTTGATCACCGCGTGATTATCGATGATGTCTATAGCGCCTTCCGGACAGGCTCTTGCGCAGTCTCCGCAGCCGATACAGCCAAATCCACAGATTTCCCTGACCAAATCGTCATCTTCTTCCCTCGATGAACACGGAATAAAGTTGGTTGCATCTCTCGGAATCATCCTGATAACGCCCTGTACGCAGGCTTCTGCATCTGCGCAGGCGCCGCAGCCGGTGCACTTGTCCGTATCGATGATTATGTCGCCGTTATCGACTTTCATCGCGCCGAACTTGCAGTATTCTATACAGGAGCCGCAGCCGACGCAGCCACTCTTGCACTCGCCTCTGACAAAGCCTTTTTCTACCGCTTCTCTGCAGGATGCGCAGTCTGCGAATCTCGCCTTTCCGGCAGCATCACCACTGCAGGCGACAAAAGCGATCTCATCTTTTGCTTGTGGCGCTTCAACGCCCATCAACTCGGCAATTTTATCGACCTCGGTCTGTGTGCAGGCCGGACACAATGCGGGGCTTTCACCGGCGGCGATAGCTTCAGCGCACTCACTGCAGCTGCTCTTTCCGCATCCGCCATGACCATTGCAGTCCACGCCCGGCAAGACGGACAGTATCTGTTCTGCCTTATCATGACCCATAATCATAACTAATTCCTCCTTTACCGTATTATATGATTTTGTTGGATTATTCTGTATACAACTTTAATTTCATCTTACCCCTGCACTTTTCCAAAGTCAACGAAAAAAAGCTGTAGACGTTGAAAATTCAATGTTTTTTTAGCTGTACAATGTTTTTTCTTTTTTGAAAAAATGCCTTTTTTCAACGCTTTCAGACTGTTAGGTGCTAAAGCGATTTAACGCGTGAAAATCTGGCTTTTAATTGTATGGAATTTATTATATGTAACTAAAGTTATTATGTTATAAATGGTATTAATCCATAAAAAACACAGGGCGATCACTTTCACCCTGTGCAGTTAAGTACGAATATTTTATATCCTTATGTTTTATATGCAATGCCTGCGGCTGCATGGTTATTGTATTCCCGTATTGGCGATGATATCCTGACTGATCTGCAGGCAGGTAGCCGATACGTTGTAGTCCGTCTGGCCAAAAGCCTTTTCGTGAAGCTTCTTCACGTTGGATTCCAGGGTCGTCGGCACTACATAGGACAGTCCGTCGGACAAAAGCCCGGAATAATAGTCTTCCGGCCAGCTTATGCTGTTTTTCAACTCATATCCCGGAAAGCCAAGACAAGCGGTGTACATCTCCAACTGACTCATATTGGTACGGATATTCGGGAATACCGTCTCCGACAGTTCCTTGAGCTTCCACGGCTGAGTAATCGCTTTCTTCATCACTGCTGCCACCACCTTCTTGTATCGCTGGCTTCTTCCTTCGTCGCCGCCGCTGGTCTTTCTGATTCGACAGTATGTAGTCGCCTGAACGCCGTCGAGAGTCTGCTCTCCCGCCTGAGTAATCGCCGTATACGTTCCGCCGACATTTCTTGCCGTCTCGTTTCCGTAGGTGTTCATATCGTCGATTTCGTTCTGCTTTACGTTGATTTGCACGCCGCCCAGACAGTCAACGGCATCGGAGACTGCTTTCCAGTTAAAGATAATGAATTCCTCTATATTCAAATCCAGACTCCGGTTCAGCGCCGCACAGGTATTTACCCCTCCGGCGTAGTGATGAGCGTGCGTGATCTTGTCCAATATCAGGGATCCGTCGAAGTACCCCATGCGCAGATAGGAGTCTCTCATCACCGAGATCAAACGGATGTCTCCGTTGGATTTGTCTATACTCATGACGATAATTGCATCGGTTCTGCTGCCGTCATAGCCCTCGTCAGCTCTGGCATCTACGCCAAGTATGGCGATATTCCTATAACCGCTCAGATCTTCGGCCACCTGCGGATCTATGGCAAAGCTGGCCTTATCCGTATCCACTTTGTCAAAGTTTCTCGTCAAATAGAAAAACGCACCTGACGCAAAAACGGCCAAGAGCAGCACGAAAATCAAGATATTACGAAAAAGTTTCAGCTTATTCAGGCGATATTTTTTCTTTCCCCGCCTGCCCCCGGAAACGGCGCGGCCGGCAGAGGACGTATTGCTCCCTCTCTTTCTTCGACGGGCCTCTCGTTCATATTGATCAGCAGCTTTTGCGTATTCCGGATCCTCGTATTTGCGGATCAGTTCCGGACTGTACTTCTGTCCGCTGAAGTCGTATGTTTTCTTGTTGTATCGATTGCTTCTCATTTCCTCTTCCCCTTTTTCAACTTCCATCATTATACTGTCTTTTACGACAAATAGCAATAAAAGTAAAAGGAAAAAAGCCTTTTTCGCCAGTCAAATTCTGGAATTCTCCGCAGCTCTACCGCGCCAGCCACTGTACGAACGCCGTCTTATCTCCGCTGCTGTATCCGGCATTTTTGTAAAACTGCAGTGTTTTCTCCTCTTTCGACCCGGTCATCAGCATAATTTTATAACATCCGCTCTGCTCCGCCACTTTTCGGGCCGATGCGAGACACTCCGTCGCGTAACCCCGCCCTCGGCATTCCGATCGGGTGACCACGTTTTCCACCAGGGCGTACGGGCGAAGATCTCTGGTCAAATTGGGAACAACAACGCAGGTACAGGACGCAACGATTCTTCCTTCGACTTCATTAACCAGCAAATGATACCGATCGTCCCTTAAAATTTCTTCCCACACGGCTGTCAGCTGTTCAGACTGATCCGGCACGCCGGTTTCGTGCAGGTGCAGGTATAACTCCAATATCTCCCGCAAATCGTTTTTTCTCGCCTCGCGAACCATCTTCTCTCTCCTCACTGTATAAATACTCACATATTGTTGAAATCCATTATATCATAAAAGGTGCGGCTTTCTTCTCCAAAATCCTGCTATCATGCTAAAAATTCCTTTGACAAAATCGACTATATTATATATAATAATGAGGTACGATCAATTAGGCGTATGCGCCATTAGCTCAATTGGATAGAGTCGCGCACTACGAATGCGAAGGTTGGGGGTTCGAGTCCCTCATGGCGCACCAGAAAACCGCTGTTCTTTGAACAGCGGTTTTTGTTTTCTCGTTTTTGAGTGTTTTTTATTAAACTCACGCTGCTGTTGTATAGTCCAGAATAAAAATTTTACTGGCGATATTCTCAATACTATCCAGGATATCATCTATTTTTTCCGCTACAGTGATATTTAAAAATTCTTCCCCGCATTGCTCACACTTTAAGCACGGTACATTTTCAATGATTACATAACAGTTATTTAATTGTGCGAAATACGTTGTTTTCGCCTCTTTCATTTCTCCGCTCTTGCAACTCATACACGTCATCGTGTTACTCCTTTCTATGCCTATAATCACTTTCGAATTTGCTATGATCTGGAAAGTATGCCGTTATTATACGGCTCTCTGTACCATTATCACTCATTACTACGTGTAAAGGTTTTCCTTCCACAGAATTACCCAAAATCAGGCAGCTTGGAAATGGAAAGTCATCGGGATACTGCTCAATAATTTCCCCCGTCATTATACAGCTTTTCACATCTTTTGTTTTTATTTTCCGCTGTCTTAATCTTTCTTGCGCATGAATTGTTATAACAACTCTTCCTTGTTCATAGTGTGTACGTAAATCACTAATATCAATCATTTCTATTTTCTTCCTTAATTTCTTCCGATTTTTCAAACTCAATAATTAAAGCATATCCCATCACGTTCAATATTTTTTTTGCGTCTTCAAAACCGAAATTTTTTTTATTCAAAAGTTTTGTTAATCCTTGCGGCGTGATATTGAGCTTTTCTGCAATACACCGCTGAGAGATATCAGAATCAAGCATTAATTTTTTTATTTCTTTGACGATTTGCGTATTATTTATATATCGAATTGGCATGGGGAAATCTCCTTTCATCTATAGTATAATACGAAAAAAGTTGTAAACCAACCAAAAAGATTAATAAATAATAAAAAAAATACTAAAAACGGTTAACTTATAACCTGAAAAGAGTTATACCATAAACATGAAAGAGATGCGCACCTCTTCATAGAGGAAAAGGAGAGAAAAAATGAGTATCAAGGATATAAGTAAATTGGTGGAAAATCTAAAGGCGTTAGAAATAATGAAAGAAGAACTAACGGGGGAAATCGACAGCATAAAGGACGAATTAAAACAAGAACTAAAACGAAGAGAAACCGAAGAAATGCTGGCCGGTATCTATAAAATCAGATACAAAACCGTTACTTCAAGTCGATTTGATACCACGGCATTTAAAAAGGCACAGCCGGAGATTTACGCAACTTATTATAGAAAAGTGGAAAGTAAACGCTTTACCGTTGCATACCCTCTTCCGCTATCATTATCATCGTGCATTTTGGTTTTGGGAAGAGCAGAACGGCGAACTTTCCGGAAAGTTCGCTATGTCCCTCATAGCGCACCATAAAACCGCTGTTCTTTGAACGGCGGTTTTTGCTTTTGTATTTAAATATGCTTTTCATATGCCTGCCAATATCGCTCCAGACACATACAATAGTCTAAAAAAATATCATCTTCGGCGTCTTTGTGCACTGGATCAATTCCCAGGAATATCTTTGACTCAAGAAACAAGCGGTTGGATGCTGACATTACATATCGTGTTTTTTCTTCACAAAGAACAGATAAGACCAAGTTGCCTTTAAGCTGAAGTTCCCGGTAATACGATTCGCTGCGGTGATCACGAAAGATTTCCACTATATATCCCGTTAGGTCCGCGTCGGCATTGCTCGCCCTTTTTTCGCAGCCTTTTGCATTGGCCATGAGTATCCGGTAATATATCGACTCCGATTCCTCAATCCGGCGAATATTGATCGTGAATCTTCTGTTTAAATAGCCGAACAAATCCTTTATTTCTTTTCTCCCCTGTAAATTTTGTCCTTTATTTTGCATCAGCCATCGATTATGGGCCCGCATTACTTCACTGATCTTGTTCTCGTATTGGATCATCATCATTTTCCTGATTTTTCCTTCGCTTCCATTGAGCTAAAAGTTATATTGAAATTAGTCCGATTTCATTATACCACCCAAGTATAGAAATAAATCGGCAATGGAAGAGGGACCCTTACGATCTTTTAATGTCTAACATATTGAGACTTGTCTTTTCGTAAATAATTAAGTATAATTACAAATAATAAAAGCGATATAAACCCTCAAATTTCAACAACTATTTGATATTGAGCGGCGAAACGTAAATATAGCGAAAAGTCGTCCGGTTATTTTGAAACCAATCCGACATGGCTTCAGAGAGGGCTGTGTGTAATACGAGGGATAACGCAGGAAGAATACGATCGTAATTCCGATAAATTGTCCGATTTGATTGCTGCCCGTTACAGTAAATTATATGAAGATACGCCCATCGATGTGTAGCATTCTATTTATCACTTTTTTATTTTGAGGTCGACTTATGAATAAAAATCTATTCACTATTGGAGAAATGGTTGCTGCCTGCCGCACTAACAAGGATACTCTTTAATTCTATGAAAAAACTTTTATACTTGGAGGTGATAAAAAATGCTTGGATTAAAACGCGGCGCGGTAAGATTATGCCAACATGAATCAGAGTGGGAAGCCGAGGCAAAAAATACGATTTCCCAACTCCGGGAAATACTCGGACCTGCCATTACAGACATCCAACACATCGGAAGCACGGCCATTCCTTCGATCAAAGCAATACCGATCATCGATATAGCTATAGCGGCAGATCGTTTAGAAGATATCCTTGAATTCCAGGAAAAACTTGAGAACAACGGATTTTACTATCGCCCAAAAGCGCCTCAATCCGGACAGCTTCTGTTCGCCTGCGGCAGCTATTACGATGGAAGCGGCAATCTGCAGACACACTTTATCCATGTCGTTCCCACAGGCAGTCCGGCATGGAGAGACTATATAAACTTCAGGGATTACCTCAACGAACGTCCGGAAGCTGCCAGAGAATACGAAAAGCGGAAAATTGATCTTGCCGAAACCGTACCTGCCGAAGGCGGGAGGGAGAAATACCTTCAGGGAAAACAGGATCTGATTCGCCGCATCCTTCGCAGCGCTCTGGTCAGTTCCTATCTGGGCAAGACAGTACAGATCAAAATCGACCGTCCCTTGGGCAGCGCCCATCCGCGGCACGCCGATCTGCTCTATCCCGTCAACTACGGCTATATTCCCGATACGGTCAGTGGCGACGGTGAAGAACTTGACGTATATCTTCTGGGCATAGAAATCCCGGTCGAGGCGTATACCGGAAAAATCATCGGTATCATACACCGTCTCGACGATGTGGAAGATAAACTGGTCGCTGCACCGGAAGGATTGACGTTCAACCGGGAAGAGATCACAAACGCCGTCCGTTTTCAGGAGCAGTATTACCAAACAGGAGTAGAAACACTTTAGACCAAAAACGATGCAAGCCCGAAAAGCAATCGCTTTCCGGGCTTAAATTATCTTTAACTATCTTTTTAAGAACAGTTTAATACTTTTCCTTCAGCTGACCTTTTCTGTAGGCTTCCACCAGCTGTTTCATATTGTTGACCTGTTCGGTCAGTTCCGCTCCCTGATCCGTATCGATGACCATCATCCTCTCCGGCAGCACGGCTACTGTTTTTACCACAGGAGACTGGAACTCCTGCGTACCGTCTGCCTGAAGCGGTTTGTACGGCTTGTGCTCCGCCAGAGCCATAAATCTGGAATTGAAGATGAACGTATAGCCTGCAATTCCGGTCTGCTTCTGATAGGCTTTGGAAATACCGCCGTCGATAACATAAAGCAGTCCTCCGCCTTTCACCGGACTTTCTCCATCCTTGATCTTGACCGGCACATGACCGTTGAGAATCTTCGACCGGCTCGGATCCAGACCGAACTCGTGAAGAATTTTTTCGCATGGTCCCCGTTCCTTAATCAGCCGATAATACGGTCTTACCGGCTCCTTATGAGAGGATTTATCCGCAATAAACAGACGCTCAAAGGTGGTCATCTTTTCCTTGCCGAACAGAGGAGAATTTCCGCCAAGCCAGAGATACCACATCAGATCGCCTCTCCGGCCGCTCTCGTCCGATTCATTTGGTGAGAAATAGGCTTTTCTTACCTCACTGTCCAGGTAGTCCATCAGCGCTTTTCCTTTAAAGCTTTCACCGTTGAATTCCACAGCCTCGAACTCTCCGTCCTCTGTCATAGGAATGCATCCGTGATAGAGAAGGTTTCCGTTTACTTTTTTATACAGCGCTCCGTGGCTGTACAGGAATCGAATGTGCGCCTGAAGTTTCTCCGAATTCAAAATAGAGGCCTCGAGAGAGTTCATGACCTCCCGCTCTTCGTCCGTAAACTCGTAAGGATTGTTCGGATCTACGGTAGGGAAATTGGTATCTCTCAGCGTATAGGTTTTTCCCTCTATCTCAATCGTTCCGTCAGCCCAGTTTATCTTATCGAGGAGCAGCCTGTTCTCCAGCTGGTACTCCGGATGGGCCATAATTCTCTGCCCCTCCGCTTTGAACTGGCAAATGGCAATCGCCTTGTGCATCTTGGCTGCCAGCTTTTCGTCCACGGGATCGAACTTGTTTCGGTCCAAAATATGCGGCGCAAAAAACTCGCACGGATCGTTGCCGTACACCTTCTCTGCAAAAGTAGCCAACGGCCGCAGATTGATGCTGTATCCTATCTCCATCATATCAAAATTGTTGTAACTGATGTTCATCCTGAGGATATTCGCAATGCAGGCCCAGTGGCCCGTAGCTGCGCCCATCCACACGATATCGTGATTTCCCCATTGAAAATCCACATCGTGATAGTTCATCAGAAAATCCATGATCGTATCCGGATGAGCGCCCCTGTCGAAAATATCACCGATAATGTGCAGATGATCGACCGCCAGGTTGCTGATGGCATCGGCCATTTCTATGATAAAATCCTCAGCGATGCCGCATTCCACTACCGTATTGATAATGGCGCTGTAGTAATGGCTGCGGTTTTCCTCGTCGTCCGCGTGCAGAAGTTCATCCATTGCATAATCCAGGTATTTGGGAAGCCGTCTTCTTACCTTGGACCGCGTGTATTTGGTGGAAACCGACTTGCATATGGTAACCAGACGATAGATGACCGTTACGCACCATTTGTCAAAATCCCGCTCAGACTTTTTTCTTCGGTTGATCTCCGCCTGAGGATTGTAGATCAAAGCTGCCAGATCGTCCCGGTCTCCCTCGCTCAGCACCCCTCCGTAATGCTCGTCGATCTTGCTCTTGACGGTGCCGGATGCGCTCTTCAGCATATGGATGAACGCTTCGTGCTCTCCATGCAGATCGCTTAAAAAGTATTCCGTCCCCTTGGGCAGCGCGAGAATTGCGCTTAAATTTATGATTTCTGCCGTAGCCGCCTTAACGTTGGGATAGTCCTTGGACAGCAGTTCCAGAAATTTTATATCCGCCATACATCCTTCCTCTCACTTTGCATTATTGTTGTCCTCTAATTATATACTTTTACGTCTATTTTGTCCACATCGGCATAGACTGAAAGCAGGAGGACAATGATACATGTTTCACCGAAGAAAAATCGATCCCCGTCACATCGCCGTTTATGTGATCTGTATGCTCGTGCTGATCGTACTGCTCCCCTATGCCAGCATAAAACTCTTTCCGCGCATCCTGGAAAAGGAAGCCACTCCCTACGGCGGAAAAATTCCCGAAACAGTGGAGATCTACATCACGAAGCAGGACAAATCCGTCACCATTCCGTTCGAAGAGTACATACAAGGCGTAGTCGCCTCAGAAATGCCCGATTCCTTTGAAGAAGAAGCGCTGAAAGCGCAGGCGGTAGCCAGCCGCACCTATGCTCTGGGCCGCATCAATGCCGGCACGGACCTCTGCGATACCGTGCACTGCCAGGTCTACCGAAGCGACAATATTTCAAAAAAGGTGAAAGACGCCGTCAACGACACGAAAGGTCAGGTACTCCTGTACGACGGCAATCTTGCCGCCCACGCCCTGTTCTTCTCCTCCAGCGCAGGCAAAACAGAAAACTCTCAGGATGTTTTCTCCGGCACCTTTCCTTATCTGGTAAGCGTTTCCAGTTCCTACGAACCGGGAGCTACCCACAAGAAGGAAACTCAGACCATGACCATTTCCCAATTCGCAGAGAAAATCAGAACAGCCTTTCCCAAGCTGAACTTCGGAGAGATCAACAGTTCAAATATAGAGATAAAGTCTCGTTCGGAAGGCGGCCGGGTATCGGAAATCCAGATAGGCAGTCAGACCATATCCGGAACCGACCTTCGCAGCGCCCTTGACCTGTATTCTGCCCGCATCAAAATTTCCGTCAACAGAAAGGAAATTACTCTGACCACCAGCGGTTCCGGTCACGGTGTGGGAATGAGTCAGTACGGAGCCAACGGCATGGCGAAAAAGGGAAAAAGTTACCGGGAGATCCTTTCCCACTACTATCAGGGAACTGAGGTCAGCAGGTGAATGAGATTCCCATTTCCAAAAGCAGCCGTCAGGCGGTATTTTTCCACTGTAAAAACAAACCCCGAAACAGAATGAGAACATTCCGTCTCAGGGTTTCCTCCATTGTAGATTAATCTTCGATTCTGAAGATGTTGGCGCCGAGAGAGTTGAATTTTTCCGTAAACTTCTCATATCCTCGCTCGATATGATAGATCTCCGAAATCTCCGTGGTGCCCTGAGCCACAAGGCCTGCAAGAACCAGTGCCGCTCCTGCTCTGAGGTCTGTTGCGATAACCTGCGCGCCTTCCAGCTGTTTACCGCCTTGGATCATCGCGCGGTTTCCCTCGGTCTTGATATTGGCTCCCATACGATTGAGCTCCGCAACATGCATGAATCTGTTTTCAAAAACAGTCTCGATTACCGTGCTGGCTCCTTTCACGGTAGTCAGGAAAGCCATAAATGGCGATTGGATATCTGTAGGGAATCCCGGATATGGCAGAGTCTTTATGTCGGTTGCAATCAGCTCGGACTGATCTGCGACTACATACATGCCCTCGTCGGACATCTCCACAACTACTCCGCACTCTCTGAGTTTTGCCGTAATCGGCTTGACGTGATCGGGAACTACGTTGCGGATCAGCACCTGGCCGTGGGTAATCGCCGAAGCCAGCATAAAGGTTCCGGTCTCAATTCTGTCGGGAATCACCGTATGTTCCACGCCGCCCAGACTGCTGACGCCTTCGATTTTGATGGTATCGGTTCCGGCCCCCTTGACTCTGGCCCCCATCTTGTTTAAAAAGTTGGCCAGATCCACGATTTCCGGTTCTTCTGCTGCATTTTCGATATAGGTTGTTCCCTTGGCCAGAACGGCTGCCGTCATGATGTTCTCCGTAGCTCCCACGCTCGGAAAGTCCAGGTAAATACTGGCTCCTCTGAGTCCGTCCTTGCCCGCAACAGCTTCTACGTAATTATCCTTTACAATAATCTCTGCACCGAGCGCTTCAAAACCCTTCAGATGCAGGTCGATGGGCCGCGCACCAATGGTACATCCTCCGGGAGAATGTACTTTGGCCCTGCCGATTCTGGCAAGAAGCGGTCCCATAACCAGAAAGGACGCCCTCATCTTGCTGACCAGATCAAAATCCGCCTCATTGCTGATAATTTTTTCTGTTCTGATTTCTAAAACTGATTCTTCTATCTCTTTTATCTCTGAACCCAGAGAAGCTAAAATTTCTTTCATGACCTCCACGTCGCGAAGATCTGGTACATCCCTGATTATACATTTATCCTCTGCCAATATAGCAGCTGCCATCAGCGGCAGCACTGCATTTTTCGCACCGCTGATAACGACCTCCCCATTTAATGGCTTGCTCTTTTGAACTAAAAATTTCGCCACTTCTCTCCTCCATTAGCTATTATATTAACAGTATACTAATTATTTCCCTTTTTTTCAACAATAGAAGTAAAAAACCCCTTTTCTCTCAGCGGCAGGCTGTCTCCCTTTGCGTCAAAAAAAGAAAAGCAGAAAGTCACCTTCTGCTTTGAACAAATTCTATCCGGTATACTGCCTGTTTTACAGTTTTTACAGTTTCTACAGTTTTTTCATCTCTTCAATGCACTTCGCGCATACCGTTTTTCCATGAATCAGTCTTATATCGTTCACTTCTCCACAGAACACGCACGAAGGCTCGTATTTCTTCAGCATGATATACTGACCGTCCACAAAGATTTCCAGTGAATCCTCTGTCTTAATGCCCAAATTCCTTCTGAGTTCAACCGGAATGACAACTCTTCCCAGAGCATCCACCGGTCTCACGATTCCTGTCGCCTTCATAATTAAACTCCTTTCACCAGAACACAGCAATTGCCCTATTTGCACTTTTTCGCCGACGCCGTTTTCTCATCGTCGTCCTTTCGCAAAAAAGCGATCATTGGCCCCAGGGCCTTAATAATATTGGAAAGGGTACTGACCAGATTCTGCTCCCCTCTCACCGCCTTTGACAGATCCGAAACCGCCGCCTGAACGTCGTCGACGATCGACTCCACCTGCACTGTCTTCTCTGCAGCTATCTTGGATATTACTGCGGCATCTGTCAGGATCTTATTTGTCTCCTTAATGGTCTTTACCAGATTCTTTGCAATGATAATCAGATAAATGACCAGAACGATCACTGCGATGAACAACACACAAATTAATGCGGATTTCACATTAATCGTAATCAAAATAACCCCTCCTTTTCCTGCCTGTGGATCATTATACCGTTTTTACCATAAAATAGCAACCACTTTACATGGTTTTTTCGTATATTTTTAGTATTCTCTTAGAATAGCTTCCGTCTTCATTATGGACATACATCGGCTTTGCTATACGCAATTCCCGTTTTCCGTTTTTTACACAGCGAACAAGGAGAATATTGGGTACTGAGGTCGGTTTACCGCTGACGAAGACCATTTCTTTTGGTTCCAGCCGGTTGGCTCTGCAGCTTTCGCACAGATCCACAAGACGTGACGGCCTGTGAACCATAAAAAACTCTCCCTTATCTTTCAGCATCCGAGCCGCACAGCGAACAAAATCATCCAGAGTGCCTGTCGTCTCCTGCCTGGCCGCAGCCTTCACCCGATTACGGCTTTCTATACCGCATCGGCTCTTGATATACGGAGGATTTGATGTGACGATATCGAAGGTGCCTTCCATTCCTTCCGAATTGAAGTCGCACACGTCGCCGCGAAAAAAGTGGAGCCTGTCCTCAAGATTGTTGCAGAAGACATTCTTCTGCGCCAGGGCAAAGGACTCCTCCTGCACTTCCAGACCGGCAATATACCCGGCATCCGTCTTATGGGACAAGATCAACGGTACGATACCCGTACCGGTGCCCAGATCCATAATTCTGCACCTGTTCTTTTGCTTTTTCGCAGCGCCTGCAGCATAATCGGCCAGAAGCACCGCATCTATCCCGTAACAAAATTCTTCGGGACACTGAAAGATTTTCAGCGTCCCGAAGCCGGTTTCATCAAGACGTAAATCCATGAATATTATTCCTTTATCATTTTTTTCAGCTCGTCCACATACTCTTTGTCCACTTCTTCCAGTATATTTTTTGTATTGTGGCTGTTATTCTTCTTGTGCTGTCCGAGCCGCTTAATCTCTTCCTTTTTATACGTGTAGATCTCCGTTCCCAGCTTCTCTTCGCCGTCGTCGTCCTTCTCTCCCGTATAGAGTCTGACTTTGACCTTGCTCCCCAATATGTTGGTTTCCACCACTTTTCCCATTCCGTCTTTGGTTCTGACCTTTTCTCCGTTGTCTGGAAGTCCCTTGCGCAGTTCCATATAGACTTCGTTCTCATACTTCAGACAGCACATCAGTCTCCCGCATATGCCGGAAATTTTGTTCGGATTCAGGGACAAATTCTGAACTTTAGCCATTTTTATCGATACTGGTTCAAAATCAGAAAGCCACGTGCTGCAGCAGAGGCTTTTTCCGCAGGAACCGATACCTCCCATCATCTTTGCCTCATCGCGAACGCCGATCTGACGCAGTTCAATTCTCATTTTGAACACGCTGGCCAGGTCTTTAACCAGTTCGCGGAAATCCACCCGGCCGTCTGCCGTAAAGTAGAAAATGATTTTGTTGTTGTCAAAGGTATATTCCACATCGATCAGCTTCATTTCCAAGCCGTGTTTGTTGATCTTTTCCTGACACAGCTTCAATGCCCTGGCCTTTTTCTTCTCATTTTCTTCGTGATGTTTGATGTCTTCCGCTCCGGCAATACGGATAATTTTTTTCAGCGGCTGCACCACATCTTCGTCCCTGACCTCTGTAACTTCCATCGTCACAGTTCCGAACTCCAGGCCCCTCGCTGTCTCCACGATCACGTTGTCGTGAAGCTTGACCTCCAACTGATCGGGATCAAAGTAATACACTTTTCCCGCATTTTTAAACCGCACGCCTGCAACTTTTATCATATATTATCCTCCAATTTTCAATACCAGATTTCTCATCGCATATTTATAATTCACATTCGCCAACAGATCCCTTCTGGCCGCCTCCACATAATTGATATCTTCAATGATCTGTTCCTTTCGAAGGCTTACCGGACTGTCGCTGAGGAGATATTCTCTGAACAGTCTTTCCAATCCGTCTAAAAGGACAAAAGCCTCTTTTCTATCCCTGACCCCGTGATCCAGTTTGTCTTTGAGATCACAGAAGTAGGAGCCGGTCACAATCATCTCCATCAGTTCCCGTGGAAAATCCAAATTCAGTTCCTCGGTGTTCTGTACGTAGTTTCCCAGACGCAGAACGATACAGCGAGAAAGTATCGTCGGAAGAAGATTTTCCGTGTTTTCCGACAGGAGAATCAGCACTGTTCCAGGGCTGGGTTCCTCCAAAGTTTTCAACAGACGATTCTGAGCTCTGACCGTCATCGTATCGGCGTCGCAGATGAGAGCGATATTTCGCTCTCCTGCCGTCGGCCTGACTTTCAGCTTGGCTTGCAGTCCGGAAATTGTAGCATCTTTTAGAGACATCTCATCTGCTCTTACGATATACATATCTTCATAATTATCATGCTCAATTTTTCTGCATACAGTACACTGATCGCATCCGTATCCCGGTTCTTCCCTGCAGAGTATCGCTTTCACGAAATCCTTTGCAAATCTCTCTTTATCAATACAGCTGTCCCCTTCTACGATATACGCATGGGAAACATTTCCACTGATCACGGCTTTGTAAAGACGATCAATCAGCAGGCCCCACTCCTGATAGTTTCTCAGTGACATTAAAACCCTCTATCCCTTAAAATATGCTCCATATGTTCAAGAATATCTTTCTTCACGGTCATACGGTCTCTCCCCGCATCGATCCGCACAAATCGTTCAGGATACAGATCTGCGATTTTCTCATAGCCTTCAAAGACCCGGTTGTGAAATTCTATCTTTTCCTGTTCCAGTCTGTCCTGACCGTTTTCTTCAATTCGGGACTTTCCCTCCTTGGGTGAAAGCTCCAATAGAAAGGTAACGTCCGGCATACAGTCTCCGACGGCCAATTCGTTGATCAGTCTTACGGAATCCCCCAAGCTGCGTCCGTAGCCCTGATAAGCAATGCTTGAATCAATAAACCGATCGCATATTACAATGCCGCCCGCTTCTAAAACCGGCCTGATCAGCTGATTCACATGCTGAGCCCGTGACGCCGCGTAAAGCAACGCTTCTGTCATATCGCACATCTCCCGGTTATTCCGATCCAGAATGATATCCCTGAGTTTTTCGCCGATAGCCGTACCTCCGGGTTCTCTGGTAAACAGACACTCCGTATTCCTCTCGGAAAAAAAATTCCTAAGGTACTCTATCTGTGTCGACTTGCCGGAACCGTCGGGTCCTTCTACGGTGATAAAAAGACCTCTTCTCATCGCTTTGACTCCTAACGTTTTTTCGTCGCTTCCTCAACGATTTTGTTAAACAGATACACAAGTATATAGGCCAGAGGGCAGCAAAGCAAAATGGAAAATACAATTTTAAAAAAAGTCATCATGTCTTTCTGCCTTTCTTCTGTAAACACTGTAAATGTACCCATTATTATATCATACTTTACCTTCTTTAAACAAGACCGGCGAGAGGATGGAACCTGGGAGTTTGTTTCCGACAGGGATTTTGCGCACGAAAAAAGCAAGCTGAAACAGCTTGCTTCTCGGAAAACCGGCAACGACCTACTTTCCCAGGCAGTCTCCCGCCAAG
>CAJFTU010000042.1 GCA_904420065.1 uncultured Emergencia sp.
CGCATTACGTGTTGCACGCGTGCCGCGAGGAATAAGGGCTATGCCCGACTGTGAAAAACCCCGTGTTTGACACGGGGATAGTTTTTGACAGATTAGGATATAGAAGAGTGTAAAATAAAGGAGGAGCAAGAAATGGCAAGCTTATGGGGCGGAAGATTCGAGAAGGAAATGGACGAACTGGTAAAGCAGTTTAACGCGTCGATTGGATTCGACAAGAGGATGTACAGCGAGGATATCGACGGAAGCATCGCCCACGTAACCATGCTGGCGGCCCAGGGAATCGTGACAGAAGAGGAAAAGGAACAGATCGTCCGGGGCCTTGAAAAAATAAGAGAAAAAATCTATAATGGAGACATCGTCTTTAACGTGGATGACGAGGATATCCACATGGGAATAGAGAGCCGTCTCATTGAGGAAATCGGAGAAACCGGGAAAAAACTCCACACAGCAAGAAGCCGGAACGATCAGTGCCAGGTGGATGGAAGGCTCTACCTGAAAAAGGAGATCCGTCAGATTTTGCACCGTCTGTTTTATCTTGAATCGGTAATTTTGAAAAAGGCGGAAAAGTATGCCGACTCCATAACCGTAGGCTTTACCCATATGCAGCACGCTCAGCCGATTACTCTGGGCTTCGTGTTCATGGCTTATTTTCAGATGTTCAGGCGGGACATCAGCAGATTGATCGATACCTATGAGCGGATGGATTTCTGTCCGTTGGGTTCCTGCGCTCTGGCGGGGACCACCCTGCCTATCGACCGGCACAAAACAGCAGAACTGCTGGGATTTTCGGCGCCTACGGAAAACGCTATGGACAGCGTCAGTGACAGAGATTACAGCTTGGAATTTTTAAGTGACGCCTCCATTTCCATGATGCACCTCTCTCGGTGGGCGGAGGAATTCGTCTGGTGGAATTCCCAGGAATTTTCCTATATCGCCATCGATGACAGCTATTGCACCGGAAGCAGTATCATGCCGCAGAAGAAAAATCCGGATATGGCGGAACTGCTCAGAGGCAAAGTGGGAAGGGTTTACGGCGATCTCATGCAGCTTCTGACAGTGATGAAGGGAACTCCGTTGGCCTACAACAAGGACTTCCAGGAAGATAAGGAGAGCCTGTTCGATGCGATAGACACCTGGAAGGCCAGCATTCAGATCTTTGCCAATATGTTGGATAAGACGGAATTTCGCATGGATCAGATCGAAAAGCAGTTCAGCAAAGGATTTCTCAACGCGACGGATATCGCTGAGCATTTTGCCAAACAGGGAATTCCGTTCCGCCAGGCTCACTCCATCGTAGGTCAGATGGTAAAAACCTGCGAGCACAGGGGATGCGATTTTGAGGATCTGACCGATGAGGAACTGCAGGCCATCGATCCGAGAGTGACCAGAGAGTCTTTGGGCGATATCGGCATTAAGGCTTGCGTTGATGCCAGAGTTTCTTACGGCGGTACTGCGCCGAGCGAAGTCAGACGGCAGATCAAGGAAGGGACAGAGTGGCTGGAAAGCCTTTCTGACTGGAAATAAATCATTAATACAGGAAAGGATAGGAATCGACAATGGATAAAAGGGAATTGGCACTTGCCAAACACGCAGAATGGAGGGGAAAGCTTTCGGTAGAGACCAAGGCGCCCATCACCAACAGGGAGGAGTTGGCCATCGCTTATACGCCGGGGGTAGCGGAACCCTGCCTGGAGATCGAGAGAGACGAGAGCCTGGCGTATACGTATACTGGAAAGGGAAATACGGTAGCGGTGATTACTGACGGAACCGCGGTTCTGGGCCTGGGCGACATAGGGCCTGCGGCGGGAATGCCGGTCATGGAGGGAAAGTGCGCGCTGTTCAAAGCATTTGCGGGCATTGACGCCATACCTATTTGTATCGATTCCAAAGATCCGCAGGTGATTATCGATACCGTGTACAATATTTCCAAGAGTTTTGGCGGAATCAATCTGGAGGATATCAGCGCGCCGCGCTGCTTTGAAATTGAACGGGCGCTGATCGAAAAGTGCGATATTCCTGTATTTCACGACGATCAGCACGGTACGGCCATCATCACCTGTGCAGGACTCCTCAATGCCTGCAAGGTTACGGGAAAATCGCTGGGCAATCTGAAGATCGTCATCAGCGGCGCAGGCTCTGCCGGCATATCCATAGCCCGGATGATCATGCGGATGGGGTTTGGTGAGATCATTCTCTGCGGAAGCAAGGGGACGATCTATGAGGGAGCGCCGTACAACAATCCGGAACAGCAGAAAATCGCGATGGAAACCAACCGGAGAATGGTAAAAGGCAGTCTGGCCGACGCCATGAAGGGAGCGGATATTCTGATCGGCGTTTCCAAGCCGGGAATCGTTTCTCAGGATATGATCCGTTCCATGGCTAAGGATCCGATCGTGTTCGTCATGTCCAATCCGGTGCCGGAGATCATGCCGGATCTGGCAAAAGAAGCGGGAGCCGCGGTAGTGGGAACGGGACGTTCCGATTTTCCTAATCAGGTAAACAATGTTATCGCTTTTCCGGGAATTTTCCGCGGAGCTCTCGATGCGCGGGCCGGGAGGATTACCGAGGAGATGAAGGAGGCGGCGGCCAGGGCAATAGCCGGGGTTATTCCGGAAGAGGAGCTTTCGGCCGATTACGTTTTGCCGGACCCGTTTAATCCGCTGATCGTAGAACGGATTGCCGCGGCGGTTAAGGCTGAAGCCGAGAAGGAAAGAGAATAGAGCGAAGGCAAAGAACGAAAGCGCCGGGATCCCCGGCGCTTTCTGAGGCGGTGAAAGAAGGTGAGGAAACGGATGCTGGGATATGGAATAGGATATATCGGTCAGGGGAGCACGTATAACTTTATGGGTACGTATTTTGTGGTATTTCTGACCAACTGCGCAGGTTTGAGTCCGACGCTGGCCAGTGCTATCGCTTCCGTCGGGCTCTTCGCGGAAGTAATTGCCGGGATGATTGTGGGCAATTTGTCGGACAACTGTACCTCTCCTATGGGAAAGCGTCGCCCTTTCATCCTTGCGGCAGCGATCGCTATGCCGGTAATTATGATTCTGGCCATGCGGACGATTCACGCATCTACGCCGGTGATGTTCGCATATTATCTTGCTTTGAGCATCTGTTTCCGGCTGACTTTTTCCACCTTTGAAATTCCCAACAACGCTTTCGGCGCGGAAATTGCGAAAGGATACGATGAGAGAACCAGGCTGCGCACCGCATCAAGAGCCTTTTCTATTATGGGAAATGCTCTTGGATATGTGATGCCGCTGTGGATTTTGGACATTTTTCCTGGAAATCAGGAGACAGGCTGGCAAACTATCGGTGTGATCATTGCATTGTTCTGTCTGGGCAGCTGGCTGGCTTCTTTTTCGCTGACGAAGAAAAACTCAGTGGTCGGAGAGAAGAAGGAGAAGAAGAAGGGAAACGTTATAAGGGATATTTTGGAGAACTATTTTCAGCTGTGCAAACTGAGGACCATGCGCCTGTTGATCATATACAAGACGGCCTTTTCCTGCGCCTTTGCCGTCTTCAACATTGGAACGATTTACTATCTTCAATACAGCCTGGGACTGGATAACCGATATTCCTCATATATGTATTTGCTGACCATTGTTGTCTTCATTTTGATGACGCCTCTGGCAAATAAGATGGCTCTGACGATGGGAAAGGCCAATCAACAGATGACGACTATGGCGGTATCAGCGGTGATTGGTTTTGGCGTATTTTTTATGGCACCTCGTTCAGTGATCGGCGCAGCGATCTATGTGGTCGGGTTTGCAGTGATGCAAACCAGCTTTTGGCAGTTATCCAGTTCGATCTTCTACGATATTGTGGAGGTCGACGAGTATGTAAATGATAAAAGGAGAGAGGGAGACGTCATGTCTTTGGTATCGGTGCTGGGAACACTGATCACGGCGGTAATCGTGCAGCTTTTCGGCATTCTCTTTGACCGGTCCGGATTTAATCCTGCCCTAAAGACGCAGCCCGACAGTGCAGTGGCTTTTTTGAATACAGCCTATATACTGGTGCCGAGCATCTGCTTCGTCATAGGCTTCGCAGCCCTGAAAGTATTTCCGATAAACAGAAAAACCTTCGGATCATTGATCAACGCGCTGAAGTTTCGTCGGGAGGGAAAGGACTATTCTCAGTATATGGACGACGTGGAAAAACTGCTGTAGCTTCGCAATGGAGCGCACAAACCGGATAAAACCTGTTCTGTCATGATCAGAGCAGGAAAAGGGTGATGATTTTCTCTATAACGGTAAGATCGATGCTTCCGTCGGACTGATCGAAGCTGATGATCAGGTTATCCCAGAGATCGTATCCGGAGAGATGATATTCGCTGAGTTTGTGAAAGGTTTTGTCCAGGTAAGATTCGTCGTAGATCATTCCAAAATGTTCCCAGATAAAGATCTTTCCGTCCCTGGGACGGCGGACGACAAAATCGGGATAAATTCTCTGGCCGTTTAAGTCGAGCGCCGGTTCATATTTGAACTCAATTCCATAGGAAGTCAGAATCGAAGCGATGACTGCCTCGGATTTTGAACGAAAGCGGATCTGGCGGTAAAGATGACGTTTGTCTTCAGGCCGATAGGGGTTTTGTTCTGCTTCTATACTGTCCCATAGGGAGGGAGAGACGATGAGCGGTTCGTACTTTCTCAAAAAGCGTTCCAAAAGCTGAATGTTGCATGTAAGCTTTGGATTTTCCAGTTCTAAAAATTCTTTTTCTATGTATCGGTTTTGCAGCTCGTACTTACCCAGCAGACTCCGCAGAGTGTCTTTTTCGCTGACATAATAGTAAATTTTTCCGTGGGCCTTTTTCTTTACTAACTTTCCGGGAGGCATTTTTTCTAACTGCAGACAGTTATGCTTCAGCAGGCGCTGCATATACGATAAGTGAGATTGGGCGTATTCTTTGAATTGCATGAGGACTCCTTTTGATATTTTTCATTTTTGATCGAGTCTGTTTCTATATGAAACAGATATTGTTGTTTTAGAAAAAGATAGAGGTCTGCTTGAGCGGGATTGTTTCTATTTTGGATAAAGTGTTTCTATATGAAACGAAAAGGAGAAATTTGAAACAAAAGTTCGTTTTTTCTATCTTTGATCCGATTTGGAGACGGTTTGCTGAGATGATTTTTTCAATAGGATATTTTTTGTTTCTTATAGAAACAAAAATGTTTCTGAAGAAACAAGATAACTCAATCAGCCTTTTGGCGGTTTCAAAATGTTCAATCCTGTTTCTTATCGAAACAAAATTGAAGCAAAAAGAAAACGCAGATCTTTTTCAACAAAATAAATGGCATTAAATGTATAATATTTACATTTAATGCCATTATACTTCGGACGGACTAACAATGCAAGCGATTTAAAACCATTTTTTTCTTTTAAATATGACGATCAGAGCGACGACAACCGACAGGCTGACAGCGATGACAAAGGGATATCCCCAGGCCCAGTGAAATTCCGGCATCTGCAGATTCATCCCGTACCATCCGGCGATCAGCGTCAGTGGTAAAAAGATGGAGGTTACGACCGTGAAAACTTTCATGATATTGTTCTGCTCGATATCAATTTGAGACTGATAAGCTTCGCGGACCTGTTCGATATACTCCTGCAGATGAAGGACAAACTCCAGCAGACGGTCGAACTTTTTGTCAATAAATCCGAAAGAAGGGTCGATAGCCGAAAGCTCGTCTGTCAGAAATTCCATCTGCTCGTAGTAACGTTTTACCTTCAGAAGATCCTTCCTGACTTTGATGATATCACGGATTCCTTCCTTGCTAGGCGTTCGATCCATCAACAGGTTGTCTTCAAGAGATATGATCATATTTTCCAGGCTTTCCAGCTTGTACACATCGTTTGCGGTCAGTTCCAGAAGAAATTCGTGGAACTGCAGAATGCCATCGTCGGGGATGTCGATATTTTTTGCGGCTTCTGCTGCGCCTTCGCTGTCGGTAACGAGAACGAAATCTTTTGTGTCGGCGTACAGCGTGACTTTTTTCTCGTCAAGCCAGTGAAAGGTAAGAAAGTAACGTTTTTCGCCGAGAGCGACAAAGATGTTTCGGCTTTCGTCGAGGCGTTTGATTAAGCCGCTGTCTACATAGTTTTTTAGCTCGTTACTCTTATTCAGGGGAAGAATATGAATCATGAAATCCTCCTTTCTGAGAAAACTCTGCCGTGACACATTCTATATTATACTCATTTATAGATTCGTTCAACCCGTGAACCGATGGTTCCATACAGGTATTCAAAGGTATTGCCGCAGAATTGCTCCATATCCCAGGTGGTGATTCGTTGGTCGCCGTCTCGTCCGATCAGAATCGCTTTCTGGCCCAGGCTGCACGGAATTCCGGTTACATCGGCAAAGGACTGATCCATGCAGCAGCCGAGAAAACGGGTCTTTACGCCGCTGATCAGAACAGGACCTCCACCCCGCATCCACTTGAGATAAAAGCCGTCGGCAAAACCTATTGAGAGCGTGGCGACTTTCATCGGCTTTTCCACTTTGAAAAAGCGGCTGTAGCCTATGGTTTCGCCAGGGCTGACAGAGTGAATGTTGGTGATGTAGGCGCCGATTTCCAGCGGCTCTTCCAGACCGATAGGTTCTCTGCCATCTTCCATGGCCATATGCCCGAGGATAGAGGAGCAGGATCTGACGTGGGTGCCGTAAGCTTCGCGGAACCAGGCAATGGCGGCAGAGTTACAGCAGTGTTTATAGGTTAGTGTAATTCCGGCATCTTCAATTTGAGCCACGCCTTCTTTGAATCTGGCGAACTGTTCCAGCACGAAGGGATCGTTGTAATCGGCTGTAGAAGTGGCGAAATGGGTGTAGGCGCCGACGACTTCCAAATTTTCCAAAGATTTTACCAATTCCAACAATCGGGACAGATCTTCACCCGGGCGCACGCCAAGGCGGTTCATTCCGGTTTCCAGCTTGATGTGGACCTTGGTCTTTTTTCCTGCGGAGGCCGACAGACTATTCAGCCTTTTTGCCGTTTCGGCCTCAAAGAGAGGCACCTGCAGATCGTATTCGATGGCGCCATGCAGCAGATGCTGAGGAATTCCACCGATGATCAAAATGTCGCATTTTACGCCTCCCTGGCGCAGCTGAACTGCTTCATACATGGCCGCGTTGGCGATCAGAGAGACATGACAGCGCTCCTCAAACAGTTTCGCCATAGGAACCAGCCCGTATCCATAGCAGTTTCCTTTGATTACCGGTATGATTTCCGTGTCAGGACCGATGTATTCCTTAACCTTATAAAAATTTTGGACTACCTTTTCCGTGTCTACCTTAAAATAGGAATTGTAAAAGTTATTCATGTTCGTACCTCGAGTTTTATATTTTGCCGTACTTTTGGCCGGTGGGAAAGAAAAAAGAAAAGGAAAGTCTGAGAGTCAGACTTTCCTTTTTTCTGTGGATGACGCTTTACAGAAGCTCCAGATAGTGGATGCGATCGACCTGGATATCTTTGTCTTTGCGGCAGCGCTGTCCCAGAAATCTGACTCTGCCGCAGGCTGCGCGGCACGCGTCAGTATAGGCCATTGTTTCATTCAGTGGTAAAGTTTTCCATCGGGCCTTTTCAAATCCTGTGAGAAGGAACGACGTCTTTGGGCAGAGATGAACGACGCATTGGCTGTCCAGCTGCTCATCTAACGCCTTCAGAAAAGGTACGGTGAAACTTTCCGTGATCTGTTTTGCGTACTTCGGACCGAGAATATTCAGGCTTCCCGGCGAATCGGTATAATAAAGCACCTGGCATCCGGCCTTTCTTGCTGTGCAGGCGTATTTAGTCAGCCCGTCGATCAGCTTTTGGAAAAAGGTGTCGAGAACTTCCGGATGCTTTCTCCAGCCGACAAGAACCTTCATCATGTCGGTCAGTCCGTTGATCACGGTGATTGGACCGTGCATTTCGATTGTGGCGCTGCCGCCTGACTGATTGATCAGTTCCACGGCCTTCAGCGTCTCCATAAGCCGCCCGCGCTGAGGATCCAGTTCTCCGATTTCCGGCAGCTGTTCGATTCCGCTTATGGCATCTTCAGCCTTTCTCGGGCCCAGTGGGGAATCGTCCAACTTGATGAGTGCTCCCAAATTTTCCGCTTCAAGAACGGGGTCCAGCGGAAGAACACCGTTTTTTGGAATCAGTCTGGCAATGGTTTCGCCGTGGAGATAAGCGTCCGGAAGGCTAAGTCCCATAGCCTGCGCATCCTCTGCGGTCATGCCGCGGTACTCTGCATAGCGGCAGTTAAAGTCAGTCAGCTTTGCCATAAATTCACCTTCTTTTAAATCTGTTGAATCAGTGCCGTTTTACACGAAAACGATCTGTACGTTTCTGCAGTTGGTCAGATAGACGATAGAGGCGTAGTTGATGCCGAAAGATACGATGTCGCCCGGTTTCAGGGATCTCTCCGCATCCTCTATGTCCAAAATAGTGTGGTCGCTGGAAGCGCCGATAACTTCGATACCCTTATCCTTCGGGAAAATTTCGTCGATGCTGCCGTAATCCACCTTACCGATGCCAAGCAGGGCTCTCTTGCGGATGCCTCTGTCCACGTATTCCGGAGTATGACCGAAGGCGTCGATGGAAATCTTGCCTACAGGGTGAGAAGGTTTATCCTTCACCTCGATGACTTCCGCCTTCAGCGTATAGACATCCTGATGCATAAAGCTCATGTCGTAGCCGTAGAATACATCAAGGTCTCTTGCCAGAAGAATTCCTTCGCCGACTCTCAGCAGGTTGATTCTCTTCGGCATATCTTTATTGAAAATTCTCGGCAGGCTGGTCGTGGCTCCGCCGGAAATGTACTCCAGTGTTCTGCCGATCTTGGCTTCGATTCTTTCGGCGATGGCAACCAGCTCGTCCAGCTTGTCGGCCGTAGCTTCGATGGATCCGTAGCAGCCCAGGTTGGTTCCTACGCCGGCCAGATTCAGGTTTTTCATTTCGTTTTCTACTTTTACAGCCACATCGACCATTTCGTCCTTGTCCCAGAAACCTTCACGCAGGTCTCCCAGGTCTGCCATCAGGATGACCTTGTGAACCTTTCCCTGCTTTCCGGCTTCTTCGTTGAGAGCTTTTAGAACTTCGAACTCGCTGTTCAGGCTGATGTCGGTCAGGCGAACAACTTCCGGAAGCTCGGACATCATCGGAACACGAAGCAGCATGTACGGCAGATCAATGCCGTAATTTCTTGAATCCTCAATCTGTTCCAGACGGGAAGAAGCGATCATCTTTACACCGCCTTCTTCGAACATTTTGGCGCACTCGGGAATTCCCGTCGTGCCTTTGATCACGCCGGCGATGTCGATGCCGAATTCACCGCATCTCTGGACTATAGCTTCCACGTTTTCTTTCAGATACTGCAGATTGATTTCTACTCTGGGATAGATTTGTTTAACCATATTTGCCTCCTCTTTCGCTTCAGGCTATAAAAATTACCATTTTATTTATACTTATTTTACCATTATAAAAGAGGCGAGGTCTAATAGAATGATTATAAACTTTGGTAATTTTTTTATCGGGAAAATGCGACAGGAAAGAAAAAAGTGTTTTTTAGAAAATTATAATTATTTTACAAAAATAACTAAAGTAAAATATAAACTGAAAAAAATGCGTAAGGTATAATTCTAAATATAGTACAAAATTTTTTTAGAGAGGCTAAGGTGAAGAAATGAGTAAATTTGAATATGATGAAAGTCTTCAGCTAAAAATCCTGACAGAAGACCAAGTCAAAGAAATGCATGAAACCGCGCTTCATGTTTTGGAAAACTTAGGTATTATCTTTGCTTATGACGAAGCGTTGGATATTTTGGAAAAGGCCGGCTGCACGGTGGACAGAGAGACACAGAAAGTCAAGTTTCCGAGAGATCTGGTCGAAAAGTGCATAAAATCGGCGCCGGCGTCTTTTGATTTATACGATAGAGAAGGTAACTTTTACTGCACCTTCGGAGACGGCAAGACCAGATTCAATCCGGGAAGCAGCGCCAGCAACGTGCTGGAGAGCGACGGTGAGACAGTAAGACTGTCCGGTGTAAAGGATCTGAAGCTGCTGACAAAGGTGGCTCAGAGTCTTCCGCATATCGATTTCGTATCCTCTTCCATCGTCTGCGAAGAAGCGCCGGGCGAACTGGGATCGCAGTATCTCTACTACACGGAAATGCAGAACTCCACAAAACCGATCATCGGAGGCTCTACAGATGTGGAAGGCGTTCCGCGGACCTTCAAGCTGCTGAAGGCGGTGTTGGGTTCGGAAGAAAACGTCAGGAAAAAACCGTATACGATATTCGATATCTGTGTTACTTCACCGCTGAAATGGTCCCATATCGGAGCCAGAAATATCGTGGACTGCGTGAAGATGGACATTCCGATCGAACTGATTTCCGCTCAGATCGCGGGAGCTACCGGTCCGATCACACTGGCAGGCTGCATCCTTGAGCACACGGTTGAGCTCCTGGCCGGACTCGTTCTGATTCAGGTAATCAAACCGGGACATCCGGTAGTATACGGAGGCGCTCCTTGTATCTTCAACATGAAGACCATGTACACGCCGATGGAAGCCATGGAATGCAGCATGGTTACCGCAGGATACGCGCAGATGGGAAAATATTACGGATTGCCTACACATACTTATGCAGTTATGTCTGACTCTAAGTACATAGATTATCAGGCCGGAAGTGAATCTGCCAGAAGCGGTCTGATGGCTATGCTTGCCGGTATCGATAACGTTTCCGGAGCAGGCGGACTGAACGTCATCGCCGAGATGAGCATCGAGAAGATCGTCATCGATAACGATTATATCGGTACACTGAAGCACCTCGAGAAGGGTATTCGCTTCGATGAAGAAGCGCTGGCAGCTGATCTGATGCTTAAAGTAGGATCCGGCGGAAACTTCCTCAATCAGAAGCACACGCTGAAGAACTACAAGAAAGAGCAGAACTACAGCAACATCACCATGAACTACGAGGAGAGAGCGACCTGGAACAAGGAAGGCAGCTGGTCCGTGTCCGACAAGGCCAGAGCTTATGTAGAAAACATCGCCTCTCAGGATATCTGTCCGCTGGGCGAGGAACGCACTAAGGCACTTAACGAAGCCTTTGTCGAGGTTTGCCTGGAAGCCGGTCTGACAAAGGAAACGGCGGAAGATCTGATGAAAAAGTATAATGAAGCCTGATCATCTTCGGTGTCAGAGATGAGGACTTTATTATAAAAAGGGGCGGAGAAATCCGCTCCGCGGAAGAGGACGAAGGTCTCTCCGTTCTGTTCCGAAATGTAATTATTTCTATTTAAAACTTAAGAAAGGAAAATGTGCAGATAAAAGCCCTATCTTTTATTTTGAGGTGACCCCCAAAAGTTAGACTTTTTAGCGTAGCAGTTATTCAAGCTGCTACGCTGTTTTTATGCAGCAATA
>CAJFTU010000043.1 GCA_904420065.1 uncultured Emergencia sp.
AATTTAGTTTAACTCTTTGAAGATTATTGAGCAAACGCATAGCGTCTTTTGAACCCCGTGTCTAACACGGGGTTTTCGCTTATACAACAAGAGCCGGGGCTTAGCTGCCCCGGCTCTTATCGTGTGTATACAGAACCAATATTCGAAAAAAGTTTATCTCTTTTTTATTTATTGCTGATCGCCGCTCTGGCTGCCGCAAGTCTGGCAATCGGAACACGGAACGGCGAGCAGGAAACGTAATTCAGTCCCGTTCTGTGGCAGAATTCGATCGATGCAGGATCTCCGCCGTGTTCTCCGCAGATACCCATCTTGATGTCCGGACGGGTCTGTCTGCCCAGTTTTGCTGCGGTCTGAACCAGGAATCCTACGCCTTTCTGGTCCAGCGTCTGGAACGGATCTTTTTCGAAGATATTTTTGTCCACGTACTCTTTGATCAGTTTTCCTGTATCGTCTCTGGAGAAACCAAAGGTCATCTGAGTCAGATCGTTAGTTCCGAAGGAGAAGAACTCAGCCTCTTCCGCAATTTCATCGGCGGTTACCGCTGCTCTTGGAATCTCGATCATCGTTCCTACGGAGCAGGTGATCTTCTTTCCCGTTTCTTCTTCTACCGTCTTCACCGTATCCAGAACCGTCTTCTTCACTGCCGCAAGCTCTGCCTCTTCGCAGGTCAGAGGGATCATGATCTCCGGTTTGATTTCAATTCCCTGTTCCTGTCCTACCTCAAGAGCCGCCTCAATGATGGCGCGAGTCTGCATCCGGGCAATCTCAGGATAGGTGATAGCCAGACGGCATCCTCTGTGACCCAGCATAGGGTTAAACTCGTGCAGCTCTTCTGCGATTCTCTCCAGTTTTTCCATGGAAGAACCGGTATTCTCCGCTACGACCTTCATCTCTTCTTCTGTCTGCGGCAGGAACTCGTGAAGAGGCGGATCCAGCAGACGGATGGTTACCGGTCTTTCCCCCATAACCTTGTAGATTCCCTTGAAGTCTTCCTTCTGGAACGGAAGCAGCTTTGCGAGAGCCACTTCTCTCTCTTCTGTAGATTCTGCCAGAATCATCTGTCTGATCGCCGGGATTCTCTCGTCTTCAAAGAACATGTGCTCTGTTCTGCACAGACCGATACCCTCAGCGCCGAATTCCACCGCCTTGGCTGCATCTCTCGGATTATCGGCATTGGTACGAATCTGCAGGCTGCGAATTTCGTCGGCCCAGGACATCAGCGTCTTGAACTCTTCAGAGAATTCCGGATCTACGGCTTCTATCTCGCCGCTGTAGACCTTTCCTGAAGTTCCGTCCAGCGAGATATAATCGCCTTCTCCGTATACCTTTCCGTCTATGGTCACTTTCTTTTCATCTTCATCTACCGAAATCTGGCTGCAGCCGGCTACACAGCATTTTCCCATGCCACGGGCAACGACTGCCGCGTGAGACGTCATTCCGCCTCTCTGGGTCAGAATTCCCTCTGCGGCTACCATTCCGGCCAGATCCTCCGGAGACGTCTCCTGTCTTACCAGTATGGTCTTCTCACCATTGGCCGCAGCGTCGGCTGCTTCCGCTGCCGTAAAGTAAATTTTTCCGCTTGCTGCTCCAGGCGATGCCGGCAGACCTTCTGCAATCACTTCTTTTTCGGCGATCGTCGCTGCATCAAAGCACGGGTGAAGCAGCTGGTCGATCTGTTCCGGTTCAACGCGCATAACAGCAGTCTCTCTGTCGATCAGGCCTTCCTTAACCATATCGACGGCGACCTTCACCGCAGACAGGGCTGTTCTCTTGCCGTTTCTGGTCTGCAGCATATAGAGCTTTCCTCTTTCTACGGTAAACTCCATGTCCTGCATATCTTTGTAATGCTCTTCGAGACTCTTGGCGATGCCGGCAAATTCGGCGTAAACTTCCGGGAATGCTTCCGCCATCTCGCTGATCGGCTGCGGTGTTCTGATTCCCGCTACTACGTCTTCGCCCTGAGCGTTAACCAGGAATTCGCCGTACAATTTATTCTCTCCGTTGGCCGGATTTCTTGAGAATGCCACGCCGGTACCGGAGGTTTTTCCCATATTTCCGAAGACCATGGACTGCACGTTGACTGCAGTGCCCAGGCTGTGATCGATACCGTTCAGGTTACGATAAAGGATAGCTCTGTCGTTGTTCCAGGAACGGAATACCGCTTTTACCGCTTCCATCAGCTGTACCTGAGGATCCTGAGGGAAATCTTCTCCCTTCTCTTCTTTCACCAGCTCTTTGTAACCTGCGATAACCTCTTTCAGGTCTTCTGCGGTAAGATCCACATCAAACTGAGCGCCGCTCTTTTCCTTCTGGCCGTCAAAGATCTTGTCGAACTTGGCCTTTGGAATCTCCATTACGACATCGCCGAACATCTGAATAAAACGACGATAACTGTCGTAGGCGAATCTTTCATTCTCTGTCAGCTTAGCCAGCGCCTGAACGGTCTCGTCGTTCAGACCCAAATTGAGTATGGTATCCATCATTCCCGGCATAGAGAACACGGCTCCTGAACGTACAGACACCAGAAGCGGATCTTCTTTGTCACCGAACTTCTTGCCGCTCTTCTGCTCCAGTTCGGACAGCTTTTCGTAGATCTGGTTCACAACTTCCTCATCGATTACGCCGCCGTCTTCATAGTACTTGTTGCAGCTTTCTGTCGTCACCGTAAATCCCTGCGGTACAGGCATGCCGATCTTGGTCATCTCAGCCAGATTGGCGCCTTTTCCGCCGAGCAGGCTCCGCATATCTTTCGATCCTTCATTGAAAGAGTAGACATATTTCTTCATCTTAAACCTCCAAACGTATGCATATACACACCGCATGTATGTAAAAAATCTCTGATGTTCTGAGACTTTTCGCTTCATCTTCTCTCTCCGTCTCTTTTCGATAGGAAAGCCCCCAACATCATTAATTATTGTACATCCTCGCCCATACCGTTTCAATATTTTCTGAGGATTCTTAAAAACCTAAAGAAATGGACGGGGCAAACTTTCAAATTTCAGAAAAACCCGGTAAAAAACTTTTTGCACTGCTCCCTTTTTCTTTCGCTTCTATCTTCTTTTCCCCATCGGCGAACCATTTCCCTTCGTACCGCCGCGGGCGGAAACGCGCCTCCTCTATAAACGGACGAAAGCCTTTGCAGACAAGCTTGAACCGCAAAGTTGACCGCTTCTCCCCGCGGTTCACCTCGTCCATCATTTTGTTTTTTTATACAATTTTTTTAACGCAAAATTGTTGACATATTACAATCTTAGCGTTAATATAGTAGCAGAAATCAGATACATATTTTGAAAAACGGAAAAGAAAAGAGGGACCAAATATGAAATATGAATTTCCAGTGACATTGACTAAAAATCCTAAACAAAAACCTGATCCGAAGGGCCTTCGCTTCGGAACCGAATTTACGGATCACATGTTCATCATGGACTATAATCAGGAAGAAGGCTGGCACAACGGACGCATAGTTCCTTACGGCCCGATTGAGCTGGATCCTGCTGCAGTTGTTCTTCACTATGGTCAGGAAATGTTCGAAGGCCTCAAGGCATACCAGACGCCGGAAGGGAAAGTCCAACTGTTCAGACCGTACATGAATGCGAAGAGAACAAACAGAACCAACGACAGACTGTGCATACCGCCTATCGACGAAGATCTGTTTGTAGAATCCATCAAGGCGCTTGTCAAAGTAGATAAGGACTGGATTCCTCATGGTGAAGGAACTGCGCTCTATATCCGTCCGTTTATTTTCGCAGATGAAGCGTTCCTCGGCGTAAGAAGATCCAACACCTATAAATTTATGATCATCCTGAGTCCTGTAGGCCCTTATTTTGAAAACGGTCTGGCACCGACTAAGATGTATGTTGAAGATATTTACGTTCGGGCGGTCAAAGGCGGTACCGGAGAAGCCAAATGCGGCGGAAACTACGGCGCCAGCCTGAAAGCACAGGAAATCGCTCACGAAAAAGGTTATGAGCAGATCCTGTGGCTCGACGGAATTGAAAGAAAATATATTGAAGAAATCGGCGCAGCCAACGCCTTCTTCGTCATCGGAGACGAAGTCGTCACCAGCGAGCTGAACGGATCCATTCTTCCAGGTATTACCAGAGACTCCATCATCGCTCTCTGTAAAAAGAAAGGGATCAAGGTTTCCGAAAGAAAGATCTCTATCGACGAACTGGAAGAAGCCTACAAGAACGGTCAGTTAAAAGAGATGTTCGCTTCCGGAACCGCCGCCATCGTTTCCCCTGTCGGTGAACTTCTGTACAAGGGTGAAAGGATGATCATCAACGACAACAAAATCGGACCGGTTGCCCAGGAGATGTACGACACGATCTACGGTATCCAGACAGGTAAGATCGAAGACTTCATGGATTGGACCGTGCCGGTAGAATAATGAAAAAGAACAGCTTATTTGATCTGAACAGACAATTAAACGCCCTCTCCGTTTTTCGAAGTATACTCGAAACCGATATCGTTTCGAGCCTTCAAAAACTTTTAAATGCAGTTGAAAAAAGCTCCTTGGACGAGCAGCTGCTCTGCTACGGAGCTTTTTCAAACGCATTATACAGACAGGGAGGCAATCTGAGCCAATTTGTAAAGAACTTTGTTCTCGGCGACGAAAACTTCTATTTAGAAAAGAAGCTTCACCGGGAAAAAATACCTTCCGTCATCGAAGAATCTCTTCAGCGGGAACTGCAGCTGCTGAAAAAGCTGTCCGTCGTGACCAGCTCTGCAGTACAGGAACTGATCGATTACGATCGTGACCTTCCCCGCTGGGATACCGAAGAGACGGATTTAAAAAAAGAATACGATGCCATGCTTGAAGCGCTGCCTTACAGCGGACACGGCATATTTGCGGAATACCGCGCCTTTAAGGTAAAGAACGGCCGCCTGATTCCGGTAAAAAATCCGGATTTGCAGACGATCGATCAGCTATACGGATATCAGCGGGAACGCAGCCAGGTGCTGGAAAACACCCGGGCGCTGGCAGAAGGAAAACCGGCCAGCAACGTGCTGCTCTACGGAGACGCCGGAACCGGGAAATCGTCTACGATCAAAGCATGCGCCAACGCGTTCTTCGACTGGGGTGTTCGGCTTGTCGAATTCGATAAGCATCAGCTTCGGGAAATACCGGAAATCATCGAACAGCTGTACGACAGCCCGCTGAAGTTTATCTTTTATATCGATGATCTCAGCTTTGGACAAAATGACGATGATTTCAGCAGTCTGAAGGGAATTCTCGAAGGCAATGTGGCCGATTATTCGAAGAATATCGCGATCTATGCCACCAGCAACCGCAGACACCTCGTCCGCGAATCCATGGAAGCGCGTGTCGGAGACGATCTTCATCTCAACGACACGCTCCAGGAGACGATGAGTCTCTCCGCCAGATTCGGTTTGACGATCACCTTTTCCAAACCGGAAAAGGATCTCTATCTGTCCATCGTTAAAAATCTGTCGGCAGAATATGGAATTCAGATGGCTGAAGACGAGCTGTTTAAAAAGGCCGAGGCTTTCGCTATCCGTTCCAACGGCCGGAGTCCTCGAACGGCCAAGCAGTTTGTCCGCCTGCTCAGCATCGGAATCAAATGAAACCGACAAACTCCTTAAATACATTTATACGTAGAAACGGCTGCCCTATCCGGCAGCCGTTTTCTTGTTCATCTTCATCTCCGGTTTCTCGACGGCAGATAATCAAATCACGTCTCGTCTCCGAGCCTGCAGAGAGACACAGCCATGTAGATATCGTAGGCAAAAGGCATATCCGTCAGATTACACCCCAGGAGAGATCTGATCTTATTGAGGCGATAAAGCACCGTATTGCGGTGCACGAAAAGCAATTCGGAAGCGGCCTTCAGTCCGGACCGGGCGTCGAGAAGATAACAGGAAAGCGTCTTCAGCAGATCTGCTTCTCTGTCCATAACTATAGGTTCCAATAGGCTCTGATAGTACGCCCTCTCCGCATTGAAGGACTGAAAAACGCGCAAAACCCGAAGCACATAATAGACATCTTCTGTGGAAAACCGTTTTCTGTAAGGATAAATTTTTTTCATCGCTTCCCTGACAGCAGCGTATTTTCGGAGCAGCTCCGTCGTATCCCATAAGTTCTTCATCCGACAGCATGTATACATTTCAATCGCCTCATCTTCATCGAAAAGTTTGCTCGTCTCCTCCTCAAGAATCAGAGATTTGGTCTGCCCGTCACTGTGACTAAGCATAACGATATGTGTCCCAAGCAGATCGGCAATCAGCGGCGATGACTCCTCGGCGAAATATTTCCGAAGCTGATTTAACATCCTCTCTGCATGCTCTTCCCTGGACTCCTCGTCAATTTCGGCGATGATCAGCCGATTATATTCAGATTCGTCAATTCCCATGGTGCCGCAAATTCGTTCAGCCAATTCCTGTCTTCCGTCGAAAAGAGCCGGAATTACCGCTTCTTTCGCCGACAGGTTCAAATTATAGTTCCAGAGTGCGGCAAACAGCTGCAGAGTTTCTGCAACCTCGCTCATCATTGCGGAATTCAGAATATCGTTGTGAGAAACGGCGCACAGCACCAGTTCCCCGCTCCTTTTTTCTGTAAACCCCGTTCGAAAAAAGACAGTCTCATCCGTCGATTTTCCGGCCGTATCCGTCGGCTTTTTTTCCAAAAGAGCAGCAAAGTTGTCTCTTGCCAGTTCCAGATCTCCGCTGTTGGACGCCGGCCAAAAGGAATGGGCGATAATGTGGTACTCCTTGTCGCAGAGGAAAAAGCTGGCTCTCGCGTAGTCGCTGGCATACCGAAGGAGCATGGAAGGAGTCCTCTTCTCTTCCACCGTCTGTGCCAGACGTTCCATTGCACTGCTGATAAAATAACGATTGGCCCTCTGATCATAGAATACGGCCTCCATCACATCGTCGATCACATCGCTGTACTTCAGTCCCATATTCTTTCCCGGAAGTAAAATTATAGGAAAGTTCAGCAGATCGGCCAGTTCGATCAGCCGTTCATCCACCGATCCCAGAATCATATCCGCATAGAAGAGAACCAGGCCCACATCGCCATTGTTCTTGCACTGTCTGAGCATTCTGCACTGGGCCTGCACATCATCTTTTACGCAGTAAAGCGCCGAAATCAGCAGTTCATTAGGCGTTACAAAATCTTCTTCCTCTTCGTCGTCAAACTCCATAACCGACACGGTGGCCACAATGTTGTCCAGACCTCCGTGTCCTGCGATCACTCTGCCCAGACTGAGGGACGGAAGTTTCAGACAATCTCTCAGGGTTACGCTCATCTTGCACCTCCTCTTCTTCTATCATCCTAACACGGACAAATTTATTTTACAAACAATTTGTGCTCCGTCACAAATTATTTGTAAAATCTTATTCTCGCGCTTAAAGACAAAATAGTCAGAAAATGGTATACTCTATTACAATTCATACCTGTAATTATAAGTTCGAAAAAAGGAGAATTACTATGGAAAACAACCAAAAGCACGTAGAAGCCAACGCTTTGGCTCCTATTCCCCAAAGCGAACGACAGGGTTGGATATCCCTGGCGCTGGTTCAAGCCGGTATCTGTGTCTGTGCTTCATCGTTCTTAGAGGGAGCCCTCCTGGCAGAGGCCATGCCTCTTGGAGAAGCGATCCTGTCCGGAAGTCTGGGGAACCTGCTCGTGGTCATCTTCATGACCATCATCGGCTTCCAGGGAAGTGATCTGGGGCTGGCATCATGTACCCTCTCTGAGTCCTCTTTCGGAAAAAAGGGAGCTCGATATCTGGTCAGCGTTGTATTCGCTATCAATCTGGTCGGTTGGTTCGGCATCACCAATGAAATTTGCGGAGATGCGTTTACCAATTTCATGGCAGAAACTTTCGGCATCAACATCCCGCTCATCGTTTCCAACATTCTGTGGGGATTGATCATGCTGATCACCGCTGTATACGGAATGCGCGCCATGGAGAAACTTAACGCAGTCTCCATTCCGTTTCTCCTCATCGTTATGGCCGTCGGTACATATCTGGCGATCAAAGAATACGGTATCGATGCCGCAAGCGAGGATGTTGAGCGCAGCATGAGCTTTATGTCCGGTGTAAGTCTCGCTTTTGACTTCTATGCCGTCGGCGTAGTGACCGCCGCTGACGTATCCCGTTTCCAGAAAAACAGAGCAGAAACGGCAAAGTCCACCATATGGGGTGTGCTCCCTGTAGCCGTCATCACCCTGTCTCTGGGCGCTGTCCTGACAAAGATATCCGGAGAATACGATATCAGCATGGTTCTGATTCAGGTCGGACTGCCATTTATCGGTATTCTTTCGATCATTTTATCTACCTGGACCACAAACTCGTCCAACATCTACAGCGGCGGTCTGGATGTGGTTATGGCTTTTAATCTTCCTGACAACCGCAGAAGAGAGGTTACCGTCGTAGCGGGCATCATCGGAACCTTGCTCGGCGCATTCGGTGTTCTCGATCACATCGAATCTTTCCTCAGCTTCCTGGCCTATCTCGTATGCCCGGTAGGCGGCGCCATGATCGCGGATTACTGGATCGTAGGCAAGGGCAAACCGGAAAACTGGCATTCGGTGGAAGGAACCAACTGGACTGGCATAATCAGCTGGGTTATCGGCGCGGTATGCGCTTATCTCATCGGCTACGCCTATTCCGGAATCCTGATTGCTCTGGTCGCATACATCGTGATTGAGAAATTCATACCGTCACAGTCGAGGGAGGGAAATAATGCAAAAGCTGAATAAGCAGGATATCATCGATATTCTGTATGGCTGCGCTGTTCTTGGAACCGGAGGCGGCGGAAATCTGCAGGCCGGCATCGATATGATGCAGGAGGACTTTGATGCGGGACGCACCTTGAATCTGATCGATGTCAAGGATCTTCCCGACGACTGCATAGTCGCGACTCCCTACGGCTGCGGCGCTCCTTCCGCCTCTACAAGAGAACCGGAATACAACCCGGACAGAAAACTGACTCGCATAGAATATCCTCCGGCAGTTCTGGCCTTTCAGAGCCTGGAAGAATTCCTGGGGAAAAAAATCTATGCGGTTTCGTCTACCGAGCTGGGCGGGATGAATACGGCTGAAGCGCTCCACATCGCTTGTCTTCTGAACCGGCCCCTCGTCGATGCCGATCCTGCGGGGAGATCTGTTCCGGAGCTGATTCACTCCACTTTTTATCTGAAGGACAGACCTATTCACCCTATGGCCGTCGCTACCTGGTTCGGCGATGTGATCATCCTGAAAGAAGTGGCCGACGACTTCCGTGCGGAAGCTCTGGTTCGATCCATGGCCTGCGTCAGCGGCGACGAGGTCAGCGTCTGCGATCATCCGATGACCGGTGACCAATATCGCCGTTCCGTCATTCCCGGCGCCATATCTTACGCCTGGAAAATCGGAAAAGTTTTGCGGAAAGCAAAAGAAGACGGATGCGACGCAGCGCAAGCCATAGCGGAAGCCGCAGGCGGAGCCGTCCTCTTCCGGGGCAGAGTGAAGAATCTTTGCAGCCAATGCCGCGACGGATTCGATTGCGGAGAAACGCTTCTTGAAGGAACGGGCTCTTACGCCGGCGAAACCTATCGAATTCAATTCAAAAATGAAAATCTCATCGCCTGCAGAAACGATAAGACCGATGTCACTGTGCCGGATCTGATCTGCATGGTCGATAAAAACGGCAATCCGATGACCAATCCGGATTTTTCTCCGGGAGACGAGATGAACGTCTTTGCTTTACCTGCTCCGGAAATCTGGACCGGTGAAGACGGGCTGAAGATCTTGGGACCGTCTTATTTCGGCATCGATGAGCCCTATATACCTTTTCAACAGAGAACACGTTAAAGGAGGCATACATAAATGATAGAACTGAACAAACAGGATATGATCGATCTATTGTACGGCTGCGCGGTTCTGGGGACCGGCGGCGGTGGAAAAATCGAACACGGTTTCGATATCATGAAGGAAGACTTTGAAAAAGGCAGAGCCCTGAAATTGGCCGCTTTGGACGAAATTCCCGACGACGCCTATATCACGATTCCTTACGGCTGCGGAGCCCCTGCCGCTGTCGGCGCCGAACTTCCGCCGGAACTGGCAAGACTGCCCAAAGTCGATGCTTCTGCAGTCATCGCCTTTCAGGAATTGGAAAAAGAAATCGGGCAGAAGTTTTTCGCCGTATCCTCGGCCGAGCTGGGCGGCATGAACACGGCAGAAGCGCTTCACATAGCCTGTCTTCTTGGAATTCCTCTCGCCGACGGCGATCCGGCAGGCCGCTCTGTTCCCGAGCTGTCTCAGTCGACTTTCTACATGAAGGGACTGCCCAGCGACCCGATGGCCGTTGTGACCAAGTTCGGCGAAGTCATGATTTTCAGAAACATGATCGACGATCTGCGCATCGAAACACTGGTCAGAGCAATCTCCATGGTCAGCGGCGACGATATCAGCGTCTGTGACCATCCGATGACCGGAAAACAATATCGTGAAGCGATCGTCCCCGGAGCCATCAGCTATGCGCTGAAAATCGGAAGACTGCTTCGTCAGGCAAAGGAAAACGGCAGTGACGCAGCTTCGGCAATCGCATCAGAGATGGATGGCGAAGTTCTGTTCAGAGGAACGGTAACCGATATTCCGTGGGAACTGCGGGATGGATTCCAGTTCGGCGATATCTGTCTTGACGGATCCGGCGAATACGCTGGCGATAAATACCGCATCACGTTTAAAAACGAAAATATCGCCTCCTATAAAAACGAGAGACTCGACGTTACCGTGCCGGATCTCATCTGTATGATCGATAAAAACGGCGATCCGATGACGACCCCGGACTTCAGCGTCGGTGATGAGATGAACGTCATCGTTCTCCCCGCTCCGGAAATCTGGAAATGCAAAGAAGGACTTGAAATCTTTGGTCCGAGACATTTCGGTATCGATGCCGACTATGTTCCGTTCGCCGAAAGGGAACGTTTCTAATCCGTATATAAAAAGGGAACTGCCATTAGGCAGCGTCCCATAAGGAAGTAAAAAGAAATTTGGTAGGAACCGGCGTGTCAAGTCACGCCGGTTCCGATTCGTTTAGGGACTCCCTTCCAATTTTCAAAGGAATGCGGATTTGCCCCACATAGGTGAAATACAGGTCG
>CAJFTU010000044.1 GCA_904420065.1 uncultured Emergencia sp.
GTCTTTATTGTACCAGATTTAAGAAAAAAGTGTATAGGAATTTGTTGAATGAACCATTAAAATTGTCGCTTTACTTCTTTTCCTCCTAAAAATTACCTGCATAAAAAAAAGAAAAATACAAATAATTTTTCTTGATTTTATCGTTTGGGAGGATCTTTCATTTTATGAAAAAAAATCTTTTTCTTTTTTTTGCAGGAGGGGCCATTTATCCTACGCTTGAAATCGCCTGGCGGGGCAGGACCCATATTTCTATGGCGGTAGCGGGCGGCATGTGCTTGTGCTTGATCAACAAGATCTGCAATCATCAGTTGAAACGGCGCTCTTTATGGACGCGCTGTTCTGCAGGCGCTCTCATTATTACCGGTGTGGAATTTTTGATTGGCGCCGTTACCAACTTAATTTTAAAGCTGAATGTTTGGGACTACTCCCTGCTGCCTTTTAATATTTTAGGACAAATTTGTCTTCCGTTTACCGCTTTATGGGCTTTTTTATCATTGCCTGCCATGGGATTTTGCTCCCTATGCGAACGGTCCAAATATTTAAATTTAAAAGCCGGCTAATCCCCTAAACTTTACCTGTATGAACCCAAAACAAATGGAAAAACACCTGCTTTTTCTAAATAGAAATCCCCTGCCGCTAGAAGTTGCATACGAAAAAATTTTAAAAATCTGTTGACAGATGGTAATTTCTGTGATAACATTTATTTCGCACTTGATTTTGCGCCCCTGTGCGGCAGGGATTTAGGTCAGAAAATAAGGGGTTTTATTTTCTACAGGAAGAGATTCTGTTCAGGTTTTCCGAACGCTCTAACATGGAGGGGTGTCCGAGCGGTTTAAGGAGCTGGTCTTGAAAACCAGTGATTCCGAAAGGGACCGTGGGTTCGAATCCCACCCTCTCCGCCATAGTATACAATACATACGGTATTACGTTTGTGAGAGTTATTTAGCCTGGAGAAGTACTCAAGAGGCTGAAGAGGACGGTTTGCTAAACCGTTAGGGTTCATTTTAGGGCCGCATGGGTTCGAATCCCATCTTCTCCGCCACTTCGCAGGGGTATAGCTCAGCTGGTAGAGCAGTGGTCTCCAAAACCACGTGCCGTGGGTTCGATTCCTACTGCCCCTGCCAATAGCTTCTTACATGACATATAACGGGGTGTAGCGCAGTTTGGTAGCGCAACTGGTTTGGGACCAGTGGGCCGCGGGTTCAAATCCTGCCACCCCGACCAATGAAAACGATGTGGGCCATTAGCTCAGTTGGTCAGAGCGTCCGGCTCATAACCGGCAGGTCCTGGGTTCAAGTCCCCGATGGCCCACCAATTTAATATTAAAGTATATGCCCAGATAGCTCAGTAGGTAGAGCAGGGGACTGAAAATCCCCGTGTCCTTGGTTCGATTCCGAGTCTGGGCACCATTTATCGGACGGCGGCCGTTGAAATCATTGATTCGACGGTCGCTGCTTCTTTTTATCTTCGTCTGTAAAAAAAGCCGCTTTCGCGGCTTTTTTGTCGCCCGGCCTGACAGGGTGCAGGTATGAGCGGGTCACTTCGATTCATTCTATTTTCTCCACTCGGCTTTCAGCGTTTTTATTACAGCATAGAACATCTGCATTTCTTTTTCGCTACAATCTTGCAGAAGCATGTTGATCTCTTTGGCAAGTACGGTTTTTGAACCGTGGTCCAGGCCAAGAAGATGATCGATCGAAATGCACAGAACCTGACTGACCTGAATAAGTTTGGATAAGCTTATTCCGCTGTAGCCGTTCTCTACGGCCGTAACATGATTTACGGAAACATCAATTTCCTCTGCCAGTTTTTCCTGTGTAATGCCTGCTTCGCGCCGGTATTTTCTGATATTGGCTCCAAGTGTACTGTTGATCATTCATCTTCTCCAATCGCAATCCATTTCTTCCTATTGTACTGCGTAAGAGAAATTCTTTTAACAAGGTTTTACACAAGGTTGTCATTGTGTAAAAAACAAGGAATTCGGCTTCAGGGCGAGAATAGATTACAGAGGGTTTCTCTTTACCGCCTTGATGATGTCCGCAATCAGCGCGATCTGATTTGCACTGCAGTCCTTCAGCAGGGGGATCACCTTTTCGATGGCGTTTTCCCGCTTTTGCTCCTCCAATCCGGTCAGCACATCCAGCGAGACATGAAGAACTTGACTGACTGCAATTATTTTCTGCAGGCTGATACCGCTGTAACCGTTTTCGATGGCGGTCATGTGCGCGGCGGACAGATCTACAAGCTCGGCCAGCTCTTCCTGTGTCAGCCCGGCATTATCACGCCACTTTTGGATGTTCAGCCCGATTGACTTATTTGTAATTTCCATTGGTAAACACCTCTTATCGATGCAACTATTGTATATTCTGTGGGCCAATATTATAATGGTGTAAAACACAAGCACTTATTAGTGTTTTACGAAAGGTTCATGCTGAATGAAAGATAAAAAGGAAAGATATTACGACGAGCTGATAAAGAAACGGATCGGCGAAGCAATCCGGGAATTCTCTGAAGAAGATGAAAAGCTGGATCCGGAAATTTTTCGCGAATGGGTGAAGGAAGCGAAACGACGGAAGATCCAAAATAGGATAAAACAGATGATAAAGAAGGAAAAAGACAAATTCTGATTTCGTTTTAATCTCATTGTACACGGAAAATGCGCCCGTTATATAGGAGCAAAACGGAAGAACTTATGGCGCAGAGAAGAGGGCAAAGAGCCGGCAGCAGGGCGCACCGACCGACAGCTGCCGGCTTTTGCCTGTTGATTTTAAAACCGAATTCCTTTAAAATATATCCCATATACGGTTTGTATTCGGCTGAAAAAGTCCGTGTCTGCAGCGCTGGGCGCGGTTGTGCCGGATATGGTCACAGAGATAAAGCGGCGGATTTTTTTGCGCAAAGTTTTTTTGTCAGTATGATGAAAGTTCTGGAGCGCAAGTCTTTGTATCAGTCGAAGGTGAGGGAGGAAAAAATGGCGCAGCTATATTACAGATACAGTACGATGAATGCGGGCAAATCGATCGAACTGATCAAGGTTGCCTACAATTATGAAGAGCGTGGGAAAAAAGTACTCACCCTTGTCCCCGCGGTGGACAATCGATACGGAACAGGCGTGATTACGTCAAGAATCGGTTTGCAGCGCGATGCGTCAGCTGTGGGAGAAGATACCAACATTTTGGAACTCTTCATGAGAGAAAATCAGAAGCGAAAGATCGACTGCGTGCTGATCGACGAATGTCAATTCTTGAAAAAACATCACGTACAGGAGTTGGTGGAAATTGTGGACAGCTTTGACGTGCCGGTTTTGGCTTACGGACTGAAAAACGATTTTCGGAACGAGTTGTTTGAAGGGTCTTATTATATGCTGATCTATGCGGATAAAATAGAAGAGATTAAGACCATATGCTGGTGCGGACGGAAAGCGACGATGGTAGCCAGAGTCATAGACGGCAAGTTCGTAAAACAGGGAGAACAGGTTGTGATCGGAGGTAACGATATGTACGTTTCCCTCTGCAGAAAGCACTACAATGACGGAAGATTGGGTCCGGATAAATAGTTAAGGAGTGAATTTAACCGATGAATATATTGAAGAGAGGCTTTGCGGCTGTTCTGTTTATCGCTCTTTGTTTTCTGTCTGTGATCTTTGCCTGTCAGACGGAGATTTCCCATGGAGCGTCTCTGCCGTCGGCATCTGGAAGAGTTACCGCTTCAGACGGTGTAAACATTAGAAAAAGCTATTCCACTTCCAGCGATATTTTAGGTGCGATACCGTACAGCAGCAGTATTTCCGTAAAAGGAGAAAAGTTCACTGTCAGCGGAGATAAATCACCGGATACCATATGGTACAACATTGACAGCGCTTATGGAAGCGGATATATCCGTTCGGATCTCGCTTCGGTATCTTATTCCGCCTATGCGGCCGGAACGACCACCGATGCGCTGAATGTGCGGGACGGGGCAGGAACTTCTTTCGCAGACAAAGGGACGCTGGCAAAAGGAACTTCCGTAAAGGTGGCCGGGGCGGCTGAAGCTCCCAACGGCAGCAGTTGGTACAAGATATATCTTGATGGCGAGTACCTTTACGTGTCGGCATCGTACGTCTCCCTGAGCGGAGGGTCGTCGCCTTCAAACCCATCCGGCGACGCCGACTTCGAAAAACAGCTTGAGGCAGAAAACTTTCCCGAAAGCTACAGAGTATTCCTGCGGGCGCTTCACGAGAAGTACCCCAATTGGAAATTTAAAGCCAATCACGTAGGATACTCTTTTTCTGAAGCACTGGAAAAGCAGTTGAGTGATACAGACGCCAATCTTGTTTCGGTATCTTTCCCTGACGCGTTCAAGATGATAAAGGGAGGTACATACAACTTCGACACTCACTCCTATATCGCAAAGGATGGGGATAGCTGGGTAACTGCTTCGAGAGCGGCAGTTGCCTATTATATGGATCCAAGGAACTGGCTTACGGAGGATTCTGTATTCATGTTTGAGGATCTGACTTATGATCCGTCCGTGCAGACAGAAGCAATCGTACAAAAGATTCTGTCGACTACAGCCATGCCGAGTAACGCATCGTCTTATTTTATGGCTGCCGCCAGCCAGTATTACAACGGCAAGACTTACAGTGTCAGCCCGGTTTATCTGGCGGCAAAATCCAGGGTAGAGTTGGGTTCGTCGGATTTTATGATTAACGGTCATTCGTTTACTTACGGAGGAAAGACGTATTCCGGGTTTTACAACGCTTATAATATAGGCGCGGTGGACAGCCCTGACGGCAGCGCGGCGCTGAAAGGCCTCGTTTATGCGGCAGGAGGAGCAGACGGAACGGCTACTTCCTATCTGCGCCCATGGAATACGCTGGAAAAAGCCGTAAAGGGCGGCGGATTGTACATTGCTCAGAATTATATCAGCAACAATCAGCATACCTCCTATTATGAAAGATTCAACGTGCTGAATGGCTACAATAGTATCGGCACGCATCAGTATCAGACCTCGGTGTTTGCAGCGGCGACACAGGGACAGATCGTCTACGAGAATTACCGCAGCTTTGGCGTTCTGGACGAAGGATTTACCTTCGATATTCCGGTTTACGAGGATATGCCGGAGGAGATTAGCGCAAGACCGCCGAGCACGGGCAACAACAATTGCTATCTGGACGATATCCGGCTCTATGCCGACGGAAAAGAACTGGCGTATACGCCGGAGTTTAACCGCTTTACCGGTACTTATACCGTAAACACAAAGGTACCGTCATCGGTGAATAAGCTGACTATAGAAACCGATAAAAACGCCGATGATTCCACTGTTACGGTTTCCGGCAATTCGCTTTCTTATGGGGAAAATCGGATTACGGTGAAATGCACGTCGTCTTCCGGCCTGGTTTCGAAATACTACTATTTCAACGTAACGAGAGAGCAGGGTACAGGGGATTACGTTCCTGAGACGCCAGAGAACCTGAAGGCGGAAAATCTGGGAGGAAACAGGGTTAAACTGACATGGACCGGAGACAGCAGAGCTTCCGGCTATCAGATCAATTATAAGAGGAGCAGCCTGAGTAAGTGGTACAGCATACAGACTACATCTACCACCTATACGAAGGATATGGCCACCGAAGGAATCCTGTACGATTTTCGGGTAAGAGCGTTTTATGAAAACGAAAACGGAGAAAAGATCTACAGCGCGGAGTATTCTGATACGGTGAGTCAGGCTTCCTTTGGGAAAACCGGAACGCTGTCAGGATCTCTGAACAAAGAAACCATGACGGCCAGCCTGTCCTGGACGGAAACCAAGGGTGCTGACGGCTATACGGTATATTTCCGTCCAAAGGGAGGGAATAGCTATCAGTCGGTCGATACGGAGAAGCTCTCCTTTACGCAGAAAATTGACAGCAGCGTTTCGGGATACGAATACTATGTAATTCCGTATATGCTCAGCGGAGGTGAACGCTTTTACAGTGGTTCCCCATCGAATACGGTATCTCTTTCCGGGCAGTCCACGGGACTGATAAACGGCGTGGAAAATACGACCATCAGCGCGTCAGCTTCGACCGGGAGCGGTTATATTCGCCTGGACTGGAGAAAATCGGCAGGTTATAAAATGGACGTTTATGAGATATTCCGTTCTGAAGATCCGAATGACTTTGGAACGGCGGCCTACTTTACGACGAAAAGTGGCGGTATATCGGGTTACTACAAGAATACTAAGGAGCTGAAGAAGGGCGTTACCTATTACTATAAAATCCGCGGTAAGCGGCTCATTGACGGAAAGACTTACTACAGCCGGTGGTCCGACGTAGTCAGCGTGACTTATGGAGAAATCACTTCCGATCCTGAGCCGAATCAGGGAATTATCAACGGAGTGAAAAACACGACCATTAAAGCAAGCTCCACGGGCGGAGCGGGTTACATCAGAGTTTCCTGGACCAAGTCGGCGGGCTACAAGGTCGACTGCTATGAAATCTTCCGTTCAACGAAGCGAGACAGCGGATACGGCACGGAAGCGTACTTCACCACCAAGAGCGGCGGCATGTCGGGTTACTATAAGAACACCAAGGGACTGGTAAAAGGAACGAGATACTACTATAAGGTCAGAGGCGTGAGAGAGATCAACGGAAAAACTTACTATACTAAGTGGTCTTCGCTGGCCTATCGAGTCGCTCGATAGAATGCAGGCTTCAGGTATCCATTTGCAGCAAGTGCAAATAAATTGTCTGCAGATAAAAATCCGGCGGTATCAATATATTGCCGGATTTTTGCTGTATTTTCATAAATTCTTAGTGAACAGATCGGATGTTTGGCTCTTTTCTCAGAGGACTGTTCGCCTAAAGACGCTGTCAAAATGAAATCTGCCATATTCTTTGTTTTTTCTCCGGTTTCAGACGGCTTGCAACGAAACCGAAGCGAAAATCTGCCATATTTTTTGCAAAAAACTTTGTTTCAGACGTTTTTTTGTCGTTACTCAGAGAATGATCGTTCTACAGGTTGCTTTCTGTATATCTTAAGTCATACTCACAGGTATCTTTTTCTATCGATTGACCCGGCTCAATGGAGATTACCTGTCTGAAATGAAAAAAAAATTTGCGCAGTATGGCATTTCTCCAAAGAATCCCACATCATTGCCGTCTGAAACAGTCTTTTCTTTATACAATATGGCAGGTCGTAAACAAAAGAAAGACGAGCCGTATGAAGACCCGCTGCACATACTTTTCTACGCAAAAAGAAAGCACCGTAAAATCCTTGTTATCGATAATTTTACGGTGCCTTTTGTTCAAACAGAAATGATTTTTTTTGTATAACGGCATCCCTGTCGGCTTCCCCGTCGTTTCAGCTCGTTTTGAATCCCGTTGAGAATGGTTCTCTTTTTATAACTCCACTCGGGGGAAAGGAGAATTTTTCGCGGCGCATCGCCGGTAAGCCGGTGAACGACCATTTCTTCCGGAATGATTTCAATTAGGTCGCACACAAAATTCACATATTCTTCCAGCGAAGGAAAGGGCTGATAATCAGAATAGTCCTTTTCCATTCCCGAGCCCCTGACGATGTTGAGCAGATGAAGCTTAATTCCCCATACGCCGGACTGGCAGACGTATTGGACAGAGCGAATCATGTCTTCCCGGCTTTCTCCGGGGAGTCCCAGAATCAGGTGGACGACCGTACGTATATTCCGTTGGGAGAGCTTCGCCACTGCTTCGTCGAATACGGACAGATCGTAGCAGCGGTTGATCAGATCTGCCGTTTTCTGATGTATGGTCTGCAGACCGAGTTCCACCCATAGATAGTTCTCTTCGTTGATCTCAGAAAGAAGATCCAGCACATCGCTGCTGAGACAGTCGGGACGGGTTGCAATGGCAATTCCGCTGATCAGAGGGTTGTCCAGCGCTTCTTTATATTTTCTGCGAAGTATGTCGACAGGTGCGTAAGTGTTGGTATGGTTTTGAAAATAAGCCAGATATTGGGCCTTAGGCCATTTTTCCGAAAGGAGACGTATCTGGTCCTCTATGGTGGAGGCAAAATCACCGCCGCCGCCGGAGGAGCAGAAAAGGCATCCGCCTGTTCCCTTGCTGCCATCTCGATTGGGGCAGGTGAATCCGCCGTCGATAGAAAGCTTTACTGTTTTTTCACCAAATTCTCTTTTCAGATAAGCGCCGACAGAATTAATCAGCTGTTCCATGTTCATACCTCGTTTTCTGCTGTTTACCTGCCAATCTCCCGGGTGACGCTTGTGCAGACCGGGAGATTGGAATTTTTGCATATCCTGAGTTTAACACGGGCCGGGGGAAAAGGCAACCGGACGGAAAAGGCATTTCTCTGCATTTTTCCGGAACCGGCAAAAAAGATAAAATATGAAAACGCTTGTTGGTTTGTCAAACATATGTTACACCGTACTTCACAAATTCATCCAAAACCGTCTGTGGAGACTTCCAGCCTAAAGGTCGCATAGGGAATCGGTTATAGTCCCTTCGATTGTAAA
>CAJFTU010000045.1 GCA_904420065.1 uncultured Emergencia sp.
GGGACCTACCATCAATTTCCTTCGGAAATTGGGTTAGCCTCTCGCCGTAGATTCCTCCCGCTCTTCCCTTCGCTTCCGCTCGCTTTCGCGGGGAATCCTCGCGGGGGACCTACCATCAATTTCCTTCGGAAATTGGGTTAGGTCTCCCAAAAAAGTGGTCGGCGAGGGCGAAGCCGCTATCGAAGGTGATTCCGGTTTGGCCGGATTTTTCGTTGAACTGTCTGCTCTCGTCGAGAGGCTGTTCTTTTCTGCTGTCATAAATCACAAAAGGAACAGGTGTCGCCGAATGGGTTCGAATGGCCAACGGTGTACGGTGATCAGGTACTTCCAGTACTCTGAAATCCTCACCGTCTTCACGCAGAGCTTCCACAATCGGCTTCAGCACTTTCTGGTCGATATCTTCCAGACACTGTATCTTGCCTTCTAAATCCCCCTGATGAGAGCATTCATCCGGACCCTCGAGATGAACATAGACGAAATCCATACCGTTTCTAAACTCGCGAATGGCTGCATCAGCTTTTCCTTTAAAGTTGGTGTGCAGCGTGCCGGTAGCTCCTTCTACATCCACGGAGTTAAGGCCTGCACAGATGGCGATCCCTTTGATCAGATCCACGGCGCTGATAGCCGTCCCTCTGATTCTATATTTGTCGTAAAAGGATGAGAGCTGCGGTTTCTTTCCCTGACCCCAGATCCATAGAGAATTGGCCGGATTCAATCCCCGCTCTATCCTTTTTTTATTGACCGGGTGGTCTTTCAGAATATCGTAGCTTCTGCGCATCATGTCAGTAATAAATTCACTTCCCTTACCCTTCGGCAGATGATCGCCTACACGCTGCTCCAGCACGTCGTGCGGCGGAGTCAGCTGAAAACCGGTTTCCCCGTCATGTACGATCAGACAGTGCCTGTAGCTGGTTCCCGTATAAAAGTGAAGTTTTTCATTGGCAAAAGCTTCATTGACTGCTTTTATCAGTTCATCGGCCTCTTCTGTAGTGATATCGCCGGAACTGTGATCTTTGATGATTAAATCTTCATAAGCGCCGTCACCTGCCAATGTAATGATGTTGGTTCTGAACGCCACATCCGTATCCGACATCTCGATGCCGATGCTTGCTGCCTCAAGGGGCGAACGGCCGGTCAGATAGACAGAAGGGTCATATCCCATGACGGACAGATTTGCCGCATCGCTTCCCGGAGCAACACCCTCAGGGATCGTCTTCACCATGCCCACCTCGCCTCTGGCCGCCAGGCTGTCGATAAAAGGCAGTCTGGCCGCTTCAAGAGGTGTTTTGCCGCCTAACTTTTCAATTTTTTCATCCCCGGCTCCATCGGGAACCAGAACTAAATACTTCATATCCTTACCTTCCCATCGTTTAAAATTCTCAAAAAACAGCGCAAAAGGCTTTTCTCATTCATTAAAAGAGGCCGAAGCACCTCAAACGTTTTCACAGCGGTGCTTCAGCCTTTTCATAACACTGCAGCCTGACGAATCAAATCAGCCCGTAATTTCTGCAAATTTACAGAAAACCGTATCCGTACCTCTGCAGAAAAGCTCCTCTGATTTATCCGCTTGCTCTCCTGAATGCAGGCATGCTGTTTTTCTATTTGTTTTCTGCCTCAAACTTCTTCATAAATTCGATCAGCTTGTCTACGCCTTCCATCGGCATCGCGTTGTAGATGCTGGCTCTCATGCCGCCTACGGTCCGGTGTCCATTGAGGTTTACCATGCCTTCAGCCTTTGCCTCTGCTACAAATTTCTTGTCCAGGTCGGTATCGCCCGTTACAAACACCACGTTCATCAGCGATCTGTCCTCTTTAGCCACTGGGCACTTGTACAGCTGACTTTCGTCGATATAAGCGTAAAGCTTATTTGCTTTTTCCACATCGGCTTTGTGCATCGCCGCCACGCCGCCCGTATTTTTGATCAGCTTGAACACTTCTCCGGCAATATAGATCGCAAAGCAAGGCGGAGTATTGTACATGGAATCCTTATCAGCATGAATTTTATAATCAAGATATGTAGGCACTTTTTCGTCAGCAAAACCGATCAGATCCTCGCGGATGATGACGATGGTCATCCCCGCCGGTCCCACGTTTTTCTGCGCTCCGGCAAAGATCAGTCCAAATCGGCTCACGTCGATTTCCTCACTCAAAATGCAGCTGGACATATCCGCTACGAGAGGAATATCTCCTGTATCCGGAATTGCATTGTAATGCGTTCCGTAAATGGTATTGTTATAGCATACATATACATAATCGGCGTCAGGCCTGATATCCTCTTTGCTAAACTTCGGAATGTAGGCAAATGTATCCTCTTCAGAACTTGCGATTACTCTGATATCCCCATACTTGCAGGCCTCCTGATAAGCTTTTTTCGCCCAGGAACCGGTTACCACGTAGTCTGCCTTTTTGGAGTTCCTCAGCAGGTTCAGCGGAACCATGGCAAACTGAAGAGTTCCCCCGCCCTGAAGAAACAGAACCTTGTAGTTCTCCGGAATATTCATGAGTTCTCTTAGATTGGCTTCAGCGTCTTCAATGATCTTTCCAAATTCCTTTGAGCGGTGACTCATTTCCATCACAGATTGGCCGCATCCTTCATAGTTGGCCAAATTTGCTGCTGCGTCATCGATTACACTGAGCGGTAACATCGATGGACCAGCGGAAAAATTAAATACTCGATTGTTGTTCATTTCATCACCCTCCACTAAATTTTGTATACGCAGAATATTATAGCACTTTACTCCTTGAAAGTAAAGCAACAAAGTGTTATAATTCAACTTAAATTACTGCCTTCTGCGCGCAGCGCCGGCCATTTTCGACATACAGTTCTGCTCGCGGAAGATGAAGATTTAGGAGGTACTAAGCATGTATAAAATTGCAACGTTAAACAAGATTTCACCGGTTGGCCTTTCACACCTTTCTGACAAATATATGATTTCCGATGAAGTCTCTTGTTCCTCTGGTATCTTAGTAAGAAGTCAGGATATGCACGAAATGGAACTGGGCAAAGAGGTTCTCGCAATCGCAAGAGCCGGTGCAGGCGTTAACAATATACCGCTGGATAAATGCGCCGATGCAGGAATCGTCGTATTTAACACTCCGGGCGCAAATGCCAACGCAGTAAAAGAGCTGGTTATCGCAGGACTGCTGCTTTCCGCCAGAAATATTCCGGCTGCTCTGAATTGGGTAGGCGATTTGACAGAAAACGTCGGAAAAACAGTGGAAAAGGGCAAGAGCCAATTTGCAGGCAGTGAGATCAAGGGAAAGACGCTGGGTGTTATCGGACTGGGAGCTATCGGCGTTCTGGTCGCCAACGCTGCCAGCGATCTCGGTATGAAGGTCATAGGATATGATCCGTACTTCAGCACCAAATCCGCCCTCAGTCTCTATCCGACCACAGAAGTAAAAGCGGAAATCAAAGATGTTCTTCCACTCTGCGATTACGTTACCATCCACGTTCCTGCCATGGATTCCACAAAAGGAATGTTTAACAGTGAGCTGTTTTCGCTGATGAAGGATTCCGCAGTCCTGCTGAACTTCTCCAGAGACAAACTGGTTAACGAAAAAGATCTGCTCGCTGCTCTCGAGGAAAATCAGATCAGCAGATATGTAACCGATTTTCCGACGGACGGAATTGTCGGAAAGGATAAAATCATCCTTCTGCCGCACCTGGGCGCTTCCACAGCCGAAGCAGAAGACAACTGCGCAACGATGGCCGTCGAACAGCTCATGGACTATATCGAAAACGGAAATATAACCAACTCAGTTAATTTCCCTGCGGTAAATCTGGGGCCGATAAACGGAGACAATCGAATCGCCGTGATCACTAAAGGCGAACCAAATCCGATTAAACTGGCCGCAGCCATGTTTGCCGATCTGTCCATCAACGCTATCGTCGGAAACGTTCGCGGCGAATACGGATATGCCCTGATTTCCACTAAAGATCTGGTTAAGTCGGCTCCAAAAGTAGACGGCGTCGTCAGAGTCAGAGTAATTCAGCCGGACGAAATGTAAACCGCATTGATCAAAAAGAAATCATAACAACGAGAACGCCGCTCAATCTTCCATTATGGATGATCGAGCGGCGTTTCACTTAAAGAAAGGGACTTTTTTCTAAAGCGGTAAAACTGTTTCTAATAGAAACCGTTTTTGCTCTCATGAAAAAACAATTAGAGATTCAGAGTGGATTGGTTTCAAAAAAAAGAAAAATTTTTCTAATAGAAACGAATCTAAAGAAAATGAAAAAAAACGACTGTTTCCGCGCTCTTTTTGGCCGGGCTTGGCCGATCTTTTTTCTTTCTTGTCCACTTTCGTTTCTATTAGAAACAAAAAAAGCAAAACGGAAACCAGCCCCTCTTGATCCGCCCGCTCATTTTTCCGAAAGCCTTAATTTTTTTCTATAGGAAACAGAATGCATCATTTAGAAAAAATTAACCAAAAAGCATCAGAAATAATGAGAAGCTATCGCTGCAAACGAAAAGCAAACAAAGAGAGACAGCCGCCAAAACTGTCTCTCTAAATTTTATCTTATTCTACTATGCGTCTCACCGCAATGACCGGACCCGTGTAGGTAGTGCTGGTCACCGCGATTCCCAGACTCTCATTCACCGCATGAACGACCTGTCCGCCGCCGATATAAATAGCAACGTGGCCATAATAGCAAATCAGATCTCCGGGCTGCGCCTCCGCCAACGAAACTCCTCTGCCGTAGCTTCGCATCGCGCCGGCATCGTGCGCCATGGTAATACCGAAATTACTGAATACGGAGAGTACAAATCCGGAACAGTCAGCTCCGTTGGTAAGACTGGAACCTCCATATACGTATGGATTACCTACAAACTGCAGGGCGTAATTGGCAATTGCCTGTCCGCTGCCGGACTGAGTGGAACCTCCGTCGGAGGAAGCAGGCCGTGTACCCGTACCCTTAATAACTATTCTGTTCTTGGCCTTTTCGATTACCTGAGAACTCTGTACCTCGGTTGCCGTAACCACTCCGTTCTCCGATGTTACAAGTTCCGTAACTTTCTTTCGGCCGTATGAACCTTCCTGTTTAACAACTGTGTTGTTCTTCAGTACTTCAGAGGATTTTTTGGTAATCGTCTTGTACTTGATCTGTTTCTCTGAAGTGATCAGCTGTGTCGTTGTAACCGTAACCATAGGGTTGGTTTCGTAGAGCTTCAGTTCATCTCCCGGATACAGAGTCTCCAGGTCGGCATCTTTGTTCATCTCCTCTATTTCTTCAACAGAGAGATCATAATCCTCAGCGATGCTCCAAAGGCTGTCGCCTTTCTTCACCGTATAGGTGACCCTTTCCTTTGTTCCGGAGAGGATATACTCTACCGCTTCGTCCACATCGACTACTTCAGGACCCTCTGAAACACTGTAGGTCGTCTTTTCTACGGTCATCGCCGGCGTACACTCTATCGCCTTGACTTCTGCGCCTTCCTCGATATAACTGTGTTTTACGTCCTTGATGACCTGTTTCGCGCTGCTTTCTGAAGTCAGAACCGCTACAGTCTTCCCTCCTATTTTTACATCCCAGTAATCTTCATAGGCGTAGGCTTCCATGGTGGTTATGACTACTGCAGCTAAGACCGTGACCGAAAGGGCAACAATCCCCGCAATCACATATCTTTTTACTTTAAACCGTTTTAATACATTCATAACAACCCTTTTCCGTTATTTGAAAATTCGTCTCACACCGATTACGCTTCCCGTGTAGTTCACGTCGGTAATCTTGATGCCTAAACGCTCGTTTACAGCATGTATAGCTTTTCCGTTTCCTGCGTAAATCGCCACGTGTCCAGAGTAAATTAGAATATCTCCCTTTTTCACGTTCTTGTAGGAAACCACCTTTCCGACACTGGACTGACCAACGCGCGGAAGGTTAACGCCGAAATGCTTGTAAACAGAATATACAAAACCTGAGCAGTCGGCACCGTTAGTAAGACTTGTTCCCCCATACCTGTAAGGATTGCCCACAAACTTTTTTGCATATTCTACAACATCTGAACCGTCTGCAAAGCTGTAAGTAACGCCTGCTTTCGCGGTTACAGAAGCCGTACCCTGCAGGACTACCTTGTCCTGCGCCTTCTTTACCACCTTTGAGGAAATCAGCTCGCTGTTTGTGGTTTCACCGTTGACTTTCGTCACCTGGTTTACCAACTCTTTCTGCCCTTTCACTCCTTTGGTCTTTACCTTGGTAACTCCCTTTTTCAGTGAACTGGTTTTCTTGTAAACAGTATCAAAGCCGATAGATTGTGTCGTGGTTACCTCTTCGACCGTAGTTACATTCACGTACGGGATGTTGGCGTAAAGTACGAGGAAAGTACCTTCGTCGATGATCTCGTCCGCTTTGTACGCGTCAAAGTTCAGCATAACCAGTTTTTCCGCTGAAAGATCCTTGTCCTTTGAAATGGATTTCAGAGACTCTCCTTCTTCCGTTTTGTAGACATAGTACTCAACTTTTCCGTCGCTCAGCTGCTCTACTGCGTCCTCAACGTCAGTAATCTGCGATGAAAGAGCGGCGTATTCTTCTCCAGTGGTTTTTTCGACTTCCTTAATCTGGATCGCCGGATCGAACTGAACGTCCAGAACCGTAGATCCCTCTGTCAGATAACAGCTTTTTAACCCCTCTATTACCTGACGGCCTGATTCTTGCGAATCAACATATAAGACTTCTTCATCTCCAATGGTGATTGCCCATATCTCATCTGAAGGCGCGGTCTCTGTCGCATATGCAGAGTGGTTTGAACCGAGCACCATCGCAAAAGTCATGGTGACAATCAATAAAACTGAGGCAGTTGTTTTAAACACCCTTTTGATTTTAGTATTGACTGGTTTTGAGTGATCTGTCATAATACTATCTTCCTTTTCATGTTTTTCAATTGTCTCACAGGTGTTATCATACTTTATATACACAGTAAAGTCAATAAAATCGATCATTCTTCACACAATTTTCACAAACAAAAACAGCTATAAACGTTAGAATTTCAACGTTTATAGCTGTTAATGAATTCTTAAGATTTCTTAAGAATTCTTCATTCTATTTTTTATAAATATGTAAACTATCGGATAAATAATCGCAGAAAGAGCTATTCCGGCAAACACGTCGAGAATCGAGTGCTGCTTTACGAAACAGGTAGCAATAGAAATCAGCGCCGCCAGAACGATCACCGCTGGTTTGAGCCACCTGTGCTTCAGCTTCTTTGTTGAGCAGAGGCCAAAAGCCGCAAAAATAGCTCCGATTACATGGACGCTGGGAATAACATTGGTATTGGTATCTGCCGCATAGATAGCTCTGACCATATCGGTAAATACATTATCCCTTGGGAATGTCTCCGGACGGAGGTTCTGTCCGTTGGGAAAAAGCAGGCAGAACACTACGCAGAAAGAAAACCCGATAATGATGCAGTACATATACCGTTTAAACTCAGGTGCATCGACAATCATCAAGTAAATTCCCACCGCAAACAGCAGCGCATACCATATGTAGTAAAAAATGATAAAGTACTCGCTAAAGGGAATCATATCGTCAAGTGGACAATAAGAAACCCAGTAGTCTGCCGTAGAGGGTACCAGCTTTTCGATCAGAAAAAAGCAAACAAAATACAGCGGGACATAGAGAACCAGCAGCACATATCTATAATCCCTCAGCTTATCTTTTTTGATCATTTATGTCTCTCCCGATTTGTAATCAGTTGAATCGCGTGATGGAGATTTTCGACGGTGATCTCTGCTCTTCCTTCCTGATACTCGCCATCCAGTGTCCATGGCATATCCGGATCCGCTGTGATCTCCAGCTTGCTGCTGCTGAAGAAGGAGATCAGCGGAGAATTGTAGTTCTGCGTAGTCAGATCGAAGAGAATCTGATTCAGTTCCAGGATATTTGACGGCGATTTGATCAGAAGCACCTCAAACATACCGTCATCCATATCGACCAGATCATCGGAAAGAGTCAGAATTCCTCCTACAGAAGTAGAATTGCTGATTGCGCCGAACAGATAGTTTCCGCCGTACACACCCTTTTCCGTCTTGAGCCACAGCTTCTCCGGCTTTATAGACGGAATATCCTTGATCCCTTCCAGAATATAGGCCAGATGTCCCAACGCATTTTTTATACTCTGCGGCGCTTCATAGGATGCCCGGGTAAACGCACCAAAAGAAGCTACGTATGAAAAATAACGCCCATTAAAGCAGCCCACATCCAGTGTACGCGGTTCTCCCCTGACGATATCCTCCGCCGCACGAACCACATTCTTTGACAAATTCAGGCTTCCGGCAAAATCGTTGGTGCTTCCCGCCGGAATATAACCAATAGGCACCTGTTTTCCTGATTCCAGAATTCCCGCAATCACTTCGTTAAACGTTCCGTCGCCGCCGATACAAACGACCAGATCAAAATCCGCACATCTTTCACGGGCAAATTCGGTTCCATCCCCCCGTTTTTCCGTTGTTGCTACGACAGTTTCATACCCTGCTCTGCAGAAAATATCGATGATATCCACCAGATATTTATTTGCCTGCTTAGTTCCTGCACAGGGATTGAGAATGATCAGCACCCTCTTCATAAATCTCTTACTCCTTTTCCTTATTGTTCTTTCTTTCATTCTGTTACAGGCCACCGGTAATGGCCGGAAATCTCCATGCCGTCCGAAGCGACAAGCCTGTCCTCTTCGGCAGCCGGATCCTTTCCATGCTGAATGATATACGGTCTTCCCCATATGTTCCGCAGATTTGAGACGACTGCTATGTGACTGGACTCAAAAGTGACCAGATCACCGGGCTGCCATGCCAGCACCGCATCCGGATCGGTAGTCAGAACCTGCGCATTACGCTGAAAAAAAACCTCCAGGACCGGAACCAGACGAAAATCGATGTTGGGATCGGGAACCGATACCACCTGACTGTAGGCCTGAGGATTTTCTGCAATGTCCGCGTCGACCAGGTCTTTCAGACTTACATCGATGACTGCGAGACCCTTCCATACCACATCTGTACACACACCGATATCATCCGGAGGATATCCGCCTGCAAAATAGGAATCGTCATATCGGAGATTTTCATTGCTGATATAGACCTTTGCCGCCATCATAATGGAAAATCCCTGAAGGTATTGTTTCCTGAGAGAATCTCCGTTCTCTTCGCCCTTTCCGTCAGAACGCAGAAAGGCAAAAACCGTGCTTCCAATCAACAGACAAAGCAGCAGACTGATGATTAAAAAAAATCTGGGTTTGATTCTGTATCTTTTTCTTCTTCCGGTCATCTGATTTTCCTTTCTTTTTCGCGTCTATCTCACGCGCAGAGGTACGCCCAATTCCGCTGCAATCCGCCTGCAGGAAGCAATATCCTCCTCAGGAATAACGTTTACCACGGACATGATCACATCGGGCACGTATTGCTGAACATCCCTCGTATAGTGCAAAATAGCCGGAAAAGCCTTTTCACCGAAACGTGGATGACACAATCTGTCGTACTTTTCTGCCGTGCACTGATTGAGACTGACCGAAACCACGTCGACCAATCCCTCCAGCATAGGCGCCGTCTCCTCTTCATGAATCAGATCCGCCAATCCATTGGTGTTGATTCTGATTCTCAATCCGGTATTTTCTTTTACCCAACGCGAAATCGAAAGCAGATCGTCCAGTCTCTCCGTTGGCTCGCCGTATCCGCAGAAAACCAGTTCTTCGTATCGAGAAAGGTTCCATTCCTTCAGCATGAGCAGGATCTCTTCTGCAGACGGCTCTCTTTTCAGCCACAGGGAATCCGCTGTTCCCAGTCCGTCAGTCATGCCTCGTATGCAAAACTCGCATCTGCAGGGGCATCGATTAGTGATATTCGCATATAAACCGCTTCCGTATTCGTAAAACACTTCTCCGACTTCACTGTTCATTCAGGCACCTCCTCTCTTTGTCTCTTTCCACACTTTGTTAAATACGATCCCCAGGCACAGTACCCAGGACAAAAAGTAAAACCAAAACAGCAGCGCCACGACGCTGGCCAGTGAGCCGTAAATGATATCGTAATTTACGCTGTAATTTACATAGGCTGAATAAAAAATGGTTACGAATAGCATGCCTATTGCGCCGAATACGCTTCCCGGAATGATTTCGCGAAAGGTCATCTTCTCATGAGGCAGGACATAATAGTTGTAGGATACCATCAGGAAATACAGAGCGCCTGCAAGCGGCCAGCGCAGAAATATCCACAGCTTATCAATCATGGAACCTTCTACAAGCTGACCGAAGATCAACTGCAGAATCATCTTTCCGTACACCAGTATAACGGCAACAAAGGCCAGAGTAAACACGATCAGCGCCATCGTCTTTAATGAACGTATTCTTTCCCGCCAAAAACTGCCTGTCGTTTTTCCGCTGGAATAGGTGTAATTGGCAATACGCATCATGGAAAACTGGGCGCGCGAAGCCGCCCACAGCGCCATGATGATCATGACGATATTGGTCGTTGCTGCCGGCCGATAATCGATCAGATTTTTCAGCGTACTGGCCATGCTTGGAGCGACATATTTATCGACCCACTCGTCAAGAAAATCCAACGGCATATCCAAAAGGCCAAGCAGCTGGGACAGTACAATGACCGTCGGAACCAGGGAAAGCAGAATATAAAAGGACATCTGCGCTGCAAACCCCTGGTAATACGGGTCTCTGAACTGTTTAATTCCCAGAAGGATCATCTTGACCGCTCTGCTCTTCATCAATTTATCAATTCCTTTCTGAAAGCAATCTTTCCAATTCTTTCAGCGCTTTTGCACGGTGACTGATGCGATTTTTCTCCTCCTGCGTCATCTGCGCAAAGGTTCTCTGATATCCTTCCGGAACAAAGAGCGGGTCATAGCCAAACCCGTTTTCGCCTGCCGGAGCATCGATAATGTGTCCCTTGCATTCGCCCCTGGCAGAGAGAATCTCTCCGTCGGGCCAAACCATAGTAATTACAGACACAAACTTAGCCCTTCGCTCCTTATAAGGAATATTCTCCAGAAGGGAAAGCAGTTTCTCGTTATTCTTTTCATCGCTGCAGTCCTCACCGGCAAAACGGGCGGAAAATACACCGGGCGCTCCGCCAAGAGACTCCACCATCAGACCGGAATCGTCGGCAATGGTAATCTGTCCGCTCAATTCCATGATCTCCCTGGCTTTTTTCAATGAATTCTCCTCAAAAGTTTCGCCGTCTTCTTCGATTTCCGTCCGAGGAAGTCCCGCATCATCCCGGGAGACGATCTTCATGCCAAATTTCTCTGTAATCGCCCCAATCTCCTCGATCTTGTGTCGATTCCGCGAAGCTGCAATAATTATCCCGTTCATAACCGCTCCTTCTCAACTGTCAATGATCTGAAATGGCCTCTTCCCTACAACAGCGCCTTTATTCCTATTATGATCAAAATCGTTCCGCCTAAAACTTCGGTTTTGTTTTCAAACCATCTTCCAAAACGCCTGCCAATCGGAACGACCGCCGCAGTCAATACGACCGTAACGATAGCGATAATGGCAGAAGCCTGCAGAATATCCGTTCCGGCCGCGCAGAGTCCGATTCCTATGGCAAAAGCGTCGACGCTGGTTGCCGCAGCCTGAAAGAGCAATAATTTGAAATGCAGTTCACCGCTTTCAGACTGATATTTTTCTTTTCTGACGCCTTCCCTGATCATGTTTGCCCCGATAGATACCAGAATAAAAAAGACCAGAAATCTGCCGAATTTGGTAATTGCCCCTGCAAACACCGATCCGGCGTAAAATCCCAGTAAAGGCATCAATCCCTGAAACAAACCGAAGAGCAGAGGCAAGATCAGCAGTTTGCTCCCGGGAATTCTCCTGTAAATCATACTGTCGGCCATCGCTGCAGCGGCAGCGTCCATAGCCAAACCACATCCCAGGATAGCCGTTTCGATTAATCCCATCTGCAAGTTCCCCTCCCGAAATCATTGTACTCTATACAATTTATTTCGTCGGAAAGAGATTATACTCGCAGAAGCGGCTTTGCTTCCTCACGTGGCAAATGCGATTTTACAGTTGGTGATTATTATATCATCCTCTGCCGCAGACCGCAAGTTACAGCACATTTCTCTTTGCAGCGGCGCTGTAGGAAGTATTATTGAGACAAATAGCCGGACACACTTTTTGACTGTTAGCCATACGATTTTTATGATACAATGAAAACAGTTCACACCGCATAAAGAAGCCTGCGCAGCTGCGCAGAGTCTACAGAATCAGGAGATGAAATATACATGAAAATAGTCGTTTTAGACGGATACTCCATCAATCCCGGAGACCTGTCCTGGTCTCCGCTGTCTGCTCTGGGTACTTTCCGCAGTTTTGACCGTACTGCTGAAGAGGAAATTCTCAATCACATTGGCGACAGCGAGGTTTTCTTTGTCAGTAAATGTCACATCACCCGCAGCATACTGGAAAAATGTCTGAACCTGAAATTTATCGGCGTTACGGCAACGGGTTACGATAATGTGGATACAAAAGCAGCCGAGGAAATGGGTATAGCCGTGTGCCACGTGCCGGCCTATTCCACAGACGCCGTAGCGCAGCACACTTTTGCTCTGATCCTTGAACTGACCAATCGGTCCGGCTCTTACAACGCTTCTGTACAGCGCGGAAAATGGTACGAGAGCAAAGACTTTACATTTATCGAAGAACCGCTGACCCTTCTTTCCGGAAAGAGTCTGGGAATTATCGGATACGGAAATATAGGCTCGCGGGTAGCCCGCATCGGCGAAGCCTTCGGCATGAAGATCAACATCTACAGCCGCGACAAAGATGCGGCGCAAAAATCCGATTTCGTAACGCTCCACTGCCCGCTTACTCCGGAGAACAAAGGGTTTATCGATAAAGAATTTATCGCCGGGATGAAGGACGGCGCCGTATTGATCAATACAGCACGGGGCGCACTGGTCAACGAGTCGGATCTGGCCGAAGCGCTCAAGTCCGGAAAATTGGCGGCAGCAGCGTTGGATGTGCTTTCCACCGAACCGCCCAAAGCCGGACACCCTCTGATTGGCCTGCCAAACTGCATCCTGACGCCTCATATCGCGTGGATGCCTAAAGAAACCCGTCAAAAGGTCATCGACATATGCGCCGCCAATCTGGAAAGTTTCCTAAACGGCGGCCGCCTCAACCGAATCGTATAAAAGCACAAGCCAAAGAGACCGGAGCTTTTAAAAAGCTCCGGTCTCTTTATCTTTATCGACCTTCAAAGGCTCTCATCAACTGATGAATACGCTTCGCCCTTCTGCCGTCAATTCTTCGGAAAATACAGCATATGCCGACTGATCTCGGAAAGTGAGTAAGCGCCGCACATTGCCATCGTATCAGCAAGCTCGGCAGAAATCCGATCAACCAGTTTCTTCACGCCTTCTTCTCCCTCAAGGTAAACCGCGTTCACAAAAGGTCTTGCCATCAGTACCCCGTCAGCGCCCAGGGCCAATGCTTTAAATACGTCGACACCATCGCGGATACCGCCGTCCACGAGCACCTTCATCTCGCCTGCGACCGCATCGCAGATTTCGCCAAGAACCTCCGCTGTGGCCGGACACTGATCCAGTACCCTTCCGCCGTGATTGGATACCACGATGGCAGCTGCGCCGGCCTCTTTGGCTTTCAGCGCCGCCTGAGGCGTCATTATTCCTTTAACGATAAAAGGCGCCTCCGCATCAGCAATGATTTTTTTCAGTTCCGCAACGGACTTGCTGCCGGCCGGCGGCTGGAAACCTTTTAAAAACGGCAGACCTGCCGCATCGACATCCATGGCTACAGCAAAAGCGCCCGATTCTTTTGCAATGCGCAGCTTCTCATCGATCATCTCCTTGTTCCACGGCTTTATCGTTGGGACGCCGCAGCCCTGTACGCTCTTTATCACCTGCCCTGCAGAAATCATTACCTGCGGATCCATTCCATCCCCGGTAAATGCTGCGATACCTTTTTCGCCGCAAGCAGGAACGAGAATCTGATTGTATTGCAAATCATTGTATTTTTCACCGTAGTGCATATTCACCGCTCCTACCGGTCCGGCAAACACCGGAGCAGAAAACTTTCTGCCAAACAATTCCGTCCCAATACAGACTTCTCTTCGCTCGGTAAGCGTGTCCATATTGATGCGAATTTCTTTCCACTTGTCGTAATTCCGTATGGCCGTATCCCCTGTACCTTTCGCTCCCGGTCCCGGAATCTGGTTTCTGCATCCTCTTCCATTGCAAACAGGACACATCTTGCAATATCCTTCCATTATTTCACCTTCTTCTCATAACTTGACATATGTACTCTTAAAAGCCGGAAAAACGGGTTCCACAGATCGACCGCGGTCTCTTCCTGCTTACAGAATCAAAAATACAGCGTAGCACACTGCGATTCCCGCCGCACAGATTCCGACGACCTTTCTGCGTCCGTTATACTTCAGCAGAAAATAGAAGAGCGGTGTCGCAATGCAGCCGAAGAGAAGCATCTGCAGAATTTTTTCATCTGTTACGTATATGTACTCAGGCGACAGTAAATCGGTTATCGGCAATACGACCATGTTGAACAGATTGCTGCCGATAATATTGCCGACAGCGATATTGAAATTTTTCATTCTGAACAAAGTCAGCGTAAAGGAAGCTTCCGGCAGCGAAGTGGCAATCCCCAAAAGCAATGCGCCCGCCATTCCTTGTGTCAGATCCAGTTCTTCTGCAATCTGCTCCGTAAAATAGGTGAAGAGACAGCTGAACACGATGATGCCCAGGGCAGAGAGTGCAAAACGAGTTCCGATCTGCTTTATGGAAAGCTTCGTCGTCATGCCCGCATGATACCCCAGGGCCTCTTCATCTGCATTCACATCAGCAGCTACAGACAGATATTTTGCCCCAAAGATGTAGATCAAAAGGATTAAAAACGAAGTAAGACTTAAGTCTAATATCCTCACATTTATCACGTCAAGAAGCTCTGCGCCGATGAAGATATAAAGCAGAAGCACCAATACCGTCACATCCCTGTAGCTTTTGGAAATGCGTCCCTTGACAAATCTTTTGACATTAAACAGAACGATTATGGAAAAGACCATCAAATTGAACAGATCGCTTCCCAATATATTACCCATGCTGAATGCCGGCCGCTCAAAAAGCAGAACAGCTGAAATACTGGTAAACAGTTCCGGAAAAGAAGTTACCGCAGACAGCATTACGCCGCCCAAAAACGCTCCGGAAAGCCGGGTATGCTTGTCGAGCAGATCTATATATTGCGAAGCTTTTATGGATAAAATTACGACTGCTGCTGCAGTCAGCAGATAACCTAAGTAAATCAAATGACGCACCTCAACATCCAGAAATATCACAAACATAAATCTACCATAAACGTCAAAAGATGTCAAATAGCCGGAAGGAGCGAAAAAAGTATGTCCCGCGCCTGATTTTATGATATACTGATCCTTGCGGCAAATTCGGCGCTAACGGCAAAACGATGCAGATTTCCCGGCTAAGCTGATAAAAGCCGCATGCTCATCATCTTTTTAAAGAGAAGGAGAGAAAAATGCTCGAAGTGTTTTTTAAAGTTATCACCATATTCTGTATGGTTGCCATCGGATTTGCCGCCAACAAGAAAAACGTTCTGCCTATGGAAGCCAATTCCTATCTGGTCAATCTGCTTCTGGTTATCACCAGTCCGTGTATGATTATCGGCTCTATGGCTTCAGAAACACTGACCCAAAGCACTTTCCGCCTGCTCCTTGAAGTTCTTATCGGTTCAGCAGTTTTCTTCTGCCTGGCCGCCCTTGTCGCTTTTGTGCTGGTAAAATGCCTTCGCTGCAAGGATAAAGAAGACGAAGGTGTCATGATGGTCATCATCACCTCCGTAAATTCCGGTTTCATGGGATTCCCCGTCACCAAGGCAATCTTTGGCAGTACCAGTTTTTTTCTCATGGTTATCGAAAACATCGTCTTAAACATCTATCTCTATTCTCTGGCTGTGCTCCAGATGAACTATGGTCACGAGAAAAAGGGAAATATAAAAGAAGTCCTGAAGCCGCTCTGTAATATGTGTACCCTATCCCTGCTATTCGGACTGATTATCCTGTTTGCCGGCATCCGTCTGCCTGAACCTGTCCTGAATTTTTTCAATACTGTCGGTGACGCCACCATACCTGTTTCCATGATTGTCGTAGGCGTTCAGCTGGCCGAGAACGATTTGGGACGGATGGTAAAGAATGTCCGGCTGATCATCGCCTCGCTGGCCAACGTGCTTCTGATGCCTGCGCTGACTTTTCTGTTGGTGAATTGGCTGCCCCTCGCTGCGGAATCTAAGCTGGTTCTGGTATTTGCAGCCGCTTTTCCCTGCGCCGTGGTCAGCGTAGCCGTAGCATCAAAGGAAGGGCGAAATGCCGGTCTCATGGCGGAAGGTGTGGCCATGACTACCCTCTTTTCCATGGTTACTCTGCCGTTTATCGCCGTATTTCTGATGACGCAGTATTGCTGCCCCTCATAGCACTCCCTTCACGCAAACTCCTATACGTCAAAAGCTCCTTCCCGCAAGAAGGAGCTTTTTAATGTAAGTAGCGATACGCTCATCAGAAAGAATCCGATATGGCCGCAGCCTTTCTTTTACCGGCCTTGCTCTATCTCATTTTCCCGATCATAAATCGCATATTCCGTTCCATCGCCGTTTTCCTGCACTTTGATCAGATATTTTCCATCTTCGGATACCATTTCCGAATCGGCCGTTTTGCCTCCGACGAGAACCTTTACATCGTAAAAAAGATTTCCTCCTGTTGCGGCAAAAGCGATTACGCTCATGGCCATAATCAAAGCCAAGACAGCGGCGACAGCAAATACAATGCGTCTGCACCTGAATCCTGTTCTTTTTTTCACTTTAATTTCCTCCAGTTTTAATTCTTCGGAGGCATGCAGTTTCGAAAAAGCGCTTTGATACAATTCCCTATTCCTCATTTCCCCATACCTCCAATCTTTCCTTTAATTTTTTTCTTCCCCGGGACAGCTGAGTAGTCACCGCAGTACTGCTCTGATTCAGAAGCTCCGCAATTTCTTTAACCGAATACTCTTCATAGTAGTACAGATGAAGCACCGTGCGATACTTTTTCGGCAGACTCATCACAGCAAGAAACACCTCGCTCTCTTCCGGATCGTTCCACAGAAGAGAATCCGCATAATCCCGCAGCGACACCTTTCTTTTGAAATAAGATGACAAGGTGATCCGCTTGCACTCGTTTACAGCCACTCTCATGATCCAATTTCGTGCGTGATCCTCGCTTTCAAAATTTTTTCCGCTCTTAAAGAGCTTATAAAAAGTTTCCTGTACAACATCATCCGCATCGGCAGAGTTTCTGAAATAGCTGAATCCGACAGCGAAGACCCGGTCTTTGTATTTCTCAAACATTTCGTCGATATTAAAATACATGCCTTCTCCTTTGTCTCTGAAATGCATTTCACCTATTATACCTTTCAGTCAGGCAAAATGTCACAAAAAAAGCGAAAAAAGAAAATTTCCGCAGAAACGGGTTCTGATGGAGTAATTCAGAAGCCGTGATATCCGCCTGAAAGTTTTCTTTCTCCGCGTTTTGCCGTCGCGTCTATCGCATCGAGCGACATGCTGTAAATCACCTATGTATTAAAAGCCGTTCTCTTTTTCAGGATCTCCGCCAGCGCCGTCCCGCTGCTGCTGTGACAGTGCTCGATGGGAAAACCCGAGCGCTTGGATTCCTGCTTCGCAACATTGACCATCTTGTGTGAAACGGTCGTCGTAAAACAGATTAAGAGATCCGGTTTGCCGATTTTCTTTTTGATCGCACCCTTCTCTTTCGGGTAAACTTTCGCCGTACATCCAAAATTCTCACATATTTCCTCATATTGACGCTTCATTCTCTCATTGCCGCCAATAATAACGATACTCATGTATTCCTCCTTTCCGGTTAGTTTAAGCTAACTTATATCTATAGGTTAGCATGAGCTAACTAACTTGTCAACACTTTTTCCATATGTTAAAATGAAAAGATGGAAAAAGGGAGGGACAATCACATGAAAATACAACAGTCAGCAGAAGATTATTTCGAAACGATTTACCTGCTGAAAAAGAAAAAAGGCTCCGTAAGAGCCATCGATGTTGTCAACGAAATGGGATTTTCCAAGCCAACGGTCAGCGTTGCATTGAAAAAATTCAGGGAAAATGGCTTCGTTACGGTTGACAGCGCCGGACAAATCGAACTCACCGATGCCGGACTGGCCATCGCTAAAAATATCTACGAAAAGCACCGGATCATTGCGGAGGTGCTCATGTCTCTCGGCGTAGACGAGAATACCGCCTATACGGATTCCTGCAGAATAGAGCACTGCATCAGCGACACCAGTTTCAGCGCGATCAAAGAACACTTTTACACCATGAGAGAGCAAAAAAAGAACCGGGGCGAGGAGAAATAGCTCTGGCACGGATTTAAATCCGGCTGATCATTTTGGCTATGTCTCTCAGATCCGGAAAACAGGATAATTGACCGCATATCAATGCGATCTGACTTGCAGAAAGCAGCTGCTTAGTGCAGCTGTTTTCTGGTGACCCAACCCTGTACCTTTCGTCGATACTTCCGTCAAAAAGCCAAAAAATTGTCTTTAAAATTTTCTGCATTTTCCTTTTCTATATAATTTGTAATTTCTATTAAAAAGTGCAATTTCACACGTTCTCCGTCCAGTTATATAATTTTAGTAAGACAAACCTTAACTCTATATCAGAAAAGGAGATTTGATATGGCAGACAAAAATCATGAAATGTGGAATGCCCTGGGTATGGATCTCGAGACGCACGATCAACTGTGCGCAGTACTTCCTACTGCTTTTGGCGATGTATTCCTCACGCAGGACAACATCCCAGCCGGAATGGACTATTTCTATACTGTGGCCGGAGATATCCACGGGCTCCGTCCGGCAGAACTGATTGAAGCGCAGAAGGCGGGAAAAAAAGTTTTCGGTACCTTCTGCGTCTTTGTTCCCGATGAAATCGTCATTGCGGCAGACGGAATCGTCACCGGTCTCTGCGGAGGCTCCCAGTTTTGGGTGCCGGAAGGAGAAACCGTTCTTCCCATCAACACATGTCCACTGATCAAGGCTTCCCTCGGCGCGCGCATCGGAAAAACATGTCCCTTCTTCCGAATTGCGGATATATATGTTGGAGAAACCACCTGCGACGGGAAGAAAAAAGCCTATGAAATCCTTGGCGAAGATGTTCCGATGCACATCATGCAGCTTCCTCACAGTAAACGCCCTAAGGATATGGAAAACTGGAAAGATGAAATCGAAGAATTCGCTGCCCGTGTAGAAGAAGTTACCGGCAAAAAAATTACCATTGAAAAGCTCAATGAAGCAATCAAAGTAATCAACGGTAAGAGAAAGGCCCTGTCAAGGCTTTACGACTGCAGAAAAGAAAAGTGTGTGCCGATCAGCGGCCGTGATGTACTCCTGATCATGCAAATCGCCTTCTTCGATGATCCTCAGCGCCTGTCCCAGGTTGTCAACGAACTCTGCGACGAACTGGAAGAGCGAATCAGAAATAACGTATCCGTCGTCAACGAAGATGCGCCGCGCATCATGCTGACCGGTACTCCACTCGCTGTCCCTAACTGGAAACTTCACAACATCATCGAGTCCTCCGGCGCCATCGTCGTTTGCGAAGAAAACTGTACAGGTACCCGCTACTTCACCCACAGTGTAAGGGAAGACAACAAGACGCTGGATGAAGCCTATGCGGCTCTGACAGACCGCTATATGACCAACATCAACTGCGCCTGCTTCACGCCAAATCCGGGCAGAGTTGAAGATATCATCAGACTGGCCAAAGAGTATCATGTAGACGGCGTCATCGATCTGAATTTAAAATTCTGCAGCCTCTACGACACAGAGGGTTATTTTGTAGAAAGAGAGCTGAAAAAAGCCGGTATTCCGGTGCTCGGACTGGAGACAGACTACACCGACAACGATGCAGAGCAGTTGCGTACACGTATCGGCGCTTTCCTCGAAATGATCCGCGAGAAGTAATGAAAAAAAACTACTATTACATATTGTTCGATTCCTATACGCAGGTTCTGGAGCTGAATCGGGATCTCCGCAGCGCCGGAATCAAGGCGGTAATCTCACCTGCGCCCCGCGCCGCCAGCATCTGCTGCGGTACATCACTGCGTGTGGAAGAATCTGAAATTACCAAGGTGCGGACTTTTCTTGAAGAAAATCAAAGTGCCTACCAGTCAATCTACCGTTTTGAACAGGATTTTGACAACAAGAGAGACATTTATTGCTAAATTCTCCGCATCGTGATAACCGTAAGGCTATTAACCTCTCTGTTCAGCAGACAAAGCGCAAAGGCCGGACGAAAAAACGTCCGGCCTTTGCGCCGTCTATGTGTTTATTTCAACACAATAAGCTCATTTTTCGGGAAACCGGTAAGGTTGACCTTTTCATCGTTCTCACCCAACCACAAAATATCTTCAATTCTGCATCCTAATTTTCCCGGCTGATATATACCCGGCTCTACGGATATGGTGTTCCCCGCGCAAAATACCGACAAAAAGAGACGGGGAATTTCTCCGTCTCTTTTTTATTGCTATCTGTTTCTTAAAAGACTATTTCAAAGTATAACGATAGTATTCTCCACCGGCGTAAAGATATATATCGCAGGTCTGATTTTCAGCTTCTTTCGGCATATTGGCAATACCGTAAATAGTTCGCTGCCCATTCTTTTCAATGGTTTCATACTGTGTAATATTCGCCCTGTCCTCATCGTCGGCAACGACGCCGCCCACATAGACCTTATCCGCAGAGACTGCATTCATGCCGCAGAAAAGGTAAGCATCCTTTTCCTCTCCCGAAAGGTTTGTGACATTGATAGTCAGAACCAGAAGCCTGTCGTCAGCTGACTGAGCTTTATAGTAATTGTAATAATATCCTGGATTTGCCGGTTCAATTTTATCTGCGAACTTTGCCGATTTCGGCGTCAGTTCACACAATCCGTCTACAGTAATCTTCTCATCGAACTTCAGCTCTTTAGTCACAGCTACCGGCTCTGTCGTGTTCACAGTCAGCTTGTAATTGAATACCGGCTCATCTTCATTCTGCTGATTAAAGGCGAACTCTGCCGCTGTCTCTTTGCTCACCGCGTCCTTATCGTACTCAACAATAAAATATACTGTTCGCGTTTCTCCGGAAGGAATGCTGCCCCCGCTGTTGAGATTTGTCTCACCGTCTTCCAGAACTGCCGTCATCGTGCTGTCGTAAGTGGTCTCTCCTGACAGCAGATGAAAATCGCAAATCTGGTCAGCGGAAACCGAAGTCTCCGTCAGATTTTTCACCTCAGCAGTCAGCGCAACGTAGGTTTTGCTGTCATCTTCAACCTCCCACCCCATGGGAAAACTTCCGCTTACAGGCGGATAAATCTGATCAGATACCAGCACATTTTTCGGCGTAAACTCAAAGCTATCCTCAACGACGGTCTTTTCCCCCATGGACATGGAAACTTCCTGCTCCGCACAGCTCCACAAAATTGCAGCGCCGCAGAGTATCAGAAGCAGTATCCATATTCGCTTAAGCCTGTCTCTCATTACATGTTCTCCCTTCAGCAATAGAACAGCCGATTAGAGCTCTTCTGCCAGTTTTTCGATCTCCGGACACTGGACAGTCTCGATTTTACCTTCATCGCACGCTTTGGCAATTTCCTGATCCAGCGGCAGTTCTGCAGTATGCGCTATGCCGTATTTCTCTGCAATAGCCGTAATGTGACTGTCTCCAAAAATTTTGTGTTTCTTCCCACAGTCCGGACATTGGAAATACGACATATTTTCCACAATACCCAGTACCGGAATATCCATCATATCTGCCATTTTCACCGCTTTTTCCACAATCATGGATACCAGATCCTGCGGTGAAGTCACAATAACAATCCCGTCTAGAGGAAGTGTCTGAAATACGGTCAAAACCACATCGCCAGTTCCCGGCGGCATATCTACAAACATTACGTCCACATCGCCCCAGGCTACATCGCTCCAGAATTGCTGAACCACGCCGCCTAAAATAGGGCCTCTCCATACTACAGGATCTGTATCGTTTTCCAGCAGGAGATTGATCGACATGGCCTTTATTCCTGTTTCCGATACGGCGGGAAGAATCATCTCTCCGTTCCCCTGGGCATTGCCCTTTATCCCAAAAGCCTTAGGAATAGAAGGACCGGTAATATCGGCATCAAGGACGGCAACCTTTTTCCCCTGACGCTGCGCGGCAGCCGCAAGAAGGGAGGTGATGGAAGATTTTCCGACTCCGCCTTTTCCGCTAACGACACCGATTACTTTTCTGACATCGGAAAGGCTGTTCATCGGAGCCTTTTCAATTCCAGGATTTTCCTGTCTTTCGCTGCAGTCTGCGCTGCAGGAACCGCAATCAAAATTACATTCACTCATCTGAAATTCTCCTTTATCGCTTTTATTTTCAGCGCGCTGACGCCGATGCGCCGCTTTCGCTGATACACTACTTTAGTTTAAAACATTCCCAGATTTTTACTTATAAAAATCCAGAAAAACATGGTTATGCACGAAAACGCTGAAGAGAATACAACGCAGTTTCCCGCAAGCTGTCCGTCACTGTCCATGGATTCTGCCATAGCAAAAGAAGAAACCGCCGTCGGCGAAGCAAATATGGCGATCAGCGTCACATAAGCAATATCGCGGAATCCCATCAGCGCTGCCACAGTCAGTCCAATAGCCGGAACGACAATCAACCGCCCCGTTACACAAATGATCAGGTTCCGTCCACACTCTCCTATGCTTTTAAAATCGATGGAAGCGCCCAGGATGACCAGAGCCATAGGGGTAGCCACGCCAGCCATATCCGACACCGTATTCTCTAAGACCTGCGGCAGCCGAATCCCCGACAGCACTGCGGCAATCCCGGCAGCCGCTCCCAGAATCAGCGGATTCCTGCCCAGGTTTTTCAGTATATGGACTGCACTCGGTCTGCTCCCCCGGAATATTTCCAGGGTAATTACCGCAAGCACATTGTAAATCGGCACGATAACCGATACCATCATGGCCGTAACTGCCAAATTGCCGTGACCGAACATGTTGACCGCAATAGGAATACCCATGATGACAAAATTACTCCGGTAAATTGCCTGTATCATCGCGCCCCGGCTCTTTGGCCGCTTTTCCAACGAAAGCACAAACGCAACAGTCGCAAAATAAATCAGCAGCACAGAGATTATTCCAAAGGCAATCAGTTTCCCATTCACGGCATCTTCGATATCGTTTCCATAGAGATTAGAAAACATCATCGCCGGAAAAAATACAACGAAAACCATGTGATTTAATTTTTTTACCTCTGCAGCGGACAGAAGCCCGGATTTCTTCACAGCTACTCCTGCAGCCATGAGCAGAAACATGGGCAAAACAGCTTCCAGCGAGATAATAAAATTATCTTTCATTACAACACGGCTCCCCAACTGATTTTACCGGTAAAAAGGACAGACTGCGCACTCCGGCCGGCGCGGATTTTCCGGATCGCAATAAAGAGGAAGAATCCGCAAATCATGACTGAGCTTATCGCCCATCAGAGACTTCAGCGCAGCGATCTGGCAGAGAGTTCCGGCAAATTCGGTTGTCGTTCCTGCCCTTACTTTGCGCATTGTTTCCCGATATACCTTTGCCATATCACGACGGTAATATTCCTCGTCATATTCAAAGAACTGTTCAAAATCGGGCAGCTCTACCGGATTGTAGATAGGACAGTACAAGACGCAGTTGTTGCATTTCTGGCATCCATCCTCGTTTTTCACCGGGAATTTCTTTCCCGATTCGTCAGTATGTATCTTTACACAGGCATGTTTGCATCCAACCACACAGGCCTCACATCCGTTGCAGTTTTTTACAATATCCGTCAATTGCATTTCATCAGCTCCTTTGTATTAAGTGAGTACCATTATAACAAATATCTTCAAGAAATAAAAGTTTCTGAAAATTTTAAAAATGTTATTGCTTTTTGTGTGAGACTGCATTATAATAAGACCAACAAAAGAAAATACATTATTTTTCGATAACAAGAAGCTGTAGTGTATGGAATTTAACAGAAAGGAAGCGATGGAAATGCTGAAACGGTTTTTAGGACCCGGCGATTCAAATACGGCAGATTCCTCCGCTTCAGAACCGGTTTCGTTTCGGTCAGAAATTCAAAAGTAATTACTGACAGGTACGAGGGGAAAGACCCGCCTTTGCAGACTGACAGAGAAATCGAAGACAGAGTTCTGAAGCCATCGGGAATTAGCCGTCAGTCCGTTAAAACAGAAATGAGATCAATTTTGATATAGAAGGAAAATACATTCACAACAATTAAATAGTTACAAAGCCAAAAAAGAACGATTCCAAGAGGAGTCGTTCTTTTTTAAACAGAATCCAGAGAATTTTGAACGCCATATGCCGGTCGGCAGCTTCCGAATATAATCGTTTGCAACCTTCAGTGTATAGAAAAGTATTCTGCGGAAAATTGGCTTGCAGCGCCAAAATCCGATCAAAGTACAAAAAAAGATAGCACCGGCTGCTCCTCGTCCTTGCTTCCCATCCGGGTAAACATGATTTCCAACTCAGCAACCGGTACTATCGATTCTGCTGTGGTTCAAACACTTCTGGTGGTCTCACCTCTTTCTTGGGTTACAGCTCATCACTGCAACTTACTATCCAGCGAACCTGCTTCGTCGCTTTCTCTGCTACTCTGCTCTATCGCTTTCTTTAATTAGAGTATAGCACAGCCTGATCAAAAATCAAGTAATTTTTTGAAATTTCCATCAATTTTTTAATAGATGAAAACATCCGCTCTTTGTTACTGCCCGCGCACCTCTCCTCAGAGACGGACAAGAAGATCTTCGATGGATACCTGCCGACGTATACAACTTTCCTGCTCCGCCGATTTTATCCGATCGCCGTCCATAAAACTGCCGATCAGAAAAGGCGAGCGGGGATCGTGCTGCATCCGATTAGCTTCTACTGTCTTTCTGTCATCGTTGGCATAACAGTACAGGCAGCCGTGACCGCAAGTGTTGTAAGCCCCGATATCGTTTCCCAGAATACAGCTGCACGCTTCTCTGGTTTGGGCCGAATCCGGTACAGAAAGCGGCAGTCCTACGGCTCTTTCCAAGACGGCACAGGAAAGACAGCCGCTGCAGTCGGCGCCTGCAGATTCCAGTTCACTTCCTTCACCGCAAGGTCGAATAATCATGCCGTGTTCCCGACCGATGCGGACGAATGCTTCCGCTAAAGACAGTCTTTCATCCCGTCTGACAGGTCGAACCCCCGGAAAATTACGCTTAGTCTTCTCGTACAGGTCAATGAAGCTGATTACGCAGTTGTCCGTGTACCCTTCCAGCTCAGCCGCCATTTGTTCAAAAGTACGCAGATGAAAATCGACGGAATAGTTCTCTGTGATAAAAATCGGATCGTAGCGCCAGCTGATCCGATTGAGTCCCACTTTTTCAGACAGCGTTTTGAAGGTGGTCATCACATTTTCCTTCGGCGGTACAAACGGTTCTATATCCTCTCCGTAAGGAGTAATCGTCACGGACCAGAACTGGTTAAACGCATTCAGGCGATCCAACCGGTCCAGCATAGGCGCCGGATTTTTGGTACAGAAAACTATGCAGTCCACAGTTTCCGGATCAAGAAGATACCGCGTCACCTGACTGGGATCGTATGGATTTCGCGAAAAGACGTATCCCTCTTCTATTCTGTTGTAAAACCAATGGCTGTAGTAAGCCGGAATATCTGTCCTGTTCCCTGTATTTAAAATCATCTATCGGTTCACGATCTTTCCTATATGTTTCAGCGCAATCGATATGGTTCCATCAGGATTATTGATGAACTCCACATAGCGATTATCCTGCAGATACTCTGTCGGAATTTTAATTTCAATCCCCGTATCCGTCTTCAGCTTGTGACTGCGCATGCTCTTCACCACTTTGGGATTTTCTACACTGATTTCCGCAGGCATTCCCGCTTCACGAATCTTTTCTGCAAAGGCCTCTTTCATCACTTCGTTTTCCGCGAAGACCTCATTACTGAGCTCATCCGGCGTAAACGGAACATTCTGTTCCGCATTTTCGATCATCCTGCTCTTGGCTCGAGTTACGGCCACAGCGGAGTTAGCGCCAAACTCCTCGGCAGTTTCCCCAGCCGCTTTCCGGATAATTTTCACCACATCCCTGTCCGACTGACCGTAAGCGCACTGCAGCACTCTGTCGGGAAGCACGTAAATCTCTTCGCCGTTTATCAGCCGTTTCCTGTCGCAGAAGCGGATCTTCCAGTCATCGAGGCGGATCAGAGCGTAACAGGATAGCTTCTGGGTCGCTGCCGGCAATACGGTGAGATAGCGGACAAGCTTGTTGGCCGTCCCTTCCCCGGTCTTTTCCACTCTGTGCGTATAGGCCGTCTTATTTGGAAATACGATCAGGGCTATGTATTCGGCGCCTTCTTCGGAAAAACGGCTGAACAGAACATCGATCCGCTCCGGCTCATCCGCCCGGGACAGCTGATCGTAAAGGAGATTTCCCGCAGCTGCGGAAAGAGAGGTAAAGTCCATGGATCCGCCGGCATACTTTTTCAGAGTCTGCTTGAAGATGCTGTAATCAGAAAAGTTTCCTTCTTTTGCCGCCGAATCGTCAATGAGCCGGCTCAGGTGTTTTTCGATAAATTCTCCCGTTCCGTTCTCCGACAAATCCAACTGCTGTTCGGAAAAAACGCAGACATCCGAAGCGAAATCCATGATATGCAGAATCGCGTCTTTTATGATCATCTGTTCCTCCTTACCTTCTCCCTCTGCTTTATTTTCTCGTAAACTCCGCATAGATAGCCTGTACGGCAGACGCATAGTCCTCGCCATCGACGCCTATGCTCATATTGATCTTATCCGAGCCGTGATCGATGAGCTTTATGTTGATCTTCCTGTTGGCCAGAGCGCCCAGTACCTTTACAGCAATAGCCGGAGAAGTTCCCAGATCCCGACCGACTACGGCGATGATCGCCAAATTCCTAATAACTTCAACTTCAACAGGGGCAACTTTCTCTCCGATCTGACTGAGCAGTTCTTCCTCAATATCTTCGATTTCCGACTGATGAACGATGATATTCAGAGAATCCATGCCGGAAAGGATGTTCTTCACCGTAATACCTTTTTTCGCAAAGACATCCAAGAAATCGCTGCGCATCTGCAGATCCTCCCCTATTCCGGTCTTTTCCGCGGCAAAGGCCACATATCCGGTCTTGCCGGATATACCAGATATGGACAGGTTGGTCTGGTAATAGTCGGCATTTTTCACGATAAGCGTCCCGTTGTCCTCAGGTCGGTTCGTATTGCGGATATTGATCGGTATTTCCACTTTTATTACCGGAAATACCGCGTCTTCATGCAGAACGCGAGCCCCCATGTGAGACAACTCTCTGAGCTCTTTATAGGTGATGACCGGCACGCTCAGCGGATGGTCGACGATTCTCGGATCTGCCATCAGAAATCCGGAGACATCCGTCCAGTTTTCGTAAATATCCGCTCCTGCCGCCGCCGCGACAATCGCACCGGTGATATCCGATCCGCCTCTGGAAAAAGTCTTTATCCGTCCGTCCGGAAGACTTCCGTAAAAACCCGGGATAACCGCCCGTTCGTGCTTCTCCAGAACACGTCCCAATACCGAACGGGTCTTTTCTTCATCGTAGTCGCCCTTTTCGTCAAAGAAAATCACTGCGCGGGCATCGATAAAGTCAAAACCGATGTAGGACGACAATATCTTTGCATTGAGATATTCTCCGCGGCTGATGATGAAATCTTTCTTCGCCGGATCCCCGAGAGCGGAAAAAATCTCGGCAAACTCCCCGTCGATATCTATGTCCGCCTTCAGTCCTCTGACGATAACCTTGTATCTGGACTGTATTTTTGTCAGGATCTCTTCTGCCTCTTTCCCCCCTGTTTCCGCTGCAAGGATAAGCAGATCCGTAACTTTCTCATCCTTTTCACTTCGCTTTCCCGGCGCAGAAACGACGATATATCTGCGTTCCGGTTCGCTTCTGATGATCTCTGCGCACTTCTTAAACTGTTCTGTACCGGCAAGAGACGTTCCTCCGAATTTGGACACCTTGACATTGATATTGAAGTTATCGTGAATCATGGCTTCCAGCGTCTCGTCGTGAATCTGAGTGATATCGTACTGGGTAGTCTGATAGACAAAGTAGTTAAGCCAGTTGGAATAGAGCAGATTGGCACAGGATCTCCACTTTACAACAGGTTCTCTGGTATCGTCATCCTCCGGAAAGTAATTGCACGGAACCTCCGGCGCAAGACCTGCATTCTTATCCCTGAGGTATTCCTTTTTCAGCGTATCCGCATCGTATTCCGAATGCCCCATGATGAAAATCTGACGGTCGTTTTTTGATTTTATCGCATAAATCCCCGCCTCTTCCGAACTGGAAATGATCTTCAATTCGGGAACGGCCTCCACGTCCTCTCTGTACACCGTGGTGTGACGGGAGTGCGGCACGTAAAACTCATCGTCAAAACCTCTGAACAGCATTCCCTTTTTGTAATCCAGTCTGTGTTTATACACACCGGACAGCTTTTTCGGCAACTGATGCTTCTGTATGCCATAGTGGTAGTAAAGTCCTGCCTGAGCGCCCCAGCAGATGTGAAAGGTGCTGTGAACGTGACGCTTTGACCACTCCATGATTTCACAGAGCTCATCCCAGTACTCCACTTCCTCAAAATCCAAAAGTTCTACTGGAGCTCCCGTGATAATCATACCGTCGTAAAACTTGTGCTTGATCTGATCAAAAGTTTTGTAGAAGGCAATCATGTGCTCTTCCGACGTATTGGATGCTTTGTGCGTACTGGTCTGCAGAAGCTCCAGCTCTACCTGAAGGGGCGTGTTGCCCAGCAGTCTGGTCAGCTGCGTTTCCGTATCAATTTTCGTCGGCATCAGATTCAAAATCAGGATCTGCAGCGGTCGAATGTCCTGTGTCATTGCTCGGGTATCCGTCATGACAAACACATTCTCTGCAGTCAGCGTTTCTATCGCCGGCAAATTATTCGGAACTTTTATTGGCATGTAAAACCCCCCTATCTTTTATAAAACCGAACAGGTCTATCGTCCGGTCGTAAAACTCAATACTACTATTATGCGATAAAAACAAATCTGTTTCAAGAGGATAATTTCAGCTAATCAAGGGTTATACAAAAAACCGGCAGCACGGGCAGATTTAATAAAATCCGCCCGCGTCACCGGCACGTGTCATTGCTCAACAGCTGAGCAGGAAACTATATCTCAGTGATTAAGGTTTACTGTGAACGTCGAAGACCTTATATCAGTATTTCTCCATCGGCTTCTTTTCTGTCGGTGCAGGAAAGGAAGCCGACAACTGTTCCAGATCTTCATCTGTAAGAACGATGTCCAATGCCGCTGCATTTTCATCGATGTGCTCAGGACTGACCGCTTTTGGAATCGCAATCATATCATCCAGTCTGAGGACAAAAGCAAGCAGGAGCTGAACTATAGATATTCCATGTTTTTCAGCAACTTCAAGGACATTTTTGTCGCTCATCAGCGCTTCCTTAGATACTCCGGCTTCTGTGACAAGGGCACCTGCCTGACCCACCGGAGTATAGGCCATGAATGGCACCTGTTTTTCCCTCTGCCACTGCAGAAGATCGTATTCAATTCCTCTTGTTCCCAGATTATACAGAATCTGATTAACACAGCACTTATTGCCATCGGGCACTTTCCAAAGATCCTCCATATCTGCTACGTCAAAATTTGAAACTCCCCATCTGCGGATTTTGCCCTTTTCCTTCAGTTCTTCCATAAGATAGACAACTTCAGAAAGATCTGCGTCCTCCCGCCAGTGCAGAAGATACATATCCAAATAGTCTGTGCCGAGCAGCTTAAGCGAGCGGTCAAGACTGCTGTAGATATGTTCTCTGCAGGCATTTTGCGGATAGACCTTGCTGATCAGATAGATATCTTTCCGATCGTACCTCTGTATTGCCCTTCCTGCAATCATTTCCGCTTTTCCATCGGCATACATTTCCGCAGAATCGATCATAGACAATCCCAAGTCAATACCATATTGCAGACCTGCAACTTCTTTTTCTGCTTTCCGATCGTCTTCGCCCATTTTCCAGGTTCCCTGCCCCAGCTTCTGCATACTTGAGCCGTCTGGCAGCTGTACAGTTATATTTTTTATATCCTTGGCCATCTTAAACCTCCTGTTACAGTAGATTCTTCTTACTTTTCAGTCTAAAATTTAGGTTTCTCCTTAGCAATAATTATTTTGCTGCAAAATTAAATTATCTTGCTGTAAAGTGGCAAAAAATTCTGTGCTTTTATATGTCTGTTCTGTTATAATAGTAAACAAAAGATGAAAGAAAGGCAGAAAAAGTCATGTTTTTGGAAAAAACTGCTTATGACGACGATTTTCCTATCCAGATCCGAATTGTAAATATTAAAGAATATCCGATTCATTACCATCAGGATATCGAAATTGTATTCGTTCTCAAAGGTGAAATTCTTCTTAAAAACGGAAGCTGCACCTACCGCCTTCACAGCGGCGATGTCTTTACCAACAGCGGCCGGGAGGTTCACGCCATGTACAGCAACGGAAAAGAAAACGCTGTAGCTATCCTTAAGATCAGCAATCGTTTTTTCACCCATTTCTTTCCCGAACTCTCCAAAAGCTGTTACCGCACCTATGAAGACCGGGAAGGCGATCGGCATTTGGACTGTCTGCGCAAAATGCTGCTTAATATCTTCTTTGAATCCCTGAAAAAGGATATTAATTATAAACAGACATGCATTGATCAGGTCATGAATCTGATCAAATATCTGAATCAGTACTTCAATCTTTTCTCTTTTCAGAAGGCCATGGCTGTCACTTTTGCCACGGACAATCCCGTCATGATCGAACGGATGAGCCGTATCATCAACTATCTCTATGAAAATCACGCAAGAAGAATAACCCTTAAAGAACTGGCTGATATGGAACACCTGAGTACTTTTTATCTTTCCCACATGATCAAAGAGAGCACAGGCATGAATTTTCGAGAATTTCTTTGTTTCGCCAGAATCGAGTGGTCCGAAATCGATCTTCTTGGAACGAATAAAAAAATCAGCGCTATCGCAAGAGACGTGGGTTTTTCCACCACGTCCTATTATGAGAAATACTTTCTCAAATATTTTCATCACACGCCGTCGGAGCATCGTCAGAAATATTCTTCCTATGTGGAGAGTCCGGCCCGACCTGTAAATGAGGAACCAATCGAAGAGAACAGAGCCTTTGATATTGTAAAGCGATATCTGTCACAGCTCTATTCAGAAGATAACAATCCTTCTCAGATTCAGCTGACCCGTCTGGATATCAGCGCCGATGCCTGTGAGAAGCCGATCCGGCTTCTCACTCCACAACTGGAACTTTCCATCTCGCTGGAAGATTTCCACGTGCTCGGAGGACTTTTGTTCAACATGATAAAAGAACTGAACTGTAAAAGCATACTGCTGCGAACATCTCCCTCCGATGACCCTGCCGCTCTGAAAAAGCTGATCGCAGATCTGAAGTCCTGCGGCTGTGCTGTAACAGAAAAGGAAGAATCTGCTTACCGCTATTTGAAATCTTACGGCTTGGATTCCATAGCCGCTGTCTTTTATCACATGAAAAACTGCGTCACAGATGAACGCCTGTTTTTCCGTTTGCGCGACAGCGGAGAAAAAAACTGCTTCCTGAAGGGTCAGCCTGCGCTTCTTACTGCCAGCGGGGTTCCCAAAGCGGCATATTATGGTGTTCAGCTATTGGCCCGACTCAAAGGCGAGCTAATCAGCTGGGGCAGAAATTTTATTCTTCTGCGGCCTTCTGAAGCTCCGGAAACATTCCTCGTTGCAGTTTATAACTACAGTGATGAGATCTATCGACTCTGCGCTAAGGAAGCCACTATACACGAAACTTATGACGTAATCAGCAACTTTCATGATGAACTGGATATCAGCATCACGATAAAAAACATCTTCGGAGAGTATATCGTCACTAAAAGCTCTCTCGATTACCATAACAATACATTTGATTTTCTGTCCAAGCTGGGATTTCCAGAAAGATTGGAACTTACGGATAACTCTCCGTTTCACTATTATGTAATTCCGGATGCCGACGTACGGACAGAAACAGCCGACAAAACTCTGTCCCTGAGCTTTTCCATAAAAGGCGCTGGAATGCAGATCGTCAATATTCAAAAAAGAAGGTAAGATGGAAACATGAAAAAATCTGAACGAAAACTGGAAATTTTATCGGTATTGGGACTGCTTCTCGCTTCTCTCTTTTGGGGAATCAGCTTTCCCGCTATGAAAATGGCTTCTAGCCTGCCTACAGTCTATATTCTTGCTGTCCGCTTTTCCGCCGCGGCTTTGCTTTTGTCTTTGGCGTTTTTCCGCCATTTTAAAAATTTCAACAAAAACATCCTGAAATGCGCGCTTATTTTGTCCATTTTCCTGTTTCTGATGTATTTTCTCGCAACTGTCGGAATCAAATACACGACCTCTTCAAGGGCGTCTTTTTTCACCTGCATGACCTTTGTTACGGTACCTCTTATTAATCGAATTTTTTACAAAGTTAAATTTACAAAGATCACCATAATCAGCGTTCTGCTATGTTTTATCGGCATCTTCCTTCTCAGTTATACCGACGATCTGGGCGGTTTTGGATTCAACATCGGCGATATCATATGCATCCTTGCATCCGTCGCCGCCGCCATATATATCATCAACCTGGAAAGAGTCGCCAACGCAGAATGGATGGATTCTATTCTATACACCATTTTTCTGATCGCCTTCATCGCTTTATGGAGTTTTATCGCCTCCCTGTTTACCGGTGATTTCCAAAGAGGCGTAGAGGCTACTACTCCGTTTCTCCTCGGCGTGCTTCTGTTCATGGGCGCTTTTTGCAGCGCAGCCTCCACTCTGCTGCAATCTTTCTGTCAAAAACATGTACCTGCTAACCGTACAGGTATTATCTTCGCGATGGAGCCTGCGTCGGGCTGTATCTTTTCGCTGATCATCCTCGGCGAAGTCATGAGTCTTTACGCCTGGATCGGCGCACTACTGGTTATGATCAGCCTCCTTTACATGGAAATCGCTACGGCAAAAGTGGAGGAAAAGGCTGAAAAACCCAAAGCGCAAGGAGAAGTCGATACAGGTATAAACAATAGAAAGGCCATATAACAGATTTGATTATTTGATAAGTAAAACCATCTGTAAAAAACACAGGATATAAAATAGCCCTACAGAAATAAACTCAAACCAAAAAGAATCGCCGCCAAACCGATGAAATCGGCTTAGCGGCGATTCTTTTTTATAAAACAGCAGCCGAATCAAACTTTACCTAAAATAGTGACTACCATATCCGCTGTTTCCTCAAAATATTTTTTTATTTTTTCTACATCTTCATCGGCAGGCGTCTCAAAGACCGTCTGTTCTCCTCCGATGTGCTTTTCTTTGTTTACTCCCAGGTTGTGATAAGGCAGCAGGTCCACACGCCGAATGCCGTTTTCCCGGTAAAACTCCGCTGTCTTTCGTATGATCTCTTCACTGTCGTTCACGCCCTTGATCAGCGGCATACGCATGATGATCTTTTCCGAAGTGTCCGGATCCGCAGCCAATCTCCTCAGATTTTCCAGGATGATCTCATTTTTCCTGCCTGTAAACTCCTCATGCACCTCATCGTCGATAGCCTTCATATCGTAGAGGATGTTGGTGACGTTCTTCTTTCTGGCCAGATGCAGCAGTACATCTCCGTCTCCATATCCGGAAGTGTCCAGACAGACGCGGATATCCCTCTCGGCGGCTCCGTCTATGAGCTGTTCGGCAAACTCCGCCTGAGAAAGCATCTCACCGCCGCTGATGGTCATTCCACCTCCCGTGTGATCGTAAAATCCTTTATCCTGCTCAACCTGATACAGAACTTCCTCTACGGTCATCTCCTTTGCTACCGGACGAAGTCCATCCGCAGTACAGATTTTCGTACACTTCATACAACAGTCACACCGATTCCTGTCAATGACAATTCTTCCCTCACCATTGACAGATATAGCATCGTGCGGGCACTCCCTGATGCAGTACCCGCACTTTATACAATTTCCCGGCATTTCAATGATCTGCTGTTTGAAGTCAATCAACTCCGGATTATGACACCATCTGCAGCGCAGAGGACAACCTTTCAGAAAAACCGTGGACCGTATTCCCGGCCCATCCTCTGTCGAGAACTTCTGAATGGATCCTATGAGCGCATATTTTGGTTCTTTCTCCATGATTACTCCTGACAGATTACTTTACTGCTGCTTGAAATGGGTCGTTCTGTAGATAATCGTATCCTGCGCACTCTTATCCAGTTCGGTAAAGTACGCCATATATCCAGCTACACGAACCATCAGGCCCTTGTGATGTTCCGGATGAATCTGCGCATCTTTCAGCGTCGCATCATCTACTACATTGATCTGAATGTGCTCTCCGCCGTTATCGAAGAAAGTTTTAATCACGCCTTCAATGCTCTGCAGACCTTTTTCTCCTTCCACGCCTTTCGGATCAAAACGCAGATTGAACAGCGCGCCGTCGTGGAAAGCTTCCTGTCCCATGGAAGCTACGGACTTGACTGTAGCCGTCGGTCCGCTTACATCTCTTCCCATCATCGGCGATGCATTATCGCAGAAAGGCTCTCCGGCCAGTCTGCCATCCGGCGTAGCTCCGCAAACCATACCGTGGGATACGTTAACGGTCTGTGAATGTACGTTAAAGGAAAAACGACCGCCTCTTGCATCAGGCCACTCCTGTACGTGATCAGCGATAAAGTGCATCATCTCTCTGTATACGCCGTCTACGTGTTCCTTATCGTTGCCGAACTTCTCCGGCTTGTTCAGCAGAAGCTGACGCAGTCTCTCTTCACCTTCAAAGTTGTTATCCAACGCCTTAATCAGCTCATCCATAGTTACGTCTTTATCTTCAAATACGCATTTTTCGATAGCAACGATGGAGTCGGCCAGGTTTGCCGCACCGGTGATGTAAAGTCCTGCAGTAGAATACTTGGCCCCGCCGTTCTGAACAGATTTTCCGCTTTCTACGCAGCCCTTGGTCAGCATGGAAGCAAAGATAACCGGGTATCTGGTCATATGCATGCACTGCATAATTCTGTAACCTGTAGCTACCAGTTCATAGTGATGAAGGATCTGTTTCTTCAGGGCATCTTTAAACTCCTCGATATTCTTGAATTCTCTCGGATCACCCGTCTGCAGACCCATCAGTTTTCCAGTTGACGGATCCACACCGTTATGCAGAACAAATTCAATCATTTTACCCATATTGACATATCCCGCGTCAGGTGAACCGTCTGTGGAGCCGCCTCCCGGTCCCGGCTGTATACAGCCTACAATAGTCCAGTCTCTTGCTTCTTCTATTGTACATCCTTTGCCCAAAGCCATCTTCATCGCTGCGTTGTCGTTAAAGAAGCCCGGATTTGCCTGACCATCCTGAATCATCAAACAGCCTTTGCGAATCAGATCCTCAGGAGTTCCCTCCCATACTCTGACCGCCATGACAGGCTGAGTTGTCTTCAACTGATTTGCGGCTTCCAGACACAGATAGGACAGTTCGTTGGTTGCATCTTTACCATCAGGAGTCTGTCCGCCGACTACAAGGATTTCCCACATCGGATATCCCGCAAAGGATGTAGCGTACCATTTATCCCTCACTTCATATACTTCGCAAGCCTTCAAATAGAAGCATTCCAGCATTTCCAAAGCTTCATCCTGGGTGATGTTTTTGTCGTCGATGACATCTTTCTTGTAATACGGCCACATATACTGGTCAAACCGTCCGAAGCCGCATGCTGTGGTGCATACTTCGATATGGAAATATACGTGAGCAAACCATATCATCTGCAGCGCCTGCTGGAAGTTCTGCGGCGGATTTTCCGGTACAACCCGGCAGTTTTCAGCGATAGTGAGAAGTTCTTTCTTTCTCTTTTCATCTTTGCATTCCGCAGCCTGCCGCTCCGCTTCCTCTGCCATACGATGAGCATAAGTAATTAAGCCCTCGCACTGAATAATACAAGCCTGCCAGTAATCAATCTTCTCTTCATCTTCCTGACACTGACGAACAGTCTTAGCGATATTGGCTTTGCACTCATCTATGTATCCTTTGAGTCCAACTGTAAGCAGCTTCTCATGATCACAGGTCGTTTCGCCGGAAACACCGTTCCTCAGTCCTACTGTAATAATGTCATCCTGTATGCACTCTTCTATATGCGGAGGCAGAACATCCTTGGACATATCTTCCATGGACTTGCCCTCCCAGTATTTTAGAGTTTCCAAAATCTGTTCCCTGTCCTCAGGGGAAATATCATAAGGATCCTTGGTTCTTACCGGGAACTCATCGATATCGCTGATATACCAGGAACTGGACTGAAATTCAGGGTAGAGATTAGTCCCTCTGTATTTATTCGTCGCCGTACCGACAATCAGTTCGTCATCCATGATCAGCGTCGTCATCCGTTCCATAACATAGTTGGTAACCTTTGCACGGAAAATTGGCGTCGCTTCTCCGGCAAACTTCTTATAAGCTTCTGTTGCAAGCACAAGACGTTCTGCGGTGATACACGGTCTGGTATCCCACAGTTTGTTTCTCATTCGAGTAAGTCTCTCGTTTAACATCTGAATACCTCCTTCTTATCAGCATTAGCCGCAATATTCTATCCGGCAATTCTGAAAACAGTCTGCATGGCCGCCTCTTGCCGACCTTTTTCTTACCTTTATGTTATTCTTCCTGAGCCTCTGTTTCAAGCACTTTTATGCTTTGATTTCTAATTGTATTGCTCCTGTAGGCCGTCTAAAATAAGATACAAAGTAGACAAAAAAACAGTGAGAACGACGCAATTTCCGGAATCTTCAGCTGTTTCATCCTCTCTGTTTTAAAAGTCGATATTCCTCGTGTTTTTAAAAGCTATCGCAGCTCTTCTTCCGTCAGTTCACGGATGATAGACGCCGGTACGCCTCCTGCAATGGTGTTTTCCGGCACATCCTTTGTCACCACGGCTCCTGCCGCAATGACAGCGCCGTCCCCGATCGTTACACCCGGCACCACAGTGACGCCTGCACCGATCCATACGTTTTTTCCGATTCTGACCGGCGCCGGATGAAGGGAACTTCTGCGTCGAGGTGAAAAGTCGTGATTGAGCGTGGTCAGCACGGTATTGTGACCGATCAGCGTACCGTCTCCGATGACGATCCCGCCCTGATCCTGAAATCGGCATCCCGAATTGATAAACACGTGTTTTCCTATAGTAATATTTTTCCCAAAATCCGTGTAAAACGGCGGAAACATGGAAAAAGAGGGATCTACTTCCCTGCCTGTAAGTTCAGTCATGATTTGACAGATCTCTTCCCGCGTATGATAAGTATTGTTCAGCGTGCTGGTGATCCGCATGGCCTCCTGCGCCAGAACGTGCAAAAACTGATGAAGCTCTGAGCCGCCTTCGATTGTCTCCCGACGCTCCATGCGCATCAAAAATTCCTTGATATCCATAGACGAATTCCTTTCCTATTTATGATGATTACTCTTTTCAGTCATATAGTATAGATTACGCAGAGTAAAATGGCAAATTCCCGTTTTATATGGGCCTTCATGCCCGAAAGGTATTTCACCACTTATACAGATGTCCTAACGATATCAAACGAAGTGAACACAGCCAATGATTTAATCAGTGGAACGAAAAGCCTAAACGAATTACCAGAAACAGATGCAACCAAGGATGCACCTGCAAATTAAATAAAAGCTGCAAATATGTATGCTGTTATTGTCGATTAAGAAAAAGAAAAAACCGCTAAACAGCTTGCAAATAAGCTATTTAGCGGTGAATCGTCGTGGTTGCGGGGGAAGGACTTGAACCTTCGGCCTCCGGGTTATGAGCCCGACGAGCTACCAACTGCTCTACCCCGCGATAAAATCTGCCGTCCTACCCGTTCCGGTTATGAGATGGTGCCGGAGACCGGGATCGAACCGGTACGATCGGTAAGGATCGCAGGATTTTAAGTCCTGTGCGTCTGCCAATTCCGCCACTCCGGCATAAATTGGCTCCGAGAGTGGGGCTCGAACCCACAGCCTACCGGTTAACAGCCGGTTGCTCCACCATTGAGCTATCTCGGAATACCTACGTTGCCGTCCGTCTCGCTGACGACAAGGATTATTATACTATAAGTATATCTGATTTGTCAACATATAATTCGTTTTTTCTGGAAAAAATTTATGAAAAACTTTTATTCCTCTCTGCCCGGTCCTTTTCCTGGTTGGCCAGAACGATGTCGATCTTCTGCGCGTACTTTTCCGCCTTTTCCTCGTCACCTAAGGAACGGTATATTTCCACCAGTTCTTTCATGGAATCCACATTGCTCGGTGACAGCTTCAGCACTTCCCGGAGATGAGCCTCGGCCGACTGAATATCGCCGATCTGCTTGTAAGCAACGCCCAGATAGTACCAGAGCGGCCACCAGGTATTGAACCGGCTGTCGTTTTCATACGCTTTCAATACCCGTATTCCATCCTCAAATCGCCCGCTCAGGATATAGTTATACCCTTCCTCTATCTTCACCGGCTCTTCCAGTTTGTTCAGCAGATCCTGAATTTCCTCCCGCTGTTCTTCGTTGGAAGACAGTTTCATAAAGCTCTCCCATGTCAGCTTGGCTTTTACGTACAAGCCCAGATTCAGATAGCCGTAACCGAGGAAATAGAATCCCATATCGAAATCCGGCTTTTTCAGGGTCAGCTTTTCAAAGGCTTCCAAAGATTCCGCCTTGAACCTGCCCACATACTCTTCACCTTCGCCCTTTTCATAGGCGTCTCTGCACGCTCTTCCGTAACAGTACAGCGCGTCGGCCGAATCGGGATCAACAAACAGAGCCCCGCGGAAGCAGATGCAGGCAAATTCAAAATCCCCCTTCGCCGCAGCTTCTACGCCTTCATTGATCAACGGCTTGGCGAACTCGTCGGTAAAGGTTCTGGTAATATAGGCGACATAGTTATCCCTGTATTTGAAATTCACATCGCAGCCGATGACAAAAGCCATATTCTCCGCAATGGTCAGAGTGGACAGATTTGCCATAGACGTCTTGCGGATCGGCACCGGTACATCGGTTAAAATATCGGCGATGCCCGCCTTCTGAAGATAATTGTCAGAAAGCTCGTCAAAGACGAACTCGTCCAGTCGGGGGATCAGATATTCACCAATCCTGTCCTGTATAGTTTCTTTTTCCATCAGATTTCCCATCCTTTTTTGTGAAATTTCTTTACTGCATCGAAATTCATGTTCTCTTCCAAGTCCCTTTCAAGGAACAGTCGTGTCTCCTCTCCGATTCCCGGAAGGGATTCTTCCAGGCTCGCGGCAAACCGAAAGAGAATTCGGTACAGATCCTCCTTTCGGTGCGATCGATGCTGGTAGCCCTGTTCAAAGAAAAAGTCCGCAAACTGCTCGTAAAAAGAAAACGGCGATAAAGCGGTTTTCTCGATCAGATAGTCCAATCCGCCGGAAAACCCTCCCCGGTTGGCATAAAGATCGAGCACGGTTTCTATCATCTTCAGCCTGACCAATTCCCGGGCGGACAAATATCCGCTTGAAATCACTTCGTAAGGAGCTTTTTCCCTGCAGACATAGCCGAAGACTTCCTTTTCTCTGCGCAGCTTGGTCCCTTTCAGCAGTTTGAGAAAGCCAAGCTGCAGATTGTCCCCCTTCAGCGCGTATACCTGATCAAAGGAACGGCCGAAAGAGGCGTAATCCTCGTAGGGCAGTCCTGCGATCAGATCCGTGTGTATGTGAATATTTTTCATTTCTGTCAGCTTTTCGACATTGCCTAAAAGTCGTCCCGTATCGGCCTTTCTGTCCACCGCGGCCAAAGCCCGGGGGTTCGTGCTCTGGATGCCGATCTCAAACTGAAACAATCCTCTTCTCACTCCGGACAGCAGATCGAATTCCTCTTCACCGAGCAGATCTCCGCAGATTTCGAAGTGAAAGTTGGTTCGGCCGTTATCGTTATCGATGAGGAACTTCCAGATATCCCGTGCCCGTTTTCGGTCGTAATTAAACGTTCTGTCTATAAACTTGACCTGTCTGACCGACTGCTTCAGAAACCAGCTCAGTTCTCTCTCCACTCTTTCCAGAGGAAGAGCCCGCACCTGCTTTTCCAGAGAAGACAGACAATAGCTGCACCGATAGGGACAGCCTCTTGATGATTCGTAGTAGATTACCTTATCCCTCTCCGCCGGAAAAATGCTGTAGGGAAAAGGAATCTGATCCGGAGAGACCGGTGGATATTGAGGATTTTCACAAATCCTTCCTTCGCGCCGATAGGTCAGCCCACCTATCCGAGAAAGGTCTCCTGCGGATTCCAGGCACTGAAGAAACCTGACCAGGGAAATCTCTCCCTCTCCTCGCAGGATCCAGTCCGCCCACCGATGCTCCGCTAAAAAGGAAACCGCATCGCTGCCGGCTTCAGGACCTCCAAGGAGTATCCGCACTCGCGGGCAGGCTTTCTTTATATCGGCTGCCAGTTCCTTGATTTTCTCGATATTCCAGATATAACAGGAAAATCCGATCAGGTCGTAATCGCCGCGCACCAACTCTCCGTATACATAGTGCATATCGTTGTTTATGGTAAACTCCCTGTACTCTGCGTCAAAGCCGGCGTTCAGCGCAGCCGTACAGAGATATTTAAGCGCCAGACAGCTGTGAACATATTTAGCGTTCAGTGTGGTCAGCAGAATCTTCATCACAGCATCCTAAACCGTTCATCCTTGAGCAGTCCCGTATCCTCCATGGCCCTCTTCAGCTGGGCCATCATACGCTCTTTATCCTGAGGAAGATCTCCCCGCAGAGACACATAATTTGAAGCGTGATTGCTGCGAAAAACACAGGACTTTGTCGGATTGGCGTGCTTCAGCAACAGATAAGTTTCGGCTACGACTTCCTCTCCGGAAAGCAGCTGAAACTCTCCTCTTTGAATCTGCCCGTAGATCGGCGCCCGGGGATCCAGCATCAGCGTAAGCAGACCCACATACGATGCGTTCATTTCGCTGATCATCTTTCCGGTCTCCGCAGCGTGCTCCTCCCATCCGGCTTTTCCGGCCAGACCGGAGATGAAAGTTACGGAAGATTTAATTCCGGCATCTTCAATCTTGTGAACGGCCTCGATCATCTGTTCCCGTGTAACGCCCTTGCAGATTGCGTCAAGAACCTTCTGGCTGCCGGATTCGGCGCCCAGATAGATCATACCTATGCCGTTTTCTCTCAGAGTTTTAAGCTCTTCTTCCGTCTTTCGGAGAACATCCTTTGCAGATCCGTAGACACTGACCCGCTTGCATTCAGGAAACAGCTCTCTGATCCTGTTCAGAATCACCAGCAGCTTATCGTTGGACAGGCAAAGGGCATCGCCGTCGCAGAGAAAGATCTTCTCTACGCGGCGGTAAGTCTTTCTGGCCGTCTCCAGATCTTCCAATACTTCGCTGATTTCTCTGACCCGGAACCGCTTATCCTTAAACATGCTGCAAAACGTACATTTATTGTGCGAGCAGCCGATCGTAACCTGAATCAGCAGGCTGTAGGCCTCGCTGGGCGGTCTGTAAATATCGCCTTCATATCTCATGGCAAAATTCTCCTGTCCTTACATTTTTTCCGGCGCCTTCATGCCGAGCAATGCCAGGCCGTTGCGGATCGCATTTTTCGCGGCAATGACCAAAGCCACCTTTGCCGTCTTTTCCTGCTCGTCGTCGGTCAGAATATGCTCGTCGTGATAGAAACGGTTGAAACCCTGCGCCATATCCACAATATGACGCGTTACGATAGAAGGTTCGTACCGATGACCTGCATCGACTACGACATCCGGGAATTTGTACAGCAGCTTGATCAGCTCGTAAGCGCTCTCGCTGCACAGATATTTGTAGTCCACATCTTTCAGCGCGGCTGCTTTTGCCACAGTCTCTTCTCCCGCTCTGCGCAGCACACTGGCGCATCTGGCGTGGGTATACTGAACGTAAGGACCGGTTTCACCGTCGAAATTTAAAACTTTATCCCACTTGAACACGTAATCCTTGATCCTGTTGTTGGACAGCTCCTGGAAGATGACGGCTCCGATACCTACTGTCTTTGCCGTTTCATCGATATCCGCTTCGTCTGCGCCCGCGTTCTTCTCTCTGATAATCTCTTTCGTCTTCTCTACGGCTTTGTTGAGCACATCCTCGAGGAAAACCACTCTCCCGTGTCTGGTGGACATGGTTCCTTCTTCCAGGCTTACCAGCCCGAAAGGAACGTGAACGCAGTCTTTAGCCCACTCGTAACCGAGAAGTTCTACGATCTTGAACCACTGCTGGAAATGAAGATTCTGCTGCGATGCGACGACATAGATATTCTTGTAGAAGTCATAAGTTTCCTTCCGATATACTGCAGCCGCAATATCTCTGGTAATGTACAGCGTTGAGCCGTCCGATTTGGTGATCAGCGCCGTTCCCAAGCCGTACTCCTCGAGATCCACAACGTGAGCTCCCTGGGATTCCTTCAGCAGGCCTTTTTCCTCCAGTTCCCGTACAAAACGAGGCATCTTGTCCGAATAAAAGCTTTCGCCGTTATAGGAGTCGAAAGAAATGCCCAGCATATCGTATACCCGGTTGAACTCTTTCAGCGATTCGTCTCTGAACCACTGCCACAACTCCACTTCTTCCTTTTCTCCCCGTTCCAGTTTTGCGAAAGTTTCTCTGGCCTCGTCGTCCAGTTCCGGATGTTCTTCCACTTCTACATGAAAACGAGTATAGTAACTGAGCAGCGTCTTTATCGGCTCTCTGATAACGTCCTCTTTGTTGCCCCAGTGTCTGTAGGCGCAGATCATCTTGCCGAACTGGGTTCCGTAGTCGCCCAGATGGTTGATACGAATCACGTTATAACCGAGAGCATCGAAAATCTTGTACAGCGAATTACCGATAACGGTACTGCGGATGTGACCGATGTGAAACGGCTTTGCGATGTTAGGCGAAGAATACTCCACGATGACCGTTTTGTTCTCGCCTATGTCGGTCTTTCCAAAATCCTCTCCGCGTCCCAGGACTTCCTCCAGGGTATCCTTGATAAACGCTTCTTTCGAAATAAACATATTGACGTAAGCATTGACCTGCTCAACCTTCTCGAAGAGAGAGGAATCGTCGATTCCTTCCGCAATACCCTTGGCAATGAGCGGTGGAGCTTTTCTCATGATCTTGGCAAGACGGAAGCAGGGAAAAGCGTAATCTCCCATCTTCGGATCCTGAGGAACCTCAATGATGTCCTGAATCTCGGACAGCTCAAGCCCTTCTACGTGCTGAGCAATCAATTCTGCAATCTCATCTTTAAAATTTATCATTGTCTATCTCCTTCTCTGAAATTACTTTAATTCCACGTTTATACAGCATCTCTGCAAAACAGCCGTATCCCTCTTTCAGCCTGCCGGAAAACGTTCCGTCGTAGATCCTGCCGCTGCCGCAGGATGGACTGTTGGCCTTCAGTATGGCGCCTTCGATTTTCTCCCCCCTGCGCTCGGCTTCTTCGAGAGCCTGACGGAGGGAAAGCTCTGCTCCTCGTCTGAATGCTTCAGTGACATCCCGACCTTCCCTGTCTACGATTCGCTCTCCCGCAAATTCAGCAGGGGGACGCGGGACGGGAAGGCCGCTGCAGCCCTCCGGGCAGACCGCCAGAAAACTTCTCTCCGAAGCGAAGTCGACGACTTTCTCGCTGCGGTTGTTTCCTCCGTTGTATTTACAGTTGTGTCCAAGGAGGCAGCCGCTTATCAGATACATAAAATCACGTCCTCTTCAGTTTAACTATGGTCACACCTTCACCGCCTTCATTATAATTGCCTTTTCGGAAAGATGCAACATGCTTGTTGGTTTTCAGCATCCGGCGTATGCCTTCTTTTAAGACGCCTTCCCCCCGTCCGTGAATGACGGTTACCTCCTCGAGGCCGGCTACATATGCGTCGTCCAGGTATTTGTCCACATCCATCAGCGCATCGTCCAGATTCTCTCCCTGTACGTTTACGGAGATGGATACGGTCTGTGCTTTGCTCTTGTACAATCCACCGTAACGCGGCGTCTTTTCCTTTTTCTTTTTGGTTCCGTCATTGATCAGCATCAGGTCATCCACGTTGAGGTTGGCTTTCATTATCCCCACCTTGACCTGAAGTTCCCCCTTCTCGTCGGGCAGAGACAGGACCTCTCCGTTCTGATCCAGAGAAACCACCTTTACCCGGTCGCCTATTCGAAGCTCCGATGCTTTGACCGGATTGCTGTTGACCTGCCGAATGATACGCTCGGCATATTTAGACTCCGTCTCCTTCAGCTTTCTTCGGCTCTTGTCGAACCGGCGGTTCCGCTCTCCCATGCTCTCTATTTTGGACAGCTCCTTCAGTTCCTTCTGAACCTGTCCGGCAGTTTCTCTGGCGTCTTTCAGGATCAATCTTGCTTCTTCTCTGGCATCGGCGATGATCTTTTCCTTTTTCGCGTTCAGCTCCGCCATCTGTCGATCCATCTCGGCCTGCTTCTTCTTCATGGCCGTGTTGATCATGATCGCCTCGTCCCGCTCTTCTTCGGCTTTCTTTTTATCCTTTTCGATCGCGCTGATGACATCCTCGAACTGAATGTCTCCTCTTTCGATCAGCTGTCCCGCCCGATCGATCAGTTCTCCGGGCAGCCCCAGTTTGCGGGAAATCTCAAAGGCGTTGGATTTTCCCGGAACGCCGATGGAAAGCCTGTAGGTAGGACTCAGCGTCTGCACGTCGAACTCCATGGACGCGTTTTCCACACCCTCCGTAGAAAGAGCGTACTTCTTCAGCTCGTTGTAGTGGGTCGTCGCCGCCGTAACCGCGCCTCGTCTGTACAGCGTCTCTAAGACGGATATGGCCAGCGCTGCGCCTTCTGTAGGGTCCGTACCGGCGCCCAGTTCGTCGAGGAGAACCAGACAGCCCTTTCCCGCTTCTCTGACGATTTCCACGATATTCTTCATGTGAGAAGAAAAGGTGGACAGACTCTGTTCGATGCTCTGTTCGTCACCGATATCAGCAAAAATATTTTCATAAACCGGAATCCGACTTTCGCTGGATGCGGGAATATGAAGACCGCTCAGCGCCATCATGGACAAAAGGCCGATGGTTTTCAGCGTCACGGTCTTTCCTCCTGTATTCGGCCCCGTAACCACAAGGGTTCGATAGTCTTTCCCAAGAGAAACGTTGATCGGCACGGCTTTCTCTCTGTCGATCAAAGGATGCCGGCCCTGTTTGATGACCAGACAGCCCGAGTCGTCAATTATGGGCTCTTCGCCATCCATGGACCGGGAAAACTTCCCTTTTGCCATAAGAAAATCCAGCCGGATCAGAAGTTCCTGATTATTTTGGATATCGTACTTTTCCTCCGCCACTGCGGAAGAAAGCTCGGCCAGTATCCTGGCGATCTCCGCCTGTTCAGAAAGCTCCAGTTCTCTAAGTTCGTTGTTGAGATTGACGATGGTCTGGGGCTCGATAAAGAGCGTAGCTCCGGCCTTGGACTGGTCGTGAACGATCCCCGGAAATCTTGCGCGGTGTTCCTGTTTTACCGGAATTACATATCGGCCGTCTCTCACGGTAACGATGGTATCCTGCAGATACGTCCGGTTTTCCGACGAATTGATAATCTGATTGATCTTCGCTTTTATGGCTTCGTTCTGTCTTGCCATGGCGCGGCGAATGCTTCGCAGCTCCGGCGAGGCGTTGTCACTCATCTCGTCTTCGCTCAGGATACACTGATCGATCCTTTCCGCCAGTTTCGCCTTTGGCTGCAGCAGTTCGGTCATCGACCGGATCAGGGGAAGGGGAGGAAGATCCCCGCTCTTCATAAAGCTGACGATTCTCCCTGTGATTCGCAGATTGTAGCCGATCTGCAGCAGCTGTTTCATGGATAGAACTCCGCCCTTTGATGCAAATTGAACGCTTTTACCGATATCAAAGATTCCGCCGGTCGGCAGTGTCCCTTTACGCACAATAAGGTCAACCGCTTCCGTAGTTGACCTTAATTCTTCTGAAATCACGCGTATGTCAGCAAAAGGCGTCAATTGATCGATCATAGCGGCTGTCATCTCACAACCCGCTTCGATCTTTAAAAGTTCAATAATTTTTCTGTATTCTAAAACATCGAGTGCTTTCTTATTCATTTGACTACCTCGTAAACAGCGAGTCGTCTAATGTTCTTCCCCGCTGTTTTTCAATTTCTCAAGTTCACTTTTCAGCTGAATATTTTCCATCTGAAGATCGAAAAAGGAATTCTCATACTCCGTACACTTGGCCTGAAGTTCTTTGTATTTCTCGTCGTTTTCCTTCTTCTGATTCTTAAGTTCGGACATGCTGTTCTCATATTGGAGAAAATTCTGCTTGGCGTCCTCCCACATTTTCAGATAGTATTTGGAGTCATTTTCAAGCTGCGTCTTGGATATCCTGAGCTGCTCGATTTGGTTCAGCGCTTCAAAGTATTCCTCTGCAATATTGACCGCGGATAAAATGCCTATGCTGCCCTGAGCGGAATCTCCGGCGACTCTGCTGATCAGACGCATCTTGTTGTCCACATATTCCGCGATTCTCTTAATTTCTTCTTCGGACTTATCTCCGGCAATGGTGTACTCCTGTCCGTAAATTTTTACCGTTACTTTGCTCTCCATACGTTCCTCCGTTTGCCGTTTTTCATCGTTATCCGTCGACTCGACCGACAACGCTTGTCAGGCCGGACAGAAAAATCTGTTTTGGCGCTTTCTGTCTTTACACGGCTCTTATCACAGCGCTGTACTTTTCTTTGAGAATATCCATGACCTGATTCTGTATGGTATCTACCTCTTCATCAGTCAGCGTTCTTTCGTCGCTTCTGTAGGTCAGACTGAAAGCGACGCTCTTCTTGCCTTCTTCAACCTGTTTCCCTCTGTAGACATCGAACAGCTTGACGTCGCACAGCAGCTCCGTACCGGCTTCTCTTATGGTCTTCTCTATATCGCCGACCTGCAGATCTTCGTCTACAATCAACGCTACATCCCGCGACGTTGAAGGATATCTAGGCGGCTGATGATACTGGATCTCCTTTTCGGAAAGTTCAACGATCAGGTCGAAGAACAGCTCAGCCACACAAGCGCGGGTGCCTATGCCGAAGTTCTCCGCTACGTCCGGATGGATTTCACCCATGATACCCAGTTCGACGCTCTCTCCGTTCTTATCGACGGTGGAGATTCTCGCGCAGCGTCCCGGGTGATAGGTTCCGTACTCTGCTTCCGCCGTGAACTGCAGATCCTCAATGCCAAGGCGCTCAAGAAGTCTTTCGACCATTCCCTTGAGCATGAAGAAATCCTCACCCCTGCCGTAAATACCGATACACAGATTATAGCTTTCATTAGGCAGCTCGCCTTCGATCATGTTCTTTGCAAAGGTTCGATCCAGCTCATAGGCTCTGACTTTTTCCAGATTTCTGGAGTAATTTCTTCCCAGAACTTCCAGCATGCTCGGAATCAAAATGGTGCGCAGGGCCTGCGTATCCTCACCCAGAGGATTGATCAGCTCAACCAGATCCCTCTCCCAGGAATCCTCTGCGATACCTGCTGCGTCTAAGATCTTCTGATTGGTGAAGGAGAAGGTTTTGATCTCGTTGGCTCCCATACCGCAGAGGATCTGGCGGGTCTGCTCCCGCATCAGCCAGCTCTTGGAGAACTCCGTCCTCGTAGAGGTCTGCGGCAAAGTCATCGGAAGATTGTCGTAACCGTACAGTCTTGCAATTTCTTCTACGCAGTCGACTTCCTCTTTCATGTCCTGACGAACCGTCGGAGGAGTGACCAGCATAACGTCGCCTTCGCCCTCTACTTTCATGTCCAGTCTGTTCAGGTAACCGGTCATCTCTTCTCTGGAAATGTCGATACCCAGGATCTTGTTTACCCTGCTGACTCTGCACTCTATAGTCGGCGCAACCTCCGGATTGTGGTAAACATCCACGCTTCCGTTGAGGACCTTACCGCAGCCCAACATTTCTACCAGTTTGCAAACCCGGTCGGCTGCCGCTTCGCACAGATTCGGATCGATGCCTCTCTCGTACCGGGAAGCAGCTTCCGTCTTCAGTCCCAGCTTCTTGATGGAACGATGAATGCTGGTCTTGTCGAAGCAGGCAGATTCGATGACGACGGTATTGGTGTCGTCGACGATTTCCGAATCCAGTCCGCCCATGATACCGGCAATACCTATAGGTTTTTCTGCGTCATTGATCATCAGCGTATCGTCATAGAGCCTGCGCTCTGTCTTATCCAGTGTGACGAAGGTATCTCCCTCTTTGGCCGTATCGACGATAATGTGACGGCCGGAAATGCTGCGGATATCGAAAGCGTGCAGCGGCTGACCGTATTCCAGCATGACGAAGTTGGTAATATCAACCATGTTGTTGATCGGACGCATACCGTTGGCCATCAGACGTTTCTGCAGCCACCACGGCGACTGTTCGATTTTCACATCCTTGATAATTCTCGCCGTATACCGCTTGCACTTATCGCTGCGGACTTCCGCAGAAATATAGTCTGCGGCGTCTTCATCGGTCTTTTCGCATTCCGTATCCGGATAGGTCATCTTTTCTTCGAACACGGCTGACGCCTCTTTAGCCAGTCCCAGCATGGACAGGCAGTCCGGACGGTTCGGCGTAATGCAGAAATCGATGGCGTAGTCGTGCAGCTCGAGAGCTTCGGCAAAATCTTCTCCAAGGTGATCATCCCAATTGCCCGGCAGGAGCCATATGCCGTCTTTGGATACCATCGGAGCCACTTTGTCCTCATATCCCAGCTCCTGAGGCGAACAGAGCATGCCGTTGGAAACCACGCCCCGCAGTTTGCCCTTGGTAATCTTTACTCCGCCTTCTACCTTCGGCTGTCCGTGAAGCGGTCCCGGAATATGGCTTCCGTGGACGGCTACAGGCACATAAGCGCCCTCGTAAATGTTGGCAGCTCCGGTAACGATCTGAAGCGGCTCTTCCTCGCCCAGGTTCAGCTGGCAGACCACCAGGCGGTCTGCATCCGGATGCTTTTCAATTTTATCTATTCTTCCCAGTTTAACGCCGGAAATGCCCGTTCCCAGTTCCTCGCAGGTTTCCAGATCGGAACCGCTCATGATCATGCGGTTGAGGAACTCGTCGACAGGTACCTTGACATCTGTATAATCCTTTAACCATTGTAATGATGCTAACATTCTGTTTATCCTTCCTTTTCTTAACCGTTCTTGTCTGCGCTCTTATTTGAACTGTTCGATGAATCGCATATCGTTTTCATAAAGCAGACGGATATCATCGATACCGTATTTCAGCATGGCAATTCTCTCCACGCCCATACCTACGGCAAATCCGGTGTACTTCTCGATATCGATGCCGCCGGCCTGATGAACGTGAGGATGGGTCATGCCGCATCCGAGAATTTCAATCCAACCGCTGCCTTTGCATACGGGACAGCCTTTTCCGCCGCATTTGAAACAGGAGACGTCCATCTCGGCGCTCGGCTCGGTGAACGGGAAGTGACTCGGTCTGAATTTGGTTCTCGTCTCTGCGCCGAACAGTCTCTTTGCCATGTAGTCCAGCGATCCTTTGAGATCGCCCATGGTGATATTTTCGCCGATAACCATCATCTCAATCTGGTGGAAGGTCGGAGAATGGGTGGCGTCAGGCGTGTCACACCGGTAGCATCTGCCCGGAATGAGCACCTTATACGGCAGCGGCAGTTCCAGTTCCGCGCGCACCTCTGCCGAAGAGGTGTGCGGTCTCAGTACCTGAGTTTCATCCGAACCCTTGATATAGAACGTATCGGTCAAATCCCTTGACGGATGGTTCTCCGGCGAATTCAGCGCGTCGAAGGTGTTGTAGACGGTATCCACGTCCGGTCCCTCATAAACCGCGTAACCCATGGAGCGGAAGATATCCACTATCTCGTCGATGGTCTGGGTAATCGGATGCTTGACGCCGAAAGGAACATCTCTGCCCGGTTCGGTGACGTCGATCCGTTCCGCCTTGAACTTGGCCGCTCTGGCTTTCTCCTTAACTTCTGCCGCTTTCTCCGAAAGCAGCTGCTCGAACTCGGCTTTTACCTTATTGGCAGCCATGCCCAGCTCTTTTTTCTCTTCCGGAGAGAGCTTGCCCATGGAACGGAGGATTTCCGTAAGCTGGCCTTTCTTTCCCAGCACCTTTACTCTGACTTCTTCTGTGTCTTCAAGAGAAGTCGCCTTGCTCAGCTGAGCCTTGGCTTCTTCCAGTAACTTACTCAATTTTTCCTGCATTTTATAAACCTCACTTGCTTGATTTTCCCGCTCGTCTGCACCTCTGCATCTCGTACATCAGGATGCCGGCGGCAACGGAAGCGTTCAAAGATTCCAGTCTTCCTTCCATCGGAATCTTAATACGAATATGAGCCATTTCCGCCAACTCTTCCGATACGCCGCTTCCCTCGTTTCCGATGACCAGCGCCGTATCTGCGGAAATATCTGTATCAAAGTAGTAGTTGTCGCTAAAAAGGCTGGTGACAACCAGTCTCTTTCCCAACCGGTCCGTCAGCGCCTTCAATTCCCTATTGTCCCCGACTTGAACAATAGGGATTCTAAAGACAGTTCCGGCGGCCGCTCTTATCGTTTTTGGGGAAAAGATGTCCGCAGTGCCTTTTACCGCGACAACGGCGGAATAGCCCGCTCCTTCGGCTGTCCGAATGATGGTTCCGATGTTGCCCGGATCCTGGAGCCGGTCCAAAACGACCAGATTTTTCCCGGGCCCGCACAGCTTGGACAGCTGCTCCCAGGACCAGCTGCGCCTCTTTACGGCAGCGGCGATCCCCTGGCTTGTCTCCGTCTGCGCAATGCGTCGAAACAGCTGCTCTGCCATCAGATAAACCGGCCGATCTTCCGACAGGTATTCTCCGTAGTCGGACTGCCGCTCTTCGCTGATCACGATGTATTCAATATCCGCAGCAGGAGCCTCTCCGATCAGATTGGGGCCTTCGATAAGGTACAGGCCCTCTCTGTCACGATATTTCTTCTGCTGCAGTTTCTGGCACGCTTTAAATATTCGATTATCTTTGGATTGAATTACTTTTATCATACTAAAATTGGGAAAAGCCGGCTGCGATGGATGCCGGCTTTAGAATGCGTAAACGTTTTACTTTTGACCGCGTAAAAAATCAGGAAGATCGAATCTTGAATTTCTCTTATCTTCATTTTTTGTCTCGTCGAAGATCTCCCCGAGGGTCACGCTTCTTCCGGTCAAACCGTTTTCAGTAACTACCTCTTTGGAACTGCCGTAATCGATCGGTTCGGACTCCAGGCCTTCTCCGAAGCCCGTGGCGATGACCGTAATGGCAATTTCATCGTTCATCGATTCACTGACGGCTGCACCGAAGATCAGAATCGCTTCCCGATCGGCCTGTTCCTCTACCAGGCTGGCGATCTCGTTGACCTCCAGCATGCCCAGATCGTAACCTCCGGAAACATAGAGCAGGATCGCTCTGGCTCCGGCAATAGTGGTCTCAAGAAGCGGACTTTCGATGGCCGATTTTACCGCATCCTTGGCGCGGTTTTCTCCGCTTCCGCGGCCTACACCCATGTGGGCGATGCCTCTGTCCGTCATGACCGATTTTACGTCTGCAAAGTCCACATTGATCAGAGCAAAATCGGAAATCAGATCGGATATACCCTGAACGCCCTGTCTGAGCACGTCGTCAGCCATGTTGAACGCCTCCAGCATGGACGTATTCTTCTCGCAGTTCTGAAGGAGCTTGTCATTGGGAACAACAACGAGAGAGTCCACGTACTTTTTCAGGAAGCTCAGTCCCAGCTCGGCCTGGTCCTTTCTCTTTTTGCCTTCAAAAGAAAACGGCTTGGTCACTACGCCTACGGTCAGGATTCCAAGATCTTTGGAAGCCTTGGCGATGATCGGAGCAGCTCCCGTACCCGTGCCGCCTCCCATACCTGCGGTGATAAACACCATATCCGAGCCCTCAAGAAGATCTGTAATTTCATCGAGAGTCTCCTCGGCGGACCGCTGTCCGACTTCAGGATTACCTCCCGCTCCCAGTCCTCTTGTAAGCTTTTCGCCTATCTGAACTTTGGTTTCTGCCTTACATCTATTCAGAGCCTGCTTATCCGTATTGATTGCGATAAACTGTACTCCTTTTAAATCAGCTTCCATCATCCTGTTGACCGCATTGCAGCCGCCACCACCGACGCCGATGACTTTGATTACCGCTGAATTGTCCTGCCCTGTCTCAAATTGCAGCATGTTAAATAGCCTCCTTGCATCCCATAATATAATCTATTCTATCACAAAACTATTTGCTTTGCATCACTTTTTTTCCCTTACTTCTGCTTGAAAAATGCCTGTCTTCGTCCGCTAAAATTCCGGCGAAAACGACATGTATTTTCCGTTGCCCAGACTGATCGTTCCTCTCGTTGTATCATTTTTAAACAGATTGTTGACAACCTTCTGCAAATTTCCATTCTCAATCGAATCCTTCATCTGTCTCGGTGTTCCCTTTACCAGAAGCGTATCGTAAATGTACGCCCGAATAATAGTCTTGGAAACATCGATCTTCTTGAAATAAATATCGCCGTCGGTCATGACCTGCAGCATCTGTAAAGTGCTGGAGAGAATGGCCGACTCTTCGACCTCAATCTTCTCCCCCGGCTTCATCTTGCTCACCGTAAGACCGGTAAGCAGCGTTACCTTCGGGTCTACGTCGCTCTTTCGGAGGACGATTCCCTGTTCGTCGATAACGATATATTCGTCTCCGTAGACGATCGCCGCAGTCTGACGGCGCTCTTCCACCTCTATGACCAGCGTATCCGGCAGTCTGCGTTTAACCCTAACCTCTGCGAAATAAGGATCTTCCCCCAATCTGTCCCGGATCTCAGAAGCGCCGGCTCCCCAAAAGAGATTGCCCCCTGCCTGGGCGCCGGAGATATTGATGACCTCCTCATCGCTGTAGTAAACGTTTCCCTGTACGTCTATTTTTTCTATGGCAAAAAAGCCAGAGGACAAGAACAGCGCCACTGCGGTGAGAATCCCCACAAATATGAGGAAACGCAGCAGATAATTCTTTTTCTTTCTGACTTTTTTCTTTCGGTCCACTTCCTTGAATTCTATGCCGTCATAGTTTTCGCTCATCCTCTTTTATCTCCGTGTAAATCCGTTCCGTAGCGGCAGTCGGCGCGCATTCCCGGCTGGCCTTGCTCATTTTTTTCAGCATATCCGGATTATTCCTAAGCTTCATCACCTCGCTGATCAGAGAATCCGCAGTCAGGTCTTTTTCTTCGATGAGCACGGCGCCTCCTCTGTCGGCCACCGACTTGGCGTTAAAGTACTGATGATTGCCCGTAACGTTCGGGGACGGAATCAGAATAGACGCCTTTCCGCACACGGTAGTTTCCGCCACCGACAGAGCTCCGGCTCTGCTGATGATCAGATCAGCAGCTCCTAAGTAATTCTGCATATCGTTGATATACGATTTTATCCTTATGTTAGGCTGAATCTCTATCTTCTTCTCCTTTGCCTTGTCCAGGATCTGCTCATAGTACTGCTTCCCTGTTCCGAAGATAAAGGTCACGCCCCTATGTCCGTTAACCGCCTCCATCAGGGCGAACGCAACTTCGTTGATCTTTTCCGCGCCCTGACTTCCTCCGAAGGAAAATACCACAAAGTCGTCCTCCGGAATATCCAGTTTTTCTCGAGCCGTCTTTGTCTCTATGTCGTAAAATCGCTTTCGAACCGGATTTCCCACACTCACATGTTTTTCCGGTTCACGGAAGTACTTGCCGGCTTCCGGAAATCCCAGAAAGACCTTCCGGGCAAACTTTTCCAGAGCTTTATTGGCCACCCCCGGAAAGGCATTCTGTTCGTGCAGGTAGCATCTGGCTCCAAACTTATGGCCTGCGTACATAACCGGCACACAGACAAAGCCGCCGGTACCGATGACTACATCGGGCTTGAATCTTTTCATGATCCGATAAGCCTGATGAATTCCCTTTAACGTCGAAAATCCGGTATCGAAAATCTTGAAGATATTCCGCCTGTCGAGCCATTTGGCCGATACCAGCTCCATAGGGTAACCGGTCCCCGGAATGATGTCCTTCTCCAGTCCGATGCTGTTGCCCACATAAAGGATTTCCGAATCGGGTTCTTTTTCTTTTATCTTATCTGCAATGGCGACGGCCGGATAGATGTGGCCTCCGGAACCGCCGCCGGTCACGATTGCTCTCATATCTTCTGTTTTCCTTTCTCCTTTTTCGTAACAGCAGTCTGCACCATGCTCTGCCGCGATATGTTCAGTATGATGCCAGAACAGGCCATGAAAATCCAAAGCGCGTTTCCGCCATAGCTGATAAACGGCAGCGCGACGCCTGTAGGCGGCATGGAAGACGTGACTACCGCCACGTTGAGAATCAGCTGCAGTCCGATCATTATGGTAATGCCGCCGGCAAGAAGCATGCCGAAACGATCCGGTGCATTGAGGCACACATGAAAACACCGCCAGAGCAGCACGCAGAACAGGGTTAAAAGCGCCAATAGTCCCACGAAACCCAGTTCCTCGCCAATAATGGCCAAAATGAAGTCATTCTGCGGTTCCGGCAGATACAGATTCTTCTGTATGCTTTTTCCCAGGCCTACGCCGAACAAGCCGCCGGATCCCAGAGCCAGAAGGGACTGAACCACCTGGAAGCCTTCGTCCATGGCGTCGGCAAAAGGATCCATGAAGCTGACAATTCTTTCCTTCCAGTGGGAAGCGCCGATCTTGTCACCCACAAGGATCAAAGCGGTTACACCGGCCGCCCCCAATCCTCCGGCAATGAGGATATATCTCCACTGAAGGCCTGCAAGAAACATAATTCCCGCAATAATGCCGCAGACGGTGATGGCTGTAGACAGGTTAGGCTGCTTTATAATCAAACCGCCGAAAACCACCATGAGCAGCAGGAGAGGCAGCACCCCTCTGGTAAAGGAAAGGATCCGCTTAGGGTCTCCGGCCAGAAAAGCCGCGGTAAAGATGATCACCGCAGGTTTGGCAATTTCGCCCGGCATGATTGTAAACCCTACATAGATCGCCCTTGTCGCGCCGTTTTCCTCCGCGCCAAGGGGGGTAAAAAGCAAAATCAGCAGAACGAAGCTGACGAGCAGAATCAAAATGGACAGCCGCCTGTAGATGTGATAGTCGATCCTCGAGCACAGAGCCATGAGCACAAATCCGGTGACAGCGAAGATTCCCTGTCTGATCAGGTAATCGTAAGGCGAACCGGAAGTATTGATCGATTTGTAGTAACTCGCGCTGAATACCATGACGACGCCGAAGATGACCAGGATGGTCACCATGGCGATAATCACAAAATCACTCTGTCTTAAGTTCTGTATGCGTTTTCCCTTTAACTTCATTATCTCTCTAACCTGTTAACACAATCCTTAAAGTGTTTTCCCCTCTGTTCAAAGTTGCTGTACATATCCCAGCTGGCGCACGCCGGCGAGAGAAGCACCGTATCGCCGGGAACGGCCGTCTCATAGGCCTTTCTTACGCACTCATCCATATCCCTGCAAAAAACATAATCGTTAAACCCGTGGCGCTGAGCCGCTTCCTGAATAAAGTGAGCGTCTCTGCCGAGCAGAATCAGCTTCTTCACCCGACCGCAAAAAGCCTCGATAAAGGAATCAAAAGTCTGCCCCTTCGCATCTCCTCCCGCAATCAGAACGATGTTTTCTTTTACTGCTTTCAGCGCCGTAACGGCTGCATCCACATTAGTCCCCTTTGAATCGTTGTAATACTTTACTCCTTCGATTTCACCGCAGAATTCGAGTCGATGCTCTACACCGGCAAAATCGCCTATCGCCCGGCCGATAGTTTTCTCGTCGATTCCGGAGAAATACGCTATTGCCGCCGCGGCAAGAGCATTTTCCAGATTGTGATCGCCGATAATACGCAGCTGATCGATTCCGCATATATCTATTATATTACCCTCTTCATTTTTAATGACAATCCGTCCGTCAAGGATAAACGCGCCCAGATCCAGTTCTTCACGCCGGCTGAATGGAATCACCCTGGCCCGGCAGCCCGCTGATAATCTGTAGCAGACCTTATCGTCATAGTTGATAACCAGATACCCATCCTCGCTCTGATTGGCGAAAATTTTCGCTTTCGCCTGACCGTAAGCCTTCATCGTATGATGACGATTCAGGTGATCCGGCGTCAAATTGAGAATTGCCGATACTGCCGGTTTGAAATATTTGGTCGTCTCCAGCTGAAAACTGCTGGTTTCCGTTACCAGCCAAGCGTCCTCTTCCGCATCCATAGAAGCGGAAATAACAGCTACGCCGATATTTCCAACCACATAGGTCTTCCGTTTTGCCGCCTTAAAGATCTCTCCCACCAGGGTTGTAGTGGTTGTCTTGCCGTTAGTCCCCGTAATGGCGACATAGTTTCCCCTTCCGATGCGAAAAGCAATCTCCAACTCGCCGACGATCTCCACCCCTTTTGCTCTCGCTTCTTCGATAAACGGAAGTTCCGGACTCACACCGGGACTTAAGATCAACATATCGAACTCGCCCATATCCGGAGGAATCCGATCGAAATAGCAGGTCACTCCCTGCCCTTTTAAAAAGGAGCTAAGCTGAGGATCGATCTCCTCTTCTTTTTTCACATCCTGTATAGCAACTTTCGCCTGCAGGCGAAGCATGGCCTGCACCGCCGCAATACCCGATTTACCCAGGCCTACAACCAAGACATTTTTATTTTTAATGTTTTCCAGATTCGCTTTCATCTCTCAATTACCCTTCTGTTCTCTGTCAGATACACATGATCAGATAGGCGACGACACAGCAGACGATGGCGATCAGCCAGAACATCGCGACCACGTTTTTCTCTTTCATGCCGCCCATCTCAAAGTGATGATGGATCGGCGCCATCCGGAAGACCCGTTTTCCCGTCGTCTTAAAGGAGACAACCTGAATGATAACCGACAGTGCTTCCATTACGTAGATAAAGCCGGCAATCGGCAGCAGAAGTTCAGCTTTCATGATGATGGCCGCCGAAGCGAGAGCTCCGCCCAGGGCCATGGAACCCGTATCGCCCATGAACAGCTTGGCGGGGAACTTGTTGAAAACCAGAAAGCCCAGACATGCTCCGGTCAGCGCACCACAGAAAATCATAGACGAACTGTGACCAAACTGGATCGCAACGATACCGAAGAAAAAGGCCACCAGGGCGGTAACCCCCGAAGAGAGTCCGTCCAAACCGTCGGTAAGATTGACTGCATTGGCCATCGCCACGACGACAAAGGCCACAAAAGGAATGTACATCCAGCCAAAGTCTACGTAACGGTCGATAATCGGAACCCACACGTCGGTGCCGTACCCGGAGAACTCAGCCATATAAACAGCCAGACCCACGGCAAACAAAATCTGCAGCACCAGTTTCTGCCATGCTCTCAGTCCCAAATTGTGTTTTTTGCTGACTTTAATATAGTCGTCGAGAAAACCGATCAGGCCGAACAGGAAGGTCACTGTCAGCATCACCAAAGAATCTACGGTAAAACTTCCTCCGGCTGCAGTAAGGAGAAGCAGCGCGGCGAAAATTGCAATACCGCCCATGGTCGGTGTTCCTGCTTTGGAAAGATGAGATTTCGGTCCTTCTTCCCGGATAAACTGTTGAAACTGTTTGTGCTTCAAAATCGGTATTTCAGTCGAGGTAAGGAGCGCCGAGGCTATGGTGGCCAGCGCTGCGATAAAAATCAGTCGGATGATCTGCATAGTGTTCTACTCCTGTTCTTTCAAAATCTCAGCTGCAACTTGTTCCATCTCCATGAGTCTGGATCCCTTTACTGCGATCACATCTCCTGTCCTGAACAGATTTTTTATCTCAGGGTACAGGTCTTCTTTCCGGTCAAAGTGTACCGCTTTCCCACAGTCTTTGACGTTTCTGTAGCCGACAGCTATATCTTCCGCCTTTTCTCCTACGGTGATCAGAAGATCCAGATCCCGTTTTCCCGCATACTCTCCAACCTCGCGGTGATATTTTGGAGACTCCGCTCCTAATTCATTCATTCCGGCAAAGACGGCGATTTTTCTCTGTCCGTCAGTGTGCACGAGTGTGTCGATAAGCGACTTCATGGAAGCGGGAGCAGCATTGTACGTGTCGTCTATAACCGTGATTCCGTTTTTCTCTTTTACCGCGAGACGTTTGCCGGTGAGTTCCAAATGAGCAAGACCCGATATGGCCTGCTCTGTCGTCACGCCCATCTGCCTGCAGCCCGCTATAGCCAGAGCGGAATTGACCGCATTGTGCGCGCCCGGAACATGGAGACATATCTCATACTCTTTGCCCTCTGCCGACAGAGTGTAACGAATTCCCTTTTCTCCGTAATCCCGGATGTCGCTGATTCGATAGTCTGCTTCAGGCTCTTCGCCAACGCGGATCAACTTATAGCCACCGGAAAAATCCGCTTTTTTCAGCATGTCGTTGTCGCTGTTGATAACCAGCGTATTTGTCGGTCCGAAGTAATCGGTGATCTCCATTTTTGCTTTGAGGATTCCATCTCTGCCATCGGCAAAATTTTCTATGTGGGATATCCCTACGTTGGTTATTATTCCAATATCCGGTCTGATTATTTCCGCCAGACGATGAATTTCTCCCGCGTGATCCATTCCCATTTCGAGGACGGCAGCCTCGAGAGAATCATCGAAGGAAAAAATAGTCAGCGGAACGCCTATACTGTTGTTGAAGTTCTTCTTTGCCGTCCCCGTCCGAAACTTCTCGCTGAGGATGGCATGAACCATATCTCTTGTACTGGTCTTTCCTACACTTCCGGTAACGGCAATCTTCTTCAGGCCGAGACCCTCAAGGTAAACCGCGGCCAGATCCTGTACCGCTCCGGTCGTATCTCCGACCAGGATGATCTGACAGTCCTTCAGGCCATCCGCCGCTTCTGTTCTTGATACGAGGAAAGCCCTGCAGCCTCTCTCGTAAGCCTGAGGGATAAATTTGTGCGCGTCGTGAACCTCTCCGATAATAGGAACAAAGAGGTCTCCCTTCTTCGCTGTTCTCGAATCCGTACAGACCTCCTGTATCACATTGTCTTTACTCCCGCTCAGGAGTTTTCCATTCGTGGCATCCACGATCTTTTCTATAGTAATCTCGTTCATTTTCCACCTTTTCTATTGATGCCAGAACTTCTTCTCTGTCATCAAAATGTATTATTTTCTCTCCGATAATCTGGCCTTTCTCGTGACCCTTTCCCGCTATCACAGTGATTTCTCCTCTGCCGCACCGGGAAACCGCAAAGCGGATCGCTTCCCGGCGGTCTACGATAACGGTATACGGAACCTCCTTTCTCTTTACCTCTACCATTATATCACTGATTATGGAAAGGGGAGACTCCTTTCTCGGATTATCAGAAGTAATTACAAGAAAATCCGCATATCGGCAGGCTGCCTGGCTCATTTTGAAACGGCGGTTTCTGTCTCTGTCCCCGCCGCAGCCGAAAACACACGTCAGCCTGTCAGGCCGATAAGCCGAAAGAGCTGCAAGAAGACTCTGCAGAGCCGTACCGTTGTGGGCGTAATCGACGATGATCAGACCGCCGTTCTTCAGCGGAAACATCTCCTGTCTACCCGGAACCTGCATGCTGCGCAGCGCCTGTTTTATCCGGTCAGGCGCTATGCCAAGGAGACTGCAGACCGCCGCTGCTGCCATCCCATTGTAGCAGGTAAATTTGCCTGGCATAGGCACGACCAGATCAATATTATAATCCCCTTTGATCTGAAATTCCACACCTAATTTCCCCGGCAGCCTGACATCGGTGTAGTTGAATCCCTGCAGATCGTTGCCCTCTTTGAAACCGTAGGTCTTTACGCTGCCGCTGCACGCATCCAGCATCCGTTCGCTGTACGGATCGTCTCCGTTGATCACTGCCGCCGTACAGCGCCGAAACAGCTGTGCCTTGCAGCTGACATATTCTTCAAAGCTGTTGTGTTCTCTGGGGCCGATATGATCTTCCTCTATGTTGGTAAACACGGCAATATCGAAATTCAGTCCTTCGATTCTATCCAGCATCAGCGCCTGAGATGATACTTCTATAACTGCCGCCTTACAACCCCAATCTGCCATTTCTCTGAGGTACTCCTGTATCTCCACAGATTCCGGAGTCGTGTGACTGCTCTCAATAACTCTCTTTCCGGTATCAATTTGAACCGTACCGATCATTCCCGCAGGACAGCCGGCTGTTCTCAGCGTCTGCGTGATCATATGCACGGTGGTCGTCTTTCCCTTTGTGCCTGTGACGCCGATGATTGTCAATTTTTCTGCCGGACAGCCGCAGAGGACTTTTGCCATGTAAGCCATGGCCTTTCTCGTGTCCTCTACCTGAACGACGGTAACGCCTTCAGGCACCGCAGGCCTGCGGCTGCAGATTACCGCCTGTGCGCCGTGCTCCGCCGCCCGGCCGGCATAGTCGTGTCCGTCCGCATCTGCGCCTTTGATGCAGACGAACACGCTGTTTTTGCGGCTTATCTCGGAATTATAGATTATATTGTCTATCTCCAGATCCATATTTCCCTGGAGACACTGGTATGCGATATCCTTCAATATCTCTCGAAGTTTCAGTTCAATCCTCTCGATTCTATATTCTCAGTCTATTCTCTGTACAAGTATACCTTTCCGCCTTTCTTTATCTTCTTTCCCGCTTTAGGATACTGATCCACCACATTGAAGTCCTTTTGGCTGTCGGTCTTCGGTGTGATCTCATATTCGAGGCCGTAGCTGCCCAGTATGCCTATGGCATCGCTGCAGCTTTTCCCAGTAACGTCGGGAACGTATACGTATTCTGAATTCAGTTCTTTCTCTTCCTCATCGGTATACTGCGGCTCTATTCCCAGATACGGCAGTGCATTTTCTAAAAATTCCCTGGCAATCGGTGCCGCTGTAGCGCTGCCGAACTGCACTCCAGACGGACTGTCAACAACAACCAGCACGACGAGCTGCGGATCTTCCATCGGCGCCATACCGATGAAAGAGGAATAAGTATCGCTGGAATACTTTCCGTTGACGACCTTATCTGCCGTGCCGGTCTTTCCGCCGATCCGATAGCCGGCAATCTTGGCGTTTCCTCCGCCGCCCTCCGATACGACGTATTCCATGATGCTCCTCATCTCATCTGCCGTCTTGGAAGAAATAACCTTTCTTACCTCCTTGGTCTCGAAGGTCTTCACCGTATCTCCGTCAGAGTCCCGCAGCTCTTTGACCACCCTCGGCTGCATCAGCACGCCGTCGTTTCCGATAGCGCAGACCGCCGCAGCCAGCTGAATCGGCGTCACCGCGATGCCGTGTCCGTAAGCCATGGTGGACAGTTCCACCTGACCGATGGCATCTTTATCCTGAATAATTGCGGAAGTTTCCGCCGGCAGATCCACGTTGGTCTTCTGGGTTATGCCGAACATTTCCAGATAGTCGTAATAGGTATCCTTACCCATCTTCAGCGCAAGCTGTATCTGCACCGGGTTGCAGGAATTTCCCACCGCTTCGGTAAGCGTCTCCGCGCCGTGAGGCACGGTGCTCCAGCAGTGAAGGGTAATATTTGTACCGGGCACCGTGTAACTGACGTTGCAGTAGTATTCGGTATCCGGAGTTGTTACCCCTTCTTCGAGGGCCGCAGAAGTGGTAACCAGCTTAAAAGTAGAGCCCGGTTCATAAGTATCGCTGACGATAGGATTTCTCCACATTTCGCTCAGGTACTCCGTCTGTTCCTTTACGGACATGTTGTTGAAGGCCTCCAGCTCCGAGGCGCTTACCGGCTGTGTCGGTTCGTTGGGGTCAAATCCCGGATTAGTGGCCATGGCCAAAACATCGCCGGTCTTTGGATCCATGACCAGGCACATGATGCGATTTGCCTTGGTCTCCTTCATTCCGTTAGCGATAGCATTTTCCGCATAGTGCTGCAGCACCTCGTCTATGGTCAGTACCACATCCAGTCCGTCTTCCGCCTGATAGTATTTTTCATTTCCATAGGACAGCGTATTCCCGTTGACGTCGGTGTTCTTTATCCATCTTCCGGCCACGCCGCTTAAATACTCATCGTACTCCTGTTCGATACCGGTTCTCCCTTCGTTGTCGTCGCTCACGCTTCCAAGAAGGTGGGAAGCAAAGTTTCCGAGAGGATAGTACCGTTTCGTATCTTCGGCGATTTCAATTCCTGTCACATCCAGTTCTTTCACCTTATCGGAAGTCTCTTTATCCAGATATTTTGCCACTTTCACCAAAGCCTGCTCTTTTTTCAGCTTTTTCTCGACTTCCTCCGCGTCCATTTCCAGGATGACCGCCAGATCGCTGCTTACCTTTTTTATCTGTTCGTCGCTGTAATTTTCCTTAAGCTGAGAAGGTCTGACCCAGACGGTATAACACGTGGCGCTCGTAGCCAGCACCTCTCCGTTAGTATCGTATATAGATCCTCTCTTCGCTTCCAGCGGGATGTCACTGGTCTGCTGCTCTGTGGCGATTTCGCTGTATTCTTCCGCTTTCACCACCTGTATCCACGCCAACCGGAAGGCCAGCAGGAGAATGATTACACCCATGATCCCGAAGGTCACGATAATTCTCTTTTTGTTTCTTCCGCTGATTTTTGCCATTTTCTCTGAATCCCCTTAAATGAAAACGCCAGACGCGTATTTTTATTTAGTTGTCTGGCCGCTCTCCTATGAAATTATCACTATTATACTCGCACAGTTCAATTATATGCCTGCTCTTTGATGGCCATGGCGAAATTGCCGCCCGGGGCGTCTTCATCGCTGACATATACACACTCGCCTTCGCTCGGATAGACCATTCCCAGTTTCTCCGTCGCGACTTTTTCAATGTGCTCTATGTTGTTGGCGCTCTTGATCTCCACATTCAGCGTATCGATCTCTCCCTGCAGCGCCTCGTTGGAATCGATCAGTTCATTGTTTTCACAGCGCAGTTCTGCCGAATAGGCCGTCAGCACAACGATGATAATGCATATGAGACCGACGATTACGGTTCCTGTCAATATTCTCTTTTTGTCCTGGCTTCTCATCTACTTTACCTCTCTGAAAATATCTACAGCGCCTGCCGGATATCGACAGCTGCCGTATCTCTAATATTCTCCCTCTCCGTCAGTGCAAATCTTCTCGCACACGCGCAGCTTGGCGCTCCGGGCCCGGGGATTGTTTTCCGTTTCCTCCTTGCAGGGGCAAATAGGCTTTCTCGTGATTTTTCGAACGTCGGCCTTCTTTCCGCATACGCATACGGGAAATTCCTTCGGACACGTACACGGATCCGCTCGTCTGTTCATGACCTCTTTTACAATGCGATCCTCAAGAGAATGGAAAGAAATGACGCACAGTCGTCCGCCCGGCCTGAGCACATCGCAGAACTCTTCCATAGCCCGCCTCAGCTGTCCCAGCTCGTCATTCACTTCTATTCTTATGGCCTGGAAAGTCCTCTTGGCCGGATGCGGCCCTTCTCTGCGGGCTTTCGCCGGAACAGCGGCTTTGATTATTTCCACCAGTTGGCCGGTTGAAGTAATCGGCTCGTTCTTTCTGGCCTTTACAATAAAGGCCGCGATACGAGAAGCCCATTTTTCTTCTCCATACGACGAAATGATCCGCGTCAGCTCTTTCTGATCATACCCGTTTACCACGTCGTAAGCCGTAAACCGATCTTCCTGATTCATCCGCATATCCAGAGGAGCGTCGTGCATATAGGAAAATCCCCTCTCCGTATTGTCCAGCTGAAAAGAAGAAACTCCCAAGTCCAAAATCGCTCCGTCAAGAGCGTCTATATTCAGTTCTCTGAGAACCTGCTTGATATCCGCATAGTTGCTCTGAACAAAACGCTTCTGACACGAAAAGGCGTCGAGTCTCTTTTCTGCCGCCGCCAAAGCATCTCTGTCCCGGTCGATACCGATCAGCATCCCCTGTTTCGAAAGCGTCCGGCATATCTCGCTGCTGTGACCGCCTCCGCCCAACGTACCGTCGGCGTAGATGCCATCCGGTCGAATATTCAGATTTTCTATGCTCTCCTTAAGGAGTACCGAAGTATGGTTGAATTCCATAACTGCCTCTAAAAATTATACTGTGCCAGCGAGTCGGCAAATTCGTCGGAATCCATTCGGTTCTCGTTGTCCGGCGCATCCCAGACTTCCTTGCTCCAGACCTCGATCTTCCGCATGGCTCCCATGGTAACCAGCTCTTTGTCTATGCCCGCATATTCTTTCAGTTCTGCAGGAATCACGATTCTTCCCTGTTTGTCGAACTCGCATTCTGCGGCGTTTGCGCAGGAATGGCGTATATAGGCTCTGACCTTGGGGTCGGACTCCGGAAGTACGGCGATCTTGTCCATCTGTTTCTCCCATTCTGCTATGGAATAGATGTACAGGCACTTGTCCAGTCCCTTGGTCACCACGCATCTTCCGCCCAGTTGATCTCTATGTTTGGAAGGAACAATAATCCTGTTCTTGGCATCTATGGAATTGTAGTACGTGCCCATGAACATGAGTCTTCCTCCGTTGATATTTCCTGCTTAGAAAGGGGATCCGCCCTGTCGGCCGAAATGAAATCTGCCTATACGAATACCATTTTGTACTCACCATTTTACCCCACTTCATGTCACTTTTCAATATTTTTTCCCCACTTTTTTAAAAATCGCCTCCACTTTTTTGGTCTGCCCTTCACCTTTTCCAAGAAGAAAAATAAGGCGGCACTACATGTCGTACGGCCTTTATTTTTGTGCCCAAATTTTCTATCCTGCATAGAATGATAGTAGCTCACCGTACATAGCCGAAAAAGGCTATCCGGGGAATTCCCAGGGCGGAGGCTCTGTCCCGCAACTTTTCCCCGGTGTGCCGAAACATCGTTACAACGGTGTTTTGGCTCAACAGAAAAGAGAGGCGCTTTGTCCTCCCTGCAAAATCAAAGTGAGGTAACTGAATATGAACAACGAATCGATGGTATACCTGAACAAGGTATTCTCTGATCTGAAAGTAAAGTCCTGCCCGCTGATGACCGGCATTGTAGCAGACTCCACAAATTTCAACCAGCAGCTGACGTTTTTTGACGGAAATAACAGCGACAGCGGATGCAGCTGCAGCTGTGACTGCGGATGCGGCTGTAACTGCAGCTGTAACTGCAACTGCGGCGGAACTTCTCCGATCGATGGCGACGATGATCTGAACTATGTGGTAGAAAGCACGGAAGTCATCATCAGCGATTTCGATCTGGCCTGCCCGTCCGAGCTTTCGGCATGCAACGTCACCGTTGACGGTATGCCCGTAGACGGACTGGATTTTTTCAACGAAAGATACATGGCCGGAACAAACAACCTGATGTCCAAAATTTCTGACTGCACGTGCATGGAAAGAGGACTCCCTACCAAGGCGTATCTGCTGATCTGCAACGTGGGCAACTGGAACGCAAAACTGACCATTGCCGTCCGCGGCAGCGTGTTCGGATGCGGCTCCTGCAGAAGATTCAAGCTTCTGATGACCACCAAAGACGGATACTATGTAAACGTTCCCGGTCTCAGCACATTCGCTGCGTCTTCCATCTGCCTGCCTTGCACCACAGGCGGCATCGCTCCGGTAATCAACTTCTCCTTCCACGCCGACGGCACCCTGCTGAATCCGGAAATCACTTCCGATCCGCAGACCGGCGGACAGTGCGGACTGAGACTGACTGGCTGCCTGATTACCGAACCGATCGCAGAGGTTCAGGTAACGCGTCAGACTCTGTTCAGAACAAATGCAGAAAGTGTAAATGTTCCGTGTGACGATATCGACAAATGCAGAGAATTTCCGGGAGTCTGCGGCGAAGACGACGACTTCGGAAGCGCAACCGCCGTTCGAAACAAATGCTGTGAAGAAGAGACTGAGCCGCATCAGGATGATTCCGGCTGCTGCTGCGGTAGAAATTCTCATTCAGACCGAAACTCCAGAAGGTCGATCAGCTGCCAGTACAACGGATTTAACGGTTTCAATTTCTGATCATATGTCAATCAGCTGACAGCTAAACCGATCACGCTTTGCAGAAAACAAGGGAAGCCCGACCGGGTTTCCCTTGTTTTGCTTCAGCAACAGATCTTTGGCTTTTCCTTCCTTTTCCATACTTCCTGTTCCTGGTCAGAAGTATCCACAAAAACAAAAAAAGGAACCCGCCTGACGGTCCGGCGAATTCCTTTACTATATGTTCAGCGCTTCTACAACAGTAAAATCTTACCTGCGGAAAATCATATCCTTTCGGCGGATTCTCTTTCCGCCTCCGGTGATATGCTTTACGATCTTCACGATCAGAATCACGATCAGGGCAATCAGAGACAGTACCAGAGCCACTGCTGCCGTAATCATCCAGAAGAACTTGTTTGGCTTCTTCACCAAATCGATGATATTCCAACTGTCTCTCAGTATCTTTCTTCCCTCCGGTTTACCGTAACGTTCCGATACCTGATTGCCGTCAAAGGAATCGATATAAGAAGCCAGGGCGTACCACTCTTTCAATTCTCCGCCCTGTCGGTCATATATGATATAATCCTCAAAATTCTCGATGACATTTCCCTCTTTGTCCTTGGGCTCTACGGAAAGCAAACCGTAGGAAAGAGAGTTTACCGTACCCAGCATCTGAGCGGAGTACAAGTCAGCCACTACCCGATACAGCTTGTCGTTTTTTAGCGGTTCTGTCTCACCGTCTCCTCTGTCCAGGACAATATCGTATGCCCGGTTTAAAATCAGACGATGAGGATTGTAGGTGTAGTTCAACCCGCTGAAATACAGTCTGGCTGGCTGCATAAGCTCGGAAATGGATATATCTATTTCCGCCGCCAGCTTCAGTTCGGCTCCGGTCAGATACACGCTGACAAGCGGATAACCGGGCTCACCGTCTTTGCCGGTTCCCAGAGAAAGAGCGTTAAAGGCATCGCCAACGGTAATTTCCCCTTTATCAAAGGAGCCTCTGATTACTCCTGCCGGAGCGATGGCCACATCGACCTGCTCATATTCGCTTCCTTCCGCCTGCTTCACGCCATATCTGTAGGAGTCGGCGATAAGACTGCCGAGAGGATCCTCTCCCTGTTCAGAAGCGAAATCGTCAATACTGGTAAATTTAACCTGATTGTCTGCAAGAACCTGATCCCAGGAATAGTCAAAGGCCGAGAAATACTCCTCATCCACCAGTTCCCTGAACTGTTCCACCTTATCTTTGGCTGAAGGGTCATCCTGTACCGATTTGTCCAAAGAAATCAGTCTGTACTGATCCAGTTTATACTCTCCATCCTGATAGGTAAAAGTCAGCGTTCCCAGATTATCGTTGTACTGCCCTGCGGAAGCGATTACTGTATCGCCCCTGACAATGGGTTCAGACAATTCTGTGTGAGTGTGCCCGCTGATGATCAGATCGATACCATCTACTTGCCGGGCCAGAATCTCGTCCTCCGATTTTTCCGGATCGTCGGCATTGGTTCCGCTGTGAGACAGGCAGACGATCAGATCCACCTTCTCGTGGGACTGAATATCGTCGACCACGTCTTTTGCCGCTTCAACGGGATCGCGAAAATATGTGCCGCTCTCCGGCGCGTAGTCGTCGGCTTCCTTTCCAAAGAGACCGAATACGGCTATTTTCACGCCGCCCCTTTCGATAACGACGTACTCTTCCGCGCCGTAGTCCTCCATAGCAGCCCGCAGCGCTTCGCCGTCTTTCCGCATTTCCTCATCCGACAGCGTTTTTTCCCAATCGATATTGGCCGCTACCAGATGAGGCACTCTGTCTCCGGAAGACTCCGCAGTCTTGAGCATCTGCGTCAGTCCCGCGGACCGGTAATCGAACTCGTGATTGCCCAAAGTCGTGGCGTCGTAACCTACAGCGCCCATCATGCGCAGTTCCGCAGCCTTTTCTTTAAAAATCGTCTGATACGGCGTACCCATGGAAAAGTCGCCTCCGTCGAGGACGAAGGTGGCATCGTTGTTCTGTTTTTCCTGTTTAACTACTGTTCTGATCTTCGGAAATTTTTCCAAATGTGAGTGCATATCGTGAGAGAACACGATCGTGATCGGGCTGTTTTCTCCGGACGAAGTATCCGCGGAAGCGGTCCACGTCACCGTAAAGAACAGCGCTGTGCACAAAATGACTGCTGCTGTTGAAAATTTCTTCAAGATATCTTCCTCGATTCTATTGGTTTCCCGCTCAAAATTCCATCTGCCGAGCAGGTCTGGTTTCTACGGCCGGCCGCCGGGATTTTCACAACCCCCGTTTTTTACCAGCATTTCTTTTTTTCCCTTGGAAAGACGCTTAATCTCCGCCTCACGACGCAGCGCGGCTTCTCTGGTCTCAAACTGTTCCGCGTAAACCAGACGGACAGGCCGTCTGGACCTGGTATATTTGGCTCCGCGTCCTGAGTTATGACATTTTACCCGCTTTTCCAGATCTGTCGTCCATCCGGTGTACAAGCTTCCGTCTGCACATCGAACCATATATGTATAATTCATTTCCCCGCCTCTGCCGGATTATACCTCAATTCAGCCGTTTCGTAGTTCTTCTTTATTTTGTTCCGCAAATACAATTTTCTGCGCATATTTTCGCTGCCTTCAAGAACAATAATTATACACGCGCGCAATGCGCCTATGCGATTTTGTCAGGAGGTTGAAATGCTCAATTTTTTTCTCACATTTGCCCTGCTATCCATTCCCATGCTCGTTCACCATATAGACGCCCGCAGAAAGGATCTCGTCATCGGTCTGTTCCTCTCCCTCTTCTTCCTGGGAAGCGCTGAGCCGATTCTCTGCATCGTACCTTTTGCTGCCGCTCTTTTCCTCTTTTTAAACAATCTTCCCCGTTTAGCCGCGGTACGCAGTTCCCTTCTCGTCAAAAATCCGGCCATGCCCATGTTTGTCGTATTCCTTCTGTCCATGACCATTTTCTGCGCGCTGGGCGTATCCTTCTTCAATTATGGCAGTTTCATCGGCATAGACGGGGAAGTTATCGTGCTTGGAGAACATTGGGGAAATCTGGCGTTGGTCCTCGGGCCGATCTGGACAGGCAACCGCTGCGATAAGAAAGGCCCCTTCAGTACGGCTGTTCTTCTGACCCTTCTTTCCGAGCTGTCTGTCTGGATCGCCGTCAGCGGAGAAAACCATCAGTTTCTGTTTGTCGTCGGATCATTTGCTGTTCACCTATGTATCTCCGGTTTCTTCACCCTCATGCCGATAATCTCCGCAGCCTTTTTCGGCGATATCCGGTTCTATCGCCGCTATCCGCTTATCGCTCTGTCTGCCGCTGTTACATGGACGGCAGTCCGCACGCTCTACCTGAATCGATGGGCCGACGCTTACAACCCGGGAAATTTTCTCATCAGTCTGCTGATTCTGACTGTAATTTCAGCAATCTTCGTCTTCGTGTCCTGGAAAAGGCGTTTTGTGGTGCTGCCTGGAGATCTGAACCGGAAAAAGCTGCCTGACCGGGAAGCGGACAGAGGATGACCCGTCCGATCCTCTCTACTTTTCTTCGCTGCTTTCCGTCAGAATTTCCTCCGAAAGTTCCGTCTTTTTTATCCATTTTTCCTGCTCGATCCCCTTCTCTTTCAGCCGACTCTTGACAAAAAATCGGAACAGAGAGTAGAGGACAGAACAGATAGGAATAAAGAGAATCATTCCCGCCACACCCATGACGTTGGCGCCGACAGTAACGGCCACCAGCACCCAAATGGACGGAAGTCCTATGGAACTGCCCACCACATGGGGATAGATCAGATTTCCTTCGATCTGTTGGAGAACCAAAAACATGATCACAAAGATCAACGCTTTTAAGGGACTGACCATCAGAATCAGCAGCGCGCCGATCACACAACCGATGAAAGCCCCTACCATAGGAATCAACGCAGTAAATGCAATGAGTACAGCGATCAGCATGGCGTACGGCATACGAAGTACGGACATGGCCACAAAGAACATCAGCCCGAGGATGCAGGCCTCAAGACACTGGCCGGAAATAAACCGTGAAAAGGTTCTGCTGGAGAGACTGCAGACGTACAGTATTTTCTGCGCCGTCGTTTCCTTAAACAGAGCGTAAACAACCTGTTTGCCCTGTCCCGCCAGTTTTTCTTTGGCCATCAGAAGATAGACTGCAAAAACAAAGCCGATAAAGAAGTTGACGATGGCGCCGATAATATTTCCTACCGCGCTGACGCCGCTGTTGACCATGGCAGCCGCCGCATCCTGCATCAGCGTGGACAGATTTCTGATGATCTCATTCCAGTTAACAGTCAACTTTTCCAGAACATCCTGCAGAGCTTTCCAGTAGCTCATCCTGGCGTAGATCCAGTCCTGGGCGGCGTTAAACGCATCCGGAAGCTGAGTTGCGATGGACTGAAGTGTCTCCGCAATCTGCGGGATAATGATATACATGGCAATGATAATTACGCCGATTACCAGAGCCAGAGTCAGCACAAAGGACAGCGCTCTCCGGCCCTTCTTCAGACGGATAGTCCGGTGAAAAAGCCAGTATTCAATTCTGGTCATCGGTACGTTGAGTATAAAGGCGATAGCTGCCCCCAGAATAAACGGAGAAACGACTCCAATCACACTTCTCACAGAATCGGCCACAATTCCGATATTTTTTATTCCCAGATAAAACAATATACAGGAAAAAATGATCAGGACTATGGTCCGTATATTTTTCTTGTTGAACTCCACTTGTGTAAACTTCCCCCTTTTATTTGTCCCTTCTTCGGTTATGGCTTATTCTACCATATGTCCTTTTATTTTACAAACAGAAAAAAGACCTCCCAGAAGACCGTCTGTCGTCCGAAAAGTCTTTCTTCACTTTCTTCCCGTAAGGTATGGAACGGTTTTCTCCAGCAGGGCAGACCAAGCTGCAGCTTGCGCTCCGTCGTCAGGCGGTCCTACTGAACCAGAGTATAGCCGGCGTCTTCAATAACCTTAGCGAACTCTTCAGTGGAAATTTCCCTGTCTGCCGTAACCGACGCGGTCTTATTTTCCAAATCCACCTCTGCGGTAACGCCTTCCATGGCATTCAGCGCGTCGCTGACATGCTTCTGGCAGTGCTGGCACATCATTCCATCGATTTTCAGTTCGTATTTCATCTTCTCTTTCCTCCTCAACTCTTCTATTTCACCGCCTGCTTCCGCGGGAACCGCAGTCTCATCGACTGTCTGCCCCGTTGCTTCAGACGGAGTATGACGTTTTTCTGCTTTGAACCGTCTCAGCCGCAGCGCGTTGAGCACAACGCAGACGCTGGACAAGCTCATGGCCGCAGCGCCGAACATTGGCGACAGTTTCAGGCCCAGAGTCGGATACAGAACGCCTGCAGCCAGCGGAATTCCTATGGTATTGTAGAAGAAAGCCCAGAACAGGTTTTCCTTGATATTCTTGATTACCGCCCTGGACAACTTTACCGCCGTCACCGCATCGAGCAGGTCATTGCGCATCAAAACCGCGTCGGCGCTTTCTATGGCTACGTCCGTACCTGCTCCGATAGCGATACCCACGTCGGCTTTTGCCAGGGCCGGAGCATCGTTGATACCGTCGCCGATCATGGCCACCTTGTGTCCCTCCGCCTGGAGCGCCGCAATATGCTTTTCTTTGTCCGAAGGGAGCACCTCTGCGATAACTTTCGGTATACGGAGCCGTTTCCGCAGAGCCTCTGCGGTCCGCTTGTTGTCGCCGGTCAGCATGACCACGTCGATATTCATCTTTTCAAAAGCGGCTATGGCCTCTCTGCTGCTTTCCTTCTCCACATCTGCCACAGCGATAATGCCGATAACCTTTCCCTCCGAAGCAAAGATCAGCGGCGTTTTCCCCTGATCCGCAAAGTCATTCAGCCTGCTCTGCACTTCATCACTGACAGGAATTTGGTTTTCTTCCATCAACGCAAGATTTCCGGCAAAACAGTTTCTCTCCCCGACGCGTCCTCTCACGCCCCTTCCGAACAGGGCTTCAAATTCTCCTGCAGGAAAAGGTTTTATTCCCTTCACTTCCGTATATTCCATTATGGCCTCTGCAAGGGGATGCTCGCTTCCCGCCTCCAGCACTGCCGCTGTTTCAAGCAGCTGCCTTTCGTCTGCGCAAAACACCGCTGCATCGGTAACTCTCGGTTTCCCCTCTGTAATAGTTCCCGTCTTATCCATGACCACAGTATCTATGCTGTGAGCCGTTTCCAGCGCCTCTCCGGATTTGATCAGTATTCCGTTCTCCGCTCCTTTTCCCGTGCCGACCATGATGGCTACAGGAGTGGCCAATCCCAGAGCGCACGGACAGGATATGACCAGAACCGATATGCCGATGGACAGAGCGAACTCAAAGCCCGCTCCCGAAATCAGCCAGATTGCGGCAGCGACGACAGCGATGATGATGACGGCCGGAACAAAGATCCCGGCAATCTTGTCGGCCATTCTGGCGATAGGCGCTTTACTGGCGCTGGCCTCATCCACGAGCCGAATGATCTGGCTGATGGTCGTATCCTCACCGACTTTATCGCATCGAACCCGGATAAATCCGTTTTTATTTATGGTAGCGGAAACCGCCCTGTCTCCGGTCTGCTTTTCTACCGGTATGCTCTCTCCCGTAATGGCAGACTCGTCTATGCTGGTCGTTCCGCTGATGATCTCGCCGTCGGCGGCGATGCTCTCTCCCGGTCTGACCAAAAGGATATCGCCCGGAACCAGTTCTGCCGCAGAGATTTCCATCTCCTTACCGTTTCGCTCCACTCTCGCCGTCTTCGGCGCAAGGTTCATCAACTTCTCTATAGCCTGACTGGTCTTTCCCTTTGATCTGGTTTCCAGGTACTTTCCCACGGTGATCAGAGTCAGGATCATGGCTCCCGATTCAAAATAGATATCTCCCGCATAGCGGTGAACCAGTTCCATATCTCCTGTCTCATATCCTTTGACCATACGAAAAATGGCGAATACGCCGTAAATTATAGCCGCCGAAGAGCCCATGGCGATCAGACTGTCCATGTTGGGGCTTCCCCGGAACAGGCTGGGAAAGCCTTTGATGAAATACTTCCGGTTAAGAACCACGATAGGGATCAGAAAGAGAACCTGAAGCAGCACCATGGTAAGCGGTCGGTCAGACTGGTGATTGCCCGTCAGCATGTGGCCCATAGACAAGTACATTAGCGGAATCAGCAGAACCACAGACCAGATCAGCCTGTGCTTCATCTGCTTTGTCTCGTCAAGCGCCGCTTTCGAAGCGTCCTCTGCAGGAGATGCGGAGGACGACTTCTCACCGTTATCGGGAAAAGCGCCGTAACCGGCCTTTTCTACTGCGGAAACAATCCCGCTGCTGTCAAGCTTATTCTCATCGTAGGTGACCTGCATGGTTCCGGTCAGCAGATTTACGCTGACCTCTTCTGCGCCTTCCAGTTTGCCGACCGTTTTTTCCACCCGGGAAGAGCAGGCCGAGCAGGTCATCCCTGTCACTTTAAATTTTTCTTTCATCGTTTTACCTCATCAGTTTATGCAGTGTGCTGCAGAGCTCGTTGACCGAGTCTTCACTGCCTTCTTTGATATCTTCTACCACGCACGATTTTATATGCTCCGAAAGAAGAACTTTGTTGAAGGAATTGATCGCCGCGCTGACTGCCGCTACCTGATTGATGATATCGATGCAGTACCGGTCCTCTTCTACCATCTTTTTGATTCCGCGAATCTGCCCTTCGATTCGGTTCAGCCTGGTGATCAGATCCTTGTATTCTTTACCTTCTCTGTGCTTCTTCTTTGCGCAGGAAGGACATGTTTCGCCTGTCATTGTCTTTACCTCCACTACCTATATTTGCGTTGGATATTCCTTACCGCCCGTAAGGAATATCCAACGGTCTTTCCTTTTCGACATTAGTATACCCCTGTATGGTATATAAGTCAAGAAGATTATGTTCGTTCTGCTGATCTGATCAATGGGGAAATTCTGTGAAACTTTCCATACCCGAAAATCGACCGGAGCACGGCTTGGGCTGATCATCGGCAATCGGTCAAAAAGGGCTTTCCATACTCCTAACAATAAAAAACCGGCGCGCGTTGCATCTTCCTTGCCCCGCGCGCCGGCCGTTTGTCGGCTCAATTGCCGCCTTATCTCTGTTTTTCGGTCAGTTTCTTCATTCCGAATTCGGCCTCAACATTGATTTCTCCGTCGATTTTGGAAATGAAGCAGTAGGTTTCCTCCGCTCTCTCGTCTTCGGGAAGGGGTTCCTCCATTTTCGCCATATAGATTTCCGCCCGCGATCCCAGCGGAGCTTCCTTCATAAACCGAAGGTTGATCGAAGTTACCTCTTTCTCCATGACATCCGGTATAAAATTCCAGAGCATATCCGGATACTGGGTATTGTTCATGTGAAGGTTCATGTCCACATCGCTGTAGAAAACCTCCTTTTCTCCCCTCTTTTCAAATTCCATTCCCTTGGGAAGGCGAAATCTGGTCGGCAGCTTCAACTCCAGCGGTTCTTCAGTTTCATAGTTGGAGATATCCACCTCGGAAGCCTTGCACAGCTTTCCGGTTTTGTGATTGGTTACCGCCCAAACGCTGTAAGCTTTGGCAATAATCTCTCCGCCCCGGGAGATCTCATAGCATCGGATAAATGTAGCCCCTTTTTCCGGGCAGCGCCAGGTCTGTACCTGAATCTTGTCGTACTGATGAAGCTGACCGTAGACTTCAATCGTGATCCTGGTCAGGATAAAAGATTTCCCCTGGAAGAACAGATCGTAATAGGACGGCTTTCTGTCCCGCATATGATGATTGGCCGTTTCCTGCATATACCGCAGAATATATGACGGCTTAAGATTGTTGTTGACATCTACATCGTGGCAAGTCACTTCATAATTTTCTGTGTATCGCATCGTTCCCCTTCTTTCCTTATTATCTCATAGGAAACAGTATAACACAAAATCGGAAACGGGAGGTACAAATTTTCTGCCGCAAACCGTATATTCAAAAGCAGAAAGAAAGGGCAGACGCGTGGAGATACGCATCTCACGGTTTCCGCAAAAGAGGAACGCCGCTCCATCAGCCCTTATCGACGATTTTGCAGCGCTTCTTCTTTTACCTTTTAATCCGTGCCGGACGTGAAGTCCCGAAAGTCTATCCTACAATTTTATAATACTCCCTTGCGGTCACCGCGTAAACGACAGCATAAATCACCGCAAAGACCAGGAAAGTAACCACTGTGCAGAGAGCAAACAACGGAACATTGGTCATGCCGAATACCAACAGCAGCTGACTGATCATCCTGAACGCCGCGATCACATGGATTCCCGCCATGACCAACGGAGCAAAGAAGACCATCAGCACCTGCTTCCTTATGGTCTTTTTTACCTCGATCTTGCTCATGCCTACTTTCTGCATAATTTCAAACTTGTCCTTGTCATAGTAGCCTTCAGAAATCTGCTTGTAGTAGATGATCAGTGCGGCGGCAAAGGTAAATACGATTCCCAGGAAGATACCCAGGAAAAGGAATCCGCCCGTCAGTCCCCGATACTGATACGCCGTCTCCTGCCTGCTTTCTATTTCAATCGATCCGTCAAGTCCCTGATCGGACACTCTTTCAAATATCCGGTAAGCGCAGTCAATTCTCTGCTGATCGGGTCCGGTCAAATCAGCGGCAAAACAGCACTGGATATCACTGGCTGCATCACCATATATCGCTTTCTGCTCCTGATAGATTTCCTGCAAAACCTGATCATCCGATACGACCAAATAGTGTATTCCGATATCGAATGCGCTCCGCATGTACTCCATTTCTCCCTCATTGAGAAAGAATTGATCAACCTGTTTTTTCATACGGAAGGACATATTTCCCAGAGAAAAGCGTTCGGGCAGCGTTTCCCCTTCAGAGTAAACCGCTGTTTGATCTTTAGCCAGCCGCAGTTTTTTTCCGGTTATCCTTTCATATTCGGCCGCAGACACCACCACAAACATGGTTCCACTGCCATTCTCTGCGTCGTTGGCGCTCAGTTCATACCGTGTTCCTGATTTTTCTGTCACAAATGACAGAGACTGCCAACTTTCTACCTTGGAAATCTTCAATCCATTCTCAGCAGCCGTTTCCTCAAAGATGCTTTCTATTTTATCCCGATCCAGATCGGTTCTGTCATAAGAAACGGTAACATTGACATCCCCCGGTATGAGATTGTTGATGATGTCCTGCATTCCGGCGTACAGACTTACCGTTCCGGATACCATGACAAGCACCATAGTAGAGAGTATACAGATGTTGGCCAGCCCCACTGCGTTCTGCTTCATCCTGTAGATCAGTCCAGAGACGGCGGTAAAATTAGCCGGCTTGTAATAGAACTTTTTATTCTTCTTCAATGCTTTTAAAATCGCTATGCTTCCGGCAATAAAGAGACAGTAGGTTCCGAGGATAACCAGAACCACAGCCACGAAAAACCAGAGAAGTGCCGTGAGAGGCGATTCTGTAGTAATGGCGATGTAGTAGCCTGCACCGAGAAAGACCACGCCCAGCATCGTTAGAAGCCACTTTATCTTCGGCTCCTTTTCTCCTGTATTTCCACCATAGAGAAGTTCGATAGGCTTGGCCAGATGTATGCTCATCTGGTTGCTGATCATAGTCATAACAAACAGGATTCCAAAAAGTACCAGTGTGATTAAAACAGCCTCAGGCGAAATCTCGATGCCAAAGGGCGGCTTCGTGCCGAAGGCCCAACTGAGAAACAAATAAATCAGTTTGCTGAACAATATGCCGCAGGCCAGGCCTGCTGCGATGGAACACAGAGATACCGCCGTGTTCTCTATGGCCAGGATCTTTCCGATATGCTTCTTTTCCATACCCAGTATGTTGTACAAGCCGATTTCTTTTTTCCTCCGCTTCATCAGAAAGCTGTTGGTATAGAAAAGAAAGATAAAGGAAAACAGTCCCATGACAAAGACGCCCAGCCCCATGATTATGGAAAGAGAATCCGACATGGCGGCCACACCCGGACTCGCTGCCAGGAAACAGATAATATAGAACATGGCCACAATTCCCACTGAAGCGAGAAAATACGGCAGGTAGAATTTCCGATTGTTTTTGATGTTGGTCATCGCCAGGCGCAGAGAAATGGACTTATTCAATTTTACCACCACCTGTCGCGAGAATGGTCAGTGTGTCCGAAATCTTGGCAAACATCTCGTCGTTTGTCATGTTCGCCTTGTAAATCTGATGAAATACCTCTCCATCTTTGATAAACAGCACCCTTCTTGCATGGCTTGCCGCCTTAGTACTGTGGGTGACCATCAGGATAGTCTGCCCTTCAGCGTTGATCTCACCAAAAAGGCGCAGAAGTCCGTCTGCCGCGTTGGAGTCCAGCGCGCCTGTCGGCTCGTCGGCGAGAATCAGCTGAGGCCCGGTGATCAGCGCTCTTGCCACCGCCGTTCTCTGCTTCTGTCCCCCGGAAACCTCATAAGGGTATTTACGCAGAATATCCCTTATTCCCAGCTTATCAGCAATAGGAGACAATCTTCTGGCCATCTCCTTGTAGGGTTTTTTCGCCAGGACAAGCGGGAGGAAAATGTTGTCCTGTATGGAAAAAGTGTCCAGAAGATTGAAATCCTGAAATACAAACCCCAGATTGTCGCGACGGAAAGCGGAAATTTCCTTTTCGCTGATCTGAACGATATTCTTGCCGTTAAGCAGGACTTCTCCGCTGGTCGGCCTGTCCAGCGCGGCCAAAATGTTCAGCAGCGTCGTCTTTCCCGATCCGGATTCACCCATGATCGCCACGTATTCGCCGTCCTCTACGGAAAAGCTCACGTTGGCCAAGGCCTGCACCTGATTTCCGCCAAAACGGGTAGTATAAATTTTCTTTAAGTTCTTTACTTCTAATATCATCGTTTTGAACCCCTTTCTTGGTCTGCCGGAGCTGCGCTCCGGATAGCTCCCTGACATTCTTCAGCTCTGCCGGGAAGCATTTTTATCATAACAGAAAAGGGAATGTATTTCCTATACATTCCCTTACATTCTTTTATTCGAATCTTACACTTTTGTAAGACAGCCCCAGTTTGACCTTCGTCCCTTTACCGACCTCCGATTCTATGGTCAGCGTATGTCCCAGCTTGTTCATGATCTGTCTGCACAGATACAGACCTATGCCGGTGGATTTCTTGTCCCGCCTTCCGTTGTATCCGGTATATCCCCGGTCGAAGACCCGCGGTAAATCCTCTTCCTGTATACCGATGCCCGTATCCTCGATGACCAGGGTCTGTTCAAGAATCGGATCCATGTAGATGGAAATTTTTCCGTCATGGGTGTACTTCAATGCGTTGGAAAGTATCTGCTCGATGACGAAACTGAGCCATTTTTCATCGGAGATAATCTGACACGCAGCAGGAGTGTAATCCAGTGTCAGCTTTTTCTTGATGAAGGTAGTAGAATATTTTTTTACCGCCTCTCTGATGATCTTGTCCAACTCCTGTTTCTGAATGACAAAATCGGTACTGTCGCTGCCCAGACGCAAATACTGCAGCACCATTTCCACATACTGCTCAATCTTAAACATCTCCATCTGCATTTCGTCCCTGGATTCGCAGTTCTTTTCACTCTGCAGCAGAAGGGCCATAGCCGCAATAGGCGTCTTGATCTGATGCGCCCAGAGCGTGTAATAGTCGATCATTTCCGTCATCGCCCGGTCCTTTTTGGACACGGCATCGGTGGTCTTCTGATACAGCAGATTAATCATTTTCTGATATTCCTCTTCGATTCCGTCGTTTGCAGGCGGCAGTTTCTCCGGGCCGAACTGAATCTTCATGCGGATATCTCTGAGTTCGCCCATCCGCTGCCGGTAACGCAGATAGCTGTAAAGCATAAATACGGATGCAAAGAAAAGACAGAGCACCAGCGCGTAGACGCAGGCGTCAACCGGCATGCCGTACAGATATGCCACCAGACAGAAGATCCCTAAATATAAAATGAACAGGAGAACGTATTTCTGTTTGCTCTTTATATATTTTTTCAGCATGTTATTCCACCAGATAGCCCATTCCTTTCTTCGTCCGAATAAAATCGGTCAGTCCGCAGGCATCCAGCTTTTTTCTCAGACGAGCCACATTGACGGTCAGCGTGTTCTCGTCGACGAAGCTGTCTGTCTCCCAGAGCCTTACCATGATATCGTCCCGGCTTACCACCTGCCCCTTATTCTCAAGAAGGATCTGCAGGATACGAAATTCATTCTTGGTTAAATCGATCTTCTCTCCCTCATAGCTCAGGGTCGCATCCCCGTTATTGAGGACCGCACCCCGATGTTCCAGCGTGCCTGCCTGCAGGCTGAAATCATAAGTCCGGCGAAGCAGGGCCTGTATCTTGGCCGTCAGTACGTTCAGATCAAAGGGCTTGGCGATGAAATCGTCGCCGCCCATGTTCATGGCCATGACGATATTCATATTGTCCGATGCGGAAGAAATGAAGATGATCGGAACCTTAGATACCGCGCGAATCTGCGTATACCAATGGTAGCCGTTGAAAAAGGGCAGACCGATATCCAGAAGAACCAGATCCGGTGAAAACGCGGCAAACTCTTCCATAACGTCCTTCAGATTTTCCGCGCATTTCGTCTCGCAGCCCCAGTTTTCCAGATGGCTTTTTATGGCCTTTGCAATGACCATATCGTCTTCAACGATAAAAATCCTATGCATCGGCAGCCTCCTCAATACAAATCATCACATTGGCGATATTTCCATACTGATTGAACCAGACGTATACGCTTGTCCCCTCTTCAGAAATCCGTTCCTTTGCCTGTCTGAAGGTAATTTTCGCGTACTGCAGATTCCGCCCGGTCACCTCGCCATCCTGCTCCTTGATTCTTACGGTTTCCAGATAGAACCTGACGTCACGGGACAGCGTATAATCCTTGACGTACTCGGCAAATTTTGCCCTGTCCTCGGTCGTATAGCTGACCGGAGCGAGGCGGATACTGTTCTGATTCAGTCTCAGCGCCGTACCTGCAGCAGTATAACTGTCGGGATCCAACCCTTCAAGACTGGCCAGACTGGCGCTGTTGTTCTCAAAGGACTGCTCGAGAATCATCACCGTCTTTACCTTTCCGGCGCCTGTCAGCCACATGGCGATGGATATCTCGTTCTTCTCCTTCAATTTCTCGCTCAGTTCTTCTATCGAAGATTTCTCATAGCTTACACTGGTCTTCTCGTCTCCGTTTTCCTCTATCTGCGTATCCGCCTTCTGCAGAAATACCTCTACATCGTCCAAATACAGGTATGCGTCGTTTTCCGCATTGCAGACCAGCGTATGATTCTCGATTCCCGTGCAGGTGGCTTCCGCATCAAAAGACGCCGGATCCAAACCGTCGAGGATGCCCTCGCTGCTGCCCCGGCTGTAGAGATAAATCCCCCCTGCGATAACGATTACGATCATTAGATAGATGATTGTTCTCAAGTTTTTCTTCATCGTCGATCTTTCCCCTTTTCAGATTCATCTTTCCGCTCCTCGTACGGCAGGAGTGCCAAAATTCTCTCCCTGCAGATCCCGGCAGAACACGTATTTGCCGGACGAGAATACTGTCATACTATATTATATCATTATAATACTATTTTCACATGCTTCAGCGCAACCCCAAAATGCAGGAAATACAAAGCCTGAACAGATACGGTTTTCCTGTTTACCCACAGAGTTTCTGTCACTGTCCTTTCAGGTGAATGACCGCTATCTCCGGACGGTTGAGAAAGCGCACCGGGATAGGGTAGCTTCCCAGTCCACTGGAGACAAACAGCTTTTTGTCACCCATGCTGTACAGGCCCTTTACGTACTTTTCCTCGCCTTCCTTCTGCTCCGGCAGCCAAATCCCCTGGTTGATCAGTCCGCCAAGATAAGGCAGACGAACCTGTCCGCCATGGGTGTCGCCGCAGATGGACAGATCCATGCCAAAGTCCGCAAAATCCTCGAAATTGGTGATATGCGCAAGCAGGATGTTGTACACACTCTGATCTAAAGTGAATGCGTTGGTCAGATCGAAGGTGTCGGTATAGTAAACGTTGGTAATGCCGTAAAGGCGCACGGTGGTATTCCCTACGGCGATATCCCTCCACTCGTAATCCAAAACATCCACGCCGGCTTCTGTCAGGCGGGCTTCATAATCCCTGTCGTTATCGTGTTCTCCATGCACGGAATAAACCGGATACAGCTCAGCAAGACGGCCCAGCAGCTTTACGGCAGTATTCTGACCTTCTTCATCCCCTGCAGTGTACATATCTCCCGTAACGACGACAAAGTCCGGATCGGCTTCCTGTATCCTGTCGATCAGATTCCGGTTTTCCCTGCCGAAGGTAAACCCGTGAAGATCGGAGATCTGTACGATCGTTATCTCTCCCTCTATCTGCGGGCTTGTAATCGTCACTTCCGTGGTTTTCAGCGTAAACGTTCCTGCATACCATACGCCGAAAAGGACCAGGATCAGCAGAAAAAAGCGAAAAAAAACGCGTCGCTTCTTCTTTTTCTTGTTCTTCATTTCACTTTCAGACTGCGCAGGTAGTCCTTTTTCTCCTTATCTATTCTATAGCTCTCTATGGCCTTCTGCAGAGATTTATTGTGCAGCCACTTATCCAGTCTCTTTTCCGTGAACAGCGGCAGCGTCGTCTCATACTGCTTCACCAGCGCCACACTGTAGTACCAGGCCGCGGCCATATTTATGTAATACTCCTCGCGGTGAAGAGACGCTATGATCTCCAGCATTTCCGGTCTGAACCAGTCGTCCAGAAAATACTGAAGCTGAGTAACGATACCGTAGCGAACGGTATAGACATGCCGGCTTGCCATCCACTGGATCGTCTTTTCATACAGCCTTCCCGGATCTTTTTTCAGTCCTTTGGGTGAAAAGGTATCGCAGGTGGCCCAGTTATCGATATACGGAAGAAACTCCTCTGTCAGCTGCAGCGTCTGGTCAAAATCTTTCGCTAAAATTCCGATCAGATACGCGTGAAGATTGTTTTCTTCGTAATACTTATGCGGAAGCTCAAGGAGAAATTCTTTGGCCCTCGGATCTTTTGAAAATTCCCTGGCATATTTTCTCAGAACCGGCGTCCTGACTCCGATAACTCTCTCTTTATCACAATCCGGCATCAGCTTGGACTGAAAATCCCTGTACTTCAGATCCTGCATGGAAAAAAGCCGCATTTCAACATCTTTCATTGTACTCTCCCCCTCTGTTACTATTTCCTTGTTTTTCAAATATAGACAAGGACAATTATAGCAAAAAATATTCGGCGTGCAAATTTTTTTCTCCCCGTCGCATTATACTACTTGACGCATAATACTATGTGTTGTATAGTATTATGCGAAAGGGGGTATAAGCAATGATCAATCCACAGATGAAAAAAGGACTTCTCGACGTCTGTATTCTTTCCGTCCTGCAGAGAGACGATTCCTACGGCTACAAGATCATCAAAGATCTGTCGGACTATATCAAACTGTCCGAATCGACGCTGTATCCGATTCTGCGCAGACTGGAAACAGCCGGTTTCTTAGAGGTTTATTCCGTTGAACACAGAGGCCGGCTTCGCAAGATGTATAGAATCACCGACTCAGGCACCGACCAGATCCGGGAATTTCTTGACGGGTGGAATGAGATAGAAGCGATATATCAGTATATAAAGGAGGGAATGGGAAATGAGTAAAGATACTTTTCTGCACCAGCTGCGAATCAGGCTTTCCCAGCTGCCGGAAGCAGAAATAGAAAAACGTCTGGATTACTACAGCGAAATCATCGAAGACATGAAGGAAGACGGAATTTCCGAAGAAGAAGCAGTGGCCAGTTTCGGCGACATCAATGCGGTTGCGCAGCAAATCATGCAGGATGTACCTATGGCTACACTGGTCAAGACCAAAGTCAAACCGAAAAAAGGCTGGACGGCTACAGCGATCGTCATCGCAATCGTCGGTTCACCGCTGTGGCTGACGCTGTTCTTCGCTTTAGCTGCCGTACTCTGCTCCGTCTTCGTCGTAATCTGGGCGGCAATATTCTGCATGTTTGCCGCCGTTGCCGCCCTCGGTATCAGCGGACTGTTCCTGCTCTTCAAGGCGTTCACCTTATTTTCCAGCGGATTCAGCTACGTACTCTTCACCGTCGGCGCGGCGTTTGTCCTGCTGGGCCTGTGCGCTCTGGGCTTCCTCTTTGCGAAGGTCGTCGCATCCGCTCTGATCCGGCTGATCAAGTGGATATTTATCCAAATCAAAGGACTATTCATCAGAAAGGAGGCGGCATAAATGAAAAAGAGCTCAAAGATCATACTCCTGTGCGCCGTATGTCTGCTGTCCCTGGGAATCGTTTTGTCGGTCATCGGTCTGTTCAGCGGCGCATCTCTTAACAGAATCATCGACAGCGGACTGTGGAACTACACCTTCTATCAGGAGGACGACTATGACAACGATCACAGCAAAGACAATACCTACCGCATCCAAACCGATCGTCTGGACTCTCTCTCCATAGACTGGATTTCCGGCAGCGTATCTGTGATTTCCTATGACGGAAAGGATATCCTGCTTGAGGAATCCTCGGAAGAAAAAATCGACGGAGAAAACTGCCTGCGCTATAAGCTGGACGAAAATGACCTCCGGATCGACTTCTGCCGTGAAGAAATGTCAGTTCAATTTTCGTCAAAGGACCATGAGTCAAAGGCTCTGACGGTTAAAATTCCCAAAGAGATGGCTAAGCAGATACCCGAATTGGATCTGAGCTCCATTTCCGCTGATATTTTCGCGGACGGTATCTCTGCGGAAGAACTGACCTTCTCGACCACTTCCGGCGATTTTCAGGCAAAAGCCCTGAAAAGTAAAAATGTAGCGGCAAGTACGGTTTCTGGCAATATGAACGCCCGCTTTATCGACTGCCCGCAGCAGTTCTGCTTCGATTCCACCTCTGGAAACTGCAGCATGATCATTCCGCAGCGAAGCAGTCTGACGGTTTCCTACGAAAGTGTTTCCGGCACGTTCTCCGATCAATTTGACGGACGCCGCAACGACGACGGCGAATACGTCATCGGTCAGGGCAAATGGAACTGCAATGTAACCACCGTAAGCGGAGATCTGCGCATCAGCAGATTCGGAATATAGAAAAAATCCGATGTAAACACGGACTGCTTTCTGCTTTTCGGCGCTTCTGCATTCAATGCAGAGGCGCTGTTTTATATTTACCGTGCAAAATAATTCTAAAGTTTTAGACAATCGACACCTGACGATCACGCCTTTACTTTGACCTGCTTTTTCATCTGTGTTAGAATAAAATACAGAATTTGCAGTTTAAGGAGACCAGACATGGGAGCTTATGTTGAATTTAAACAGGTAAAAAAAGTTTATCATATGGGAGAAGTTTCCATTGAAGCTCTGCATGACGCCACCTTTGAAATTGAAAAAGGCGAAATCTGCGTTATCGTAGGCGCTTCAGGGGCAGGAAAAACCACGTTGCTGAATATACTCGGCGGGATGGACACGTTGACAGAAGGCACCGTCAGCCTGGCCGGGGAAAAAATTTCCGAATATGACAAGAAACAGCTGACCGCTTATCGAAGGTACGACATCGGTTTTGTCTTTCAGTTCTACAATCTGGTTCAGAATCTCACCGCCCTGGAGAATGTATCCCTGGCTACACAGATCTGCAAAGACCCCCTTGATGCAGAAACCGTAATGCGAGAAGTTGGACTGGGCGACCGGATGAACAACTTTCCGGCTCAGCTTTCCGGAGGTGAGCAGCAGCGCGTAGCCATCGCCCGCGCCCTGGCCAAAAATCCCAAGCTTCTGCTCTGCGATGAGCCAACCGGCGCTTTAGATTACAACACAGGAAAAGCTATTCTGAAGCTGCTTCAGGATACGAACAGAAACAGCGGTATGACTGTAGTCATCATTACCCATAACCAGGCGCTGACGGCTATGGCCGACCGGATTATTCACATAAAGAACGGCACTGTTTACTCTGTAGAAAAAAACCAACATATCGTCCCTGTAGAAAATATCGAATGGTAGGAAAAACATGCTGAAAAGAACCACATTTAGGGAAATTAAAGACAGCCTGGGACGGTATATCGCTATCCTGGCCATCGTCGCTCTGGGGGTAGGTTTTTTTTCCGGCCTTAAAGTGACAAGGGAGGCCATGGTGACGACTGCCGACAGCCATCTTGCCGAACACAAATTTTTCGACTACGAAATCATGTCTACCCTGGGTTTTGAACAGGAAGGCGTGGAGGCCCTCGCTGAGGAAAAAGGCGTTGCCGCTGCAGAGGGCGCTGTCAGTGTCGACGCGCTGTATTGCATGGGCGATGAAGAATCCGACAACGTAATCAAATTTCATTCGATCACCGATCAGGTGAATACACTCATCGTCACAGACGGAAGACTTCCTGAATCAGACGACGAATGTGTGATTGATCACCGGATGGCAGGTAAAAACGATATTGGAAAAAAGATCATACTGTCCGAGGACAATAGCAGCGATACCACGGATATGTTCAAATACAAGGAATATACCATCACCGGTATCGTAGTATCCCCGTACTATCTCAACTTCGAACGGGGCTCCACCTCTCTTGGAAACGGCACAATCAACGGATTCGCCTATATCCTTGAAGACGGATTCAATACCGACTACTACACGTCCATTTTCCTTCGCCTTTCGGAAAGTTATCCAATCTATTCCGATGAATACAAAGATCTGATCGACCAGACCGAAGAAGACATTCAGACTGCCGCCGACAGGCAGTCCCAGCGCCGCTATGAACAGATCATCAGCGATGCGGAAAAAGAAGTAGCCGACGGTCAGAAAGAGTACGACGAGAATTACGAAAAATTCCAGACGGAAAAGGCCAACGCCGAAAGTCAGCTCGGCAGCAGCTATCAACAGATTATCACCGGTCAGAATCAGCTGAATCAACAGGCGGCAGAGCTTCAGACACAAAAGGAAAATCTGGAAAAATCCCGGACGCAGGTGCAGAACGGCTTTGCGGAATTGGAAAAGCAGCGTCAGCAATTTGAGGCAAACAAGCCATATATGACCGAAGAGGAAATCGCTCAGACGGAAGCTGCCCTTTCCGCTTCGGAAAATGAGCTGCAAAACAATCTTGAGGAGATCAACAGCGGTCTTTCCCGGATCACTTCCGGCGAAGAGGAGATCGCGTCGGCCAGAGAAACCCTGGCGGACAGTCTCGCGCAGTACAATGAAGCGAGAGCCGAAGCGGATGCTCAGTTTTCTCAAGCTGAGGCAGAGCTTGACGACGCCCGGCAGAAACTGAAAGAAGCACGACAGGAAATCGACGACATCGAGACTCCGGACACATATGTCCTGGACAGAAACTCAAACGTGGGCTACGCCTGCTTTGAAAGCGATTCCAATATCGTAGACGGCATCGCCAAAATCTTCCCGGTATTCTTCTTCCTGGTTGCCGCTCTGGTATGTATGACCACAATGACCAGAATGGTAGAGGAGCAGCGGACGCAGATCGGTGTGCTCAAAGCCCTGGGTTACAGCAACGGCGCCGTTATCGGAAAGTATCTGTTCTATTCCGGGAGCGCCGCCTTTATCGGATGTGTGGCAGGTTTCTTCGGCGGATGCTATCTCTTCCCGATGGTCATCTGGAAGGCTTACTGCATGATGTATGACTTCAGCGCCGATCTGTTCTATATCGTCAACGTGCCGCTGGCGCTGATCTCGCTGCTTGTTTCTCTGCTATGCTCCATGGGCGCTACGTTCATCTCCTGCTACGCCGAATTCCGAGAGGTTCCGGCGCAGCTGATCCGTCCGAAAGCGCCGAAAAACGGAAAGCGAATTTTTTTGGAACGAATCGGTTTCATCTGGAAGCGAATCAGTTTTCTGTACAAAGTTTCCTTCCGCAACATATTTCGGTACAAAAAAAGATTTTTCATGATGGTTCTGGGCATAAGCGGATGTACAGCCCTCCTGGTTGCCGGTTTAGGTGTCCGGGATTCCGTAAAAAATGTAGTCGATTATCAGTATGATGAAATCCAAGTCTACGACTACAGTATCACCTTTGACAGAAATATGACCGAAAAACGGCAGGAAAGTTTCAGCGAAAACGCCTCAGCCTATGTTGATGATCTGCTTTTTATTCATCAGGGAAATGCCGATTTTGTATCAGGCAGACAGACAGAATCAGTTAACCTGATTGCTTCAGACAGCAGCAGAATAAATTCATTTATCGATCTGCACACTCAGGGCGGGGAAAAAATCGACTATCCGAAATCCGGCGAAGCAGTTATCTGCCGCAAGTTGGCTGATACATTCGGCATCGATATCGGCGATACTATTACTCTGAGGGATGATAACCGCAAAGAAATGGACGTAAAAGTCAGTGGTATCTGTGAAAATTATGTATACAACTACATCTATGTCACGCCGACTACCTGTTTGGACGGTTGGGGTTATACTCCGGAGATAAAAACCGCTCTGGTCAATGTAGAGGGAGGCACTGACGAAGTCTACAGTTCTTCTGCCCGTATACTGAATCAGCAATACACCGCTGCCGTATCGATAAACAACGATCTGCGAGAACAGGTCGATAACATGATGTCCAGCCTGGATTACGTCATAGCGTTGGTTGTACTGTCCGCAGGGGTCCTGGCCTTTATCGTACTTTACAATCTGACCAACATCAACATCACGGAACGGATTCGGGAGATCGCTACGATCAAGGTTCTCGGATTCTTCCCGAGGGAAACTTCCTCTTATGTTTTCCGGGAAAATTTCTTCCTCACGGCCATCAGTGCAGTTGTAGGTCTTGCCCTCGGAAAATGGCTTCACACATTTATCATGGAGCAGATTCAGATCGATATGATGGCCTTCGATATTCGGATAGCTCCGCTGAGTTATCTGTTGTCCGTCGTTCTCACCTTTCTCTTCGCCATACTGGTGAACCTGGCGATGTACTATAAGCTGGACAAAATCAGCATGACCGAATCGCTGAAATCTATAGAATAGAATCTGAGTTTATATACCATAAAAGACTGCCTGCAGCCATTACCGACCGCAGGCAGTCTTTTTTACTCGTTCAAATGGCGCAGATCCACTGATGATCTACTGCTCTTCAATATACCCCAAAATATCTCCCGCTTTGAAGACGCACTCGTCCTCTACAGTCTGTTCCCTCAGAATGCCGCTGCACGGCGCTGTAATTTCCACGGTTTTCTTATCCGCTTCACCTTCGCAGACGGTCTCTCCCTCACAGACGGGATCACCTACCGCTTTCACCCAGGTCAGCGTACCCTTTTTCTCGGTCAGATCTACCGGGTTCTTCATGCAATCGCAGTTTCTCCACGGCATCGGTTTCGGCATGATATGTTCCGGCACGATTATCGGTTTCTTCATCTTCTACGCCTCCTTGTAAAACGGACATTCTTTCTCCAGACAGTCCGCATTTTTTTTATGATAATGACACTGGATTTCTTCTCCGACTTCCAGATTCAGATTCAGCCTTTCATCGATATACGGAACGCCCTCCTGCACGGCGAGGAACAGCGTTCTCTTACAGCATCTCGGTCCGCGGTAGGAAGCGATCCGGAGCAGACACTTTCCGACGACTTCGTTGGCCCATTGCCAGCTTTCCCTGGCCATAGGCGAAGCCCCGGAAAATATGCTGACAAAAATCCCTACGCCAACTGCAGCTCCACAGCTGCCGCAATTTCCACAAACGCCTCCCGGTACGGTTCTCGCCCTCTGTTCTGCTTCGCACAGCTGCGCAGACAACTCTTCCCGACTGCTCTGCCTTTCTATAGCCGCCAGCGTCAGCAACGCGGCCGGCATAATGTAGTGATGATACGGATAGTGCATGGGCACTCCCTGTATATCCATCAGCTTCATCAGCATTTCCTCTGCTCTGCACATCTCTCCTGCAGAAAAAGTCTCCAGACAGACTTCCGTAATTCGATCAAAGATTTCCTGTTTTAATACGATGTTCATATCTTACCTCCCATGAGAAAATGGACGATCTTTTCCCTGTCCGCTAAACCGAACAGAGACTGCAGATCCATATCTTCAACGGTCGTTTCCACTTCTCCCTTTCTGTAAGGTATTCCTTTCAACCTTGAGGAAAGCTGCGTCAGGCCTTCGCTGTCCAAATAATCGCCGCTGAACCGACATTCTTTTATCTTTCCCTTCTCAAGGCACAGATCTACCTGAATCTGCCCTGCAGGGAAACGAAAACCTGCCGACAGACTGCTTTGGGGATTTCTTCCGAAATTCCATTCCCAACTCTGGTACCGCTCTCTCATCAGATGCCGAACAGCCTCTTCCTCGCCCGCTGCAGGAGAGGTCAAAGCGGAGCAGTGTCCGGCGAAAAAGTCAGCCATCTGCCGAAAAAACGCTTCGGAATCAATCGCTTCTCCCCCGTCAGTCAGTTCCCGGATATTCGTCACCCGAGCCCTGACGGATCTTATCCCCTTCGATTCCAATTTTTCCGCCGGCGGCGTAAGAACCCGCTCCATAGTCGAAAGGTCGCAATCATAGAGCAGACAGGCGTGGAAGATGCACCGGTCGTTTCGCTGCAGCATAGCGGTCCCGGCAATTTTCGCCTCACTCCCATCCTCCTTTTTGACACAGAGGTCGTTGCGCCCTGCGGGTTTTACCGAAATTCCCCGCTGACCGAGAAACTCGATCAGCAGATCCAGCCCGTGTTGGGCTTTTTCTTCGAAACTCATCCCGCGAAAAAGGAAGGAGATGTTGATGTTGCCAAGATCCTGAAAAACCGCTCCTCCTCCGGTCAGGCGTCTGACCACGGCTATGGCCGCCTTTTCCGCAAAACTTTCATCCACTTCCGCAGAAGTGTTCTGATGTCTGCCGACGATCACTGAGGGAGAGTTTCTCCACAGATATACGATGTCCTCGTTCATGTGGTCGGTCAGGTATTCTTCCCGGGCAAGATTGTGCCGGGGATCGGTTTCTTTCTCTACGATCAGAATCACAGCGCCCTCCTGACCGCATCCTGCAGAAGTTCACCCTCTGTAGGATGGGGGAATACCATGGAGCAAAACGCTTCTGCGGTCATTTCCTGCGCTGCGGCCATCTGTCCGATCTGAATAATCTCCGAGGCAGCAAACGAGACAATATGAAATCCTCTGATGATATGCGTTTTTTCTTCGACAACCGCTTTGACGAATCCCCGGAAGCAGTTAAAGATCCCGCCTGAGGCGGTATTTCCCGTCTCCACGTAGCCTTCCCTCAGCCCGGGTCCCGCGGTGCAGCCGGTGGTTGCCGCTTCAAGGGGCGTAAAGATGCACCTTGCCGAAGGGCCCAACTGCGGCGTCTTTCCTATGCCAAGAATCCGTTCCGCTGTGGCACGCCCTTCCGCCATGGCCCGGTCCGCGGTCATCGGACCGCCCGACGCGTCTCCGATGACGAAGATCCACTGCCGGTTTTCCTCCGTCTGCTCAACGGGGCAAGGGAAAACGGGTTTTCTTCCGCAGCAGAAGACCACGTTTCCGCTGTTCTGCTTTTCTGTCTCTCCGCACGCGATCTCGATTCCCTCCGCGCGCAGATAATTCTCCATGGTTCTGCGGATATCCTCATCCCAGCCGGGCAATATGCTCTGCTCCTTTTCGATGAGGCGCACCTGCACGCCTAAAGCGCGCAGGATCACAGACATTTCTGTCCCGAATACCCCGGCTCCAACCACCGTAATGGAGTCGGGAAGATTTTTTAGGGTTAAAAGCTCTTCTCCGTCAAAGATTCTGCATCCATCCCAACCCGTAGGGACTTTGGCCGCCGAACCCGTGGCGATCAGTAAAACATCGCACTCCAGCCGTCTCCCGTCAGACAGTTCTACCGATCGGTCACCGATGCGGCACACTTCTCCTTTTTCCACGCTAACTTTGCTCTTTCGGAGCACATACTCTATGCCGAAGGAAAGCTTCTGTATCTTCGCTTCTGCCTGCCGGCGCATGGCCTGCGGCCGGAGACACAAGGAACTGCTTTCGTCTGTGATGCAGCATCTCATCTGATCCCGGACTTTTATGGACTGCAGATAGGATCTGGTGGGTATGCATCCTCTGTTAACACACGTGCCGCCAAGATCATCTTTCTCAATCAGCGTTACATCCATGCCGCCCCGGCGCAGGCGCAGAGCTGCGCTGTATCCTGCAGGCCCGCCGCCCACGACAATAGCGCTGCCTTTCATCTCATCACTACCTTTACAAAATCTTTTATTAGATATGCTCTATTATATTACAAATACTATCACTATTGTCTCTGCGCCGCAACGAGGATTTTCAGATAAAGTGGTAAATGTAGGTTTACAATACATGTGTTACAAGTGAATAAATAAAAAGCGAGGATAGACTCACTTTGTGTTATATTTGAATCAGCATAAA
>CAJFTU010000046.1 GCA_904420065.1 uncultured Emergencia sp.
CGGATATCTTTCGTCGGCTTCCAGTACGGTAACGTCTACATCGCACTGCTTCAGCGCTTCGATGTATGCGTCATGCTCCTTCAGCGCCAGCTCGTAGTCCGGTTTTCCCAGCTCCGGAGCCGACGTGATCCCTCTACCATCGCTTTGCACGGTCTTCTCACGATGACATGGTTGAACTTTTTCATTGGTCTACCCTCCTAAACAGACTCAGATACTGCTGCTTTCACCAATATGTGAAAAAGCAGTTCTGAATTTCGGCAACAGAAAGCCGAAATTTTAAATATAATATATTATATTTTTACAGGAAACATTATATCCTTTGAAAAACTGCCTGTCAATATTTTTTTGAATTCTCTGCCAAGTTTATTTATGGCCATAGATTTCGTTGTCTTTTCCCGCCTGTCTATGGTATAATAAAGCCGTATTATCGCGGAGATATCAGCTGCACAGCTGCACGGCTGCAGCGATATGACCAGTACGATAAAAGCAACGAAGAGGATACACACTATGGAAAGGTTCAAAACACTGAAAGATCACGTATACGATTACATTGCAGATCAGATCCGCAGCGGCAGTCTCCTGCCCGGTCAGCGGGTCAACGAAAACGTCATCTGCGAAAACCTCAATATCAGCCGCACCCCGGTGCGGGAAGCGCTGATTCAGCTATCAGCCGAAGGCGTTTTAGAAAACAGATCGAGAAAAGGCTTTGTCATCTGCTCCATGTCCGAAGCGGATATACGGGAAGTCTACCAGGTGATCGGCATTCTGGATGGCTATGCGGCCAGGCTGGCCTGCGATCAGCTGACTGAACAGGATTGGGCAGACATGGATTTCTATATCGAAGCGATGGATCTGGCAATCAAAGCAGGAAACTTTGAGATGTATTACAAGCAGCAGGAGACTTTCCATCAGCTCTACATAGACAGGTGTGGAAACAAGACACTGATCGAAACCATTGCAAAAACCAAAAATAAACTGTTAAAGAAAAGCTATACCGACGATCCCGACGGCAAGATGAAAGATGTGTTCTACAGCACTAACGACGAACACCGGGAAATCCTGAAACTGTTCAAAAAAAAGAACCCGGACGAGCTCTTTCGATATCTTTCAGAAACCCACTGGCGTCCGGTCTACGCTGCATACGATATGTTCATTTAAAAATTGACCCGTTCTCCACAGAGATTCTCTGCGGAGAACTTTTTATACACAGCCTGCGCTTCATCGGTTCGGCGCGTAAGTCTTTTTGAGCCGATGAAGACCGGACAGTTTTTCCGCTGAGGCCGCTCCCATCTGCTCGGAAACCGCTACCACCAGAGCATCGACCAGCGCCGCCGGGCCGGTCATAGCGTGATACTCCCGAGCTTCTCCCCGATAGACGAACAGCTGAATATCCGCCTTTTCCTGGTCGGGAATAAACATACGACTGGTAAATGCAGCTGTCTTGTAGCCGGCTTCCTTTTGATACTCTAAAATAATCTTTCCTTCATAAGAGACCTTGGAAAAGCTGAACATGATGACCAGATCATCCGATCCGGCCTGGGCCAGTCCTTCCAGAACCTCAGAACCACCCGATGGCAGCAGCAGGGTCTCAATCCCCAGCCTGCGAAGACGGAACATCAACAACTGTGCCAACGCAGCCGACGCGCTTTTTCCGTGGATGAATACTCTTCGGGCTTTGAGCACCGCTTCCACCGCCTGTTGAAAGGCTCCCCACTCCATTCCCTCTAAGGTTTTCTGCAGATATTCCTGCTGCCTGGATAAAAAGCCGGAAAGGGAGAACTGCTCTTCACTGTTCAGTGTGCGCGCCATTTTGGCCGCCGGTCCCTCGAAGGAAACCTGCTGCATCACGATCTGCTTAAACTCCTTGTAATCTTTGCATCCCAGGTGCCGTACGAAACGGGAAATCGTCGCTTCCGAAATGCCCAGAATTTTGGAGAGTTGTCCGATAGAGGAAAAGAGAAAACCTTCCGTGTTGTTGGAAATATAGTCCAAAATCTGCGCTTCTGCCTTTGTCAGCCGTTCCGGCATACAGGGGAAATTTAACGCCATCTTACGCTTCACCTCCTTGGCCGTCACGAAGAAAGAAGATGAACTCTTCTGTAATTTTTCCGTTAGTCGCCGCGATCTCCCGATCCGGTAAAAAAACCGGCGGTAAGCCGTCCCTGCCGCAGACGGTTCCGCCTGCCTCTTCGACGATCACCATGCCCGCCGCATAGTCCCACGGCTTCAGATGTTCTTCAAAATAGCCGTCCAATCGGCCGCAGGCTACGTAGCAGAGTTCCAAAGAAGCCGCTCCCATTCGTCGTATGTCCCTGCACCTCTCGAAAATCCGTCTCATCCGCTCAAAAGTTCCCTTCACTTCCTCCCGGTTTCCCGGCGCGGTTCCTACGGACAGCAGAGAATCAGCCATACGGGCAGAATCGCTGGTTCTTATGGAAGTTCCGTTCAAAAACGCTCCGCTGCCTCTGCGGGCCGTAAACATCTCTCCGGAAAAAGGACAATATACGATGCCCGCTTCAGGTTTTCCGCCCTCTATCAGCGCAAGGGAAATCGCGCTGTGGCGAAAATCGTGGATGAGGTTGGTCGTGCCGTCTACCGGATCCAGCACCCAGACAGAAGACTGAAACTCCCATTCGAAGGACTCCTGTTCTTCCGACAGAAATCCAATATTCGAAGACAGGCAGCAAAGACGCTCCTTCAAAAAGTCCTGTACGGCAAGATCCACGCCGGTCACGTAATCAACCGGTGATTTTTCTCTGATTTCCTGAGAAAGCTCCCGGTTCAGCATCATAGAACCGGCCTCTCTGACCGCGGCAGCGGCGGCAGATAGTAACTCCATGAAAATTCCTCCTCTTTCGTTTTCTGCCCGGAACCGATTAAATATTCCTGTCTTTTCAGTCTATCACAACGAATCCGTCTGTTCAATCGTCAGGCGGTAAGAACGGATCTTACGCGCCGACTCTGACAGGAATCTCTTCCTGCTTTTGCCCGCCCAGCAGAATATCCACATAGTCTCCCCCAAGGGCGTGAATCTGCTTCAGCGCTCGTTTGAGCAGGCAAGCCGTCTTTACCTGAAACTGGGCGTGATCGGAAACAACGATGCGGTAAGCGCCGCTGCTTATCTGTTCGCCGAGCCTCTTCAGTGTAAAGATTTCCTCGCGGAACTCTGTATAGATGCAGCCGTACTGAACCGCCTGGTGCGTATCGCTTCCCGAAATCACCGGTTTCTCAATCCGCTCTGCCAAACCGTAAGTCAATTTCTCGCATCTCTTCCGATCCTGCGCCACATCTTTTCCGTTCAGATCCAAAAAGTCGAGTCTGGCAAGCTGATCCTGCGGCAGTTCCGGAATATGGCCCCCCTGCCGATAAGGGTGAGCCCCTCCGACCAGAACGTCGTACTGATCGAACAGATCCATGAGCTGTTCAAAAGGCAGAAAATTTCCCGCGGTCTTGTGCGGCTCCAATCTGCGGTTCAGCTCCAAAATCACTTCCGCCGGGCCCAGTGAAAGGATGTGCCCTCCCTCTGCGATATCCGTCTCCATGCCGGGAAAAATGCGAAGGCCGTTTTCAAGGAGAAGCGTGTCTCCCTCCCTCCGGCAATTATCTAATAAATAGCCATACAGCTCGTCAAACTGCAGGGTGTTGAAATGCTCTGTCAGGCACAGTCCGTCAAGGCCCGCTTCTCTCGCCTCGTCAAAGAGCCAATCCGTATAGCGTGTGGAAAAAGGCAGCTTTTTCGCCAGCTTTCCGTGAGTATGAAAATCCAGTTTCAATGCCGTACCTCCTTCTCTAAAACAGCTGGCCAAACAATATGGACAGAGCGATCCACAAAAAGGAAAAGGCCAGGAACAACAGGTCGTTGTAGGTGACTTTCATCGAAGAAAGCTTCATCTTCTTTACCTCTTTGTTTACCGCCGCATATCTGTACCCCTTGATCTCCAGCGCTTCTACCGTAGTGCGGGACCGCTTGGCCGTATTGAGCATCAGCGGATAAAAGGCGTGTATAATCACCTTTACCTGATAGCAGAGATATTTGATCTTGCCGAAAAGGGACTCTGACTCCGGAGGATTTCCCCGCAAACGATAGGAAAGCAATATGCTCTGAAACTCCTCCATCAGCATGGGAAGCACTCGATACGCATAGGAAATGGAAAAAGACAGCCGCTCCGGGCAGCCGTACCACATCAGACCGTTTGAAAGTCGGTCGGGATCCAGTCCGGAAAAAACCGTGATCGACGCCAGTGAGCAGGTCGCCACTTTCAACGTCAGAATCAGCAGCGGGACGACAGTAGACGCATTCCCTCCAAAGAACAGGGAGACGATCAGCAGATATCCCGTCTGTGAAAAGACGCCGACGGCAAACAACAGCAATACCAAACCGGCCACTCTGGCCATACACGTCGTCACCAACACCAGGATAAAGCATCCCATCAAAAACCAGAGATTGCTCACAAACCAGGGTACGATTCCTGCGAACAGATACCAGATCAGCAGAATCCGCGGATCCAGTCCGGCGATCACCGTATCGTCGTTTCCATAGGCGTTTTTCAATACCTGATTGCGCAAAAAGTCGATGGAAAACTTGTCGAGAACGTTCTCCGACAGCTTACGCTTCGCTTTCATTTCCATAATTATACCTCCCTGAAGTTCTGCAGAAATTCGTCTACGGTATAGCAGCGCGCTTCTTCCGACAAGGCCATACCCATGGTGAAAATCTCCGGCGGCCGGATACCGACCATTTCGGTAACACTGCGGTTTCCGAAGATTTCATCCCTGTTTCCGTCGGCGACCACTTTCCCTCCGCAGAGGACGATAATTCGCTCTGCCCAGTCGCAGACCAGCTGCATATCGTGAGTAGCAATTATAACCGTTTCGGTGACATCCTTGATGTCGTTCAGCGTGTTCATGATCTCTTTTCGCGTCGCAATATCCAGATTGGCAGTGGGCTCGTCAAGGAGCAGAATCTCCGGATTCAGCGCAATGCCGATGGCCAGACTGGCTCTGCGCATCTGACCGCCGGACAGCAGCCTTCCATCCCGTTTTCGCAGGGGTGTCAGCCGAAACCGCTCCAACAGTTCTCCGGTACGCTTCTCCCAGTCGGAAATGCCCCTCACCTGCATAGCATAAGCGATATCCGCTTCAATGGAATCCTTGATGAACATCTCCTCCGGATTTTGGTAGACCAGCGAAAGGATCCTGGACAGGTGCTCTGTCTTTTTCCGTCCGATGTCCTCGCCTTTGAGCAATATGCAGCCTTCTCCCGGTTTAAGGAGGCCGACCATCAGCTTCATCAGCGTGGACTTTCCCGCCCCATTGGATCCAATCAGCGCGATCTTTTCGCCTCTTTGAACAGTCAGATTGAGCCGGTCGAATACCGTGCGTCTCTCTCCTTTAACCGAACGGTAAGAGACGGATACGTCCCGAAACTGTACGATATCCTCGCCTTTCCTTTCTTCCGCTTTCTTCTCGGCACCCGCTCCGCAATACCGAAGCGACTTAAAGGCTTCTCTGCCTTCTTCTACAGTAGTCGGAAGGGGTGTTTCCGGCGACAGGCGTCCCTCTTCTCTGAGTCTGTGGGCCGCGATCGTTACCTGGGGAGGAAAAATATTGCACGCCTGCAGTTCATTCACCCTCTGCAGCGCCTCTCTGACCGGAAGCTTCCAGGCGATCGTCCCGTCTTTCATCAGCATCACGTGCTTGCAGTAATCGGCGATATATTCGGTGTGATGTTCTATAACGATGACGGTTTTTCCATATTTTTCATTGAGCCGGCGCAGAACGCCGTATATCCTGTCGGCGTGGCTCGGATCCAGCTGTGCGATAGGTTCATCCAGAATCAGCACGTCGGGACGCAGGGAAACCGCTCCCGACAGGGCTAACAGATGGGTCTGCCCTCCGGATAGCTGCCAGATGTAATCGTTCTCCCGGCCCTGCAGTCCACATAGGGAAAGGGCTTCCATTCCCCGCTCCAGATAGTCCTTCATGGCGTAGTTGAGGCATGCGTAAGAGGCATCGTCCAGCACGGTCGGTCGGACGATCTGATTCTCAAAATCCTGATAGACGTATCCCACTTTGCAGGCCAGCGTTCCCACATCAGCTTCAAGGGTATTTAATCCGTCTACCCTGACCACACCCTCAAAATCCCCGTCAATAAAATGGGGAATCAGGCCGTTGAGCGTCTTGCAAAAAGTGGACTTCCCGCAGCCGTTGTTTCCAACCACTGCAAGGAAGTCTCCTTTTTCGATCTGAAGGGAAATGTCTCTCAAAACCGGCCTCTCTGCTGCCGGATAGGTATAAGTCAGTCCTTCTGTCTCGATAATGTTCATCCCGTTAAGCACTTTCCTTTCCTGCTTTGCTCTTCAGGACCATCAGCACTGCTATGGCCACAACAGCCGCAGCAACCATACCTATAGCCAAAGCCGTACCGCTCTCGGCCCAGTCCGCTTCCCATTCGATCAACGGCATACCGCTGGTTGCCAAAAGCTCTGCAGCTGCGGCTGCGGCAAAAGCGATCAGCGCTCCGGCGATTACTTTCCCGTTTATACCGCCCATATAGGTTTTCTTATCTCTCGGACGCATGCCCAGCAGCGGCTCAATCTTTCCGTAGAGTTTCGGAACCAGGTACATGGAAGGAAGCAGGCAGAACAGGATTCCGGAAAACAGCAGGTCGTTGAAAAACGCAAATCCTTCTGTGACAAATACGCTTTCCGGCAGGCCGGCCACGGCTTCAAAGTCTTCTACAGCAAACTGCACTTTCGCGATATCCACCAGCGTTCCCATAAGCAGCTGAAGACCGGTTCCCGTAATAGCTGCAATTCCTACCATTTTGCGGTTTGTCGGATCCTTGACCATTCGTCCCGCGATATATACCCCAATGGTCACCGTCAGGAATTTCTCCAGCTCGCCTAATCCTCCGAACTGGCCCAGCATGATTTCACTGAATACCAATTCGCCGGTCGCAGCGCCCAGAGCTGCGGAAAGCGGATCGAACAGCATAGCGAGAGTGAGGGGAATAAACAGAAAGTATTCTACTGAAAATTCCACAACACCCGCCTGAAAGCTGGGAATAAGTTCTGTAAATAAAGTGGCCAGTCCGTACAGGGCCATGGTCAGTACAAAGATCATCAGCTTCTGCGAACCGGTCACAGTCTGTTTTTTCATAAGCTCCATTTTTTTACCCTCCAATTTCTCCTTCGATTGATTTTGATTTCTTTCTCTTTCATTTACAGGGTTATTATAGTGGAGTTTATGTAAAGCATCTATCACGTCTCTGTTAAAATGAAGTAAAATTTTTATATTCACTATTTATGAAAATTTTATTTTATAAATAGTGACAAAAAAAGACCGCCCTCATCGACGGTCACCTGCTTTTAGTCAAATATTTTTTACACTGTAGACAAAAAATTTTGACTCCTCACTGTTTCTCTTCTCCTATTCTGTACTTACCCAGCTTATAGCTCAGTCCCTGTTTGGTAATCTTCAGTTTCCTGGCCGCCTCAGAAAGGCTCTTGGATTCTTTCAGCGCCTCGGTGATCAATTGCTTTTCGTACTGAGAAACCATCTCCTGCAGGGAATACTGACCGATCTGAGTCGATATACCCTCCCTCGGTTTCGTTCCGATCTCTTCCCGGAGGAGATATTCCGGCAGATCGCTGAGCTGAATGACTCTCGATGAGAGCAGATTAAAGGCTCCTTCTATGATGTTCTTCATCTCCCGCACATTGCCCGGCCAGGAATAGTCCATGAACAGCTCTTCAACCTCTTCTGACACGTCCAGCACGTTCTTTCCCATACGATGGTTGTAATAATCGATGAAATGACGAACAAGAAGAGGTATGTCTTCCTTTCTCTCCGCAAGTCCCGGGATGTTCAGCCGTACAACACTGAGCCTGTACAGAAGATCCTCCCTCATTTTCTTTCTTCTCACGCATTCCTCCGGCAGTTCGTTTACTGCCGAAATCACCTTTACATCTATAGGGATCGGTTTAGTGCCGCCGATTCTGGTTACCTTCTTCTCTTCGATCACTTTTAGCAATTTAGCCTGCATACCGATCTCCATAGAGTTGATTTCATCGAGAAAAATGGTGCCTCCGTTGGCGATCTCAAACAATCCGGGACGGTTTTCCGCTCCGGTATAGCTCCCCCGTACAGTGCCGAACAAAATACCCTCGAGCAGGGTTTCGGGAATTGCCGCGCAGTTTTGCGAAACGAAATGGTTCTTCTTCCGATGTCCGGCCGTGTGGATGGATTGAGCGACTAACTCCTTTCCTGTTCCTGTCTTTCCGTAAATCAAGACAGAAGAATCCGTCGCGGCCACTCTGCTGATCCTTTCCTTTATCTCTTTCATCTGAGGGGAACAGGTAATGATATCATCCACAGTATAAAGGCGTTCGCTCTGTGCGCCGGCCTCCTTCAGGGAAAGGGGAATGTCCTTCCTTGAAAACTCGTCGTCTACCCATCGGGTCACTTCGGCTACGCCGATCACCTTTCCGTCGGCTTTAATCGGTATAGTGGTATTCACACCGTTAAAAACCTGTCCTGTTCCTGCTGCTCTCATTACCTGAAATTCGTTGTAAATAGGCTTGCCGCTCCGGATCACCCTGTAAATACTGCTTTCCTCCTCGTTCAGATCCGGATAGACCTCAAGAATATTCTTTCCCCGGATATCTTTCTCATTCAACCTGTTCTGATCAGGCCGATTGTTAACGTAATATTCTATAATGCCTCTCTCATTTGTTACTAAAATCGCATCGATATAATTAAATACATTCAGAATCTGCTCTACATATCTCCGCAGCATGGCTTTTCCTCCTTTATCTTGAAAATACCCGCTTTGTTCCTGTTTGTCAATAAGAATTGGCACGTTTTTTGCTTTATTATTTAATATAATACTGAGACAATTTTTAGAAAGGGAAAAAAATGACTATACTTCTATTTTCAATCACCATATTTTTGACCAATGTTATTCAGGGCATCACCGGATTTGCCGGGACAGTTCTGGCGATGCCTTTTGTCATTCTGATGTACGGAATCGATACCGCCAAGCCGGTTCTCATGATTCTGACTTCCCTGTCCTGTATACTGATCGTAACGCGAAGCTTCAGGGATATAAACGTCAGGGAATTTGTCAAGATGGCCGCCCTGATGTTCGTCGGCGTATTTTTCGGCGAAAAGCTGTTCTATCTCCTTCCAACCCGAATCATCCTGCCGATCTACGCAGTCTTCATTTTACTGATCGCCTTCAAAGGTCTGCTGCAGAAAAAAGAAGGGAGACTTCCCGAGTTCCTCAATCTTCCTCTGCTTCTATGTGCCGGTATCATGCAGGGCATGTTTGTTTCCGGCGGCCCGCTCCTGGTCAGCTATGCGGTAAAAAAACTGGAAAAAAATCAGTTTCGTGCAACTGTAGCATTGATCTGGATTCCTTTAAATGTGTACCTTTTGTTTAAACAGTTTCTCTCGGGAATGCTCACACAGCATGTACTGCACCTGACTCTCCTTGGCTGCCTGCCCCTGGTACTGGGTACGGTTATCGGCGCCTTCTTATACAAAAAGATGAACGTGCAGACCTTCCTGAAGCTGACTTATATTCTGCTGATTTTCTCCGGCGCCAGCCTCTTTCTGTAACCGGACTTTTACAAAATATCGAGCCGGAAATAAGCTTCTGCCGATCTGGCATGGAATCGATTCCCATGTTCAACGTAATTTACGTATACAAAAAATCGGGCGCGAAACTGCGCCCGAATCTAAAACAAATCTGCCGTTTTTTCACTTATTTCCGAATATCCTCTTCCCACTCCGCTTCATCTGTATAGATCACAAAGCGTTCCTTTATATCCACGTGGCCGCCTTTGACGCGGGCCCGCAGAAGATCCTTCTCTCCGTGCCTGCGTATTTTCAGCGTTCCTTCGTCCGCAAGGAGCTTCACACACCAGGCGTGGTTGGCCATAAAGCCTTCCTGCCCGTCGCGGCATGTGGCGATGACCATGTCCACCTGTCCGGAAAAAAACATTTCCTCAGGCGTGATGACCTGCAGCAGAACGCCTTCTCTTCCGTCAATCATGCTTCTTGCTCCTTAGACTGTTCGTATTTCTCCACAACGTCGTCTATGCTGCCGGCGAAGAGGAACATGGATTCCGGAATGTGATCGTGCCTGCCTTCGAGAATTTCACGGAACCCCCGAACCGTCTCTTCGATAGGCACGTACTTGCCCTTCATGCCGGTAAACTGTTCGGCAACGCTGAACGGCTGGGAGAGGAATCTCTGAATCTTTCTGGCTCTCGCCACGATCTCCTTATCCTCTTCCGAAAGCTCATCCATGCCCAGTATGGCGATGATATCCTGAAGATCTTTGTACTTCTGCAGAACCTGCTGCACGCCTCTGGCCACATTATAATGTTCTTCTCCAAGGATCAGCGGATCGAGAATTCTCGACGTAGAAGCCAGCGGATCCACTGCCGGATAGATACCCAGCTCCGTAATGGATCTTGACAGTACCGTCGTCGCATCGAGATGGGCGAAAGTCGTCGCCGGCGCCGGGTCGGTCAGGTCGTCGGCAGGAACGTAAACCGCCTGTACCGACGTGATGGAACCGTCCTTCGTGGAGGTAATCCGCTCCTGCAGAGCGCCCATCTCCGTAGCCAGCGTCGGTTGATAGCCTACTGCCGACGGTACACGGCCCAGCAGGGCAGATACTTCCGAGCCTGCCTGGGTGAACCGGAAGATGTTGTCGATGAACAGCAGCACATCCTGTTTCTCCTGGTCGCGGAAATATTCGGCCATGGTCAGACCGGTCAGCGCTACCCTCATTCTGGCTCCCGGCGGTTCGTTCATCTGACCGAAAACCATGGCGGTCTTTTTCAATACGCCGGATTCCTGCATCTCATTGTACAGGTCGTTTCCTTCTCTCGTTCTCTCGCCTACGCCGGCAAATACGGAAATTCCTCCGTGCTCGGTAGCGATATTATTGATCAGCTCCTGGATCAGAACCGTCTTTCCTACTCCTGCGCCTCCGAACAGACCTACCTTTCCGCCCCGGGTATACGGCGCGATCAGATCGATGACTTTGATTCCGGTTTCGAAGACCTGGGAAGACGTGTCCTGGTCTTCGAATTTAGGCGCCGGTCGGTGAATGGAATGTTTGCTTTCCGTAACGACCGGCCCTTTTTCATCGATTGGCTCGCCGAGGACGTTGAACAGCCTGCCCAGTACCTCCTGACCCACAGGCACCTTAATGGGTTCGCCGGTATCTATAGCCTCCATTCCCCTGGACAGTCCGTCGGTGGAAGACAGGGCCACGCACCTCGCCTCGTCGTCGCCGATATGCTGATGAACCTCTGCTACGATTTTGGCGTCGCCGCAGGGAATTTCAATTGCGTTGAGCAACTCCGGCATTTCCTCCGGATGGAACCGGATATCGATAACCGGTCCGATGATCTGATGTATTGTACCTTTGTGCATCCCTTTTGCCTCCTTGATCAATTCTGCGCCTCAGAACCGGCTACGATCTCTATGATCTCATCGGTGATCTCTGCCTGTCTGGCGTGATTGTATGCCAGCTGAAGCTGAGACAACATGTCTTTTGCGTTATCGTTGGCGTTTTCCATGGCCGTTCTTCTCGCCGCGTATTCGCAGGTTGCTGACTCGATACAGGTATTGAAGATCATCAGTTCCACGTACTTGGGGACCAGATAACCGAAAACCTCCGCAGCCGACGGCACGTATTCCACAGGCATGTTGAACTTTTGCTCTTCTTTCCTCTCCGGAATCTCCAGTGGAAGAAGGCGTTTCACCGTCACTTCCTGTCTCAGGGTATTGATATAGGCCGTATAGACGATGTCGATTTCGTCGATTTCTCCGGCAAGATACATGTCGATCAGCGGTCCGCTGATTTCTCTGGTTTCGCTGAAGGTTACCGTATCTGCCGGCGCGTCGTGAGTCTGAATAATCTCCACGTCGTGGTGAAGAAAGTAATCCTTTCCTTTGGAACCGATAGTCACCAGTCTGACGTGCTCTCTCCCGCCGTCATAGGCGGCAAGCTCTTCCTCCATGGTTCGGATCACGTTTCCGTTGAAGCTTCCGCACAGTCCGTTGCTGCTGGTGATCAGCACATAGCACTTGTTTTTGATCTCCCGGCTTCCGGACAGAAACTCAACCGGCACGTCGGCGGTATCAGCAAACGTGTCCTGTATGGACTCCAAAAGACGGCCCAGATAGAGACGGGAATTTTCAAAGACCTCTTTGGCCTTCCGCAGCTTGGCCGCGGAAACCAGCTTCATGGCGTTGGTTATCCGTTCCGTACTGCTGATACTCTTGATCCGCCTCTGAATATTTTGCATATGCTCAGCCATCGATAAAACCTACCTTCTTGAACTCTGTGATGCCCTTGATCAGAAGCTCCTCGGTTTCTTTGCTGAAATCTCCCGTTCTTCGAATCTCTTTTCCGATCTCCGGATAGTGGTCGTCCATATAGGCATAGAACTGCTTTTCGAAAGAACGGACGCTCTCTACGTCGATATCGTCCAAATGGCCCGACGAAGCCGCATAGAGGATCATGACCTGGTGAACCACATCCACCGGATGATATTGTCTCTGTTTCAGAATTTCCATCAGAATCCGACCGTGATCCAGCTGCTTCTTCGTATTCGGATCCACGTCAGAGCCGAACTGTGAGAAGGTCTGCAGCTCTCTGTACTGGGCGAGCATCAGCTTGATCTTGCTCGATACCTTTTTCATCGCTTTGATCTGCGCATTGCCGCCTACACGGGATACGGAGATGCCGGCATTGATAGCCGGTCTCTGCCCGGAGAAGAAAAGCTCTGTCTCCAGGAAGATCTGGCCGTCCGTAATGGAAATTACATTAGTCGGAATATAGGCCGACACATCTCCCGCCTGGGTTTCGATGATCGGCAATGCGGTAATGGAACCGCCTCCCAACTCATCGGACAGCTTAGCCGCTCTCTCCAGCAGTCTGCTGTGAAGATAGAATACATCGCCCGGATAGGCTTCTCTTCCCGGCGGACGGCGCAGAAGCAGCGACATGGCCCGGTAAGCAACAGCGTGCTTGGAAAGATCGTCGTAGACGATCAGTACGTGCCTGCCCTGATACATAAAGTACTCTGCAATGGCGCAGCCGGAATAAGGCGCAATATACTGCAGAGGAGCCACTTCGCTGGCCGTGGCGGAAACCACGATAGTATATTTCATCGCATCCTGGTTTTCCAGGGTCTGCACCAACTGGGCCACAGTGGACTTCTTCTGTCCGATGGCCACATAGATGCAGATAACGTCTTTATCCTTCTGATTTAAAATGGTGTCGACAGCAATAGCTGTTTTTCCAGTCTGCCGGTCGCCGATGATCAGCTCTCTCTGTCCCCGTCCGATCGGCATCATGGCATCGATAGCCTTGATTCCGGTCTGAAGCGGTTCGGTTACCGGTTTTCTCTGAAGTACGCCCGGAGCCGGGTATTCTATCGGTCTGTATTCCGTCGTCTCGATGGCGCCCTTTCCGTCTATAGGCTGTCCCAAAGCATCGACGACTCTGCCGATCATGGCCTCTCCCACAGGTACGTCTACAACGGTTCCTGTCGGCTTAACAATGTCGCCTTCGCCGATTTCCCTGTCGGAGCCGAGGATAACCGCGCCTACGTTGTCTTCTTCCAGATTCAGCGCCATACCGCGAACGCCGCCCGAAAATTCCAAGAGTTCGCCGGACATACATTTATTCAATCCGTATACTCTGGCAATACCGTCTCCCACCTGCATAACCGTGCCGAAGTCGGAGACTTCCAGATTATGGCTGTAATTCTTGATCTGCTCTTTGATCAGCTCACTGATTTCATCAGGTTTTAAATTCATAGAGGTTTCCCTCCCTTCTATAACGTCTTCAATTTGCGCCGCAGATCCTCGAGTTTCGCCCGGAGCGTAGCGTCGATGATTTTCCCATCCACCATAATTTTTACGCCTCCAAGAAGACTCTGATCTACTTTGTTTTTCAATTTGACTTTCTCATGGAGAAGCTTTCCTGCTTCATCCTCAAGTTTCTCGATTTGCTCTGCGCTCAGCGGCGCCGCCGAATAGACTTTCCCGTAAGCTTCGCCCCGGTATTCGTCCATGAGACGCAGGTATTCCTTCACGATCCAGTGATAGTGATAAAATCGGCTTTTGTCAACAAGGATATACATGAAGGAGAGGACTTCATCGCAGACCCTGCCCTCGAAGACATTCCGGATTATGCCCTTCTTCTTCACTGCGGGAATTGCCGGAGTGCAGAGAAGTTCCATAAACTGGGGCTGGTGTTTGAGAATCTTATCGATCTGATCGATTTCCTCTTTTATCTCGTCAATCTTATCCAGATCTTTGGCAGCATCGAAGAGCGCCCGGCCGTAGGTCATTGCGATTATCAACTCCATGGCTTTTCTTCAGCCTCCTCGATGATCTTATCTACGATTTCCTTGTGATCCTCAGGCCTCAGCTCTTTTTCCACGATCTTTTCCGCCGCCATAACTGCCAGACTGCCCAGTTCCTCCTGCAGCTCTTTTCTGGCGTTGTATTTCTCACGCCGAATCTCTTTCTGTGAATGCTCGATCAGAGCACGGGCTTTCTCGTCGGCTTCGTCCAGTATTTCTCTGGCCTGAACCTTAGCTTCATCCCTGGCAGCTTTTAAGATCTGACGGCTCTCGCTGTCGGCTCCTGCAAGCTTTTCCTCGTAGGTTTTTAACTTTTTATCCGCTTCCTCATTGGTCTTTTCCGCGTTTTCGAGAGATTCTCTGACCTGCTTCTCGCGCTCTACCATAAAGTTGTGCACCTTCTCAAAGAAAAAGTGCTTCAGTATGAAGAACAGCACGATAACAGTTATCGCGGTAAACAGCATATTCCAGTTAAGAGACAGCAGCGGCTGATATAACTCCATTTGAGATCCGCCTCCTCTCGCTGACGCCGTTTTAGATTCGGCTCGTCAGAATGATCGCGATGACGAAAGAAAGAACGCCAATGGTTTCCATGATGGCCATACCGACGATCATGGTCGTTCTGATCGTACTGCCTGCTTCCGGCTGTTTAGAAATACCTTCCAGTCCTTTTCCAAGACCAAAACCCTGGCCGATACCAATACCAAGTCCTGCCAGCCCAATTGCGATTCCTGCTCCGATTGCTACAATACCCATCTTTTTACCTCCTGTTAATTGACACTATTTTTTCTCTTTTATCCTTGATGAAACGCCTTCCATGGCATTTGAAAGAAAGACCATAGTCAGCATAGAGAAGATATATGTTTGGATGACCGGCTCAAACATATCGAAAAAGCCGTTGAGCGGAAGTACGGTAACAGCGCGCAGAAACGGCACGCTTGTCAGCAGACCGCTCAGATACTCCATCAGATGCATCCACAAATCCACGACGATCACACCTCCCAATATGTTTCCAAACAGACGAAGCGTCAGTGAAACCGGAAGAGTAAACTCTTCAAGCAGCTTAAGCGGAAACATAAACGGATAAGGATCGCACATCTCTGAAAGGCGCCCTCTGACGCCCAGCGTCTTTATTGCGTTTGCCTGGATCAGAAAGAACGTCATCACGGCCAGCGCCGCGGTTACGTTCAGATCCGCGGTTGTCGGGCGAAGTCCAAGAAGTCCGAGAGAACTTCCGACGAGTATAAAGGAGAAGATCGTACCGATGTACGGCGCAAAATGCTCATTTTCCTTTCCCATGTTATCCCGAGTGTACTTATAGATCCAGCCAACGATAGTCTCTGCGATCACCTGCTTTCCCTTCGGCACAGTTTTCAGCCCGCTGCCCAGCCAGATCCCCAACACTGCCAATACAACGGCCACGGCGATTCCCAACAGGGTACTTTCTGAAATCTGTATTTTCCCTCCGGCGAAACCAAGAATAATTCGAGGGCCTAATTCATCGAAATTAATCATTTCACCCCTCCTTTTTCACAAAAGTGACAAGAGAACCTACAACTATGCCCAATACGCCGATGGCGTAGGCTACGACGGAAATAAAGCTGATCTTAAGACTCACAACCGCCAGAAGACCAAAAAGGAAAAACCTCCCCAGGTGAATAAGGAAGGCTAACCACGTATTTCTTTTTTTAATGATCAAATCTACAACTGTTTCTAAAATGACCAGATTGATCGCTGCCGCGCCCATTCCTAATATTAAGCCTATTGTAAATTCTCCCCGGAATCCAAGAATAAACAGGGAAAATACCTCGCAAAGTAAACCATAAACCACCATGCAGAAGAATATCTTCTTTTTTTGCTGTGTAAAATTTTCCCTGTTCATTTTGAACTACCCCTCATTATAATCTTTTTTTTCGAATTGTAAATAGTACTTTTGGACATTTATTTATGGTAGGTTTCATTTCGAATTATTTTGAAACTTCTGTACAGCTGTTCCAGCAGAATCACCCGCATCATCTGATGAGGAAATGTCATCCGGGAAAAGGAAAGCCGGAAATCAGCCCGCTTGCTGACCGCTTTGCTCAGTCCCAGACTGCCGCCGATCACGAAGGCGATGCTGCTGATTCCGTCCACAGTCAGCTGCTCAAGCTTATCCGCCAGGCTTTCGGATGAAAGGGACTTCCCGTCTATCTCCAGCGAAACCACATACATATTATCCTTCAGCCTCTTGAGGATCTCTTCGCCTTCGGCTTCTTTCACCGCTTCCTCTTCAGCCGCTCCGGCCCGGTCCGGCAGCCTGGATTCCTTCAGCTCGACGATCTCCAGACGGCAATAGCTTCCCAGCCTGCGGGAATACTCGGCTACCGCTTCTGTCCAGTATTTCTCTTTTAATTTTCCGACACAGACGACAAAAATATTCACCATTTCACACTTCCACCAACGGGCCGGCCAGATCTCTTTCTATGATCCGGACGGTCAGATCCTTATCTATGTAATAATCCTGTTCAAATAAGACGTTTCTCACCGTCAGGTAGGCCTGCTCCGGGGTATTGTTTTCCCGGCTCAGATGAGCCAGAAGAACCTGCGGCGCCGCCTTTCCCGATTCCCGGCACTGCAGCATCCTGCACAGACATTCTCCGGCGGCCTCGTTGGACAGATGGCCTCTGTCGCTGAGAATCCTCCGCTTCAGCGGATATGGATAAGCGCCCATACGCAGTATGTTCACCTCGTGATTGGCCTCCAAAACGAGGAGATCGGCATCCTTTACCTGGGCGAAAATTTCTTCTGATATACAGCCTGTGTCGGTGACGATGGTCATCTGCCTGCCTCCGCAAACGAAGGAATAGCCGAGAGGCTCCGCTGCATCGTGGGAGACGGCGAACGCTCTGACCAGGATATCGCCGACGTAAAATTCTTCTCCGTCGCTGACAACTGTGATCCTTTCTCCACTGACCCGATCGCCCACCTCCGCCAGTGTTCCGCCTGAAGCGTAAACTTTGGCATTTACCGCCTTTCTGCTGATCATCCGCAGGCTGCGCACATGATCGACGTGTTCATGAGTGACCAGTATTCCGTTGAGTCGGTCGGGAACTACGCCCGCTTCCTCCAGTCCCGTTAAAATCCTTTTTCCCGTAATGCCTACATCGACCAATAGCGCCGCTTCATCGCTTTTTACCAGATAGCAGTTGCCCGAACTGCCGCTGGCGAAAGAGCAAAACTTCAGAGCCATGTTCCACCTCGCTGAAAAATATATGGTAAATGGCGTTCCGGACCATTACAGGTACAGCTATCTTCCTCTACGGGTTTTCCTCCTGCCTTCGGTCACAGAGACGATCCATCAAAATTCACGGAACTATTATAGCACAAAGGGAAAATTTTGCACCTTTTTTCTCGTTTCTCGTCTAAAATCGGGTTGAAGTTCCGGTGGGTTTCCGTACGGCGCAGGCGGCTGATGCGGGCGGAAGGTCTGTGCTGCCTTTCGTTCTTTTCGTTTTTTCAATCCAGATCCTCAAGGTGAAGCAGCCCTTCGCCGCCGCTCATGGCCACCGCTCCCTCTATCAGGTTTCGCAGCTCCCGCACGTTCCCGGGATACTCTCTTTTGATCAGCTTTTCCACAGAATTTTTATCGAGTCCGCAGAATTTTTTACCGTACTTTTCGTCCGCTTCCCGAAGAAAGGCTTCAATATATAGAGGAATATCTTCCTTTCGCTCCCGCAGCGGCGGCAAATCGATCCGTATGACGTTGAGCCTGTAGTACAGATCCCTGCGCAGAAGGCCTTCCCGAATCAGAGTCTCCGGATCCTCGTTCAGCGAAGCGATGAGCCGCGTGTCAAAGGCGATATCCCGAACTCCGCCTACCCTGCGCAGTTGTCCCTCCTGAACAGCCCGCAGCAGCTTAGCCTGAAGATAGGCCGGCATCGAATTCAGTTCGTCGAGCATCAGTGTGCCGCCATCGGCTTCCTCAAACAGGCCTTTACGACTGACTGCTTCAGTAAACGCTCCGGACTCGGTCCCAAAAAAAATACTCTCGGTCAACCCCGGCGGAACGGCGCTGCAGTTTTCCGCTACGTACGGACCTCTTCGCCTTCGGCTTCCCTCATGGATAGCCCTGGCGAATACTTCTTTGCCCGTCCCTGTCTCTCCGGTAATCAGTACCGGAAGATCGATTGCCGCCGCTTTTTTGGCAATTTCCACCTGACGTCTGAACGCGGGCGAATTTCCGATCAACTTCTCGAAAACCGATTCATCTGTATTTAATGTCGTAGTCGTTGAGTTTCTTGTACAGGTTTTTTCTGGCAATGCACATCTCCTCTGCCGATTTGGCCACATTTCCGTTGTTTTTCTTCATGATTCGCGTAATATATTCCTTTTCGAAGGCCCGCGTCATGTGACGCAGGGCTGCCGTCTGTTCTCCGGTCTGCTTTTCGTCTTGGTCCAGTTCTCTGATCTCTTCCGGCAGATTCGCCTCGTCAATTTCTCCGTCCGCGGACAACACGACCAGCCGTTCCACAATATTTCTCAGTTCCCGTACGTTTCCGGGCCAATCGTACCGCTGCAAAAGACGGAGCAGTTCTGGAGAAAGAGGCGCCGCGCTCTTGTTCATCTCCCTGGTGTACTCGTCGAGAAAGCTCTCGCACAAAACCGGAATATCTTCCTTCCGCTCGCGCAGCGGCGGGATCTCTATAGGTATGATATTGATCCGGTAAAACAGATCTGCCCGAAACCGGTTTTCTTCCACTTCTCGCTTCAGATCCCGGTTAGTCGCCGTAATCAGGCGGAAATCGCTTCTGATAGAATCACTTCCGCCTACCCGTTCAAAAGACTTCTCCTGAAGCACCCGCAGCAACTTTACCTGCATGTTCAAACTCAGCTCTCCGATCTCGTCGAAGAAAATTGTACCTCCGTCGGCTGCCTCGAACCGTCCCTTTCTCTGCCGTTCCGCTCCCGTATACGCGCCCTTCTCACTGCCAAAAAGCTCGCTCTCGATCAGATTTTCGTTGAGCGCGCCGCAGTTAACACAGATGAAAGGTTTGTCCGCCCGTCTGCTGCACCGATGAATCATGTTGGCCAAGATTTCTTTTCCCGTTCCTGTCTCTCCGGTGATCAACACCGCCGAATCCGTTTCTCCTACAATCTGCGCCTTTTTCCTCAGCTCCGACGCTGCCTGCGATACGCCGAGAAATTCTTTGCGGGCAGGCATTCCGGCCAACTGGCTTTTCAAAATATCATTTTCCAGCCGCACGCCGGCCAGTTCGGCAGCCTTCCTCACGTTAGAGAGCAGTTCATCTATATCGGCCGGCTTAACCAAATAGGAAAACGCTCCCTTTTTCACCGCTTCTACAGCGCCGGAAATGGAACCTTCCGCGGTAAGCATGATCACCTCTGTCTCCGGGCGGATCTTTTTGATCGCATCCAGCAGCTCCATTCCGTTCATCTTGGGCATAATGATATCTGAAACGACTACGGAAAACGTCCTGTCCCGGATCAGCTTCAGCGTGTCCAGACTGCTGCTGCAAGTCAAAACCTGGAAACCTTTCAGACGAAAGATCTTCTCGTACACTTCAAGGAGCTCTGTATCGTCGTCAATCAGCAATATCGGCGCCTTTGTCATTGTCTCTCACCTCCTCGTCTCTGTCTTCGGGAAAATACAGAGTAAACTCTGTTTCTCCGGTTTCCGGCTCACTTACTTCGATTCTCCCGCCCAGAGAATCGGCCAGCCTCTTGGTAATCCAAAGTCCTATGCCGATTCCCTCCTTTTTCGTGGTCAAAAACGGCTCAAAGATCCGCTCTTTCGGCTCCACTTTGATTCCTCCGCCGTTGTCCCTGACTCTGATCCATACGCAATCCTTTTCCCGGCCGCAGGAAATTTCAATCTTTCCGTCGTCTTCCACCGCCTGGATTGCGTTAATAATGATATTCTGCAAAATGACCTTCAGCGCCTCTCCGCCGGATGAACAAATATAGCAGTTTTTATCTATCCGGGTATCCACCTGGATATTCCTTCCGATAATTTCCTTCTTCGACAACAGGAGGATCTGGCTGATCATGGAAGCGAGAGAGATCATCTCCCTCTTTCCGGAATCCTTCCGTGAAAAGTCCAGCAGTGTGGCCATCACATTTTCGGCCTCCTCAACGGCCTTCATAATGGTATCCACTTCTTTTTTTCCTTTTTCTCCATCGTCGATGATCTGCAGAATATAGGCGGCGCCCTTGATCAGAGCCAGAGCGTTTTTCAGCTCATGAACGATGGCTGCGGAAAGCTGGCCGATTCCCGCCATTTTTTCCAGTTGCTGTACCTCTTTCTCCATTAAAATGTTCTTGGTGATGCACTCGCTGAATACCACGATCTTATCGACCCGCCCATCTTCCTTAATAATCGGATAATACCTGTTTCTGTATACCTCGCCGCTCACCACGGTCTGTTCGGAAAACGCGGTCCGCTGCTCCTTGATTTGCTCTATAGCCCTGTCGATATCCTCCTGATGAACCCCTGGCGAAGCCTTTGATCTGACCCGGATTAAACCGTTCACATCCACGATCATCAGCGTTCCTTCTATGGTTTCCAGGATGGTGCTGATCTCGCGATTTCTGTCCAGCAGCGTCTCCGTGTATCCTTCGATACTATCGTTCATCGACTTAAAAGCCTGTTTCAGCTGGGCAATCTCATAATAATCCTCTCCCCCTTTGCTCTCCTCTTCTTTGATATAACCGTAGTCTCCCTTGGATATCCGATCAGCTCCGCCAACCAGTTTCCTCATCGGCAGAGAAAAGCGAAAATAGAGGATCAGGGCAAAGGCGCCGCCTAAAAGAAGGTCGATCACGATCAAAAGCCCTGCTTTCTTCAAATCAAAGGTCTTCTGTGATCTGAATTCGTCCATATCGATCTCTATGATGAGAACGGAGTCTGCGGCTTTGACTTCTTCATAGACGATCAGACTTCTCCCCTCGTCAGAAGGGATGATCTCGATGCCTTCCCCACCGGCGACAGCCTTTTGAAGGACCTCTTCTTTTTCCTCCGACATCTCCTCTTCCTCAAAGATATTTTTCTCGTATACCTGTCCGCCGTTTTCCGCATCGTCGCTGTAATCGGTATGGTAGAGGATGTTTCCCGACTTATCCAGCCAATAGGCTTTGCCGGATTTCCCCAGCGAAAAGTCCTCGAAGTACTCCGATTCGATGTTCTTTATGGACAGATCCAGACAGATCACGCCGTAAAGCTGATCGTCGCTGTCATATACCGGCTGAGAACAAGTCATCGTCCGGCCGGTTCCCAGATAATCGGCGTAAGGCTTCGTCCACACCGGCTTGCGCTCCGGGTTGTTTTCTTCGTCGGCCGTAGTGTAGAATATGTCCCTGATCTGATCGTGATCGCTCTGAAATACGCTGTTCAGACTGCGATACGGACTGCAGCGAAGCAAATTGTCTCTGGTGACGATGTAAGCCCATGTCACATCTTCATTTTCAAGAATCTGGGCAAAGGCCCGGTCCAGTTCTTCCGTCAGATTGATCTGCTCCATCAGCTCAGGACTCTTCTCCACAGTGCGGGAAACGATGATGTTGCTCTGTTCCTGTACCGATTTATCCTCGTCTCTTTTTCTGCTGATGGTTCCATCCTCTTCAAAGACGTAATCATCAGGCAAAACCTGATCATATCCGCCCTTTTGCAGAAGTTTCTCTGTCCAGATTCCCAACATCTGCGCCTGATTCTCGATCTGTTGGAACCGGATGGATATCAGCTCGCTCTTTTCCTCCACGATCTCCCGCAAACTGTTTCTGGCATATTCCAGGCTCTTGTTCTCTTCCTCAGCCATTACATAATAGGTGAACAGAAGGATAGAAAGGATATTGAAAACCAAAAAGACGGCGATGATGTTCATCACCAGGGATTTCCTGAACTTCACTCTCTTCATGTTTCTCCTTCCTCTTCCGTTTCTCTCTATTTTAGCACAGGCCCGGAGACTTGTCCCCGGGCCAGAATTCTCAATATTCACCTATCGGTCAGGAGATCTCTCCTTTATCCAAATTCCTTTCAGACCGGCTTCAGGCGTCGGCCTTTTCTGCCGCTACGGTATCCGGCGAAAGCTCTACCGGAGCCCAGCCTACAGGATCGGCTTTCTGCCGATGTTTAGCGTAAATCCAAAGCAGCACACCCACTACAGCGTAGATCGCCAGCACAATCCATGCGCCGGTATTCATCGCGGTGATCGAAGAATAGAGCACCCAGAGGCAGAAGATGATGCCGATAATGCCCATCAGCGTGCCCGCTTTTACTTTGTACGGTCTCGGCCACTCCGGATGATCCTTCCTTATCTTCAGGAAAGAAAGGGATACCAGCAGGTATACCGCGCCGGCGGCCACACCGTATATGGTGTATATGTAGTCGATCCAGGCATCAGGTGCAAAGACGGTGAAGTAGATGGACAGTATGCCGACGATCAGATTGGCAAACTGAGGCTGTCCGTACTTATTCAGCTTTCCGAACCTCGGTGTCATCTGATGCTGCTTCGCCGCGCCGTAAAGTATGCGGGAAGCACTGAGCCAGAAGGACGACAGGGTCGTAATGCAGGTAAGAATACCCATGATAACGATGACGACTCCCAGCCAATGCATACCGATGATATCCGCTACTCTCGGGTCTACGATATCGGTCTGCGCGATCCACTCGTTGCTGACGATACCGCCTACGCCGACAACCGCCAGGCCATAGATCAAAACGGTACAGCCCAGGCTGCCCACAAAGGCCTTCCAGAGATCCTTCTTCGGGAAGTTTGCTTCTTCCGAAAGCTGCGGAATCAGATCGAATCCTACAAATTTCATAATCAAAAGTCCGATAGCCGCGGTGTATCCACTGAATCCGTTAGGGAACAGCGGCGTAATCGTGTCGACACTCCAGTGACCGCTGAAGATAAAAATCAGAGAAGCGCAGACCGATACCACCAGAGTGCTCCAGAACAGGATGTTCTGCATCTTGGCCAGAACTTTCAGTTCCCTGTTGGTCAGAAAATACCACAGCACCAGGATAACGGCCGCTATAATTTTAGTTTGCAGCGACGTGATCGGGAACATATATCCCAGCATGCTGGCAATACCGTATGCCACTGTCGGCATAGCCATAACGTAAAGCAGCATAATCAGCCAGCAGGAAGCAAACCCGGTATTCCAGCCGAACGCGTTGGTGATCCAGATATTCTGTCCTCCGGCGTACGGCATCATGCTGGTCATCTCCGAGTAGATAAAGCATAATGGCAGAATCAGAATGGCACAGGTGAGCAGAGAGACTGCCGCGCCGGCGCCGCTCAGCTCGAACCAGTACTTGATCTCTACCATCCACGCGGCGACCATACCGCCGGCGGCCATGGCGATCATACCGGACAGCTTGAGCTCTTTTCTCAAACCCGTATTGTTATCCATAATTTCCTCCTATATTTTCACTGTCTACAGATTCTTTTCAATCAGAGCGATGGTCTCGTCTGTAGTCAGCACATCGCAGTAGATCACGTTCATGATCTTCAGCTCTGCATCGTGGAGTTCCTGACTTCCTGCAGCGCAGGCGTCTTCCACACAGATTACTTTGTATCCGGCATCAGCCAGACCTCTGACAGTGCTGGCAACGCACTGATCGGTAACTATACCTGTAACCACAACTGTCTCAATGCCCATAAACTGAAGCAGGGTCAGATAGTTGGTTCCCGTGGTTACACTGTCGGTAGTCTTGTTGACGACGATCTCGTTCTTCATCGGAGCCAGTTCGTCGACCATCTGAGCGCCGTAGCTGTCCACCGGAATCAACATGCCGTTCCAGCCTTCTGACTTCTGCACCGGTGAACGGTCTTCTCCGTCTTCTCTGAGGCAGGCAATTCTTCCATAGGTAACGGTCATATCGTTTTTCCGGAAGAAGTCCAGCAGTTTCTTGTTGTTAGGAATTACGATATCGTCCAGTCTGTCGTGGAACGGTATCCATCTTTCCCATTCTCCCGATGCTTTGAACTCCAGGGCCTCGCCGTAGTCTCTGGAAACGAATTCGTTCTGCAGATCCACAAGGAGAAGCGCCGTCTTCTTCGGATCGATCTTCGGTTCCGGAGTTTCTCCGCCGCTGGTTTCGTAGTAGAAACTGAGATACTTGTCTTTGATTTTCATGTTTTTCACCCTCCTGTCGTAATGAATGCCTATAGGTATTGCGACAAGTGTGCCAGAATTTTCACTCTTTCGTTCATTTTTCTTTCCATTCCATATAGTCATTGCAATTTCAACGATTATATGGATTTTTCTTTTACGGTAAAAAGAGAGGTTCTTTCCTAAAAGTTTCCGCTTTTTGTTACTTTTTGGTAGAAATCCTTCGGTTTGATTACCTTTTCGTAACACTTCGCCATATCGACTGTCTCCGCCGTCTTTCTGCCGTCGGAAAGCTCCCTGCTGCCGGAATCTGTTATTTTTTCGTTGTACTTTCTAAGAAAATAAGGCATAATATACATGTGCTCAAATGCGAAAATCTACAAAGGGGAAAAGCAAATGATATTGAGGATTTACACGGATGGAGCCTGCTCCGGCAACCAGAGCAGCAATAACTTCGGGGGATGGGGAGCCATACTGGAATTCGGCCCCCATAAAAAGGAACTCTTCGGCGGCAGCGTCAATACCACCAACAACCGGATGGAACTGACGGCGGTAATCGAAGCGTTCAAAGCGCTCAACAAAGATGATCAGATTGTGGAGGTCTTCTCGGACAGCGCTTATGTTTCCAACTGTTTTCGGGAAAAGTGGTACGAAAGCTGGGAGAAAAACAAGTGGAGAAACGCGGCAAAAAAGTCCGTGGATAATCAGGAGCTGTGGAAGGAACTCCTCGCCCTGGTTCGCCGCCATCAGGTGACTTTCTATCGAGTCAAAGGCCACGTCAACCTATCCAGCAAGTCCACCGACTTTGCGAAAATTTACGAGAAATTCGTCAGCTGGAACGGCTCTCGCTTCAGCTACGACGATTTTGAATATATCACTGCCATGAACAACCGGGCAGATGAACTGGCAAATATGGGAATAAAACAAGTAAAAGGAGAACAATAACATGGAAAGAATAATCGGCACTGTATCCCGTGGGCTTCGCGCTCCTATCATACGGGAAGGAGACGATCTCTCTCAGATCGTCGTCGACACGGTGATGGAAGCGGTTAACGCAGGGGAATTTACCGTACAGGACAGGGATATCCTCGCTGTCACGGAATCCATCCTGGCCAGATCCCAGGCCAACTACGCGTCCAAAGACCAGATCGCAGCAGACGTGCGGAAAAAACTGGGCGGAGAAACCATCGGCGTAATTTTTCCGATTCTGAGCCGCAACCGTTTTGCTATCTGTCTTCGCGGCATCGCCAGAGGAGCGAAGAAGGTAATCCTGATGCTCAGCTATCCGGCTGACGAAGTGGGAAATCACCTCGTAGACATCGATCTTCTTGACGAAAAAGGAATCAATCCTTACACCGACGTCCTGACTCAGGAAGAGTTCGAGTCCTTATTCGGAAAGTCAAAGCACACCTTTACCGGGATGGACTACGTCAACTACTACAAAGGCCTCATCGAGGAGGAAGGCGCCGAGGCAGAGATCATCTTCTCCAACAACCCGCGTACAATTCTGAACTATACCGGAAATGTCCTGACCTGCGATATTCACACCCGTGTCAGAACCAAGCGGCTGCTGAAGGCGGCAGGCGCCGATATCGTTCTCGGACTCGACGATATACTGACCGAGAGCATAGACGGCAGCGGTTATAACGATCAGTACGGTCTCCTTGGTTCGAACAAGGCTACGGAAGATACGGTCAAACTGTTCCCGATCCACTGTCAGGAATTCGTAGAAAGGCTGCAGAAAAAGATCAACATCCTGACGGGAAAAACCGTTGAGGTAATGGTTTACGGAGACGGCGCTTTCAAAGATCCCGTGGGAAAGATCTGGGAGCTGGCCGATCCGGTCGTCTCTCCGGGATACACGAAAGGACTGGATGGAACGCCTAATGAAGTTAAACTGAAGTATCTGGCAGACAACGATTTCGCCGATCTTCAGGGGGACGAACTGAAGAAGGCAATCAGCAAATACATAGCCGAAAAGGATGAGCAGTTGGGCGGCTCCATGGTAGCCCAGGGCACGACTCCGCGCAGACTGACCGACCTGATCGGATCCCTTTGCGATCTGACAAGCGGCAGCGGAGACAAAGGAACTCCGTTCATCTATATTCAGGGCTATTTCGACAACTATACCAAATAATCAGCCGTACGTTTGGATTATCGGCAGCTCATCGGCTGCGGCAGGTTCTGCAAAGAATAAACTGTCGGTGCGGCTTTAGGCCTTTTGAAACACAAAAGATGTCTCTCCCTCTATGGGAAAAGACATCTTTTTTATTTCGTAAAAAAGATAGCTGGATGCTATAAAAGTCCGATTTGCCATATCAAGTTTAAAAAAGCTATTTTCAGACGGCGCTAAGTCGTTCTGAAACGCAAAAATGCCATACTCCTTTAAAAATTTTTCATTTCAGACAGGAAAAGTCCTTTTATCTTTCGTCACGAAACACATTTCCGACATAGTTCGACTTATTTCGACTTTCGTTTACCATATTATTACATATTTGCTGGCACGTATACCCAAAACGCTTCCGCAAATCCGTCTGAATACAAAAATTTCTAAGAAGATATGGCACTTTCTCATCGCATCTCATTTTTTCGCCGTCTGAATGCGAGAATTCTCCATGCAATATGGCAAATCGCCTGCAAGGCTACCTTTCCAGATCGGTCTTTGTCTCGCCTTCTGCCACGGTCACTGCCGGTCCGATGAGACGCAGTCCTGTAATCTCCGAACCGCTTCTCTCCACATCTACAGCAAGCTGGCCGCCGGCAGTTTCTACCTTCACCGGATTTTCCGATACTATGCCCTGACTGATCAGCACCGCGGCCAGACAGCCGGTTCCCGTACCGCACGCCAGAGTGAAGTCTTCCACTCCCCGTTCAAAGGTCCTCTCAAAGATGTTACCCTCTTCTATATCGTAAAAATTGACGTTGGCTCCCTTTGACAGCCGGGGATGACTGCGAAGCGCCTTCCCGATCTGCCGCAGTTTTCCTTCGTCGGCTTTTCGCAGCTTTGGCCAGGGAACCACCAGATGAGGAAGGCCCGGATCCCCCAGCTCCAGATAGCTGCACGAAAAGGTTTCGCCGCAGGCGGAAAGCTGCAGATCTCCGTCAAATCGGGTAATGGCGTTGAGCTTTACCGCGTATAACTCCCGGCCAAGACGCTCTGCCTCTACTATTCCGGCAGGGGTCTCAATCACTGCCTTAACATCCGACAGTCCGTTTTCATATCCGTATTTGGCGATACATCTCGCTCCGTTTCCGCACATTTCGCCGGGGCTTCCGTCGGTGTTGAAAAAGGCCATGCGGAAATCTCCGCCCTTTTTGGCGTTTTCTACAGCCATCAGGCCGTCTGCGCCTATGGAAAAACGTCTGCGGCAAAAATTCCGCGCCAAGGCGCTGAGCTGATCTTCGGACAATGTCTCTCTTCTGTTATCGATAACGATAAAATCGTTTCCCGCGCCCTGCATCTTTGTAAATTTCAATGGTATGCCTCCGCCTTACAGATCTTCGGGAATGATGTCGTTCCGAAGCAGATCCTCGTAGTCCTGTCCTTTGACGATAAGACGGCTCTTTCCCTCTTTCACCAATACTACCGGAGGAATGCAGTTCCTGTTGTAGTTGGACGCCATGGAGTAGCCGTAAGCGCCGGTGCTGAATATGGCAAAAATATCGCCCTGTTCCGGTTCAGGAACCTTCAGGTCTCTGATCAGTATGTCTCCGGATTCGCAGCACTTTCCGCATATGGTCACGGTTTCCGTCTTTTCTTCATCGGCCTTATTGGCGATCACGCCGGTGTACAGGCTCTGATACAGCGCCGGACGGATGTTGTCCGTCATACCGCCGTCTACGGAGACGTATTTTCTCACGCCTTTGATATCTTTGATCTGTCCTATGGTATAAACAGAAATACCGGCTTCGCCTACGATGCTTCTGCCCGGCTCGATAACTACGGCCGGTCTTTCCATGCCCTCTTCTCTGCAGAACTTTTCCATCTTCTCCATCATCGGATCGAGGAAATAGGAGTAGGACTTCCTCTCTTCATCGATATACTGTATGCCAAAACCGCCGCCGAAGTTAATTTCGCTGACATCTACGCCGAATTTTTCTCTGATCTTCTTGGTCAGCTCCAGTATGATGTCCAGGGCCTGCAGATACGGTCCGTTGTCGAACAGCTGGGAACCGATGTGAAAGTGCAGTCCTTTGAAATCGATGTACTCCGACTGAATCGCTCTGCTGATCTGATCCTGAAGCACTTCATCATCCAGAGGGAATCCGAATTTTGAATCTTTTTTTCCGGTAACGATATAATCGTGGCTGTCAGCCTTGATTCCCGGCGTTACACGGAAGAGGACGCTTATCCGACGATTTTCCTCTTTGCAGATCTCTTCAATTCTCTCCAGTTCGCTGAATCCGTCTACGATAATTCTGCCTATACCGTTTTTAACTGCCAGCCGAAGCTCGTCAGGGAGCTTATTGTTGCCGTTGAACTCGATCCGCTCAGGCGGAAATCCCGCTTTCAGAGCCGTGTAAAGTTCGCCGCCGGAAACTACGTCGACGCACATTCCTTCCCGCTCCGCTATCTTCGCCATGGCCATTGGGAAAAAGGCTTTGGCTGCATAGGCAACTCTGGTATTCTCGTACTTGTCCAGAAATTCCTCTTTCAGCTGTGAAAATTTCCCCACGATCGCCGTCTCTGACATAACATAAAGCGGTGTTCCGTACTCCTTGGCCAGTTCTGTCACATCGCATCCGTCAAAATACAGTTTGTTTTTTTCTTCCATAACTACTTAAATATCTCCCTTCCTCGCGATAGCTCTGTACTAACGCGAACATCACCTGAACCCGGTTCGCCTGAAGGCAAAAGGCTTTTCTTTCCTCTCTAAAACGAAACAGCAGTTTATCGACAAGCGGTCAATCGTTCTAATATGAATATTCCCCGCTTATAAAAATAGAATGTCAAAAGTTCTCTTTCTCTGAGCAGGATATCGCCTGCATTCGGCATTTTTATCTGAGAAGCATCTCTTTCAACACCCTAATGTTAATTATATAGCAGGAAATTTAATTTTCAATTTCATTTTTCAAAAAATTTCATATTTCTCACGGGTCTGCTGCCTGAACGGGAGCTCGTATCGTCCATCCCTTCCATTGCAATAAAAAACAGCATTTTAGTCGGGAAGAAATAGTTTCGTTCCCCCTTGCCGGGATCCGAGCTATCCTAATAAGTCTTGGGATTTCCTTATTTTCTAAATATTTCGTTAGATTATATGCACAATATGCTTTTTATGATATAATATATGAAATTAAATTATAACTCCTTGGAGCTCTATAAATTCAAAGTGAATAAATCCAGATAAAGAAATGGAAACAGAACCAAAAAAGAAAATGAATCAATGGAAAAATTTAGTGCGCCTTACCGATCTCGACGGCGATTTCCTCATCGATCTGAAGTACGCAGGTAAAGATAACTTTACAGGCTGTATTATCTATCCGTTTACGGACTGCTATGTGGATATCCACACGGCAGGTCAGCTGATCGAAGTTAGGGACAGAGCGAAAGCTCTCGGCTTTCGCATGAAGATCTGGGATGCTTACAGACCGATCAGAGCGCAGCAGAAATTCTGGGATCTGATCCAAGACGACACCTTCGTCGCTCATCCCCCGGATATGTCCGTATTAAAGATCTTTAGAAATTCTCATATGAACGGGCAGTGCGTCGACGTGACGCTGACCGACATCGATGGGCAGGATATCCCTATGCCCAGCGATTTTGACGATTTTACCGGCAGAGCCAGACTGGACTGGCCTCATACGGGAAAAGAAGAGAGACGCAACGGAGAACTTCTCCGCAGAATCATGACGGAATCCGGTTTTACACCTTATGACGGAGAGTGGTGGCATTTTTACGACAGAAACGCCAACCCTGTTCCCTACCTGGATATCGTTACTTTTGACTAGTTTCTCCATCCTCTTCAGCTTTAGACTGCTTTCGTTTCATCAAGCTGTCCAGAAGGCTCATGTTCGGATGCCTGATGAGATAGATAAAAGACGCGGCGATAATAATCAGTCCGATTACGGTTTTAACCATGTTTTCCTTCCTTTCTTCCACCTGTCTCAAAGGACAAAGGTATGAGAGCATTATATACAAATGAGAGGAAAAAAGCAAGGAGACAAACGCGATTGAATTTGCATTTAAAAGGAAACAATAATCCGATTTATTCTCCCGACCATCCATGGCGATGATTTGACATATTTCTGCCACGAAACCCGCAGTTTGTATTATAATATAGGTGTACGCGAGACAGGTCGATCCTTGCCCTATGCAATGCGGCGATCCTGTCCCGAAGAAAAGTAAAGACCGATACGCCAAAGCGCATCGGCTCACTGTACATATTCAAGGAGGAATACGGAGAATGACAAAAAAAGAAGAACTCAGAGATACGAAGGTTATCGTGGACCTGGATAATATCGCTCACAACATGAAGCTGATCGATGACCTAACCGGCCCGGATGTGGCCGTCATGGCAGTGATCAAAGCCAACGGATACGGCCACGGCAGCATCGGCATCGCGCCGGTACTGATGGAAAGCGGAGCCGCCTATCTGGCTGTAGCTACGCTGACAGAAGCTCTGGAACTAAGAGAAGCCTATCCGGATTATCCCCTCTTTATCCTCGGTCATACGCCTGACCGCCTTCTTCACTTTGCCGCAGAGCAGGATATCACCCAGACTATATTCACCCTGTCTCAGGCGGAAAAGCTGGATGAAATCGCCGGAAAACTGCAGAAAAAAGCCAAAGTTCACATCAAAGTCGACACCGGTTTTCATCGGCTGGGTCAGACGCCTTCGGAAAGTTTTGCCGAAGAAATCGCGAAAATGTATCAACTGAAAAACATAGAAGTAGAAGGCATTTTCAGCCATTTAGCTTTGGCCGGAGCGGAAGAAGACGAAAAGCAATACCGCCTCTTCTGTGATTTTATTCAGACCCTCGAAGACCGGGGCTGCACCTTCAAATACAAGCACATTGCCGACAGCATTGCCACTGTGGATTACCCGCAGTATCGGATGAATATGGTCCGCCCGGGCGCTGTACTCTATGGAATGCGCGGTTTCGACAGCATAGACCTGCCAATTCGTCAGGCCATGACCTTCAAAACAGCCATATCCCAGCTCCACGCTATCCCAAAGGGCGAGGGATTAAGCTACGATTATCTCTGGAAGGCACAGCGGGACAGCCTTATCGCCACCCTGCCCTTCGGCTATGCCGACGGTTATCCCCGCAATATGAGGGATAAAGGTTACGTGATTGTAAACGGCGTAAAAGCGCCGCTCGTCGGCGTAATCTGCATGGACCAGTGCATGGCCGATGTCACCGACGTACCGGACGTCTGCTGCGGGATGGAAGCCGTCATTTACGGAGACGGACAGGATGGATCCATGACCATCGCGGAAGCCGCCGAGCTGGCGGAAACCAACAAAAACGATATCATCGCCCGCATTACCGCCAGACCGCCGAGACAGTACATACGCAAGTAAAAAAATCTGCAGAGAAGAATCTCTGCAGATTTTTTTCACGGCAATTCTTTCGATTAAAACAGCGGATTGTAAAAATCCGAACCAGCGCCAAAGACTACCTGTCTGAGCGCCATCAGCTGATCCATGTTTTCAGCGCTGACAGCGACGGTCATGGAGTCGACCCGTTCTGTTCCCGGCACACGCATAGCCCCGTCGGCCAAATTGACCTGCTGAAAGGTTACTTCCATCCTCGGATTTTTCGGAACGCTGACCGGTTTCTTCTGTTTTGCGGATTTTACGGCCTTTTCGGCTGTCTCTCTGATCATCTTCAGCGTCTGTTCCCGCGGCAGGCACTTGGCGCAAAATCTGCCTTCCGCATACTTTACAACGACGGTTTCCACGTCAGCATAAAAATCCCTGGCTTCTTTTTCCAAAGCCTGATCTCCGGTAGCCATGATAAGCGGAACGCCCTTTTCCGCTGCAAAGAGGGAATTGAACCCCAGCTCGCCGACACTGACGCCGTTCACGCGCAGATCACGGATGGTTTTCGGCGCAAAGGTGTGGTCCAGTATGGCATTCTGTGTTCCAAACTTTGCGTGATATCCCAGAGTGATCAAACCGTCGAAAGTCTCATCCAGGCTGTGAACCATGGAATTTCTGCGAGTATCTCCCCGAAGCAGCTGAACCCTGCTGTCCAGCATTTCCGGGTGGATATTGGCGGATACATTATGAGAATCGCAGACGATAACTTCCGTCGCTCCTCCGGCAAAAGCGCCTTCAGCCGCGGCGTTGACCTCCTCCGTCATAAAAACGCACGCTTTGGCGTAGCCGGCGCCCACTTCCTCTACATCCTCAGGCAGAGCAATTCCGTTTACACCCTCCAAATCAGCGGATATGAATATTTTCATCTCTTTCTCCTTTCTCAGTTAACATCTGATGTCATATTTTTATCTATCGCAGAATGCGTTTACAGATAGATCAGTTCCCTGATGAACCCATTTTCCGGTATGCAGAGCAGAGAATCTCCGCAAGCCTGTTTTATTTGCCTGTCACGTCTTTGATAATTCTCAGCGCGTTCAGGCTGCATATTTTATCGATTTCGTCGTCTGTGAATTTCTTTTCCATAGCAGAAAGCAGCCGGGTAAATCCGCTGTAGTTTACCAGTTCTCCGTTGTCCTCGATACCGTCAAAGTCCGAACCAAATCCCAGAGCGTCGATTCCCGCCTTGTCCTTCATATAGACCAGATGATCGATGATCTGTTCAATCGTAGCGTATTCCGAATCTTCTTTGAGGAAATAGTTGTAGAAGTTTACGCCGACAACGCCGCCTGCATTACCCAGCGTCTTCAACTGATCGTCGGTCAGGTTTCTGCGGTGATTACAAAGAGCCCTTGCGCAGGAATGGGAAGCTACAAAAGGCTGTTTACTCAGCTTAGCCACATCGTAAAAACCACCTTCTGACAGATGGGAGGTATCGATGATCATTCCCAGTTCGTTCATCTTTGCCACCACTTCTTCGCCGAAAGGCTTGAGTCCTCTCATATGCTCCTGCGGATCGTCGCTGGTCGGATAGCCTGCGGAATTTTCAAAGTTCCACAGGAGAGTGATCAGTCTTACGCCCTTGTCATATACTTCCTGGACTCTCTCGATCTTTCCGTCGAGAAAGACGCCGTCCTCTATGGTCAGAAATGAAGATAAAAACCCTTCTTCTCTGTTTTTCTCAATATCTTCTGTGTTGAATACCGGACGGATCACATCTTTATTCTCCTCCATGACCCGGGTATAGTAGTCATACATCGCGTTGAACAGGTCGTAAGGATCCATCGTTTCCATCTCATCTCTCGGAAGATAGATCGCAAAGAACTGAGCCAGAGAATCGTTTTCTTTCAACAGCTTGAGATTGATCGAGGTTTCTCCGTCGTAGAAACTTCTTTGCGGATGGCGAAAGCCTTCCATCAGCGTATCGCAGTGCATATCGATAATTCTCATTTTTTTCCTCCTATTCTTACTCTTTTGCTCTGTCTCCGTCCGCTCTCCGCTCTGCAAGGCGAGGCGGGATACTATCTATATAATAATACAAGAGCAACGATCATGCCAAACTTTTCTGATTTTCCCGCAAAAATCGCCGTTTTAGGCGTGGAACACAAACAGAACCCGTAAAAAAGGGAAAGGAGCTTCTCTCCTTTCCCTTCTGATGAACGCGTTTTTTGTTCTGTCCGTATTTCAGAAATTCGATTATCTTTCCACGTGGAAAACGATCGATTTATCCGCGGTATCCATAGTACACCGGGCGCCCATCGGCAGGGTCATCATCGGGAAACTGTGACCTGACTGGATGTTGTACATAACCGGTATACCCAGTCCTTCCGTAGCATCCAGAATGACTCTGACGATATCATAGCCTTCCACATCTACATCGCACCGGGTAAACTGACCGAGGACAATTCCTGCGCACTCTTTCAGTTTTCCCGCATTGCGGAGCTGATAGATGTGTCTGTCCAGATTTCCGATATGCTCGCCAATCTCCTCGATAAAGAGGATCCTGCCTTTGGTATCCATTTCATACGGCGTTCCGAGAGAAGCGCACATTACCGTCAGATTTCCTCCGGTCATAATGCCTTCCGCTCTTCCCTCCCGGGCGATACCGACCGGATATCCCTTCGGCGCAGGATATGCGTATTCTTTTTCCGCCGTCAGCGCATCCATAAACGAATTCTTGGTTTCTTCGTCGAACTGATCCACCATATTGGATGAAACCATCGGTCCGTGGAATGTGACAAGATCGCACTCCTGGTTAAACAGAAGGTGGAGACTGGTTACGTCGCTGTATCCCACAAAGATCTTCTTATTGTTTCTCACAATGTCCAGATCGATATAGTCGATAATTCTGTTAGCGCCGTCTCCGCCGCGCTGGCAGAATACGGCGTCTACCTCTTCGTCCTGGAACATCTTGTTGATCCATTCGCCTCTTGCCTTTTCTTCACCGGCCATGTAGCCGCCTTTCGAAGCGGACAGATTGTCTGCCATCTTAACCTTGTAGCCCAGACCTTCGAGAACAGCTTTGCACTGCGCCTGTCGCTCTTCTTCTACAGGAGAGCTTGGAGCGATGACGCCGACCACTGCCCCTTCTTTCAATTTAGCTGGATATTTCATCGTATCACCCTTTCTTTATCTGCAATAACCGCAGTGAAAATTAATACCACATGATATTTACGATAACGGCAGCCATGATCAGGGAGAACAGGTCTCCGAGTACGCCGGCTATAGCTGACTGTCTTGAGTTGGTAATTCCTACCGCGCCGAAGTATACGGCCAGTACATAAAAGGTTGTTTCCGTAGATCCGAAGGCTACAGAGGCGATTCTACCGATCTGAGACTGGGTTCCGTACTGCGTCAGAAGGTCAGCGCACAGACCCTGGGCTCCGCTTCCGGAGAGGGAACGCATGATTCCCATAGGCAGAACTTCTGCAGGAAGTCCGATCAGAGAAGTAACCGGATTCAGGAGATCCACCAGCCAGTCCATAGCTCCCGATGCACGGAACATTCCGATGGCGCAGAGCATAGCGACCAGATAAGGGATAATCATTACGCCTGTCTCAAAGCCTTCCTTAGCGCCGTCTGTAAAGGTGGAGTAAGCCGGAACCTTTCTAACAAACAGAGCATAAAGAGGAATGAGCAGGACTACCAATGGTATTGCATAAGTTGAAATAAAGTCTAATACTGCCGACATGCCTACGCCTCCTTTTCCTCGATGACAAGAGGGTCATCACCGATATAGTTTTCATTGATTCTCAGTCTTCCGGCCGCTCTGTCCTTTTCGATGAGATAATCGTATCTGAAGCACTTCAGTCTTCCCAGCAGCTTTGTGGAAATGATGCAGACCAGAGCTGCGCAGAGTGTAGTCAGGATCGTCGGTCCAACGATCTCTGCTGCGCCGGTCGGATCCACGGTAGTACGCATAGCGATTACCGTCGACGGAATCAAGCAGATGGAACCTGTGGATATAGCCATAACCATGCACTGCGCATCTGTTGCGATGTTCTTGGTCTTATTCAGCGTTTGCAGATCCTGCATCGCTTTAATTCCCAGCGGTGTGCAGGCGTTGCCCAATCCCAGCATGCTGGCGGCCATATACATGGCGATAGTCGAGTTTGCCGGGTGCTCCTTTGGCACTCCCGGAAAGAGGAATTTCATAACCGGCGATAGCGCTCTGCCCAGTTTACTGCAGAGACCCGCTTCTTCCATCAGTTTCATCAGTCCGCAGAAGAAAGCCATTGTTCCGATCAGACCAATAGCAATTTTTACTGCTTCGTCTGCATAAGTAAAAAGCTGTGTCTGTACTTCGTCGATATTTCCCGTACAGATTCCCGCGATAATTGCGATTGCCATCATCACTACCCAAATATAGTTCATCATAAGTAAACCACCTCCCAAGCGAAAATTTAAAGCAACTTTGAGTATTGCGTGACAGCAGCATATATCGCAAAAACCGTGCCATAGCTCTTCGTTTGGGTTTTTCTGCTTTTTTCGTCACTTTCCTCCCTTTTCCCTTCAGCCAATTAAACGGTTTAAAACCTATTTTGCCTGATTTTTAAACCGTTTTATCCGGTTCTTTTCGACTTATTATGTGGCATGTTTTTTGCATTCTATATGTGTAAATTACAACGACTATATAACGGAGGTAACTGTTTTGCACAAAATTCCCTACACTTACACCAATAAATCCAAACAAGTCTTCTACCTTATGATCGTGGCCCTTCTGATTCTGCGCCTCATTCTGATGGGCGAAATATATTTTTTCGATCTGAAAGGCTACGACGTATACCTGCTCCCTACGGTTCTGTATTATCTGGTGCTATTTATCATTGTTACCGGTATCTTTTTTGGATACAAGTTCTTCTTCACTCTCTACGACGAAGAAAAGATCGTCTACTGCAACCTGCTGCTCAAAAAGTCTTCCTCCATAGACTTCAGCGAGATCGCTTTCGCCCGTTTCGGCCGCAGAGGCATAGCGCTCTACCGCAGCCCCTCTCCCGAAGAAAAGGACAAGCCGGATCTGTTTATCCCGTTTTTTCGCTTTGGCATCATTCAGGCCATCCCGGTCAACGCTTTCTTCGAAACGCTGATCGAAAAAAGGAAGACGCAGGACCTGCAAATTGAAAAGGAGTTTAAGGTTCTGCCCGGCTACACCCGAATCTGGAATCTGGTTTCACTGGTCTACGCTTTTCTCTCCTTCTGTCTTCTGATCGTAGCTATGGAACCGCTGTACACGGTCATCGTATTGTTCCAGAACTTTGCGTAATGGAGAAAGGCATAGCATGAAACACGTTATCATCATCTATCGGAGAAGAGAAAATCTGAACGCTGTGGATTTCATCAAGAAGGATCTGGAAGAGATATTCGCTTCCCACGTCGTTTTCGAAAATTTCTTCCTTTGCGATCTAAAGGAAGACATGCTCCTTGAAGCCGACGCTTTTCTTGCGCTGGGCGAAGACGTCTTCCGCCAGGTAAAAGACCATGTGGACGACTTCTCGAGAATCATCAAGATGAATCGAAGCCCCGACCGCACTTCGTTGAACAAGATCTCCAAAATTCCTGCCAACACTGCAGTTCTCATCGTCAACGATACCTATGAAAGCTCTATTGATACCGTCAATTCCTTTTACGAGGTGGGAATCAGCCACATCAACATGATCCCCTTCGACGAAGAACTGGAACACACCGGCATTTACGACCGGCTTCAGATCGCGGTTACCCCCGGTGAATCCGTCCTGGTTCCCCGGCATATCAAGAAAATCATCGATATCGGATACCGCAGGGTCAGCTTTGACACCATGTTCAAGCTGAAAAACATGCTGGAGCTGGACGTGGGTACAATCGACCGCAATCTGTACCGCCATATCTACTCCATTCTGGAGCCGGATACGGCTTTCCACTCCAACTATATCTACGGTTTTCTCAAAAGCGAAATGCTCGGCCGCATAGCCAATTCCTCAAAATCCGGTCTCATCCTGACCGATAAAAGCTATCAGCCGGTCTACGTCAACGACAAAGCCGCGGAAATCTTCCAGTGCAGGAACAAGGCGCAGCTGCAGATTAAAGAATATATCGGAGAAGACATCCTCAACAACGAAGATCTGGTGGATACTTCTGTGGAAATTCTGGAAACACAGTACAGTTATTCCCGTCACGTCATCACGCTGATGGATGAAGTCATCGGTTATTATATCATGCTCGAAGAGGAAAACGAAACGGAAACGGTACACAAAAAAAAGGGACTTTTCGCCAAATATCAGTTTAAGGATATCGTCTGCCGCTCCGAATGTATGCAAGAGGTCATCCGCACCGCCAGACAGATCGCTCTGACCGATCACACGGTGCTGATCCGCGGAGAAAGCGGTACAGGTAAGGAGCTGATCGCACAATCCATACATAACGCATCCTACCGGAGCAAGTACCCTTTTGTCGCAGTCAACTGCGCGGCTCTCCCCGACAGCCTCCTCGAAAGCGAGCTTTTCGGCTACGAGAAAGGCGCTTTTACCGGAGCCGCTCCGAAAGGACAGAGAGGTCTCTTTGAAAAGGCCAATCACGGAACCATCTTTCTCGATGAGATAGGAGACATTTCTCCAAAGCTGCAGCTCCGGCTTCTGCGTACCTTACAGGAGCACCAAATCATGCGAATAGGCAGCGACCACGTTATCGATATCGACGTTCGCTTCATTACGGCGACTAACCGGGACCTGGAAAAAGCCGTAAGCCGGGGAAGTTTCCGGGGCGATCTGTTCTATCGGCTCAACGTTCTCCCTCTGGTTGTTCCGCCTCTTCGCGAGAGAAAGAGCGATATACCGGTTCTCCTGTCCTATTTCCTCGGAAATGAATACCAGAATATCGATTCGAGAGAAATGGAAATCCTCATGAACTACGACTGGCCCGGAAATGTCCGTGAACTGCGAAACATCACCACCTATCTGCTGACCCTTTCCAAACTTCCTGAATACATTCTGGAACAAAAGTCTCAGTCAGGAAAAAGTTTCGACTTTAAAGCAGATACGGTCAGCGATATGATTCTCCAGATCATATACGCCAACACCACCCTTTCCCACGGCGTCGGACGTCCCCTGCTGATACAGGAGCTGGGACAGCAGGGCTACAGTATCAGCGATGTAAAACTGAGAAAAATTCTGAAGCAGCTTCAGAGCGACGAACTCATCCAGATCGCAAAAGGACGAGGCGGCACGCGTATCACAAAAAAAGGAGAAGAACATCTTCGGCTTCTCCAAAACGGCTGAATCCTTTTCGCCCCAAAATATTCGCCGCGTTAAAGCGTTTTTCACGATAATCCCCTGCTTTCCAAAAATACAATACCGGTATATCCTCTGCGGAAGATACCGGTATTTTCTTTTTCTTTATATTTACAGAATATTAATCGTCTTGCGTACGTTCGGGATAATTTCCGTGGCATGAGCCTTCTCGATGTGCTTTTCCATCTCTTTAGGCGCATCCTCATAGCGCACCAGGTTGCCGCTGCCGCCTACACAGCCGCCGGTGCAGGCCATTCCCTCAATAAAGTTGTTTGGAAGGACGCCTTTATCTGCCCTGGTCAGCGCCTGCTTGCACTTGTCTATACCGTCGCATACCACAGGATCGAAGGTGAAGTCCTTTACGTCCAGTTCCTTCAGCGCCTGCGTAACCGCGGCGGCCAGTCCGCCCGACCGGGCAAAAATCCGGCCGTAGTAAGAAGCCTGATTCCACTCTGTTTCCTCCTGTTCCCGCAGGATGATATCCCGGCTGTCGAACAAAGCCTGCAGCTCTTCAAAAGTAATCGCGTAATCGATGTACTTTCCGACTTCCTTCTTTCTGACCTCAGCCTTCTTGGCTATGCACGGTCCGATGAAGACGATCTTGTACTCCGGATGACTCTCCTTGAGGAATCTGGCCAGCTCCGCCATCGGAGAAAGATTGTGGGAAATCTTGTCCGTGAGATTCGGAAATCTGGTCTCGATATATTTTACGAAGGCCGGACAGCAGGAAGATGTAAGAAATCCTTTCTCTACCAACTCCTGCGCTTCCTTGGTTGCTACCATGTCTGCGCCCAACGCCACTTCGAGCACTTTTGCAAAGCCCAGTTTTTTGATACCGGTGATAACCTGTCCCAGATTGGCGTACAGGAACTGGCTGGCAATGGACGGCGCCACGATGGCTATCGTCGGATTGTTTCTGTCTATCCGGCTCTCCTTCAGAGAGTTGATCACGTCTACGATGCTGGATACGTCTACAGTGGCTCCAAAAGGACAGTGATAGACGCAGGCTCCGCAGCTGATGCACTTTTCATAGTCGATCTGCGCTTCGCCCCCCGGTCCCATGGAAATAGCTCCTATTTTGCACGCTTTCTCGCACGGTCTCTGGAAATTGTGGATAGCGCTGTACGGGCAGGCCTTGGCGCATCTGCCGCACTCCACGCACTTGTTCTTATCTATACGGGCATGGTGCTGATCGTCAATGTGGATCGCCTTGAGCTTACAGGAATCCATGCACGCGTGATTGAGACAGCCGCGGCACAGGTCGGTTACCACGTAACCGGCTTCCGGACACTCGTCACAGGCGATATCGATGACCTGAACCACGTTGGGATTCTTTCTGCTTCCTCCGATAGCCAACCGTATCCGTTCAGCCACGACCGCTCTGTCTTTGTATATGCAGCAGCGCTGCGGCGGTTCGTCCTTTGGTATAACTTTGCTGGCGATCTCGTTGAATTCGGCAAATACGTCGTTCCCCTTCCAGGTCTGAATCGCTACTTCGCGAAGAACATTATACTTGACTTCCTGCACTTTGTTATCAAATAATTTCACTTCTATGTCCTCCCAGTTAAATTATTGCTGATATCCGAATTTATTCCAACACATGCTTCGAAATTTGAATGTCCCGCCCAAAAAGTCACTCGGCCGCATGATAAATAAATTATATGTGACGGAGTGACTTCTGTCAACATTCCGGGATGGTTCTTCCAGAACCTGGCCGCGAAAAGAGCGCTATTTTACCTGCCTTTTCCGATTTTCCAAACAGCCTCTATGGCCTTTGCGATCTCCTTCCTCGTATTGAACGGTCCGACGCTGAGACGTACCGCTCCGGTGTCCCAGGTTCCCACCGTCATATGGGCAAAGCCGCTGCAGTGATATCCGCCGCGAACAGCGATGCCGAACTCACGGCTCAGCCTGCCGGTTACTTCCTCAGATTCGACGTTTCGGATGTTGAACAGGCTGATACCGGTCTTTTCTTCCGGCGCCGGGCCGTAAAGCTCTATAAAATCCATATTTTGAACGGCCTCGTCGAACTGCCGGATCAGCTGACGCTCGTAAAACGAGATCGCCTCAACGCCTACTTTTTGGATAAATCTGACTGAATAGCCCAGTCCGATAATTCCGGGCGCATTGATCGTTCCCGCTTCAAAACCTTCAGGAAAATCACACGGCTGGTTCCTGCTCTTGGACTGGGTTCCCGTTCCTCCGCACAGCAGAGGACGCAGCTGAATATCCGGAGCGACATAGAGTCCTCCGGTTCCCAGCGGTCCCAGCAATCCCTTGTGGCCGGGAAATGCCAGCATGGAAATCTTCATGCTTCCCACGTCTATGGGAATACTTCCTGCGCACTGCGCTCCATCCAGCAGCAGTGGAATGTGATGCTGCTCCGCTATTTTCCCGATCTCGTCAAAAGGCATTATGGTTCCGCTTACGTTGGATGCTCCGGTAATTACAATGAGGCTGGTGGATTCGGTCAAAGCGTTTTCTACGGCCTGAGCCGAGACGCGCCCCATTCGGTCTCCCTTGACGATCGTATGGGATACGCCCGATTCCTCCAGCCGTTTCAGAGGACGGTATACGGAATTGTGCTCCATAGACGTGGTGACTACATGATCGCCTTCCTGCAAAAAACCCGACATGGCCATGTTCAGGCTTTCCGTAGTGTTTTTCGTAAAGATCAGCCTGGCTGGATCCTTTATGCCGAAAAGCCGGGCCGTGTCTTTTCGGGCCTGATACACCGCCTCCCCCGTCTTCATCGACATATAGTGCCCGGATCGACCCGGGTTCCCGCAGTAGTTTACTATGCAGTCCTCCATTTCCGCTGTCATTCCTCTGGGCTTTGGAAAAGAAGTCGCTCCATTGTCAAGATATATCATCCGCTTCACCTCTCAGAACAGAGCCGGCTTCACCGTTTTTCGGCGTAAGACTCTGTTGATATTACCTAATGAAAAATGGAGAACATAAAGTCCTCCATTATCTTATTCACTGTCCGGTGAAAACGTGATCGTTTTTTTCTTTTTTCTGTAGTTCAAAAAATCTGAGATTCCATCGATCAGAGCGGAAATATACCATATCCAGAACATCAGCAGAAGCAACAGATTGATCCATGGCGGAAGCCATCTGATTACCGCCGTCAGCAGAGGATTCAGATGGAAAACCAGCACCACGGCACATACGCCGAATACAATTGGATGGTACCATCGCAGTGCGATCCGCTTCTCTCCGCTGAGAAGGTTGATGACCACAACGGACAGGACTTCAACCGTCAGCCCAACGGCCACACCGATACCGAAAACCCCGAAGAGAGAATTTCCGGCCAGGCTTGGCGCCAGCAGGATCAAAATCGCCCCTGTACCGCAGGCCGTACTGCACGGCCCTTTGCAGATCTTTCTGCTCGGATATCTGCCATTCGACAATGCAAGCATACATATGGAACCAAACCAGCCCAGCACGCCGTAAACAGCAAACAGAAACAGCAGTTCATACAACTGATAGTTCATCTTTTATTCTCCGTGCGTAGCGATACCGTTTCCGCTGATCGGTATCGCTTCTCCCCCCAGTTCTGATTGTGCTCTGATCATGGTCTTGAAAAAGTCTTTTACCCTGGCGAAAACCTCTCTGATCTCCCGCAGCGGCTGCCCACTGTACTCCATCTGATCAGAGGCTACACCAATGACGGACAGGCCCAGCTTTTCTCCGATATAGAGAGCTCTGTACTGATGATAAGTCTGGGTTACTACGATAATCTTCTCCGCTTCGAAGATGCTCTTCGCCCTGTACATGGAATCATAGGTGGAAAATCCCGCATGATCGCAGAATATATCCTCTTCCGGCACTCCCGCGTCAATGAGATAGTTCAGCATAACGTGGATTTCATTGTGCCCTACGGAACCGTTGTCGCCGGTCAGTAAAACCTTTTCCGCCGCGCCGCTTTCGTACAGCATGATTCCCGTATCAAGCCTGTCCTTCAGCATGGGCGTCGGCGTTTCATCATCCTTTATGCCTGCTCCTAACACGAGGATGCAGTCCGCGTCGAAATCTTTGAGGTTATCGATTTCGGAGGACATCAACGTCTCCTTGTCCTCATTTATGGCATAGACAATATTCTCTTTTTCTTTGTTTACAACGTGATTGTTAATCGTCATTGCGATTATCCCCGCTGCCGCAGACAATATGATGGCAACGGCCAGCAGTCTGGCAAAAAACTTCCTGATCCTCATCACTCTCTCTTTCCCTGCGCCAATCCGAAAAATAACCGGCAGATCCTGCCGGTCTCCGCGCCGTCTTTTTCCCATTTTGCAAAAATGGAAAAAATATGTTACAATTTATTTATTCATCAGTGTATAGTATAACATAAAGGAAATCTTTTTGTTACGGATTTATTCACTTCACAAAAAAAACACGCGTTAGATTTGTCCAGTCAATATCAGGAGTAAGACGCTATGAAAAAATTCGCTGTGTCGACAGCCAGACCATACGATATCATTATCGGCAAAAATATTCTCGAAAAGGCGGGCGCATACATCAACACCTGTCTGCCGCCCTGTCGTCTCTGCATCATTACCGACAGCACGGTAAACAGCATTTACGCGCAGGTCGTGATGACTTCTCTGATGGAGCACGGCTACCAGACTTCAAAGATTGTTTTCCCTGCGGGAGAACATTCGAAAAATCTGACGACTTACTCCAATATCCTCGAGGCCATGGCGGACGAGGGACTCACCCGCTCCGACGCTGTAGTCGCTCTGGGCGGCGGTGTTGTCGGCGATCTGGCCGGTTTCGCCGCAGCAACCTATATGCGAGGCATCCCCTATATCCAGATTCCCACTACTTACATGGCAGCTATCGATGCGTCGGTGGGCGGTAAAACGGGAATCAACCTGCTGTGCGGCAAGAACCTGGCCGGGGCTTTCTGGCAGCCATCCATGGTTTTCTGCGATTATCACACCTTCGACAGTCTGCCGCCGGCAAAGCTGATGGATGGCATCGCAGAGGCGGTAAAGTGCGCCGCGGTCTCCGAAGAATCTCTATTGCCTCACATCCGGAAAAAAGACTATGAATACGTAATTGAACGATGCGTATCCATCAAGAAATCCATCGTGGAAGCAGACGAACGGGACACCGGTCTGCGGCAGATTTTGAATTTTGGCCATACCGTCGGTCATGGAATTGAAAAACTCAGCTCCTTCTCTGTCTCCCATGGACAGGCTGTAGCGAAGGGTCTTATCGTCGAAGCCCGGGCTGCTTATCGTTTCGGACTGGCTCCGGTCGACATCGCCTCTCCCCTTCAGGATATTCTGGCGGAGATGGGTTTTGATCTGTCGGTGGACTATTCCCCGGAGGAAATCTATCAGTACGCGCTGATGGATAAAAAAATAATGGGTGACAGGATCACCATGGTTATTCCTGAGTCGCTGGGCAAATGCCGTCTTCACAAGATTTCTCTTTCTGAGCTGCAGAAGTTTATCCGACTGGGAATGAAGGAGTAACTATCAATTATCGTCCGATGCTGCGCAAATAACGCGCAGTTTTTCGCAATCGATCTGCTGCCCGTTACGTTTTTTGTTTTTTTCTAAATGCTTCAATTTGTTTCCTATAGAAAAAAAATTTATCCTTTCGGAAAAACAAACACACTGATCGGGAGGGTCCAGTTTTCATTTTAGTTTTTTTGTTTCTTATAGAAACAAAATCGAACAAAAAGAAAAAAAAAGAGAGATTTCAGCAAAAAATCCTCCTATTTTTTTCATTTCTCAAAAGTCTTTTCTATATAGAAACACTTTTCTATTTCTTGAAAAAAACTTGCCTCCAATTCTCGTCCAGACAGCAATTTTTTTTCAGAACAGCAAATTCTGTTTCCATTAGAAACGGTTTTTCCGTTTTAGAAACCACCTCGTGCCTTTCCCCACTTTCCCGCTCCATCCAGCAGAGACAGAATGATCCCAGAAAGTATTTGTCCATAGAAAACGGAAAGCGCCGCAAAGTCTCCTCCATCACAGAGACTCTGCGGCGCTTTCTCTTTATTTATACTGTTCTTCGTATTCTTCCTTCAGCATGGAGAAGATCATGGAATCCCGCAGCGTACCGTCGTAGACTTTATAGGTCCGCCTAATGGTTCCTTCATATTTGAAACCGCACTTCTCAATCACCCGCTGAGAACGACGATTGGCTTCCCCGGTGCATATGCCGATCTGATCCAATCCCAACTCCTCAAAGCCGAAACGGATGACCTCTTTGGCTGCTTCCGTCATGATTCCCTGTCCCCAGCACTCTTCTGCAAGGGAATAGCCTAACTCTCTGCTGCAGGCGTCCGGTCTGTAGCGATCCGGCTCCAAACTGATGCTTCCGATAACGCGACTGTCCCCTTTCTTTCTTATTGCCCAGGTCTGATTTGGCATGAACAGCTCCCGGATAATCCTCAGGGACTCTTCCCTGTCCTTGTGAGGCGACCATCCTGCGTGAGGACCCACGTTGGGATTTTTCGCATACTCGTAGAGATCTGAAGCGTCTGCCTCAGTAAATTCGGTCAGTTCCAGCCTTTCGGTTTCTAAAGTTTTCATAATCCTGCGCCTCCAATCTCAGCGGATTATTCCGTCGTACTGATGATTTCCTTATTTGATCTATCGATCTGACTTACCTTCATGTTCTCCGCGTCGTCCGGATCGACTTCTTCAAGGAGACCAAGAAGATTTGGTCCCAGATAAATGGTGTTCAGAGTTTCTCCATCCAGAGTAACCTTGCTGTATTCGGTAAAATTCTGCCCCTTGATATAATAGCTTCCGTTGATATTGACCACTTCATCTATAGTGATATCCTTGACGCCCATCTTCATGCCGCTCTGCTTGAACGGATTGGTACCGCCGTAGATATACTGCTTTCCGTAAAGCATATCATATCCCAGCATCTTTAAATTGTTCAGATAGTCCGCGTCGCTGTGGTCCGTAGTCTGATGGTATTTAATGGTCGTTCCCGTATGGATGCCTATGCGGTCGAAAACTTCTGCCGCCAACTGGTAAGTTGTCAAATCCTTGTCTTCCTTTTCCATGTCAAAATTGCTCCAGATGACGTACTGGGTCTGATAGAGGTCCTTAGCGTCGTAGGAATCCTCGGTGACATCCAGAGCCGGAATGTGATCGCCGTACATGACGAGTATCACATCTTCATCGTACTGGGCCAATGTCTCCGTCAGTTCTTTTACAAACTGATCCATCTCATAAACCTGATTGACATAATATTCGTACTTCCACTTCATTTCTTCCGACGGCGCGTCAGTTACAGTAATCTCCGGATTCTTAATTACCTGCTCCGTCGGATACTTGCCGTGACCCTGAACGGAAATGGTATAGACATAATCCCTCTCTTCAGTGGAATTCAGCGCATCCATAATCTGTTCCGTCAGAACCTCATCTTTAGCCCAGTTTTTCGGCGTACGCGCTACATCACTCATGTATTCTACAGAAGTAAAGGTATCGTAGCCAATATTATTGAACACCTGATTCCTATTGTAGAACAGCGCTCTGTGATTATGGATCGCATGGGTGGAAAATCCCATGGACTTCAGATCAAAAGCGATACTTTCCGCTGTCTTTTCTTTGAGTACAGACTTGAACGGGTACTCTCCCGGTCCGAAGAATTTGACGCTCAGCCCAGTCATCACCTCAAACTCCGTATTTGCCGTTCCCGCTCCGCAGGCCGGCACGGTCAAACTTCCGGAGGAGTATTCTTCCATCAGCTTTCGGAAGGTCGGTATGGCGTCCTTTGACAGTTCGATATTGTTGAACAGAGACGGATCCACAAAGGATTCCAGCTGAAGGAACAGGATGTTCGGATAGTTTTCGTCCTCGTCAGTCTGTACCAGCTTCATCGTCCCGTCTTCGTTGTACTGGTCTTTATCGAAGATGGCTTTCACATTCTCTTCGTTGTAGCCGCTCGGCTTGGATATTCCCGTATTCAGCCACGTGTTGATAAAGCAGTACGGCACGCCGTAGTCTTCATAAGCATAGGCAAGATTTCCGAAGAAGGTGCTCAGCACGTTGAGCTTGATCAGTCCTACGGTGGCGCCAAAGGTGCACAGGACGGTCAGCAGCACGATAGAGACGCTCTTCTTCCAGTCGATGTGCTTCTTCTTCGGCATCTTGATCCACAGAATGACCAGTCCGGCAATGCCGACCAAAATAGCTGCTCCGATCAGTATGATTTCCGTAGTCGTAAAGTAGTTGGTCAGCAGCGTAGCCCCATCCGTAATGGAACTCAAATCTTTTACGGTAAACGGCGTCATCCGCTGCATGAGGATGATTCCGTTGGTTATACCGATGGCCAGCCAGATCAGTGAAATCACGGTGATGAAAAAAAATCGCCGCCGGAACAGCGTGGCCACCATTAATGTGGCGAAAATAACCAGCGCATTATACAAAAATATTACCGGACTCTCGAAGAGAAACGCAAACCCTCCGAAGCCTTTTCTCGCTAAGGTCTCGATGATCAAATTCAGCAAAAATGCCCATACAAGACAAAAGAAATAGCAATTGTGCAGATATTTCTTATAAAATGCTTTGATTTTTCCCATAATGTTTCCTCTTTCTATTCCCTTATTCCCTTCTGCTGAAGCAGTTTGCTATCTCAGCGAACTCCTCCACAGACAGCGTTTCCGCTCTCCTTTTCTCGTCTATTCCTAAAGCGTGAAGACACTCTGTGATCTCTTCCTTGTCCATGCTGCCGACTCCCTGCAGAGAATTGGCCAGAGTTTTCCTCCTCTGTCCGAAACCCGCCTTGATGCAGCGGAAGAACATCTTTTCATCATCAAGCCTGACCGGCTTGTCCTTTCTCACGTTCAGCTTCAAAACCGCCGAGTCCACCTTCGGCGCAGGAACGAAAACTTCCTTCGGCACAGATGCGACCAGCTCCACGGTGCAGTAATACTGAACTGCCGCAGAAATCGCCCCGTACGTCTTTGAACCAGGCGCGGATCTTATCCTGTCCGCGACTTCTTTCTGCATCATCACGATGATGCTGTCTGCCTCGATCCCCTTTTCAAGCAGGCCCATGATGATGGGCGTCGTAATGTAATAGGGCAGATTACCGATGATTACGGTTCTTTTGCATCCTGACTCTGCGATAATCCGATTCAGATCCGTTTTCAGCACGTCCTCGTTAATCACCTGAATATTAGTATATCCGACCAGCGTATCTTTCAATATGGGGATCAGATTCTTATCGATTTCCACAGCGACAACCCGGCCGGCTCTTTCTGCCGCCTCTGCGGTCAAAACGCCGATGCCGGGTCCGATTTCGATGACCAGATCTTCCTCCCCGATGTCTGCCGCATCAACGATCTTGTCGATGATATTTTTGTCGGTCAAAAAGTTCTGGCCCAGGCTCTTTGAAAGCCTGAAGCCGTATTTTTCCTTTATCTCTCTTATTGTTGACGGCGAGTATAGCTTCATTCTAATTCCCCTGCCCTATGGTAAAGTTCTTCCCGCGATATGCCGAATTGATTCAGCTTGCGAAGAAACGTCCTGCTGTTCCCGTAACCGATGGACAGAAGATTGCCCAGCTTTTCTCTTCTCCTCCTGGCATCGGAAGAGCCGGTCAGACCGAGAACCGACATATCCTCCATGGTGAGCACGTCCCCGTTGCTGCCTTCGGCAGTACACCGAGCGTTCTGCAGTGCTTCTCGTATATCCTGCGGAGCCGCGTTTTCCACGCCGATATCCCCTTTTTTCATGGCTTTTCCCTGAGGCAGAAAGGCGTGTTTGCAGTCCGGATACCTGCGGGCGATTTCCCTGCGGATCTTCTCTCCGGCATAATCCGGATCAGTCAGTACGATAATTCCACGTTCGCGGTACGCCCTGTCTATAACCGGCCAAATGTATTCCGGCATACCAAAGCCATGAGTCTCTATGATAATCGCCGAGACCGCCTGCTTCACTGCGGCGGTATCGTCTTTGCCCTCGACGATTATGGCCTCCCTAATCTTCTCCATCACTGCTGTCCTGATTTTCATTCAATATGTAAAGAACTTCTCCCGGTTTGATCAGCTTCAGCTGTATGCGCGCCTGCTCCTCGATATATTCTTCATCGTTGACATTTTTCAGCTCGTCTTTCAGTGAAGCTTTTTCCGCCGTAAGCTGACTGTTGGCCGCCTGCAGCTCTTTTTGCTCCATCCGGAGACTGAATATATTCTTTACGGATACGCCGACAACCGCTATCAGCACGGTTACGATAACGGTCAGCGCCATTCTGGTTCGGTTGTACTTTACTCTTTTTCTCGGACGGTCAGTTTTTTTTCTTTCTTCCCGGTACTGAGCGGCGTCTTTCTGTTCTGCGCCCTGCTCGAACCGTTTTATCCGTCCTCTTGTCCTTCTCTTTTTCATCATTTTTATCCCCGTTTGTATCCCTATCCTTTTTTTCTGCTAATACAGACAGTTTTTCAGGAAACAGTATACCACAAATTCCTTTTTTCCACAATAAAATCCCTGCGCCGAAGGAAACTATTCCGTAAAAAGTGAGCACGCCGTGAGATCCTCTGTACAGAAACTGACAGAACAGAAAGGCTGCGCACAGATAGGAGCTGAGATAAATGGCAGCGGAGAGCCTTCTGTTGTTTCTGCACAGCGCTGTCACACTGTCTCTCACAGAAAAGACGATCATTACAGCCAGACCACAGTAAAACATGATGAAAACCTGATAGAGCTCTCTTTGAATCAGCTCCGTCATCTCTTGAACCTGCTGAATCTGTCAAAAATTCCTTTTCCGTTTTTTTTCTTCGTGTAACTCAGTGATTCGATCTCGCCTTCAGCGACCAGTTTTCCTTCTTCCAAATCCAACGCTTCTATGTGCAAATTTTTTCCGCTGATGATCAACCCCTCTTCCCTCAGATTGGTCAGTATGGTCTCCTCGTCGAACGCTTCTACAGAAGTGACCTCCGTTACGCAGATCCTTTTTTTGTTTTCTATCTCTATGCAGTGGTTTTCCATTTTTCTGCCTCCTTCCCAATTAATAGAAGTATATGCCGGCAGCATGGATTTCTTGATTAACATTTGCGTCCCCGCCGGACTTTGCTCCAACCGGTCTGCTTTGATTATCTTCTGTGTCTTTACCGAGTGAAAAGCAAAAGAGGCCGATAAGTGCCGCAAGCAAATCCGTTTCAGCCTCTTTCCCTAAATATCGCGCGGAGCCGCGCCTTCCTGCGGTTCCTTTACTCTGCTCTGTATTACAGGTATTTGAATGGATCTACCGGACTTCCGTTTACAGTGATTTCAAAGTGGCAGTGGGAACCGTAGCTGTTTCCCGTATTGCCGACCTCTCCGATCTTCTGTCCCTGATATACCTTTTCGCCTACCCTGACGTCGATGGAATTGCAGTGCCCGTACCGGGTATGAATTCCGTTTCCATGGTCAATTTCGATAAAAAGTCCGTATCCGCTGTACCAGCCTGCGTAGGTAACCGTACCGCCGTCGGAAGCTCTTATGGTTGTTCCGGTTCCGCAGGCCAGATCAAGACCTTCGTGCATCCTTCCCCAACGCCAGCCGAAAGTGGAAGTGAGGGAATAGCCGGAAACCGGCATGATGAACTTGCCTGTCGGAGCGGTTTTCGGAACTTTCTTTGTTCCTTTCACGACAATCCGCTTTACCGCTTTCTTGATCGTTTCCGTTTCCAGTACGTCTCTGCCTACGACCTCTCCGTTTTCCCTGGTAATTCGGGCAGTCACCACCCGTTTTCCATCGGACCCCTTCTGGGTAACCTTAGAATCGCCTTCATACATGGAATTGGACTTCTTGTATTCCGTCTTGTATTCCACGATTTCCGCATAAGTAGCTTTTTCCACGGTCACCACGGTCAGCGCCGACGTGGACCGCTGAATGGTAAGCTCGTCTCCCGGGTAAAGAGAATCCATCTCTATATCCGGATTTATCTTTTTCAGTTCTTCAAAGGTCAGATCGTATTTATCCAGAATCTCCGAATAGGTGTCGCCTGCCTTGACCTCGTAGATGATTTCCTTTGAACCGCCGTTCAAAACCGCATCTGTAGCCTTCTTTACATTGCTGATCCTATTCAGCTTTGTATTTACCTTCTTGATCCGGACATCTTCTTTAAATCCGACTTCCTCATACTGCAGATCGTCCCCTTCTTCCTTCAGATATTCCTGCTGGACATTCTCCAGCACGTCCTCTGCCGCTGCTTTGCTTTCGCAGATCACGAAGAGGTTGTCTTCAATATATATACCGTAGCCTTCTGCTTCCATGTCGGAAGTGTAGGTAAACCGTTTCAGCACCGTATCTACGTCGTCCACTTCTTTATCCAGGATGAACACAGTCTTGAACTGAATATCGTTTTCCTTGTCGATCTGAACGGTGGAGCCGTATTCCTCGCTGAGCTCGCTGCTGACCAAATCCAGGATCTTGACCACGTCCTCCTGATTCTTCACATAACCCAGAACTCTTCCGTTGTAGGAGTATTGATATCCACTGGCGTGGCTGTACAGGGCGACCACGGCGATAGTGATGAGAACTGCCCCGGCAAAGTGGCCTAAGATGCTCTTTTTCTCCGCCACGAAAAACTTTCTCTTTTCGTGAATAAACTTAGCCGTGTTGTATTGGGCGATCAGAAGTATCCTGTCCCCTTTGGCCTGGGCATTATCATGAAAGGTTACCGCAGCCGCAGCTCCATCCGTAATCTTCCGAAAGAGACGCCTCAGGCCGCGGTCAAACCGCACCTGCATCCGGTCGTGCCAGTCGATCACTCCTGCCGCGACATCGGTTATTTTTCTTGATCTTTTTTCTTCACCCATATTTCCGCCTCTTCCATCCGCTGTTTTATACAGGAACAGCGTTCGCCCAGATCTGTGATCCCTGTATCGTTGCACTTTTCACAGGCATACTTTATATCCGTATAGTCCATTTCGTAATTGTTTTCCGTCAGGATTACCGCTCTCTCGGCCGACAGCTCGTCCATCACACTGTTGATCTTTTTACTTTCCGCTTCCGCATTGCCCATGATCAATGCTTTAGAAAGCTGGGCGCTCATCTTTCTTATCTCCTCGTCGATTTCCGCGATTCTCGGCAGCTTATCGTAAACTTCCGCCTTTCTCGCCTCGGCCTCTCTCTCGGCCTTCTCGCGGAGATAATCGTAGTACTGATTTAAAACGCTCTGCGTAACCACCGGTTTTTTGTTCACATCTTCACCCCGGCGCTGCGCTTCGCTGCTCCAGTTTTCTAAAACCTTGTTGACATAATTGAAGTTGGGACTGGAAATGCCTGCCGTCTTGTTACAGGCCTCTAAAACCCGCTCCATGGTGTAACCCATCTGATCAAACCAGGCGTCCATCATCTGTCTTTCGGCCTCAGTGGCGTTTCTCGTAAATCCGAGAGCCTTCAGCACCCGGCGATAGCGATAGTACTTTTCATCCAGTTCCTGCAGTTTCTCATTGACCTGATCCACTGTCTGCAGACCCTCATCCGCCCATTCTTTTACCACTCTCTCTATATATTTAAGACTGGTTTTGCTCTTGTCGGCGCAATACTTGCCGGCAAACACGACGATTTCCGGAGATGCTCCGTAATCGGAAAGCCAGGCCAACACCCGGCCGATTTCGGTGGAACTCAGAGCCCGCCCCAGAATTTTTTCCATCTGCGACAGCATGGATTTTACCGCCTTATTGCCGAACACGTTGTCCTTTTCGCTTTTTTTCTCTTCTCCTTTAGCCGGAGAACTATTTTTGCCGTACAGCAGTTCCTTCAGATTGACGAACTCAATGATGAAGTCCACTTTTCCCCTGCTGTCCTGATAATGCTTTCTAACAGCTCCCATTTTTTCCCAATAGCTCCAGGCTTCAAGAACATCCTTTTCTTCCATCCCAAGCTGCTTGGCAATGGTCTCGTTGCTCATGGCAAGACCGTGTTCGGCATACATCCATCCGTAGATGAAAACCTTTACGTAGTCGCCCGGCGCTGTCGGCATATATTCGTTGATGAAAATATTTTCAATTCTCGAATCCAGTAAATAAAAGTCTTTTATTTTTTCCCTGATAAAATTCATATCCGCGCTGCTCCTCGATGCGTCCGGCTCAGCTATCCCCGTCTGTCTTAGGCCGGAATCTTCTCCTATGCTTTGTCGCTGAACTTGGTATATCTGGCTACCCAGGTCAGATCAAAGGTCTCCGTAGGTCCGCTTCTGTGCTTGGCCAAGTTGATCTCGCACACACCGGGCTTCTCTGAATTTTCCTTGTTGTAGTAATCGTCTCTGTACAGAAACATGACGATATCCGCATCCTGTTCGATGGATCCGGATTCTCTGAGGTCTGACAGTATGGGCCGATGATCTTGTCTCTGCTCCGGCGCTCTGGAAAGCTGGGATAGAACGATGACAGGACAGTCCATTTCCCTGGCCAGAAGCTTGAGATATCTGGACAGCGTACTGATCTCCTGTTGTCTGCTGTCCGCCCTGCCCTCTGCTTTCATCAGCTGAAGGTAGTCGATAACGATGAGATCCAGTCCTTTCTCCGACTTCAGTCGCCTGCACTTGTTCTTCATCTCAAGAACGCTGACTCCCGGTGTATCGTCGATATGTATGTTGGCTCGGGAAAGGGAATCCAACGCCATATTAATCCTGTCCCAGTCGTTTCTCTCGATATTTCCGGTTTTCAGCTTTTGCATTTCTACTCTCGACTCCATCGCCAGCAGACGCTGACCTAGCTGAGCCTTGGACATTTCCAGACTGAAGATCAGAACGGACGCTCCCGATTTTATGGCCGCGTTTTGGGCCACGTTCAGCGCAAAGGCTGTTTTTCCCATAGCCGGTCTGGCCGCAATGATCACCAGATCTGACTTCTGCAGTCCGGATGTCAGCTCATCGAGCCGTTTAAACCCTGTGGACAGACCGATGACCTGCCCTTTGGTCTGAATCGCTCTGTCGATCATGGCTACGTTTTCGAGCAAAACCTCTTTTATCGGAGAAAAGTCGCTGGTCTGCCGATTCTGGGCGATCTCAAAAATTCCCTTTTCCGCGAAATCCAAAATTTCCGACGGTTCCATAGACTCTTCGTAAGCTTTCTCTCTTATATTTTCCGCTGTTTCGATCAGTCTGCGCATCGCCGCCTTCTCCGCTACGATCTTGGCGTATTCTCCGGCGTTGACGGTGGAAGGCGCTTCTGAGGAAAGGGCCGCAATATATGCTCTTCCCCCTGCCGCTTCAAGGGCTTTCCGTTTCTTCAGCTCTTCGCACACCGTGATAATATCGACCGATACGTTGTTGCGAAACAGATCTACCATGACAGAAAAAATTTCTCTGTGCGCGGCATCGTAAAAGTCTGCGGCAGTTACGGCATCGATGATATCCGTCAGCGCATCTTTACTAAGCAATGCGGCGCCCAGAGCGGATTTTTCCGCCTCCGCGTTGTGCGGCGGAATTTTTTCACTCATTTCCCTTCTCCAATCAGTCGGTTACTTCTACGGTCAGCTGTCCAACGACTTCCGGATAGAGCTTCACGTCTATAGTAAACCTGCCGATACTCTTTATCGGACTGCTGATCTGGATTTTTTTCTTGTCTATGGTGATCTTCGCCTGTTCCTTTACGGCGTCGGCGATATCCTTGGAAGTAATGGAGCCGAAAAGCCTTCCGCCCTCTCCCGATTTTGTTTTGATCACTACTTTGACGTCTTCCAGCTTTTTGGCGATTTCCTGAGCCGCGGCTTTTTCTTCGGCTTTTTTCTGTTCCATAAGCGCCTTCTGCTTTTCCAGACTGCGAATATTGCCCTCTGTCGCTTCCGTTGCATAGCCTTTCGGCAGAAGCATATTTCTGGCGTAGCCGTCGCTGACCTTTACGATATCTCCCGCTTTTCCTGTACCTTTTACGTCTCTATTTAAAATAACAATCATGTTTATCTCCTTTGCTCTAATTTTTTATAATATCTAAAACCTTGCTGATCACTTCTTCCGGACTGCAGTCCACCTGAGCGCCTGCTGTAGTCAGATGACCGCCTCCGCCCAGTTTTTCCATGATCACCTGCACGTTAAGCTCTCCTAAAGATCTGGCGCTGATCACGGTTTTGCCGGTTTCCGTCCGGCCCGCTACAAAGGAAGCCCGTACTCCGCGAATATTCAGCAGTTCATCAGCCACCTGGGAATTCAGCACCTGTGCTCCTTCATTGCAGCCTTCGCTGATCGAAGTGGCGATGCCGTTATCGTGAAATTCTGCTGCGGCGATAGACTTGGCTCTCACCTTAAAGGCATCCAGATTTGTCTGGAAGAATCTCTTGACTTCCGTAGTATCGGCTCCGGCTCTCCGAAGCCATGCTGCCGCTTCGAAAGTTCTGACCCCGGTTTTTACGGCAAAACGGTTGGTGTCTATGGTCATTCCCGCAAGCAGCGCTTCTGCCTCCAATTTGACCAGGGTTTTTTTCGGCGCGGCGTACTGGATAATCTCGCTCACCAGCTCTGCCGCTGAAGATGCGTAGGATTCTATATAAGAAAGCGTCGCGTTTTCAATGCAGTCTTCTGCTCGTCTGTGATGGTCGATGACTACCACCTTATCGGTCAGAGTGAACAGATTTGCGTTTTCCGCATAGCTCGGTCTGTGCGTGTCCACCAGAACCACCAGAGTTTCTTTATCCGTAATGCTTTCCGCTTTTTTGTTGTTGATAAAATTATAAGTATCGGTTTCCCTGGCCTGCCTGTATATCGCCTCAAGAGAATCGTTGATCTCGTTGAGTACGATGTAGGCCTCCCGTCCGTACATAATACAGAGGCGGTATATGCCGAGGGCCGCTCCAAAGCAGTCCATATCCGGATTGGTGTGACCCATGATTACTACCCTTTTGGACTGTTCGATGAGCTGTTTCAGCGCATGAGCGACTACTCGGGATTTTCCCTTATTGCCTTTTTCCACGGTCTGCAGCTTGCCGCCGTAGTATTCAATCTTGCTTCCCCTCTTGATTACGGCCTGATCTCCTCCCCGGCCCAGAGCCAGATCCATAGCTGCGTTGGCGTAATCCTCTGTAACCACCAGATTTTTTCCTCCTACGCCTATACCAATACTCAGGCTCATCGGAAAATCCGCTTCTGTCTCAATCTGGCGAACCTCGTCCAGAATAGCGAATTTGTTTTCAATCATTCCGCTGACGTAATAGTTTTGAAAGTACATGATGTACTGGGAATTGTTCAGCTTGTTGATCGAACCGGAAATTTTGGACGCCCACTGCCGTATGGCTTTATCCACTCTGGTCGATATGTCCATCCTTTTTTCCGGAGCCGTACTGGCGATCAGTTCGTCATAGTTGTCGATATTTATCCTGCATACGCAGGTCTTCTCATCGTTGTACCTGTCCTTGAGGTTTTCATAATTAGTGATATCGTAGAAAAATACCAGAAGGCTGGCTTCCTCCCCTTGGCCGATTACCTCGGCCTGCAGCTTAAACTGTTTCCCATTCCGCTCGATGATGTGGTAATCTTCGCCTTGGTCTTTATTGAGCAGAACCGCTACTTTAATTCCGGTAAGCGCGAAAAAATCCGCGTTCTCTATACCGTCGTAGATAAACACGTTGCTGATGTGCTCGTTGGCGCTGACGATCTTACCCTTAGCGTTGACGACGCATATGGGAAGCGGAATATGAGAAAATATTTCCTTTTCTAATAAAATTTCACTCATTTTCATTCCTCTTAATTGAAAATTATTCGCAATCAATATGAGCAGCAAAGACAGATCTGTCTATTATAATACCACGAAACAGTCCGTCTTTAGTGTTGGTTTTGTGATAATACCGGCCTTCCTTCCCTATTTTCGAAGATCGACGACCCTTATCCTTCCTCCGCATCTGCTGCACCTGTAGTTTTCCGGACGGGAGACGACTTTGCTCTTTCTTATTCTGTAGCTGACGTTCCCGCAGTTTCTGCAGATCAGCTTATATCGGCAATCCTCTTCTCTTTCCAGATAAAAACGGTCAGCAGATGCTACTCTGCTGATCGCATATCCATACTCGCGATTTACCCGCTGCGAAAGCTGCTTCCATTTCTCTCCGTGATTCTGACATCCCGGACAGGTGTGCAGCAGTTCGTGGAGAATGACCTCTTTTACTGTTCTGTCGTCTTCCCCACTGAGTTGAGTGGAAATTTCCAACTTGTACGCTATGTATCCATCCTTTCGATACATCTTGCAGCATCCCAGTTTTTTTCTCGCCCGGCTGTTCTCCGTTATAGAAAGGATGTGTTCTGAAGGAAAGATGCCTATCTGCCTCAGTTCTCCGACTGCTTCTGCCATCAGAGTGTCCAGTCTCTTTTCAAAATCCTTCATGATTGTTCAGCCTGTGTTTCATGTGAAACAAACCTTATAAACCCACTGATTTCAACAGATCGATCAGTCGATTCAGTTCATCTGTTCCGTAATACTCTATCTGTATATTACCCTTTTTCCCTTTTTCGTTAATGGTAACCTTAGTTCCGTACAGATCCTTCAGTTCGCTTTCGACGTGTATCGTATCAGCGCTCTTCGTCTTTTTCACCGGCTTCTTTTTCGGCTTGCCTTTTTGGCTTGCCAGCTCTTCAGTCTTTCTCACCGACAGACCCTCGTCGATGATCTTTCTGCAGAGTTCGGCCTGCACTTTTTTATCTTCTATGGGTACCAGCGCTCTGGCATGTCCTGACGAAAGCTTTCCTTCAGCGACGAATCCTCTTATCTCCGCCGGGAGTTTCAGAAGTCGGAGGGAATTGGTGATATACGGTCTGCTCTTGCTGACGCTCTTGGACACCTCTTCCTGCGTCAAGCCGTATGTTTTGATCATCTGCTCCAGACCCTCTGCCTCTTCTATAGGATTCAGGTCTTCGCGCTGCATATTCTCGATGATCGCAATCAGCATATTTTCTTCATCGGAGAACTCTCGGATCAGGCAGGGTACTTCTTTCAGCTCTGCCCCTCTTGCAGCCCTCCATCTTCTCTCTCCGGCTACAATCTCATAGCCGGTCTTTCTCTTTCTGACTACGAGGGGCTGAATGATACCGTGCTCTACGATAGAGGCGGAGAGTTCGTTTATCTTCTCTTCATCGAAGTATTTTCTCGGTTGATTTTCGTTAGGCCGAATATCGTTGATGTCGATGTACATCACCTGATCCCCTGCCGGCGCGGTTTCCCCTTTTTCCTCTTCCGGTCTGGCGACAGGAGCCTGATCGGCGAAAAGGGCGTCGAGTCCCCTTCCCAATCCTCTGTTCTTTGCTTTTGCTGCTGTCATGATCTGTTTTCCTCCCATTCCAGAAATTCTTCAGCGAAATCTCTGTAAGCCTCTGCTCCTTTTGATTTCGGATCGTACTCCGTAATCGCCATGCCGAAGCTGGGAGCTTCTGCTAATCTTATGTTCCTCGGAATTACCGTGGAATATACCTTCGAGCCGAAATATTTCTTTACTTCCTGCACGACCTGCACGGACAGATTGGTCCTTCCGTCGAACATGCTCAGGATTACTCCCTCAATCTCCAGGTCCTTGTTCAAATTTTTCTTAACCAATTCAATGGTGCTCACCAGCTGACTAACCCCCTCAAGAGCGTAAAATTCGCACTGAATAGGAATCAGCACGCTCTCTACCGCCGTCAGGGAGTTAATGGTCAGCAGACCCAGTGAAGGAGGACAATCGATAAATATGTAATCATAGTCGCCCTTTATCCTGTCTATGGACTTTCTCAGTCTTTTCTCTCTTCCATCCTGTTCTACCAGCTCTATTTCAGCGCCGGCCAGATCTACGCTTGCCGGAATAATGTCCAGGTTTTCTATTCCCGTATGAATAATCGCTTTCTTTGTATCGAAATTATCCTCGATCAAAAGATCGTACACCGTATAGTCCAAATTTCTCTTCGAAACGCCTATGCCGCTTGTCGTATTCCCCTGAGGATCTATATCCAGCATCAATACTTTTTTACCTCTCATGGCCAGGCTTGCGCCCAGATTGATATTAGTCGTGGTCTTTCCTACCCCGCCTTTTTGATTGAATATTGCTATAGCTTTTCCCAATGTTTTTCCTCCTGACTTAAGCAAGTACTGAAATCATTATATATGATTTGAATAGGATTTACCACTATTTCACTAAAAAAAATGGATGTTTCACGTGAAACATCCATTTTTTTTCGGAATGACAATTTTTACTTCTACGTACTCCCCCTTGTCGTCTTCAAAGAACCTGGCATTCTTTTCCATATCGTGTATCTGCGAAAACGCCTTCTTTATCGTATTCATATATATTTTATAACTTATGTAATTGATTTTCCGCTTTTTCCGACTGTTCTCCTCTTCTTTGACAAGAAAATCCTCAATCAGCTTTTCCGTTTGCTTCACGTTCAGGTTATTATTGATCACCCGCTGAAGAATCCTCTCCCGAACCTCCGGATCTTCCACTTTCAGAAGCGCACGCGCGTGACGCTCTGTCAGCTTGGCCTCCGCCAGTTTTTTCTGAATATCCGGCGGCAGGGTTAAAATCCTCAGTTTGTTGGATATAGTCGACTGGCGCTTTCCGATCTTGTCCGCCAATTCACCCTGCGTCAGCTCAAACTCGTCGATCAGCCTCTTATAGGCGTAGGCCTCTTCGATATAGCTGAGATTTTCCCGCTGAACATTCTCCACTACGGAGATCAGCGCCGCATCTCTGTCGTCGAAATCCTTTACGATCGCCGGGATCTTGGTCAGCCCCGCCAATTTTGCAGCCCGTACTCTCCTTTCTCCGGCGATCAGGGAATATTCCCCCGATCTCTCTTTTTTGACAATAACCGGCTGAAGTACGCCGTATTCGGCAATCGAATTCTTCAGGTCGTTCAGTTCTTCTTCGGCAAAGAACTTTCTGGGCTGATCCGGATTGGTGCAGATCTGCTCCAGAGGCAGTTCCGTGGTCTTTCTCTGTAACATCTTATCCCTCCTGTACCTCTTCTCTTCTACAGAATACCACGTTTTCCCGGGAAAAAGCGGACAAAAAATAAGCAAAAAAGCCTATATTCTATCAAAATATAGGCTCTTTCGCAGGAGTTCCCGCTTTTCTCGGAAATTTCGCGGGCGTATTCTTTATTTTTTCAATTACTGCAATATTGTGATCAAATCCCTCGACAGGCGATTCCTCTATCCTCATGCACTTTCCACCGAGAACAGAGATGGCTTTCTCCGCCTTTTTCACCTCTTCCCTGCCGTCAGGCCCTTTGTAGGCAAGGAGATATCCGCCCTTCCGGAGAAAGGGCAGACAGTATTCAGAGAGAACGGCCATATTGGCTACCGCTCTGGATACGCAGAGATCAAAGCTCTCCCGATACGCCTTATTTCGCGCCAGCTCTTCGGCACGGCCGTGGATGGTCCGAACGTTAGAGAGACACAGATCGCCGGAAAGGGAGGAAACCACTTTCAGTCTCTTATTCAGAGAATCCGCCAGGATGAATTCCTTTTCCGGACTGACGATGGCCAGCGGAATTCCGGGAAATCCGGCACCGGTACCCACGTCGATAACCGTCCTGCTTTCTTTGTACTCCGCAAAACCGCAGCACAGAAGAGAATCGATAAAGTGCTTGAGAATAAACTCCTCCCGATCGGTAATAGCGGTCAGATTCAGCTTCTGATTCCACTCCAGTATTCCTTCCATATACCTTCTGAACTTTTCCATGGTTTCATCGTCATGGGGCAAATCCAGACTTATAAGTGCTTCTTTCAGTCTTTCCATATTCATCTCTTTCTTCTCTGCTTTTCCAGATAAATCAGTAATACATTGATATCCGCCGGGGAAACGCCGGATATCCGGGAAGCCTGTCCCACGGAAGCCGGTTTAATCTGATTCAGCTTCTGCATGGCTTCAATTCGCAGACCTTCAATTAGGGAATAGTCCATATCTGCGGAAAGCCCTTTGTTTTCCAGTTTCTTGAACCGGTCTATCTGATTCAGCTGTTTTTTGATATAACCTTCATATTTGATCTGCACCTCTAACTGATTCTTCTCATGGGAAGAAAGCTGAGGCCTGTCTCCGTCTATCTCTTTCAGATTCTCGTAAGTCACCTCCGGCCGCTTCATCAGTTCAGCCAGACTGGAACGATTTTGCAGCGGCGAACTTCCGATTTTCTCCAGATATTCGTTTGCATCGGCCGGCTGAACGAAGGTCTGCTCCAACCTGTTCTTCTCCCTCTCGACGTTTTCCTTTTTCTTCAAAAATCGCTGATATCGGTCTTCGTCAGCCAGTCCAATCCGGTAGGATTTCTCCGTCAAACGCAAATCTGCGTTGTCTTGCCTGAGAAGCAGCCTATATTCCGCTCTGCTGGTCATAATTCTGTAAGGTTCATTAGTACCTTTAGTCACCAGATCGTCGATGAGAACGCCAATATAAGCCTCGCTTCTATCCAGTACAAAAGGCGATTTTCCATTTATTTCCAAATTAGCGTTTATCCCCGCCATCAATCCCTGAGCCGCCGCTTCCTCATACCCTGAACTTCCGTTAAACTGTCCGGCGCAAAATAAATTTTTAATTAATTTATTTTCTAAATTAGGCTTTAATGTAAGTGGATCTATACAATCATATTCGATTGCGTAAGCAGGTCTTGTTATAACTATATTTTCTAAACCAGGTATAGTGTGATAGAATTCCTCTTGTACATCTTCAGGTAAACTTGATGACATACCTTGTATATACATTTCCTCTGTATCTAATCCTTCTGGTTCTACAAATAACTGGTGTCGTTTTTTGTCAGAAAATCTATTTATTTTGTCTTCTATTGATGGGCAATACCTTGGTCCTATACCTTCTATTTGTCCTCCAAATAAGGCTGATCTATGGAAATTATTTCGTATAACAGTATGTGTTTCTTCATTTGTATAAGTTAACCAACATGATATTTGATCTTTGTGCAGGTTATCGTTCATAAAAGAAAACGGTACTATATTTTCATCACCCTTTTGTTCTGACATCTTATCGTAATCAAAAGTAGATGCCAACGCTCTTGCCGGAGTTCCGGTCTTAAACCGCCGCATTTCCAGTCCGTGTTTTTTCAGATTTTCCGCCAGTTCTACGGAAGGCGCCAAACCATTGGGGCCGCTCGAAAAAGCGCTGTCTCCGATAAAAATTTTTCCCCTGAGGAATGTCCCTGTCGCCAGGATCACCGCTTTCGCTTTATAGTAGGTGTGCGTCTTTGTCACCACGCCGCGCACGATTCCATCCTCTACGATCAGGTCCGTCACCTCGGCCTGTTTCATCGTGAGATTTTTCTGCTTTTCGATGGTCTTCTTCATCTCCACATGATATCTGTGTTTATCCGCCTGCGCCCGCAGAGAATGTACTGCCGGTCCCTTAGCCGTATTGAGCATTCTGCTCTGTATGAAGGTCTTATCGATGTTTTTTCCCATCTCTCCGCCAAGGGCGTCGATCTCTCTGACCAGATGGCCTTTTCCTGTTCCCCCTATGGACGGATTGCAGGGCATCATGGCTACGGCTTCCAAATTCATGGAAAAGAGCATGGTTTTGCTTCCCATTCGAGCGGCTGCAAGGGCCGCTTCACAGCCCGCGTGCCCCGCGCCTACCACAATTACGTCATATTCACCCATCAATACCTGTTCCATATCCATCCGATTCCTACTTTCCTAAACAAAATCGAGAAAAAACTTCCTGGAGAACGTCGTCCTGAACGGTTTCTCCGATAATTTCACCCAAATCCTGATAGCAGCTGTTCACATCGATTTCTATCAGCTCCAGCGCTTCGCCTGCTTCTACCATCTTAATTGCATCTTTTACGGATCTGTCCGCCTTGTCGAGAAGATCTCTATGCCGCGCGCTGGTCACCACCAGGCTGTTCTCCTGACTGACCTTTCCGCCGTAAACCATGGCGGCAATCTCCTCTTCTACCTGATCCATTCCCCTTCCCGTCTTCATGGAAGTTTCCACAACAACGGACTCCGGCAAACGTCCTTGTACATCTGACTTTGTCACCACAGCGCCAAGATCGGTTTTGTTGAGGAGCACTATGGATTTTCTCCCTCTGAGCAATTCCATAATCTCTTCATCTTCCTGACTCAGTTCGCTGCTTCCGTCAAGAATAAAAATGATCAAGTCCGCCTGATTAAAAGACGCCTTCGACTTTTCGATGCCCATCTGTTCGATAACGTCGTCGGTTTCCCGAATTCCGGCCGTATCCGTCAGCCTGACCGGTATTCCTCTTATACTGATATTCTCTTCTATGGTATCTCTCGTGGTTCCCGGTATTTCAGTGACAATAGCTCTGACTTCCCGAAGGAGATTGTTCATCAGTGAAGACTTGCCCACGTTAGGCTTTCCGATAATGGCCGTATTCAGTCCATCCCTCAGGATACGCCCTGTCGACGCGCTGCTCAGCAGATCTTCTATATCCTCTCTTATGCTCTCAAGATCACACTTCAGCTTCTCGTAAGTAATTTCCTCTATATCCTCATCGGGATAATCGATATTGACCGTGATGTTCACCAGAACATCCATCAGCTTTTCCCGAATGCTTTTAATACTTTCGGAAAAAACGCCTTCAAGCTGATTCATCGCCACATCAAACGACCTGTCCGTCTTCGCCTTTATCACATCGATAACCGCTTCCGCCTGGGACAGATCCAGTCTGCCGTTTAAAAACGCTCTCTTGGTAAATTCTCCCGGTTCGGCAATTCTGGCGCCGCAGCGGAGCACCAGTTCCAGGGTTTTTCTCAGGGGAATCATGCCGCCGTGACAGTTTATCTCTGCCGTATCCTCCGCCGTGTAAGTCGACGGTCCTTTCATAAAAACACAGAGGACTTCGTCAACGATTGCTCCGTTATCCGGATCCACAATATGACCGTAAACCATCCTCCGATCCTTCAAATTCTCAGGATGAGCGGCTTGGAATACTCTGTTCAGGATTTGCCTTGACTTTTCCCCGCTTATTCGAATAATGCCTATTCCGCCTTCTCCCGGCGCAGTAGCGACGGCAGCGATTGTATCTTCCATAAAATATCTCCATAACCAATAAAAAAGCCCGCAAAATCTGCGGGCCATAAATTATTTAAGCTCTATTATAACCCTTCTGTAAGGATCTTGTCCCTCGCTTCTCGTTGTAACGCGCGGGTTGCTTTGAAGAGTTGCGTGAATAACCTTTCTTTCGTAAGGATTCATTGGTTCGAGTCTGACACTTCTCTTTGTCTTCACAACCTTGTCAGCCAATCTGTTGGCCAGCTTTTCCAGAGTCTTCTCTCTCTTGGCTCTGTAATTTTCCGCATCGACCACCACTCTGACGTAGTTGCTGTTATCCTTATTCACCACCAGGCTGGTCAGATATTGGATCGCATCCAGAGTCTGTCCTCTTTTTCCGATTACTGTACCGGAATCCTTGCCCCGGATATTGACAAATACATTCTCTTCGTCAGCCTTGGCAGAAATTTCAATGTCAAGTCCCATCTGCTCGGTAACTTCCTTCAAAAAGTCCAGAGCGATATGCTCGTCTACCGGCGGCAGATCCCCAATTTCTTTCTCGATGGAAGATTTCATCGGTTCTTCTTTCTTTTCCGATCTTCTGGCCGGCTTCTGATTTTTCTGCGGCTTCTTCTGCTCCGCTCTGTTCTCTTTGACCGGTTTGCTTTCCTTTACTACTTTATCTGAAACAGGTTCTTCCTCCTGAACCGGCTTTTTACGCTCTACTCTGACCAAAGCCAGTTTAGCGCCGATTCCGAAAAAACCCTTTGATGGCTGTTCCAAAACAGTTACTTCAACTTCATCTCTTGTCGCTTTCAATTCGGCCAATGCAAGATCGACCGCGGTATCCACATCGTTTCCCCATTTTTCAGAAACATCCATTTAATTTGCTCCTCCAACGACTTTTTTCTTCTTCTTTTTTACGGTTTTATTTTTCTCTCTAATGTCTTTTCTCAGCTTATTGAAACGCAAATTGAAGAAAATCTGGATAAACTGACTCATGAACCAGTAGATCGCAAGACCGGATGGATAAGATCTGGCGAGCCACACGATCATGATCGGGAAGAAATACATCATCATCTTCATCATCGCATTGAAATTCTGCGGATTTGGATTGGTCTGACGACTAAGCCAGGTAGAGAAGAAGGTAGCCGCTCCGGCCATCAGCGGGAGCACCCACAGATCCGGCTGGCTCAAATCTCTTATCCACAAAAAATTCTCATGAATTGCGAAGTACATCTCCTCAGAAGATATATAAGTCATCGGATTTCGCAGAAGCGCAAACAGACCCATGATAATGATCATCTGCACGACCATCGGCAGACAACCTCCCATCGGGTTAAATCCTTCTTCTTTGTACAACTCCTGCATCTTCAGATTCAGTGTTTCTTTATCATTTGCGTATTTTCTCTGAAGTTCCTGCATCCTCGGCTGCAGATCCGTCATACCGGCAGTAGCCATGATCTGTTTTTTGTAGAGCGGATAAAGCGCCAGTTTAACAATAACCGTAACGATAACCAGCGTAATACCGTAACTTCCTACTATATTGTGCAACTGAGTCAGCAGCCAACCCAAAGGTTGAGCTATTAATCCCATCGGTTTTCCTCCATCATTTTAAAGGGTCGTAACCACCGGGATTTCCCGGATGACACTTTAAAATTCGTTTTATTCCTAAGTAACTACCCTTTATTACACCATACTTTTGCAGAGCCTGTATAAAGTAAGTGGAACAGGTAGGATAAAACCTACAGGTAGGCGGAAATAAGGGTGAAATACAGCGTTGATATACCTTAATAAGGAAAATCATTATTCCTTTGATAAACTTACTGATATATTTCATTATTTCTTTATTACCCCGGTTCTCTTTATGGCAGATTCTAAAGATCTCTTTACTTCTGCGCACTTTGCGTCGGTAATCGTATTTCTGGCAATGAAAATAAAATCGTACCCTTCCGGAAGGGTCAAATCCGTAAGCCTGTAGCTTTCTTTCATCAATCTTCTGGCTCTGTTACGTTTTACGCTGTTACCGACTTTTTTGCTGGCTAAAAAGGCCAGCCTCTTGTAAGGAAGGCCGTTTTTCTTGTAAAATACGACCACATATCTGTCTCCGACAGACTTCCCCCTTTTATAGATACTTGTAAAATCGCTCTTTCTTCTCAGTACGTTTTTTTTAAGCATCACAAATTATGCGGAAAGCTTTTTTCTGCCCTTCAGTCTTCTTCTCTTAAGAACATTTCTGCCGTTCTTCGTGCTCATTCTTTTTCTGAATCCGTGTTCTTTTTTTCTCTGCCTTTTCTTTGGCTGATAAGTCTGTTTCATTTTAATTACCTCCTTGAATCTTTTAAGGACAGGACGTCTTCTGAATATTTTTGCCCCGCCTGCATTTCTCCGTTTTTATCCGGGAAATAAAAAATCGATGCATAATCTGAATTTCAATGTATGCACGCATGTCTTATTATTATACTTTCTTCGATGTTTGTTGTCAATATTTTTGTCGCCGGACGGCCAAATCAAATATGGAAAACCAAAAAAAACTAAAAATAACCAAAAGATCAAAAAAGCCGGCAGTTTTTTTGGAAATTGCCGGCTTTGCCATATGTTTCACATATAGCTGTATTGCACGTTGTGCAGACTTTAAATGAAATCCTAAAGCTTATGTATATCTACGCAGATAAACCGGTATCCCAGACCGTCGTATACGCCATGATCTTCATACTCGATTTCACCGGACTGATTGTCGTAAGGATCCATCCGGGAAAAGTTCTTCGGCGGATTAAATTCTCTCTGGAATTCATTGTTAATCGGTATTCTGTACGGATCGACATTGCCGAAGAAATAGTTCCAACGCCGTGTATTCCCGTTTCTATAAGCAGATCCGCCGTAAGAAGGATCAGCGTACGCCCATCCTATGGACGGGACATAGAACATAGCCCAGTCGTGCTGTCCCACGTCGCCCGGCTTAGCATCAAGACCGGATTCCCATTTTGCAGGAATGCCTAAAATTCTGCAGAGCACGATGAACAACAGAGCCTGTACGCCGCAGTCGCCTCTCAGGGCGGCAGCGCAGTATTCGGAAATGTTGTCTATTCCTGAATAATCTCTGACAAAACGATAGGTTACCTTCGTCGTCACAAAATCGTAGACTTTTCTGGCAATGAGAAGCAGATTTTCTTCGTCGCCCTTGATCTCCTGGGCCAAATATCGCAGATACGGCGTAAACTGAAGATGAGGAAGTTCTTCTCTGAGATATTTTTTCGCTTCCTCCGGAATATCTTCGAAGCGTACAGGAGACGGATCGATCTTCGTAAAATCTCTGTATACCAGCTTGCTGTCAAAAGAGTATTCCACACTGTAGATCTTTCCCCTTGCCGCAGTATCTTCAAAGTAAGCGGCAGGCTGATGATCATCCATTTCCGGAAGGCGCGCCGGAGTCGGATCTACTTTTAAAATCTGCAGATCGTTGATGTAATCCCTCTCTACAGGAAGAGGAATATGCAGACGAATATTTTTTCCTTCTTCTACAGCTTCATCCTTTAGGAAAAGCTCCTGACGAATGTGAATATGCGCTCCGGATTCCACTCCATCCTGCAGGGAATCTATGTACCGATCCACCTCGTCATCCTTGTGATTATCGGCGGTTATTCCTAAAAGTTTCGGATACACCTTCCTCAGCGTACCGAAGAAACTGCTGCTGAACATTCTCTTTCCGTTGACATAGATCCAGTCCATCTTCTCTTCTCTGCGCCAGCAGTCGAAGGTCTCTTTATCCAGAGAAGAAACCTGTTCCTTTACCATATTGTAGGCTTCTTCTTCCGGTATGGTGTAGTTTCTGAGAAGAATATCTATGTTTTCCTTTTCCCTTTCTAAACGACACCTCATCGCATAAGACAGATCTTCTTTGGACAGAAAAACTTCGATCAGCTTTCTCTCCTCTTCAAAATTTCCGCTCCACTTTTCCTTCAGCACGTCTTCCGGAAGGGAAACGGACAGATACTGCAGCTCATCGTATTTTATCATTCTGCACCTCCTGCTTTTTTTTATATTTATTCTAACATCCTTTTAACTTTTCCTACAGACAAAAAATGTGGAAGATATGCACAAAGTTATCCACAGCATATGGATAACTTTGTGGAAATATAAATTTTAGCCCTTTTAAAATAACACTTGTATATGGATAACTTATTTTGTACAATGAAAACATACTCATAACGAAGGTGCAAAATGAAAAACAGCAAAGAAATCTGGAATCAGGTTTTGAACATAATCGAAGAAAACACCACTTCCATCAGCTACAATACCTGGTTCAAACCTATCTCAATAAAAAATATCGATGAAAATGTAAAAATTGTCTACCTGGAATCCGACGAGGACTTCATCATCAAGGTCCTGAAAGACAGATATCTTCAGCTGATCGAATCCGGCTTCAAGACCGTGACGGGCGAAGAATACAGGGTTGTCATCAAAAACAGCGCCGACTACCAGCAGCCCGAAAAAGAAGAGGAAGTTCAGCCCTTTGTCATGGATCCAAAGCTCAGGAAACAGAAGATTTTCAATCCCAGATATACGTTCGACAATTTTGTCGTGGGAAACAGCAACAAATACGCCCACGCAGCGTCTCTGGCCGTAGCCGAATCGCCGTCGGAAGCCTACAACCCACTGTTCATCTACGGAGGATCCGGTCTTGGGAAAACCCACCTGATGAACGCCATCGGCATATATCTTCTTGAACACAACGAAAATCTCAACGTGCTGTATGTTTCCTCCGAAATGTTCACCAACGAGTTTATCAAAGCCCTTGGAGAAAACAAGACCAGAGAATTCAAAAACAAGTACAGAAAGGTGGACGTCCTTCTGATCGACGATATTCAGTTCCTTGAAGGAAAGGATACCATGCAGGAGGAATTTTTCCACACCTTCAATTCGCTCTACGATCTCAACAAGCAGATCGTCATTTCCAGCGACAGAGCGCCAAACAAGCTGGTAAAGCTGGAAGAACGGCTCCGTTCCCGTTTCATGTGGAATCTGATTGCCGATCTTCAGCCGGCAGATTACGAGACCAGGGTCGCCATACTGATGAAAAAGGCAGAAAACGCCAATATAGAGGTAGACGACAATCTCTATGAGGTGATCTGCCTGATCGCGGAAAAAATCAAGGACAATATCAGGGAGCTGGAAGGGGCTTTCAACAGAATCGTAAGCTTTTCCTCTCTTATGGATGAAAAAATAGACAAGGTTTTCGCAAAACGTATACTGAAGGACATCATTCAAAACAGCGGAACCAGTCCTACACCGGAAAAGATCAAGACCATCGTCAGCCGATACTTCAAAATCAAAGTATCCGACATGGAGAGTTCGAAGAGAACCAACAACATCGCCTTTCCGAGGCAGATCGCCATGTTCCTTTGCAGGGATATGACCGACTACTCTCTGCCAAAGATAGGAAATCTATTCGGCGGAAGACATTATACAACCGTTATGCATGCCTGCGAAAAAATCCAGGCAGAGATACACGATAATGAATCGGTAAAAGAAATAATAGATATCCTAAAAAAGGAAATCTCTGAATAAATTTCAAGAGTTGTCCACAAAAAGGAAACAAAAACTTTTTCCATTTTTCCAATGGATGGAGAGGTTATCCACAAAATCCACATCCCCTACTACTAATACTACTACCAAAATATAAGAATAAAATGGATTTTTGGCAGCCTTTCTGAACGTCATCATCGTCAAACCGGAGGTTCAACATGAAATTCAAATGCAGCCAGACAACGCTGACCAAAGCGCTGAATATCGTATCGAAAGCCGTAACGTCGAGAACAACCATTCCCGTACTGAAAGGTATACTTCTTGAAGTATCCGACGACAACAAACTGAAGATGTCCGCATCTGATCTGGACATTACTATTGAAGAAACCATAGAAATAGAAGACGGAATCAGCGGACGCATCGTCGTTCAATCCAAACTATTCGGCGATATCATCAGAAAACTGCCTAACGCCGACGTAACAGTAGAACTGATCGACGAAAACGTAACCATAAAATGTATGAATTCCGAATTTACTATAGTCGGCATTTCCCCGGACGAATTTCCTAACATTAAAAACACAGAAGATGATCAGGAATTTATTTCCCTGGACAAAAACACCCTTAGGGAGATGATCCGCAAGACTTCCTTTGCTGCCAGCGCAGACGAGTCCAAGGGCGTGATTACCGGAATACTGATCGAACTGCAAAAGGACGGAATCAACATGATCGCTATTGACGGATACAGGATGGCCATTACCAGAGAAGCCATGGTCAACATGGAAGAAAAAAACGTGGTCATTTCTGCCAAGATCATGAACGAGATCAACAAAATACTCAGCGAAGTCTCCGAAGAAGAAAACGAAGTAAAGCTCATACTCAGCGAAAAGAAAGCTTTCTTCCTGATCGGCAGCGTAAAAGTAGTTCTCCGCCTTCTTGACGGAGAGTTTATCAAGTATAAAGACGTCCTTCCTAAGAGCAGCAGCATAAAGATAAAAGTACGCAAAGGTGATCTCATGGAAAGTATAGAGAGAGCTTCTCTTCTGTCCAAAGAAGGGAAAAACAATCTGATTCGTCTCTCTATAATGGATGGAATCATGATTATCACCTCTAAATCAGAAGAAGGAAACGTCAAAGAAGAAGTTTTGATCTCCAAGGAAGGCGAAGACCTGGAAATCGGTTTCAATGCCAAATACGTCCTCGACGTGCTCAAATCCATAGACGACGAGGAAATCTATATGCTGTTCAACACCGCAATTACACCTTGCCTGGTAGAACCGACAGAAGGAGAATCCTTTGAATATCTGATTCTTCCGGTCAGAATTACAGGCAGCTGATCATGTATATCAAAGACATAGAGCTGATCAACTTCAGAAATTACGATTATCTGAAGAAAGAATTCGGACGGAATGTCAATCTGATCATAGGAAGCAACGCTCAGGGGAAGACCAACCTTCTTGAAGGAATTTATCTGACTTCTATCGGGCGGTCGTTTCGAACCAGCCGCGACAGTGAAATGGTCAAATTCGGTGAAAACCAGGCAAAAGTGAAAATACATGCGGAAAAAGAGATCATGGATACGTCTATAGAAGTGATCCTGAAAAAGGACGCCAAGAAGTCCATAAAAAAAGACGGCGTCAACGTCCGCAAGACCTCTGAGCTTTTGGAAAATATCCTGATTGTGATCTTTTCTCCCGAGGATCTGAAAATCGTAAAGGACGAGCCGGAGAAGAGGCGAAAGTTTATCGACAGAGAGCTGTGTCAGATACAGCCTTTGTATTACGACAGTTTGTCCAACTACAAGAAAACGCTGGTACAGAGAAATACCTATCTGAAAGAGGAAAATCCCGACAGCAGTATCCTGGATCTGTGGGACGTGCAGCTTGCCAAATACGGCGCGAAGATCATCCACATCCGGGAAAAGTTCATACGTAAGATCAGCGGATTCAGCGGAAAGATACACAGCAGCATAACCAACGGAAAAGAAACCCTGTTTTTGGAGTACAATCCAAACGTGCTGTACGTGGAGGATGAGAAAGAACAGGAAGGCTACTTCTACGATGAGATAAAGAAAGCGTTTAAGAACGATTTCCGCCAGAGGACCACCACAAGGGGACCTCATAAAGATGATATCTCTTTTTACGCCAACGGAATCAATATGAGGAGCTTCGGTTCTCAGGGACAGCAGAGAACCTGCGCTCTTTCTCTCAAACTGGCAGAATTGAGTCTGATAAGGGAAGAAACGGGAGAAGACGCTATTCTTCTTCTTGACGACGTGATGAGCGAGCTGGACGTGGAGAGACAGGAATATCTGATCAAAACGCTGAAGGAAAATCAGATCTTCATTACTACGGCCGATATCGACCGGCAGCTTCTCTCCTCTTTTCCTGAGGCAGAGATCATCCGGGTAGAAAACGGAAAGATCATCTCATAATTGAAATAAAAGCGCCGGCTCACGGAAAAGTGAAACAGCGCTTTTTTCGTGCGGGACATGAAAGCAATCAAAGAAAAGAATTAAGGCAGCATGGCGAAATCACCGATTTTTCCGGGTTTAAGCAGAGCGGGCAGACAGTGAAAAAATTGCAGACATATATCGACACTTTATAACCTGTTTTTTGCCTTAAATTTTCGATTTTACGGACTTTTTCGCACAGGTTAGGGAAAAAAGATAAAATAAGCTTATTTTCTTGTAAAAACGATGTTTTTAATGTATAATAGTTCTATTGTGGTTCTTTAGAACGATTAAAACGAAGGTGGGTATAAGATGAGCGCAGAAAAAAAACAGAATCAATACGATGCCGCCCAGATCCAGGTCCTCGAAGGTCTTGAAGCCGTTCGCAAGAGGCCTGGTATGTATATAGGAAGCACGGGTCCGAGAGGGCTTCATCACTTGGTCTATGAGATTGTAGACAACAGCGTGGACGAAGCGCTGGCCGGTTTCTGCAAAAAAATAGACGTAACCATTCAGAAAGACAACTCTATTATGGTAGAAGACGACGGAAGAGGTATGCCGGTGGACAACCATCCGAAGATGGGCATACCGGCTGTAGAGGTCATCCACACCGTACTTCACGCCGGAGGCAAATTCGGCGGAGGAGGATACAAGGTATCCGGAGGACTTCACGGCGTCGGAGCTTCAGTCGTTAACGCTCTTTCTACCAGAATGGAAGTAGAGATAAAGAGAAACGGCAAGATCTACAGACAGGATTACGAGCGGGGAAAGACCGTGACGCCTCTTACCGTAGTCGGCGAAGCAAAGAAAACCGGGTCGAAGACCATTTTCTGGCCGGATCCGGAAATCTTTACCGAGACGACCGAATTCGACTACGATACACTGCAGCACAGACTCAGAGAGATGGCCTTCCTGAACAAGGGCATCAAGATCACGCTGACCGACGAACGGGAAGGAAAAAAGAAAAAAGAAGTTTTCCATTATGAAGGCGGCCTGAAGGAATTCGTAAAACATCTGAACAGCAATAAAGACGCTCTCCATGAGGAAGTCATCTATTTTGAGGTGATGAAAAAAGACATGGAGGTTGAAGTAGCCATGCAGTACACCGACCGTTACAACGAGCTGATTCTTTCCTATGCCAACAATATCAGCACTACAGAGGGCGGAACACACATGGCCGGCTTTAAGTCGGCTCTAACCAGAATCTTCAACGATTATGCCAGAAAGAACAAGATCCTGAAGGACAGCGACGATTCTCTGGCCGGCGAAGACGTCAGAGAAGGTTTAACTGCCATCGTATCGGTGAAGCTGACTACGCCTCAGTTCGAAGGTCAGACCAAGACCAAACTGGGAAATACAGAGATGAGAGGATTTGTGGAAACCTCCACCAGCGAGAATCTGACCGCTTTCTTAGAAGAAAATCCAACCCAGGCCAAGATCATCCTCGATAAGTGCCTCAGGGCGTCGAGAGCCAGAGAAGCGGCCAGAAAAGCCAGAGAACTGACCAGGAGAAAGAGCGTTCTGGACAGCATTTCCCTTCCGGGAAAACTGGCCGACTGTTCCGAAAAAGACCCGGCCAAGTCGGAGATCTTCCTCGTAGAGGGTGATTCCGCAGGAGGAAGCGCCAAACAGGGAAGAGACAGAATACGTCAGGCTGTTCTGCCTCTCCGCGGTAAAATCCTCAACGTAGAAAAGGCAAGATTGGACAAGATCCTCAATTCCGATGAGATAAAGAACATGATCACCGCTTTCGGATGCGGTATCGGCAACGAGTTCGACGAGAAGAAACTGAGATATCACAAGATCATCATCATGACCGATGCCGATGTGGATGGAGCGCACATTCGTACGCTGCTTCTGACTTTCTTCTTCCGCTACATGACTCCGCTTATCGAGGGGGGCTATGTTTACGCGGCAAAACCGCCTCTGTTTATGACGAAGAGAAACAAAGAGGTCTACTATACCTACAGCGAACCGGAGCAGGACAGACTTCTTGAAAAGCTGGCCAATGACGGAAAATCAGGAAAGATCGACATTCAGCGGTACAAAGGTCTGGGCGAAATGGACTTCCACCAGCTGTGGGAGACGACTATGGATTACAACAACCGGACGCTGATCCAGATTACCATAGACGACGCCGCAGCGGCGGATGAGATCTTCACCATACTCATGGGAGACAAGGTGCCGCCAAGAAAGAAATTTATCGAAGAAAACGCCCAGCTGGCCGAGCTGGATATTTAAGAAAGGAGGGGTAAGACATGAGTACTCTGATTGAAGATACCAAACTGGAACAACATGAGATTTCCAGGGAAATGAAAAAATCCTACATCGATTACTCCATGAGCGTAATCGTAGGACGAGCCCTTCCTGACGTAAGGGATGGAATGAAGCCGGTTCACCGCAGAATTCTCTACGGAATGAACCAGTTAGGCGTGACGCCGGATAAACCGCATAAGAAATCGGCGCGTATCGTCGGTGAAGTCATGGGTAAATATCACCCTCATGGAGACAGTTCCATTTACGATGCCATGGTCAGACTGGCTCAGGATTTCTCCACCAGATATCTCCTTGTGGACGGACACGGAAACTTCGGTTCTGTTGACGGAGACGGAGCGGCCGCCATGCGTTATACCGAGGCCAGGATGACGCCGTTCGCTCTGCAGATGATTCGGGATATCGACAAAGATACCGTAGATTTTGTACCGAACTTTGACGGTGAAGAGAAAGAACCGGTGGTTCTTCCAAGCAGATATCCAAATCTGTTAGTCAACGGTTCCAACGGTATCGCCGTAGGTATGGCTACATCTATACCGCCTCATAATCTGGGCGAGGTCATCGATGCGACAGTAAAGATGATCGACGACGAGGATACCACCGTAGAAGATCTGATCAAGATCGTCAAGGGACCGGATTTTCCTACGGGAGCGACCATCCTGGGCAAAAACGGCGTAAGAGAGGCATACCGCACGGGAATCGGAAAGGTAAAAGTAAGATCCTGCTGCGAAATAGAAGAGACCGATCGGGGAAGATCCCAGATCGTTGTTACGGAAATTCCGTTCCAGGTTAACAAGGCCCGCCTGATCGAAAAGATGGCGGAGCTGGTAAAGGATAAGAGAATCGAAGGAATTTCCGCGATCAGGGACGAATCCAACCGAAACGGCATGCGTATCGTTATCGAATTGAAGAGAGACGCAAATCCGCAGATCACGCTGAACCGCCTGTACAAGCATACTCAGCTGCAGGACAGCTACAGCATGATCATGATTGCGCTGGTAGATAACAAGCCGAAGGTATTGAATCTCTATGAAATCCTCGACGAATACCTGAAATTCCAAAAAGAGGTCGTCACGAGAAGAACCCAGTACGATCTGAAAAAGGCAGAGGCCAGAGCTCATATCTTAGAAGGTCTGCGTATTGCTCTGGACAACATCGACGAAATCATCAAGATCATCCGCAGCGCTTACGACAATGCCAAAGAAAAGCTGATGGAGCGGTTCGGTCTTTCTGAAATTCAGGCTCAGGCCATTTTGGATATGCGTCTTGCCAGACTGCAGGGACTGGAAAGAGAAAAGATCGACAAGGAATACGCTGAACTGATGGAAAAAATCGCCTACTACAACTCCCTTCTTGCCGATGAGAAGCTGTTGATGGGTGTAATCAAAGACGAACTTCTGGAGATCAAGAAGAAGTACGGCGATAAGCGGAGAACCAAGATGGTTGCCGATGTAGACGAGTTTGACGACGAAGATCTGGTCGAAGAGGAAAAGGTAGCCGTTACCCTGACTCACCTGGGCTACATCAAGAGAGTTCCTGCGGACACCTATAAGGCGCAGAAGCGGGGAGGAAAGGGCATCACCGGCATAACCACCAGAGAGAACGATTTCGTCAAGGATCTGATCATGACGTCGACTCACGACTATCTGATGTTCTTTACCAATACAGGAAAAGCGCATAAGATCAAAGCTTTTGAGATTCCTGAAGCGACCAGAACGGCAAGAGGCACGCCGGCGGTTAACTTCCTGAATCTGATGCAGAGAGAGCGGATCACTGCCGTCATTCCGGTACAGGAGTTTTCCGACGATAAATATCTGATCGCCGTGACGAAAAACGGAACCATCAAGAAGACGCCGCTTTCCCAGTTCGATACCCAGAGAAAAACCGGGCTGATCGCCATAAATCTGAAAGACGACGATCAGTTGATCGGCATAAAGGAGACCAACGGTTACAACAACGTGATCATCGTCACCAAGAACGGAAAGTCCATCTGCTTCTCTGAAGAAGACGTCAGAAGCATGGGCAGAATTGCCGGCGGCGTAAGGGCGATCAAGTTGGAAAAGGACGACGAAGTAGTGGCTATGGAACTTGTGGAACCGGGTCAGGAGCTTCTGGTCGTTACCGAAAACGGATTCGGCAAACGTACTCCGGTCAGTGACTACAAGGTTCAGGTAAGAGGTGGAAAAGGCATCCTCACTTACGACAAGGCCAAATTTAAAAAGACCGGCGCGCTGATCGGCGCCATGGTAGTGGATGACGACGATGAAATTCTGATGATCAACTCAGAAGGCATAATCATCCGCATTCACGCCGACGAGGTTTCCAAGCTGGGAAGAGCTACTCAGGGCGTGAAGATCATGAAGGTAGACGACGATACCAAGATTGTAGCCATGGCTAAAGTCATCCGCGATGACGAAGAAGATGGGGAAAACAAAGACGAAAAAGAAAAAAAACCGGATAAAGATGAACAGTTGAGTCTTTAAAAATAACGGATCCTGTTATATACTGAAGGTGCTGCGGTGTTATTGCGACTGCGCAGCGCCTTCATTTTTTATTATGCAGAAAATATCGTCAGAGATATTTCCTGTATAACAAGAAAGTCTGCCGCTGAGAATTAAACCGGCGCAGCCGACTTTCTGATTGCGCAAAGATATAGCAAAGAAAGATTTTTAAAATATATCTGTCCTCAGCCTGATCTGCCGGAGAAAAGACAGGAGACAGCCGTGTGTATTCTCAGGGGCTGCGGGTATAAAACAGATAAAAGATACAAAAATATTTGTTTTAAAGGAGAGATTTTCATGGATAAATTGCAGTTTATCATTCCCGGTAAACCGGAGTATCTGACTATGGTCAGACTGGCGATCAGCTCTGTCGCCGTCACCGCCGGATTCGATCTGGATGCGGCCGAAGACGTGAAGACAGCTGTATCAGAAGCCTGCAAAAACGTTTCCTGTCACGGTTTTGACGGCTTTTCCGATAAATACGAAGTGGTTTGCAACGTGGAAAAAGGAAAGATAGAGATCATCGTCAAGGACGACTGCGACTCCCATACTCTGCAGAAGATCGCCAAACCTTGCCAGAACTGTCCGAAAGAAGGTGATCTGGGAATCTATGTGATACAGACGTTGATGAATGAAGTTGAATTTGGCAGAGCAGAAGATGGGCACAAGTCCATCAGAATGGTGAAAAATTTATGATGGAACAAGATTTGTTTATCCAATATAAAAAAAATCCCAGCATAGAGCTTAGAAATAAAATCGTAGAAAAATATCTTTATATGGTAGACATTCTTATTCGAAAATATCTGGGAAAGGGTGTAGACTATGACGATCTCTATCAGGTCGGCGCCCTCGCTCTGGTATCCGCCGTGGAAAGGTTTGATCCGGACAGAGGATTTGAATTCAGTTCTTTTGCTACGCCGACCATCCTCGGGGAGATAAAGAAGTACTTCCGCGATAAACAGTGGAGTCTCAAAGTTCCGAGGCGGCTGAAGGAGATTGCGGCAAAGGTGCAGGAGGCGAAAGAGGAACTCTACAGCAAATACCAGAGAAAACCCACCGTGGAGGAAATCGCTAAAGAGACCGGTTATACCGAGGAACAGATAATCGAAGCCCTTGAAGGAGCACAGGCTTACGGAACGTTTTCTCTGGACAAGACCTTCGACGATATCGGAGAAGACGGTGAAAGCTCTTTTCTTGAGAAGTATACCGGATTCGATGAAAAAGGATACGAGCGGGTGGAAAATTCGGAGATCATCAATAAAGTCGTATCTGAGCTGAGCGATCAGTACAGATATATCTTTAAAGAGCGTTTTTTCTACAACCGATCTCAGGCAGAAATCGCCAAGACCCTCGGCGTATCGCAGATGACTGTTTCCCGTGCCGAGCGAAACATCATCAGCAGATTTCAGGCCGAGCTTAGAAAGTAATGGTCGAACAAAGGAGAGACACAGATGAAAAAAGGAGAAATTGCAGAAGCTTTGTTTAAAGAAGGGTATAGCTGTGCTCAGGCTGTAGTCCTGACTTTTTCGGAAGAGATGAATACGGACAGAGAGACTCTGGCAAGGCTGGTTTCTTCTTTCGGCGGCGGAATGGGCAGACTCAGAGAGGTCTGCGGAGCTGTGAGCGGAATGTTCATCGCGGCTGGAGCGATAAAAGGCTATGCTTCTCCGGACGATCAGGCTGGAAAGGCTGAACTGTACAGATTGGTACAGCAGATGGCAGAAGAATTCAAGGCGAGGAACGGATCGCTGATCTGCCGTCAGCTTCTTGGTCTGAACGCAGAAAAAGACGATTACCATCCGGAAAAAAGGACGGAAAGCTATTACGCCTCCCGCCCTTGCGCCAAACTGGTCAGAGATGCTGCTGAAATTGCGGAGCAGATGCTGCTCACGGAAGCGTCACGGTGAATCGGCTTCCTTTTCCTATTTCGCTTTCTACTTCTACTTTACCGTCGTGGGCCTCAGCGATCCATTTCACCATGGAAAGGCCCAGACCGAAGCTGTTTTCTTCGGCTTTTCTCGATTTATCCACTTTGTAAAAACGATTGAATATATTTGTCTGATCTTCTTTTTTTATTCCAATACCGTTATCTTCCACAACGATATAAACCTGATCGTCCCTTCTGACAGACAGTTTGATCTTCGGCCGGCTGACTTCTTTGCTGTATTTAATCGCGTTGGTCAGAAGATTTAGGATCATCCGCATGATCAGCGTTTCATCGGCACAAATCTCGATGTGTTCTTCAATATCGCTTTCAAGAAGGACTCCTTCCTCTTTGGCCACGAGAGACAGCTCGCTGACGATGCTCTCGCTGAGCATAGACAGATCGATATCCTCTTTGTCGAGAGCTTTCGCTTTGTCTATCGTACGCGATACCTGAAGCAGCTGCTGAATCATCGACATGGTGCGCATGCACTGTTTCTGTATATTTTCAATGGATTCCTTGTACTCCTCTATACTTCGGTTTTCTTCAAGGGTGTACTCGCATTCGGCCAAGATAACCGATATGGGTGTTTTCAGTTCGTGAGAAACATCGGAAGAAAATTCCTTTTCCGCCTTAAAGGCATCTTCCAGTCTTTCCATCATCTGGTTCAGCGTCTGTGTCAGAAAATAGAGCTCATCCCGGTTTTCTCCCTGCGGAAGCCTGCGGGACAGATCGTGACCGCTGTTTATGGAGTTGGCCGCTTTGGTGATCTCCGCCACCGGTTCGAAGGCTCTCTTTGTAATTCTCCTTCCCGCGATAATGGCGAAAATCAGCAGGGCAGGAAGACTTACGGCCATGATCAGCATGATAGATCGAAGGGTTTCGGCTGCGGTGTCCATAGCGTATATACCTCTGACCCATAGTCCTTCTCCGTTTTCATACGTGTTGTAAAGATCGTAGTAAAGCCAGGTCCCGTTTTCCCCTTCAATTTCCTGATAGCTGCCGGAAGTCAGAGGCATGTAGGACGGAAATCCTCTCGGGATAGAACCCTTGATCAGCTCGCCGCTGGAACTGTAAACCAGCAGGGTTACGCCTTTGCTGTAGGAGTCGAAATCGTTGTCTATTTCGATGATGTTGTTGTCGTAGTCTACTTCCTCAAAGGAGTCCTGAACGGCGGACATTACCGTGTTTTGGGATACCACCGTGATCTGTCTGGAGGCGGTGAACAAGAATACGCCGAAGACAAACAGAGTAATTAAAATCAAAACGAGAGAGTAATAGAGGGTGACTCTCTTTTTTATAGAGCTGTTTTTCATCATTGCTGGTCGTCTTCCTTTATCACGTATCCCAGACCGCGAACCGTGCGGATCAGCTTCTGATCGAAACCGGCGTCCACTTTGTTGCGCAGAGTCCGGATATATACGTCGATGATGTTGCTGCTCCCTTCGTAGTCATAGTTCCAGATGTGATGCTGAATTTTTTCCCGGGAGAGAACGATTCCCTTGTTGTGCATCAGATATTCCAGAATGGAGTACTCTTTGGCGGTAAGGGAGATCTCCTTTCCATCCCGGACGGCAGTCTTCTTATCTGTGTCCAGTGTCAGAGGGCCGACTTTTATGGTGTTGTCCACCCGCTCTACTCCGCTTCTGCGAATCAGCACCCGGATGCGGGCGGAAAGCTCTTCGAGAGAAAACGGCTTGGTCAGATAGTCGTCCGCTCCGCTGTCCAGACCGGTCACTTTGTCCTCTACGGAATTCTTCGCCGTGAGAAGGAGAACCGGAGTCTTCAGCTTTTTATTTCTGATTTTTTTCAGGACGGATATTCCGTCGATACCCGGAAGCATGATGTCCAGGATGACCGCGTCGTATTCTGTTCCGTTTATATAATCCAGAGCGTCGTTTCCGTCGTAGCAGGCGTCGATAGTGTATCCTTCTGCCTTCAGGTGCTTGGCGATGGTCTGGCACAACCGCTTTTCGTCTTCAACGATCAGTAATTTCATATATCTGTACCTCCTTGGAAGCTTAATTATATCCTCTTTTCTGAGGGTAATATAATGATAAAACAAAAAAATTAATTTTCAATAAAATTTTTCATTTTATTTTCATTTGCTCTGGTTATGATAAGGCCACAATAAAGATTTGACTGAGGAGAAAACAGGAGGAAGAACAATGAAAAAGCTCATAAATAAAAGAAACGGCATAATAGCCGGGATCGCGGCGGTGATCGTTATCGCAGCAATCGTATTATCCACTACCTTTTCACAGGCGATGACTCTCGATGAAGCCAAGGAGATCGCTAAGAAGTATGTACCGTCTACGGCAAAGTTTGTTACCAGTGAGGAAGAGGAGAACAAATTTGAAGTGATGTTCCACGACGATACCAACGCAGAAGGATTCGAAGTTGAGATAAACAAAGAGACCAAGCAGGTCAAGAAAGTAGAATCTCAGCTGGACAACGATCTGGGCGGCGAGAAGGTTTCTCTGACAGAAGAGGACGCCAAAGCCATCGTAAAGAGAGAGTTCGAAGGCGTTACCAGTGTATCGATCAACTTAACTAAAGACAACGGACTGTACGAATACGAAGCCGATTTTGAATCCAACGAGTTTTACGGAAATGCGGATATCCATCCGGAAAGCGGCGAAATTCTGGACAGCACAGTAAAGTACGGCACGGCCGTTACCATTCCTGCAGACAGCGGCAATAACAACAACTCCAATAGCAGCAGCGAAAGCACCGACGGCATGCTGAGCTATGAGCAGGCGGAGAACAAAGCGCTGAAGGAAGCCGGGGGCGGATTTGTGAAGGATATCGATCTGGACTACGAGCAGGGCACGTACTACTATGAGATCGAAGTCATCAAAGACAATATCGAATACGATTACATTGTCAATGCTCAGAGCGGAGAAATTACCCTTACCGGCCGTCACGAAAGCTACTTTGACTACGATGACGACGATTACTACGCAGGTTCCAACGGAAACAGCAGCAACACAGGAAACAGCGGTTCTTCCAATAGCGGAAGCACAGGAAACAATACCTCTTCCGGCAGCGGATCAAACGGGTCATCGTCGGGCAGCGGACAGATCTCTGCAGAAAAAGTCAGAAGCATCGTATTATCTAAGGTTCCGGGCGCTACGATTATCGAACTGCAGCTGGAAAGAGACGACGGAATCTACGTTTACGAGGGAGAGGCGAGAAAAGGCAACTACGAGTACAGCTTCGAAATCAACGCATCTTCCGGCGTGATTATCAGTTGGGAGAAGGACTACGAGGACGATTGGGACTAATCGGCAGATCATCTTCAAGACAAAAGGATATGGGAAATAAAACGAGAGGCGCCGCCGGAAAGCGGTCGCCTCTCATTTTTATGGCATTGCGTCGTTTACTCGAAAAATTGATTAAGGTAAAAATCAGTCCTGTGATATTGCTTTTTATGTTGCTTTAAGAGAAGGTGCCGGTAGGACTGCAGTTTAAGATTGCGGTTTTTGTAATAGACTGTTTTGGATTTTGTTTTCGTCGTCGTCTTTGCGGCCATGGTCTGCGTTTCAATCTGCGGAACATCTTCGATTACGGTTACAAAGCAGCTTCCGTCAGGAAGCTGCTCCACCTGCACGGATTCTATCCGGTCAGAAGCGAAAGCGGACTGAGCCGTAAGTGTGAGCAGCAGAACGGTCAGAACGATAGATAATTTTTTTTTCATGTTAGTTTCCTCCGTATTTATTCGATAACTTCCTGATAATAAACGACAATATTGTCTTTAGAGTCCTCACACATAAGGTAATATTGATAGGTTTTAAACGTAAAGATCAGCGCAGACAGGATAAGAACGATGATAAGAACAATGCGTATCCGTTTTCTGCTACGGATGCTCCTGCAAAGATCCTCGGCAGGAAAAGCGGACAGATAGCCGTAGACCGCCTCATAAGGCGTTTCAAATTCATCGCAAATGTCTTTCCAGCTGCAGGAGGGATGGGCGTCGATATATTCTTCCATGTCGTTTCGCAGATTCCGAACAAACTGTTTTTCATCTTTACCGTAGACGGGCAGAAAAATCCTGACTCTGCGAAAGTACTGTCTTGTTTTTTTTCTGATTTTTCGATCCATGGTCCTTTCTCCTGTGTCATTCGATGATAATCGTCGGTTCTTTAGTAATGCCTTGCTGTCGTATAGCTTGAAATATTCCCTGATATAAATAATCGGCTATACAGTAATAAGCGATAATCAGTGCAGCGATGGACAGCAAGGTGAAGAAAACAAATTTCCGTATTTTGAGCTTTTTATAGATTTTCTCCGGATCCTGTGCAGACAGATAGCCGTGAACCGCTTCCTGAGGAGATTCAAATTGCTCCAGCACCTGTTCCCAGCTGCAAGACGGCTGGGCGTCGATATATTCTTCCATATCGGTCCGCAGGTGGCGGATAAACTGTTTCTCCTCTTTTCCGTAAATCGGTAAAAGGGTTTTGATTTGCCTGAAATAGAGATTTATTTCTCTGTTTTTTTGTTTATCAATCATGGTTTTCCTCCTCAGGAAGCTTTTCGCAGGATAAAATCATCTCTGCGCCGGAAATTACCTCGCGATAATCATCCAGCAGATCCTTCAGCCGATCTTTTCCGGAATCTTCGATGTGATAATATACCCGGACCCGGCGTTTGCCGATAGATACCTCCCGGTCGGAAATATATTGATTTTTTAGCAGCTTATACAGCGTTGGATAGAGGGTACTTTCAGAAACCAAAAATTTTCCATCAGAAAGCTGCTTAATCAGCGTCGTCAGCTGATATCCATATAAATCCTGCTTTTTTAACAGGAAGAGAACGATCATCTCGACCATTCCCATTTTAAAATTACTTCGTCCTCTGGCCATGAGTTTCCTTTTTTAATTCTATAATTTACATCAGAATATCAAATAAATTATTAAAAATCAATACTATGAAAAACATAATATATATTGACAGAAATATAAAATTGCAGTAAAATACAGATAATTCAAAATAAAAGTAGAATACACTATATATAAAACTCTAAGTGTATCAGTTGGAGGAGGATCTGCTAATTTAAAAACCGAAGAATGTGTTGAAAGCTTTTCTATAGTAACAACTGTTGGCAAATGACAATGGAACATTTCAAAGTGTGAGGGAATTGTAAAATGATAAAAAAAGAGATAAAGTATACATATAAAGACTTTCTATTTTCTCTTTGTGGTATTTTGCTATTAATCGCAGGAGGGGGTCAAGCCTTCCTGCGTTATTTGGGAATAATTATTTTCATTCTTTTTTCGGCAAAGCTACTGAATAATTTGTTGTATCGATCAGTGTTCGGTAGTCACGGCCTTTTGATTAAGAATATCTCACGAAAAGATTTTTTGCGTAATAAAATATTGATTTTATTATATTATAGTATTATAAATAGAGCAGTTTTAGTTGTATATGGTTTTTTTGAAGGTGAAGAAAGTATAATTAAACTGAATAATTTACGTTATATCCCATTAGAGAGTGGGAAACTAAGTTGGAAAGAAATTAGCACAGTTTTTCTGACTTCTGTCACAGAAATAGTTGCCATAAGTTTGTTCTTATTTATTATTATGTTGCTGTGCAATCTTCGTTTTCCGGGAAAAGCGTCTAATCAAGCGTGGTTGTATTTTATATTAATTTATATAACTTTTTTCACCTTCATTTATAACTCTTTTATGAATTTTATTTTAACAAAAACAGAAGGATTTTGCCAAAGTGATCTACTTATATTGGTTTTTCACATACTGTTGATCGTGGGTCTTGTTTTTTTCATTTCTGTCTTGTTGAGAAAATATTATAATTTTCAGTGATATTTAATTTCTGAAGGAGGCCTAAAAATGGATTAACATTTGAAAACGCTGAATGAAGAAAAAGAAGTAAAGGACAAAATACAGGATTTCGGACCTGCACAATTTCTGCAGACATTAGGTCTTATACTTTTGGCTCTCTATTTGTTTTTGTCAGCCAAGTTTGGTGAGTCAGAGCTTTTAATGAAAATTACGATTCTCGCTGCGGAAATTTGCATGGTTGCCTCTCTATTTTTATTGATCAAAAATCATAAGAAATTGACGAGGCTTGTCATTTGGGTCATCGGGGAATTTGCTGTTACTACCATATTGATGCTTATGCATTTATTCTAAAGTATTGTAAAAAGATCGCTTATAGCAGGATCCTTGCTTTGCCTGTCAGATCGGGATATTCTCAAAATAAAAGAAAAGACAGATCGACTGAGGAGCGGTCGTCATGTCCATCGTTGGCATGGAATATACCGATACAAAAGACAATGAACAGCGCACCAACTTGGCTTCAATAGATATGCCCAATCGGTAAAAGGTTAACGGCAGCCATTTATAGCAAAAATTGACTACTTATAGCAAAATTGTTGTATTAATTGTGAAATTAAGGTAATATCAAAGTAAAAGAATGGCGGATGCGCGCGGTCGAAAATGGGTGCAGATTCTGCGATCTTTTAGGAGAATTTGGTTACAGCTGTATTTTGCGGAGAAGCAAAGATAAAACAAGGAGGTAGTACTATGATAATTACGACAATATTAGTCTTTTTGCTTCAAACGGCATATTATTTCGCCATAGTGTTTTTCGCGGTATACCTTGCCATAAAAAAGAGTAAGAAGCAGTAGGTACGCTGTAGGTTCTTTTCAAATTAAGGCAGATGAAAAAGAGTTTACTGAACCGAGCTGTCAAAAATAAATTTGAAGTTTGCTTTTTGCAGCGCAATATAGGAAAAAAGCAGAAAAATAAAAAAATTATCCATATTGCTTCTAATTCCAGCATTGCTGTTTTCCCTGTCGGCCTGCAAAGAGAAACAGGAAGAAAAACGGGTTTTTGACGAAAAAACCGCTGCCGGATTTGTTTTTTAGGCAGCGGATTCTTTTTACTGTGCAGGAAATATCGTCAGCGATATTTCCGAAATAACAAGAAAGTCTGCCGCTGAGAGTCAAACCGGCGCAGACGACTTTCTTAGCGTATACGCGTTTTATTTTACAGTTTCAGCTGGCTGACCAGAGCTGCCTTTGGCAGAGCGCCCAGAACTTTCGCCTGAACCTGTCCGTTTTCAAACTTGGCGCAGGTAGGGATGCTCATGACGCCGTACTGCATGGCGATCTCCTGCTCGTCGTCGATATTCAGCTTGCAGACTTTTAACTTGCCGTCGTATTCTTCAGCGATTTCATCGATGGTTGGAGCCAAATTGATGCAGTGTCCGCACCACGGAGCCCAGAAATCTACCAATACGGGTACATCGGATTCCAGAACTTCTTTCTGGAAGGTTTCTTTTGTAACGTTGATAATCATAGTCTCTACTCCTTTTCCTTCATCTTTGCAGATTCCTCCCCGACCAGACGGTCTAGGGTTTCCCTAATAGTATTTTCCACTTCATGGGTAATATTCGCAATTTGATGCCTGTCCAGAGAAGCCGTATCGATAGCCGGATGGATGATGACGTCCACATGAGCGCCGCCGGTGATCACCTCCCGTTCTTCGAACATGTGGTAGGTGCCGTTGATGGTGACGGGAACGATAGGAACCTTTGATTTGGTCGCCAGCTTAAAGCTGCCGGCTTTGAAGCTGCCCATTTTCGGTCCGTGGCTTCGGGTACCCTCCGGAAAGATAACCAAAGAGAATCCCTGTTTCAGCACGTCTACGCCTGCCTGAATGGACTTGAGCGCATCCCGCGTATTTCCCCTTTTGATGAAAACGCCGCGGATCGCCCGGATCCACTTGCCGAAGTAAGGAACCTTCTCCAGGCTGTCCTTTGCGATAAAACCGATCTGTCTGCCTTCGAGCGCTTTGAAAAGCACTACAATATCTGCATACCCCTCATGGTTGGAAATAAACACGCAGGGACCGTCTTCGGGAAGATTTTCCCGTCCTTCTACGTTGATGTGCAGATCGAAGATGTCGATGACCCGGTTTACCCAAAGCCCTGTGGCATAGGCGATGATCTCCCGTTCCTTGTCGGTATCTCCGGCGATTCTTGCCGCTTCGATATCCTTCAGGTAGTAGTTGAAAATTCCGACGGAGCGGAACAATTTGATTCCGTTAGGTATATTTCTGAATAATTTCAATGCCGCGCCTCCAATATCATAATATATATTAATATATCATAAATCGGGCGGGGATGCACCCTTTGTTTTTCATGCCGGACTTCGGTCCTTTGCGGGAAACTGGTGGAAATAGCAGAGAAAAAAGTGTATAATACAAATAAGGAGGAGATGCTATTGGATAAACGGTATATTGCGCCAATCATCATTACCATACTGGCGGTCATTTATCTCCTTGGAATGGCGGCGGCCTTTTTTTCCGCGCTGCTTCAGGGGATGCCCTTTGTTCTTTTTCTCCTTCTGGTAATCGTTCCTGTCGGCGCAGCCGCGGGAATCGTGTATATGTTGATTCAAAGGATAAGAGAAATTCGAGGAGGCGAAGAGGATGAAGCTGGTAAATATTAATTACATACCGGGCCAGGAGATCGAGGTACTGGGCATGGTCAAGGGAAACGTAGTTCAGTCGAAGAATCTGGGCAAGGATATTGGAGCCGGATTTAAAACGTTGGTAGGCGGCGAATTGAAGGGCTATACGGAAATGCTCCAGGAGGCGAGACAGATCGCTACCAAGAGGATGGTGGACGAAGCCGAGTCTCTGGGCGCCGACGCCGTAATCTGTGTCCGTTTCGCTTCATCGGCTATCGTGCAGGGAGCCGCCGAAGTTATCGCATACGGAACAGCGGTAAAATTCAAATAGAAGGATTGTTTATCAGATGAAACAGCAAAGGGGAAAGAGGAAAAATTTTTATCGTTGGTTTATCATAGGCGGAGCATTACTGTGCTTCGCCTGTATTGCATATTGGATATCGTCGTCGGAGACAATATATGCTGATACAGTGATCAGAGAATGGGTATACAGCCTTAGAAGCTCTCTGCTTAACGGAGTGTTTATCACCATAACCTATATGGGAAACTGGCAGACCATTACCGTTTTAGCGCTGATCCTGCTGATTGTTCCGAAAACCAGACGGAAGATCGGGATTCCTTTTGCCGTCATTTCTCTGGCGTCAACGGGAATCTACAAGCTGGTAAAAGAAATTTTTCAGCGGCCGCGGCCCGAACTGGCTGCCCGTTTGATCGAACAGGGAGGATATTCCTTCCCCAGCGGTCATTCCATGAACTGCATCGTCTGCTACGGTATTCTGATCTACCTGATTCGGCGCTACTGTACCGATAAGAAAACAGCCGATATCCTGACTGGTTTTCTGAGCCTGCTGATTTTCCTCATCGGTTTCAGCAGAGTGTACGTAGGCGTTCACTTTCCGACGGACATCCTCGGCGGGTGGAGCCTGGGTCTGGCGTTCCTGTTTATCTGTATCATAATATTAGAAAGAATTCGAGGTGATCGAGATGATTTATCAATCCATAACCGAAACCATCGGTAAAACGCCCCTTCTGCGTCTTTCACGGATAGAAGAGTCTCAGGGGGCAAAGGGAAAAATCTATGCAAAACTGGAAGCGTTCAATCCGGCGGGCAGTGTCAAGGACAGAGCGGCTCTCTGGATGATTCGGGACGCTGAAGAGAAAGGACGGCTCAAGCCGGGCGGTACCATCATTGAACCGACCAGCGGAAATACGGGAATCGGATTGGCGGCCATCGCTGCGGCAAGAGGCTATAAAGCGATTTTCGTACTGCCCGAAACCATGAGCGTGGAGCGACGGAAACTGCTCAAGGCTTACGGAGCGGAGCTGGTGCTGACCGAAGGCGCCAGGGGTATGCAGGGCGCTGTGGACAAAGCGGAAGAGCTGCACAGAGAAATCCCGGGCAGCATTATCGCCGGCCAGTTCGTCAACGAAGCCAACGTTCGGGCGCACGTGGACACTACGGCGCCGGAAATCTTCGAGGATCTTGAAGGCAAAGTGGATATCTTCGTCGCCGGAGTGGGTACCGGCGGAACGGTAACGGGAAACGGCCGTTTTCTGAAAGAGAGAATTCCTGCCGTAAAGATCGTTGCCGTCGAACCGAAGAAATCTCCCCTTCTCTCAGAAGGAAAGAGCGGGCCGCACAACATTCAGGGAATCGGAGCCAATTTCGTTCCGGAAATTCTGGACAGAAGGGTGATCGACGAGATTATCCCCGTAGTGGAGGAAGATGCTTACGACGCGGCCAGAAAGCTGGCCAGAGAAGAAGGCTACCTTGCCGGAATTTCTTCCGGAGCCGCTCTGTGGGCTGCCGTTCAGCTTTCCCTCCGTCCGGAAAACGAGGGAAAAAATATCGTTGTCGTCTTGCCGGATACGGGAGAGCGGTACCTGTCTACCGTACTTTTTGAACAGTAGCGGGAAAGTGTTTTTCTTCTGCCGTCTTCCGCGGGTTGAGGAGGAAAGGAGTCTTTATGGCAGTCAGAATAAAAGATCTGTTGGATCTTGCGATCATGAAGGACTTTTCTGTGGTGGCCGGAGAAAAGGGGCTGAACAGAGTCATCGAGACTACGGAAATTCTGGATTTTGAGTTCACTTCGGAGGGGGAAGCCTATCGCAAGAGCTCTTTCGAGGGGAAAAGCATTGTGCTTTCGGTGCTTCTCTTCGCCAAGGATCGGCCGGAACTCATTCTGGAGGCCGTAAAGAAGCTCATCGCGCAGAATGTACAGGCTCTCGCCTATAAACCGGTATTCTTTAAAGAGCTGCCTCAAGAGGCGCTGGACTATGCCGACGAGATGAATTTTCCCGTCCTAAAATTCGGCCACGACGAATTCTTTGAGGACGTCATCATCGCGGTGCGGGATTTGATTCACAGAGACAGCGACTACAGGAGGACAGAACTTTTGATCGGTCAGATGCTGGAAGGAGATTTGTCCCCGGACGAAAACGAGGCGGTCAGCGAGGAGATCAATCCCTTTTTCCGACCGCTGATCACGGCTATCTTTGCGGAGGCGGAACCGGGTGATGCGGAACGGGCCGAAAGGCTGATCCAAAGCGGCAGCCGCCTGCGGAGCGGCGCCTTTATCACCAGATACGGGGAAGCGTTTTTGATCGTTTTGTCTCAGGACGAGAAAAGCGACTCCGGCTTCAGCGCCCAGCTCATGGATGTGCTGACGTCCTGCGGTCTTACCGACCGCGTCGTGAGTATGGGAATCAGCGGCATCCATGAAAAATCCGCTTTTGACAGAACTGTGCGGGAGGCGTTCTGGACCTGGAAGACGGCAAAAATTGAAAAAGAAAATGTTAAATTTTACAAAGATCTGGGTATATACAAGCTGATTATATCTCATATTAATTCTGAGAGTACCTCGGAATATATGAACGATTATCTCCTTCCCCTCTTCGAAGAGGAAGGAAGGGAAGGCGAACTGTTAAAAACCGCCGCCGAATACGTTTTGGCCGGCGGCGATATCGGAAAGACGGCGGAAAGACTTTTCTGCCACAAGAATACCATTCGGTACAGAATCAGTAAGCTGCAGGAGAAACTGGATCCTGAAGCCGACGAAAAGGCTTTTTTTCTGAATCTGTCTGCGGCGATAAAGATATATCTGTTGTTAAATGAAAAGAAATAGGAGGAAAAACAAATGAAAAATTATGTATGTGGAGCATGTGGATATGAATACGATCCTGCAGTAGGCGATCCGGATCACGGCATCGAACCGGGAACGGCTTTTGAAGATCTTCCGGATGATTGGACGTGCCCGCTGTGCGGTCTGGGCAAGGACGCTTTTGAAGCAAAAGCGGAATAAGGTGTACTTATGAGTGCTCTGTTTAAATTCAGCTACGGACTTTACGTGCTGACGGCCAGAGAAGGCGAAAAAGACAACGGCTGCATAATCAACACAGCCATTCAGGTCACGGTAAACCCGAAGCAGGTTTCCATCTGCGTGGATAAGAGCAACTACACCTGCTCGATGATCGAGAGGACCGGAGAGTACAACCTTTCCTTTATCAGCGAGGAAGCGGATTTCGATCTTTTCCGGCACTTCGGTTTCCAGAGCGGAAAAGATGTGGATAAGTTTGCGGATTATCCGCATGCCGATCGGGCGGAAAACGGCATTTTTTATGTCGACAAAGCGGTCAACGCCATGATTTCCGTAAAGGTCAAACAGACTGTGGATCTGGGAACCCATCTGATGTTTATCGGAGAGGTGACAGAGGAAAAAGTACTGTCCGACGTTCCATCCGTTACTTATCAGTACTACTTCGATCACATCAAACCGAAACCGGAGCAGCAGCCTAAGGTAAAGGGCTATGTGTGCAAAATCTGCGGATACGTGTATGAAGGCGAAACGCTTCCGCCGGATTTCATCTGTCCGCTGTGCAAACACGGCGCTGAAGATTTTGAACCGCTGTAATGTAAAGACGAGGGGACGGCTTGCGCGAAAATGTCAGCGCAGACTGCCCCCTCTTTTTCTATGTGCAAAATCGCGCCAAAGCGCGTTTTTTGCGCATATTTTCGATTTGTATTCAAAAGCAAAGCCGCTGCATTTTGCCTGCCGGCGTTACAGCAGAACCGAACCCGGTCCCCGGTCGAAGTAGATGCTCTTGGCTCCGGTATAGAGCGGAATTCCGTAGCATACCCGCACATCCTCAGGAAAGCATCCCATCCGCAGCGCGCCTCTTCCGGCCGAGTACATGACCCGGTTATCTATTCGGTGATCGGCAGCTACGGACACCGCCGATCCTACGGCAATGCCCAGATCGGTGATGTTAAAGGCGCAGTTGGCTCCGGCCTTTTTCATTTCCCCGCAGTTTTTAAAACCGCACATGCCGCAGTTGTTCAGTCCGAATGGCGCGGACGTGACGCCGATCAGGACCACGCAGTGGCTGTTTTCCACATTAAGAGCGTCTCTCTCAATAAATTCTTCTTGATACTCGGCGGCGACTTCGTGCATCTTCTGTACCAGTTCCGCCTTTTCTTCTCCGGTCAAAATGACGGTAATGACCTTGTCCTTGCCGCTGCCCTTTGGGGCGGTTCTCGCAGCAGCGGCCATCAGGTCCGCTGTCCGCAGCGCAGCGTCTCTTTCCGCCGCTTCCATGGTTTTTAGCATCTTGCATTTCCCTCCCTGAAAATATACGATTATTTTATCACATTTCGACCGGCAGAGAAATTTTTTTATCCTTTTTGCATCTTTTTTGCTCTTGCTGCCGTTTACTCTATAGAACGTTCTACATGAGAAAGGGTCTTTATGAAAGACGGGGAAATTATCACCAGAATACAGCAGGGAGAGAGAGAACTGCTCAATATCCTGATCGAGCGGTATTACGATCATATCTATCGGTTTTGCTTTTACAAAACCGGAAACAGAGAGTCGGCGCAGGACTGCGCGCAGGAGACGTTTCTCCGCATGATTCGATATATCGATGTCTACGTGGAGAAAGGCCGGTTCAAGGCCTATCTCTTTCAGATCGCATGCAGCGCGTGCAGCGATTCTCTGCGCAGAAGGGGAGACGACGTTTTGGAGGAAGAGGCCGTCAGGGAAAAAATAGATCGGCTGTCTGATGAGAGGGAAAGCCGTTTTGTGGAAAAGGTAGAAACGGCAGAACTGGTCAAAGCGGCGCTGAAACAGCTGCCCGAGTCCCAGAGGGATGCGATCATCCTGCGATTCTACAGCGATATGAAGCTCAGGGAAATCGCCCGAATTACCGGAGTAAGCCTGCCGACGGCCAAAGCCCGTCTGAAGCGGGGAAAGGAAAATCTGAAAGAAATTTTGGAAAAGGAGGAGTTGCTGTGATGCGCAGAAGTGAAGAACGAAAAATGGCCCGGCTTCTTCAGACTTATCAGGCCCCCGATCCGTCGGAAAAACACAGGAGACAGACGCGGGCCATGGCGCTGAAGATTCTCGAAAGCAAGCCGCTGTCCATGGGAAAGCCTTTTGGTCAGAGGTTGGCAGAGCAGGCAGAATACATTTCCCCCGTAAGCTGGATTTTGCAGAGTGTTTTGCTCGTCGTCGTGCTCGTCTGCGCGGCCAATGCAGAAGACGAGGGAATGGTCGTCTCCGCATCGGTTTTGGCGCCGCTGCTGGGAATCGTGGCCGGATGCGAACTGGTCAGAAGCTACGGCAGCAACATGTGGGAACTGGAGATGAGCTGCCGGTATGATCTGAGAAGTATTTTTTCCATAAAGCTGCTGATCTTCGGTATAGTGGACTTTGCACTGCTTCTCCTTGCCGCTGTTGTTGCCGGCAGGGAGACGGGAGAACCCTTTTTTACCGCGCTGTCGGCGGTTATCGTACCGTTCAGCCTGTCCAACAGCCTTTACCTGCTCATGATCAGCAGGCTTCGCCGTCGGTGCAGCAGTTATCTGTTGATGGGAACGGGGGTGTTTCTGGTCATCCTGCAGAAGTGGGCTGTCAGCGCGGCAGAAGCCAATCCGGATGGAATCGGAACCGCGATATTTACCAGCGGCTGGACGTTTGTCTTTAGTCTGGTCCTGCTGTCGGCGGCAGTGGCTCTGTTTTTCCGTCCGGCGCATCGAAAGGCGTAAAAGGAGAGGTTTCCCTGCGGCGGACTTTGGCTGAAGCAGCCGGATTTTGTCTGTGGCAGGACGGAAAAAAACCATGGAAGAGAGGTAAGGAGATGGAACTGTATATAAATCACATATCGAAAATATATGATATGAAAACGGCAGTCGACGATGTGACTCTGCGGCTCGGCCCGGGAGTTTACGGCTTGCTGGGCGCCAACGGAGCCGGAAAGACGACTTTGCTGCGCATGATCTGCGACGTTCAGCAGGCCAGCAGCGGACATGTGGAATTCGATCATCAGGACATCCGAAAAAACGGGGAGAGTTATCGGAATATTTTAGGCTACCTTCCCCAGAATTTCGGATATTATCCGGATTTTACCGCTTACCGTTTTCTGCTGTATCTGGGAGCCCTGAAGGGGTTGAGCAAAGGGTATGCCCGGGAGAGAGCTCTTCGTCTTCTGAGAGAAGTGGGACTCTGGGAGGTAAAGGACCGGAAGATCAAAACCTTTTCCGGCGGAATGAAACAGCGGCTCGGCATCGCCCAGGCGCTGCTCAACGATCCGAGGGTGTTGATTTTAGACGAGCCTACCGTAGGGCTGGATCCGAAGGAGAGAGTTCGTTTCCGAAATATGATCAGCTCTCTTTCTGCGGATAAGATCGTCATTCTCTCAACTCACATCGTTTCCGATGTGGAGTATATCGCCGATGAGATCCTGGTCATGAAGGACGGGCGGATCATTCATCGGGGAAAGCCGGAAGAAATTACGGCGGAAGTCGACGGAAAGGTCTGGGAGTGCCGGGTGGAGCACAGTCAAGCCGACCGGTTTATCGGCAGCTTTAACGTGGGAAATCTGAAGAATGAAGGCGACCAGGTCGTCCTTCGAATCGTGTCGGACACAGAACCGATTCAGGGGGCCCATTTGGTGAAGCCGACGCTGGAAGACTTATATCTGTACTATTTTGAGGAAGCGGGTGAAGAGGATGAGCAGACTGATCTTATTTGAACTGGAAAAAATCGTGAAGAGGAAAATCGTGTGGGTGGGGCTGGCGGTTCTGCTGCTGCTCAACGTCGCTCTGTACATGACTGTCGGCATGCCGTCCATGACGGTGATGAGCGACGACGGCGGCTACATCAGAGGCGCAGACGCCATCGCTGCAGATAAGCAGATCGCCGCGGAGTATGAAGGCGTCGTCACAGACAGCGTCGTCGACCGCCTTCTGTCGGATCACAGAGTAAAACAGGAGAAAACGGAGATATACGCTTATATGGATTACGCTTACGATAATCTGGGAAGATATTTCATGGACGAAAACGGTCGGTACAGCGGCCTGCCGGTGACCGCCGTCTTTGGAGAAGATCCGCAGATGCGGGAGTTTCACTACGGCCGGGGAGGCGAGGATTTGCTCACCTATCTTCCACTGATCTTCCTCGTCATGGGCTATGTGCTGATTATCGCCCTGACGCCGGTCTTTTCTGACGAATATGCCAGAAGAACCGATGCGCTGATCCTGACCTCCAGGCTGGGAAAGCGTCAGTGCGCCCTGTCGAAAGCAGCGGCTTCTCTGCTGTTTTCCGCCGTTCTGGCTCTTGCGGTTATCGCTGTCAATTACGTTCTTGTGGCAGCGTTCTACGGTACGGAAGGATGGAACATGAGCATACAGCTGTGCGGAGCGGGGGACTATACCGCGGTTCCCTACGTGATGACTCTGGGAGAAACGCTGATCTGGGCCGTGGTATTCTTTCTTTCGGCCATGATCGGCCTGACCGGACTGATCCTGATCTGCTCGGCGTTTTCTTCCTCATCTTTTGTTGCGCTGATCGTCGTGCTGGTGATTTACACCGTGCCTCTGTTCCTGACACAGCTGGCCTATGAACCGCTGCAGTATGCCTTATCCTTTATGCCGATTATCATGACGACTGTAGTGCAGGTGCTGGCAAAGCCCCTGTTGGAGCTGGGCTCTCTTTCTGTAAATTTCGCCTGTCTCCCGGTTTTAACCATGCTCCTTTTGGCAGCGTCTTCTTTTTTTCTCTGTGTAAAAGCCTTTCGGCGAACCGCAGAAGTTCGCGGGTAGAGCGGCGCCGGCTTTTCCTTGCGCGGCAGGAGGATTTAGGATAAAATGAAATAGATAAAAAATCAATGGAAAAGGAAATGAGAATAATGAACAGACCGATTTTAGTTGTCATGGCTGCGGGGATGGGCAGCAGGTACGGCGGACTGAAACAGATTGATCCGGTCAGCGATCAGGGGGAGATCATCCTGGACTTTTCCCTGTACGATGCCATGATGGCCGGCTTTGAAAAGGTGATTTTTATTATAAAAGAGGAGCACGAGGAGGACTTTCGCGCTCTGATCGACGAGAGAGCGGGAAAACATCTGCAGGTGGAATACGCGTTTCAGCGGCTTGACGATATTCCCGAAGGCTACCGGGTTCCGGAGGGCAGGGTGAAGCCGTGGGGAACCTGTCATGCGGTACTCAGCGCCAGGAATCTGATCGACGGCCCTTTTGCCGTGATCAATGCGGACGATTATTACGGACCGTCGGCCTTTCAGTCCATCTATGAATTTTTGGAAAAGGCGGCCGACGATGAGAAATACCGGTACTGCATGGTGGGTTATCGCCTGGAGAATACCATTACGGAGAACGGCCACGTGTCCAGAGGGGTGTGCAGCGTCAGCAGCGACGGATATCTGCAGGATATCGTGGAGCGGACTCGTATTATGCGCCGAGACGACGGCATTGCTTTCAGTGAAGACGAGGGAACCACGTGGCAGCCTCTCCCGGAGGATACCCCGGTATCGATGAATTTCTGGGGCTTTACCAAATCCTTCGTGGACGAAATGGAAGACCGGTTTCCTGCTTTTTTAGACCGGGCCATGGCGGAGAATCCGCTGAAGGGGGAATATTTTCTTCCCGGCGTAGTGGATCAGCTGCTTAAAGAGAAAAAGGCCACGGTGCGGGTGCTGCCGTCGAGAGATAAGTGGTACGGTGTCACCTATAAAGAGGATAAACAGGGCGTGGTCGATGCGCTGCAGGCCATGAAGGACAGGGGACTCTATCCGGAGAAGCTGTGGAAATAGGCATGGATCCGGTAGGGCGGCAACTTCCGCAGAGAATCGTGTCCCGGTCCGGTTCAAAAGGTCTATACGTCAGATAGTATCCTTGTAATGGCCAGAGCTGTATATAGGTCCATAACTTCAGGCATTTTCAAAAGGTCGGTGCCAAGCAGACGCTCCGACTTTTTGATTCTGTATTTTACTGTATTTTTGTGGACGAAGAGCTGATTGGCCGTTTCAAGGATATTTCCCTGGCAATCGAGGAGAAAGGCCGTAAGGGTATCGAGGACGTCTTTCCCCGCCTCATCCTGCATAAGAGGAGCGAGTATCTGCGTAGACTTTCTGAGTCCGGCTTCACCGTCATCTATAATTTTACGGCAGTTTTCAGCGAATCGCAGTTCGTGCTGGGTGAAAATACTCTGATGAGGATAGAGTATGCAAGCGGTTTTGATATTGTCTTCCATCAGCGAGAAGGCGTTCCTGACTTCTTCTGTAGATTCATGCTGACGCCAGACGCCGCTGCACAGGACCGGATCGATTCCTCTCTGCGATTGTCTTGCCTCATCGATAAAGGCTTTTGGAAATTCGGCAAAGGGATTGCTGCTTGAATCGATGAAGGCTGCCACGTAGTCGTTAAACACATCTACGAGAGCCGTTTTTTTATTTCCTTTCAGGAAAGCCGTCAGTTTTGCGGCCAGCCAGTCCGCGTTGGACTTTGTCATGTCGTTATGGCCGTTTTTTTCCGAAAGAATCCACACCGTATCAAAGGAAGCGATGTCGATATGCAGAGCCTGAGCGATGCGGTGCATTTCTGCCGGACGATTGTTCAATATCGTTTCTAAGAGCACGTCCGTATCTTCAATTCCAAAAGTATTTTCCCAGATTGTTGAAACCAACTGTAATGTCTCTGCGATTTGCAGCAGGTAAGAGTTATTCAGCGTGCTGCCTTCATCAATTCCTGCGAGAAAATATCCTTTCTGCTTTTCGATATCCAGTGTAGTGCAGTAAACCTGCGCGTCCATGCCGTTGATATGCATTTCTATAGATTCGCCGAAACGAGGATTTTTCAGACGAAGATCGACAATCGAATCGAGCTCCTTTTCGTTCCACTCCGCCCCAAAGGGCCAGGACGCAAATGCGCAGATGTTTCCTTTTCGGTCGGCAAGGAGCAGTGAACACCGCAGCCGGTCGCTCAGGATTCGCAGGACGGTTTCGATGCTGCGGTTGTGCGCCTTGAGGTGAGCGATCTGGTCGATGACGCCGGACACGATGCTGGTTTCCTTTCGCTGGTCATCGATGATGATGTTCATCGCTTCAGAGATAAAGTCGCTGTAACGGTGGTTATATCGGTTTGGCGGCATCATAATAAGCGGAAAGTCCAACTCATCGGCCAGTCGTATCACCTTCGGGTTGATCTCTTTGACAAAGATTCCCACATAATACAATACAAGGCCGACTTCTCCGGAATCGGATAAGAGACGAATCAGCTTGCACTGCGCTTCGATATCATCTTTGATCGATACGAGAGCGCTGATGATAATTTGATTGCCCAGAAAAAAACCTTCCCTTTCGAGCATGAGCAGGTCGACGTGTTCCAGCACGGATACGCAGGACACGTCTCTGTTGATTCCGCCTGCGCCTGCGACGACTTTTGCCTCTCTGAGCGAAGGAAGCTTCAGACAGTCCGCTACAGTTATACTCATAAGCATCCACCATTCCCATTCAGATTACACTGCTTTTGTTTAATCCTATTATAATCATTTGCGGAAAATCCTGCAATGTAAAGGGCCGTATTTCTTATCCCCTTTGTTCCGTTTGACAAAAAAGCCGTTTTAATTTTATCCTCCGCGATATATACAGTTTTTACAGAAAAATTATACAATTGACGCAACAAGAAGCACGAAAGGCAAAAGTGAGCGGAATAAGGAGGTTTTCCAATGAGGATTTTAAATGAACGCGATGCAAAGGCAATTATTTACGCAACTGCCCTGATGGGCGCAGGCGGTGGCGGATCGCTTGCCCATGGGCTTTTTTATCTGGACGCTTATGCGAAAAACCACGAGATTGCCGTTAAGATGATTTCCGTCGATGAGATGGAAGACGGCACTTACGCGGGAGTATTGGCGGGTATGGGCTCTCCGGTTAAGTTCAGAGAGAGCGGCACGGATTTTCTCGTCGAGTCGGTTACGGCGTACGACGGCCTGAAAAAGGTGGCTGCGCTGATGAACCGCAGATTGACCAATGTATTCCCCATCGAATACGGAGCGGGAAATTCCTTTGTCCCTATGCTCGTTGCAATGGAAAGGGATGAACCGTTTGTCGACGTTGATCCCTGCGGCCGGGCGGTTCCGGCATTAAATACCACTCCGTTTGCTTTCAACCATATTGCGACGGCGCCAAGCGTTATGTCAAACGGCAGCGGAGACGTGGTTATCGCTTATCCGAAGGATCCTTTTGATACAGTGGGACTGGAAAATCTCTGCAGAAACGTCTGCGTGGCCTTTGACATGGTAATGGGCATCGCAGGCTGGCTGACCAGCAAAGAACAGATGAAAGCATCTCTCGTTCCGGGAGCGTATACAAAGGCATTGGAAGTGGGCCATGCCATGTTGAACGCGATAGAGGAAAAAAGAGATGTGGGCGAGGAAATCAGCAAGGTGGTCGAATGCCGTCAACTGTGGCGGGGCAGGCTGACAAAGCACCAGCTGTCTGTTGAAAAAGGCTTTGACTTCGGCAGAACCTACTATGAGGGAATCGGCGAATACGCGGGACGAAAGTTCAGGATCGACTATCAAAATGAGAATCTGGCAGCCTTTGAGGGTGATCAGGCGCTGCTTACCGTACCGGATTTGATCTGCACCTTAAATCTGGATACGGGTTGCCCGGTAACAAATGCGGAATTGGAAGAGGGACAGAATATACTCGTTTTGGCCATGCCAGCGCCGGAAGCCTGGCACGCGTCGGAGGAGGGCTGGAACTGCTGGGCCCCGTTCCTGGACGCCATAGGCTATAAAGGAAAGCAGGTTCGTTATTGAGTTGTACGGTATAAGGAGTGTCTATATGAGGATATTAAATTTGCCTCCGGTCATTGACACCGGACACGGTTCGAAAGAAATGGATGACTATATCGCAAAATATCTGCTGCCGGATACGGAGATGGATACCTGGTATCTGGATTATGGACCGAGCAGCATCGAAGGCGAATATGACGAAGCTCTCGCGGCTGCCAACGTGGTTCTGAAATGTATAGAAGGCGAAAAGGCGGGGTATGACGCCGTCTTCGTCAACTGCTTCGGTGATCCCGGCGTCCGAGCCGCTCGGGAAGCGGTAAGCATCCCCGTCTTCGGAGGATTCGAACCGATCGCATATTACGCTTTGGGAACGGCGGACAGGATCGGTATCGTAACGGTGCTGCCTGAAGTTGTCCCATTGATTGAAGGAGAAATTGCAAGATATGGTTTAGAGAAACGCTTTACCGGGGTTCGCTGCATCGATATTCCGGTACACGATTTAGGAGAGACCGACAGGCTGATAGAGGCTGTAATCCAAGAAAGCAAAAGGGCCATCCAAGAAGACGGAGCCGGAACGATTGTTCTCGGATGCACCGCAATGGCGGGAGTAAAAGAGGAAGTAGAAAAGGCGCTGAATGAGGAGGGTTACGGCGTTCCGGTAATAGAAGCGGGACAGGCCGCAGTGGTGATGCTGGAAACTTTTGTGCGGATGAACCTGTATCACAGCCGCGTTACTTATATGCCGCCGAGGGATAAAGCGCGGGCGATCTGGTCTGCCGGCGGGCCGACGCCCATCCGGCAGCTAAAGGACTCAGAATAGGAGGAAAGGATAATGGCAAAAAACAGCAAAATACTCAGCGTTGAGAAAAAAGCTCTCGGACGCGTCAAAGAAAGCGAAAAACAGAGCTGGTGGAGCATCGCTTTCATCTGGATAGGCATTCTGATCTGCATCCCCAGCCTGATGATCGGCGGCTCCTTGGCGGAAGGCCTGTCCATCGGTCAGGTCGTACTGACAACGGTTATTGCCTATAGTTTAATCGGCGCGCTGATGACGCTGACCGGTATTATCGGCGGCGACCTGGGTCTGCCCTCGGCGATGTGCGCCGCCAAGGCTTTCGGCGACAGCGGATCCAGCTATATCATCAGCGTAATCTCTTTTATTTCCAGTATCGGTTGGTTCGGGGTCCAGACCGCTACCTGCGCCGCCGCATTCAGCACCATGATGGAAATTTTTAATATCGATTTTCCGCAGTGGGCCGGATGCATTTTATGGGGCGCTATCATGCTGGCGACCTCGGTAACAGGTTATACTTTTATGAAAGTCCTAAACTATGTTGCGGTTCCGTTTCTGGTGATTACCTGTATTTATGGAGCCGTACGCGGAATCAACATCATGGGTATGTCCGACCTTATGGCATATACGCCCTCCGAGTCGATGACAATGACCAGCGGGGTTTCTATCTGTATCGGCGGCATGGCGGCCAGCGTCGTCATTTCCTCGGACTATTCGCGGTACTCTAAAAGCCGCGCGGATACGCTGAAAGCTTCCTTTTTCGGCGTTTTGCCCGCCGGCGTAATCATGGTGAGCATCGGAGGCATCATGGGAGTTACCACAGGAGAATCCGATATTACCCAGATGTTTGTCAATATCGGTTTTCCTGTGATCAGCATGCTGATTCTGGTTTTGGCGACCTGGACGACCAATACCGGAAATGCTTATGTGGCGGGAATGGCATGTATGAAGATCGGCAACTTCCGCGAAGAGCTCCGCCCTCGCGTAACTTTGATCGCCGGAGCCATCGGTATCGTTATGGCGCTTACCGGTCTTGCCAACTCGCTGACCGCGTTTCTCAATATTCTCTCTGCCATCATGCCGCCGGTAGCCGGGGTGATGATTGCAGATTACTATATCTTCGGAAAGGCAAAGCCGGAAAATTGGTACAGAGTAAAGGGCGTCAACTGGATCGGCATCCTGTCCTGGGGTGTCGGCGCCGTGGCGGGACTGTTCTTCAGTTTCTTTAGTTCTGGTTTCGACAGTATTCTGGCAGCGACAATTGCGTATATCATCTTAAACGCTTTACTGGGAAAGACTTCCCTGGCGGGTCAGGGCCGACTGCCTTTGCCTGGTGAAGAAGAGGAGGGCAATTCGTGATGAGCAATACCGACCCGTTAACGTTTTTTCGTACGCTGACTACGATTCCCAGGGATTCTGGCGATGAAAAGAAAGTGGCTGAATATCTGATTTCCTTTGCCGAAAAAAGAGGGCTGGAAGCGGTGAAGGACGATGCCGACAATGTCATCATCCGAAAACCGGCGGCGGCAGGCTATGAAAAAGCTCCGGTTCTGGTGCTGCAGAGTCATTCGGATATGGTGTATGTTAAGGGTGAAGACAGCCCCCATGATTATAACAGCCCCCTCGAATTGATCGAGGAGGACGGATTTTTGCGGGCGGAAGGCACGTCTTTGGGAGCCGACAACGGTATAGGAATGGCCTTTGCACTGGCGATTTTGGATAGCGGCGATTTACCGCATCCGCCTCTTGAAGTGTTGTTTACGTCAGGTGAAGAGACGGGGATGATCGGCGCCGGCGCGCTGTCTCCGTCTGCTCTTGAAGGCCGCCGCATGATCAATCTGGACAGCGAATGGGAAGGCGTTTACATTGTGGGATGCGCCGGAGGCGTTACTCCGGTATTCACTCGAAAAACAGATTGGGAGACTGCGCCTGCGGAATACAAAGGGGTTAAACTGAAGATCGGAGGCCTGGCCGGAGGGCATTCCGGCGTGGAAATCGACAAAGGACGGGGAAATGCGATTCGCATGCTGGCCCGCGTCGTATATGCGGCGAATACCGGACTGGGCGCCTGTGTGGGCGCAATATCGGGCGGCAGCAAGGTAAACGCTATTCCCGATCACGGTGAAGTCGTTTTGTTTGTACGAGACGAAGACGCTTTAAAAGTCCTCGTGGAGAAATACGATGCCGCATTCCGATATGAGTTGTCTGCTTCAGATAAGGATGTCCGTCTGTTCTTGGAGCCGTGGGAGGGAGATAACCGCGTGATGACCGCGGATACATTGCAGGACACGCTGACCCTTTTGCTTACCATTCCGGCTAATCTGCAGACCATGAATATGCACCTTGACAACCTGGTGGAGAGCTCCAACAACATCGGTATTCTGCGCTGCGATAAGGAGGAAGTAACGATTACATGCTCCATCCGCAGTTCGGTGGGCACGCTGAAAGAGATGATGCGCGATCAGATGACGGTATTGGCAAAGGCAGCTCATGCTCAGGTACGCTTCGAAAACGATTATCCGGAATGGGCCTTTTCGGTGGATTCGCCTTTGCGCAGTAAGGCCGTAGAGGTTTATCAAGAACTTTACGGGAAAAAACCGGAGATCATTTCCATCCACGCAGGTCTGGAATGCGGTTTTTTCAAGGCGCTTTATCCGGATATGGACATCATTTCTGTCGGACCAAACTTGACGGATGTGCATACGCCGCGGGAAAGATTGGAAATCGCTTCTGCCCGGCGAGTTTACCGATGGCTGCTGAAACTGCTCGCTGCGCTGAAGGAATAATCGGTGGAGTGGAGCCGCAGTTTTTACTGCGGTGACAGCGATGCATAAGGCTGCAAAAAGTTCTTGAAAAAACGAGAATGCTCGTGTATAATAATAGGGCGTGATTTTAAGCGCAAATCTCTGCGCAGGCCGGAGCCTGCGCCATTTAGTCCACAGGGAGGTGAAATCAATGATTAACTACGAGGTAATGTTCATTATCAATCCTACTTTAGAAGATGATAAGAAAGAAGCTACAGTCGAAAGAGTTAAGGAAGTCATTGCAGCTGACGGAGAAGTCGGAAAAGTAGACGTTTGGGGAATGAGAAAGCTCGCTTACCCGATCGAGAAGAAGAGCGAAGGCTACTATGTAGTCATCGAGTTCAAGGCAAGTCCGGAGCTTCCGAAAGAGCTGGATAGAAGACTGAGAATCTCTGACGATGTAATGAGACACATCATCATCAACAAGGACGCAAAATAAGAAAAGGGGTGCAGGCAAATGAACAGTGTTGTACTGATCGGAAGACTGACGAGGGATCCGGAAGTCAGATATACCGCTAACACCCAGATGGCTGTTGCCACTTTCACCATCGCCATAGACCGTCCGGTCAGAGCCGGTGGGGAGAAGCAGACGGATTTTCCGCGGATAACCGTCTTCGGCAAACAGGCAGAAAACTGTGAGAAGTATCTGTTCAAGGGCAGACTGGTAGGCGTGCAGGGAAGACTGCAGACCGGAAGTTACCAGAACAGAGAAGGCGTCACTGTCTATACCACCGATGTTGTGGCGGACAGAGTAGAATTCTTGGAGTGGGGGGACAGGCCGTCCGGCGGCAGCAGACCTCCGCAGCAGAATACATCTTCTTCATTCTCAAGACGGTCGGACGACGATCTGCCGGAGGAAATGCCTGATTCATTCCAGGCCATCGACGAAGATGTTCCATTCTAAAGAAAGGAGATAAGAGCAATATGGAAAGAAGACGCGGCGGCATGAGAAGAAAAAAAGTATGCCAGTTTTGCGCAGATAAGACAGAAAGCATCGATTACAAAGATGTAGAAAAGCTCAGAAAATATATCACTGAGAGAGGCAAGATTCTCCCGAAGAGAATCACAGGTACCTGCGCGGTACATCAGAGAGAAGTAACTACGGCGATCAAGAGAGCGAGAATCGTTGCTCTGCTTCCGTACGTTGCAGACTAATTTCTGAATAAAACAGAGTTTTGGCAGACGGCAGTCTGCTGTGATGCTCCCCTTTCCTTTGGCGGATTGATGCCGCCGGAGGGAGGGGAGTTTTTTGTCGCCTTTTTCGCGTATCGATAAAAATCGTGCATGTTTTTTGCGCCTGCTCATTGTGGATCCGTCCGGTTTCCCTCTCTTTGTCTTCGCTACTTGACACTCTTTGAATTTAGTGTTTTAATAAGTTATAACACTAAAGCGAGGTGGATCATGAGGACGATAAAAAAAGCGAAAGAACGAACAACAGAAGACGATCGCCGGCTTCGCAAGAGCGTGGAAGAAATCATCGACCGCGTCCTGCAGGACGGCGACAGCGCGCTGAGAGAATACAATGAAAAATTTGACGGCTGCAGCAGACAGCATCTTCGCGTCAGCCGGGAGGAAATTGAAGAGGCTTACAGCCGCTTGTCTTCCGAGGAGATCGCTGATCTCAAAACGGCTCGGGCCAATATCGAAAAATTTGCGGCGGCACAGAGAGATACCGTTGCCGAACTGAAGGACTTTTCCCCGCAGCCGGGAATCTTTCTGGGACACAGGATCATACCGGTTTCGTCCTGCTGCTGTTATGTCCCGGGAGGAGGCTATCCGCTGTATTCTACAGCGCTGATGCTGATTACGCCGGCAAAAGTGGCAGGCGTCGGACGCATTGCCGCCTGTTCGCCTGTGGTAAAGGGAACCGATCGGATTCACGACAAGACGCTGGTGGCGATGGACTTGGCCGGAGCCGACGAAATCTACGCCGTGGGCGGAGCTCAGGCCGTAGCGGCTTTTTCCTACGGAACGGAAGAAATCGCTCCCGTGGATATGATCGTGGGACCGGGGAATCGGTACGTAACGGAGGCGAAGAGGCAGTGCTACGGACAGATCGGCATCGACTTTGTCGCCGGGCCAAGCGAGGTTCTGGTCATCGCCGATGAGCAGGCTGATGCAGAGACCATCGCGGCCGACCTGTTAGCGCAGGCGGAGCACGATCCCAACGCCAAGGGGATTCTGGTCACCACTTCAGAACAGTTGGGGAAGGCGGTAATGCAGGCCGTGGCCGATCAGCTGAAGACACTGACCACGGCGGGAATTGCAGAAAAATCCTGGGTGGATTACGGGGAGATAATCGTCACAGACTCTCTGGATGAAGCCGTGGAGATGGCAAACCGGTACGCTCCGGAGCATCTGGAAATCAATGTAGAGGATCCGGATGCCATTGTCGAAAAGCTGTACAATTACGGCTCTCTGTTTATCGGCGGAAATACAGCGGAGGTTTTCGGAGACTACGCTTCGGGTACCAACCACACGCTGCCGACCCTTCGCGCTTCTCGATATACAGGCGGCGTTTGGGTGGGAACCTTCCTGAAAACGTGTACGTATCAGTGGATGACCGGATATGGGTCAAGGCGTATCGCTCCGCTGGTTGCCAGAATGGCCCGGGGGGAAGGACTGGAGGGACACGCCAGAGCCGCGGAAAAAAGAATAGACGGCGATAAATAGTCGCTGCAGATGTTTACGAGACGGTTACCGGCTGAAGGTGGCCGTCTCGTTGACGTATAAGGCATCTTTTAACTTTAAGCTGCTGACGCTGCGCTTAAAAACTGCTTCCTCTGTTCGCCTCAGGGAAATTCGCCATATTCCGTTAAAAAAATTCGATTTCAGACAGCGGAAAATCGGCCGTTTAATGAGAAATGCCATATTGCCGCGGATTTGTTTGATTTCAGACGGGAAAAGGCGAGATATCTATGATAAAAATGGAAATATATGTAAAAAATGTAATTCTGTGAATTAGAGAACCTAAGCAGAGAAGCTTTTTCCTGAAAACGCGCCGGATTTTCTGTCTGATTTTCAAAAAAAGCAAGATAGTATGGCAGATTGCCCTCTTTCCTGATTTTTTATCCGTCTGAAATCAAAGAAAAGTGCATGAATATGGCAGATTTCTATTCTATCTCTTTAGCCGTGAATGGAGACGATGATCAAGGGATGGATAGCGATTATGGATAATTGCCTGAAGCAGCTGATCGCTGTATAGCGCCCGAGCATTCCGTGCGCCCCGATTTTGTCACGCAGCCAAATCTCTGGCAGGATCCGCGTCGTTTTACCGATTCGTCCGGCTTGCCCGAAAGCAGGTCTTGCGCATCCTTTCCAAAAGCATTATACTGTTAAGTATAAATAGGATGTTTAAGGATGTGAAAAAATATGCGATTTATCGGCAGCAAGGCTATGCTGCTTCAGGATATAGAAAAGGTCATCGATGAAAATACCGGTGGGCAGGAGCAGGTGTTCTGCGATATTTTTTCCGGAACAGGGGTGGTAGCACGGCATTTCAAACCCCGCTACCAGATCATTTCCAACGATATTCTGCATTTTTCCTACATATTGCAGAAAGCTACTATAGAGAACAACCGCCTGCCGAATTTTGAGAAACTGAAAAAGATCGGTATTTTGGACCCGTTTGCCTTTCTGGAGGAGACCAGGATCACAGACGAGGATCTGGAAAAGGGCCGTTATTTCATCGCCCGCAATTACTCGCCCATGGAGGGAAGCCAGAGGATGTATCTTTCTCCGGCCAACGCCATGCGCATCGATTTCATCCGGGAGACCATCGGTTCGTGGCGGGAAGGAAACCTGATCAGCGAAGAAGAGTTCTGCTATCTGCTCGCCTGCCTCATCGAAGGCGTGCCGTCGGTATCCAACATTACGGGAACCTACGGCGCCTATCTGAAAACCTGGGAAAAGCGGTCATACAAAGAATTCGAAATGGTTCGCCTTCCCGTAATCGACAACGGTCGGGAAAACCGCTGTTTTCATACGGATGCCAACAAGCTGATCGGGGAAATCGAAGGGGATATCCTGTACATGGATCCGCCCTACAATACCCGCCAGTATGCACCCAACTACCACCTGCTTGAAACGGTCTCACGCTACGACTGCCCGCAGCTTAAAGGCGTGACTGGAATGCGGGATTACAGTGCTCAGAAGTCTCTCTACTGCATGCGAAGCGAGGTGAAGGAAGTCTTCGAGGATCTGGTGGAAAAGGCCCGCTTTCCGCACCTGATTCTGAGCTACAGTACCGACGGGCTGATGACGGCGGAAGATATCGAGAAGATTCTGCGGCGGCACTCCCTCTCCGGATCCGTTCGCCGGTACGATATTTCCTACAGAAAATACAAGAGCAAAATCCCGAGCAAAGACGACAGGCTGAAGGAATACATCTTTTATGCCGCCAAGGACATTCCTCGGAAAAAATACGTCTCCCTTCAGACGGCGCCCGGAAAAGGAACGAAAGAGATGAAAAAAGACGGCAGCGGCGCCAAAACCGGAACCGGAGCGGGAGGGGAGCAAAGGGGAACGGCTAAGCACAAGTACATGAAGAGTCCGCTCAACTATATCGGCGGAAAGTACCGGCTTCTTCCGCAGATATTACCCCTGTTTCCGGCGGATATTTCCACGTTTGTGGATCTGTTTGCCGGCGGGGCCAACGTGGCAGTCAACGTGAAAGCAAAGCGTATCGTCTGCAACGACATCAACTTTAAGATTATCGAGCTGTTCAAAACCCTGCAGGAGAAAGATGTCGAGGATGTTTTGGCGCAGATTCGGTCCCGAATTCGTCAGTACGGCCTTTCGAAGGAAAACGAAGAGGGATTTCTGCAGTTCAGAAGAGACTATAACAGGACGGGGGATCCGGTGGATCTCTACACACTGACCTGTTTTTCCTTCAATTATCAGTTTCGCTTTAACAACCGGCTGGAGTACAACAATCCCTTCGGCAGAAACCGAAGCCAGTTCTCCGACCGGATGAAAAACAATCTGATCGCCTTTATGAAACGGCTCAAGGAGGAGGATATTCGTTTCACATCCGAGGATTTCGTCAAGTTTGATCTCAGCGCTCTTGGACCTCAGGACATGCTGTACTGCGATCCGCCTTATCTGATTACCACGGGAAGCTATAACGACGGAAACCGTGGATTTAAGGACTGGAACCAGGAAGAGGACAGGCAGCTGCTGTCTCTGCTCGACGAAGCGGACCGGCGGGGAATCCGTTTTGCGCTGTCCAACGTTTTGGAACACAAGGGAAGGATCAACGAAGAGCTGCTCAGGTGGAGCGAAAAATACTGCGTTCACGAGCTCAACTGCAGCTATTCCAATTCCAGCTACAATACAGAGAGAGGAAAAAGCCGGGAGGTTTTGATTACCAACTACGGGAGGAGAGAGACGAAATGATTCAGATACTGTCCACGGAAAATACCGTATCCCGAACCTTCGGCTGGGTTCAGGACCCGAGCAGCTTTCGAAGTCTGTGTGATGTGGTCGCCATCTTCGATGTGAATTCCGCGATCCATCGGGATCTTTTAGAGAGACGAATCCCGGCGCTTGTGGAGGAACGGGATGGCAGAGAGGCGCTGATGGCTGCCCTCAGAGAGAGGCCGCTGAAGATCCGGTATGCCCATCTGGTCGGCACCTCCTTTAAACCGAGAAGTCAGTCCCGATGCAACGGGATTGTCCAGGCGGCCGTCAAAGGACAGAAGCGGCCGTTTATCGGGGACTGGCCGGCGGACAACTTCGTCAGATGGGCCCAGGCCCTGGGCTTTATCGCTTACAGTTACAGCGGCGATACCTTTCAGATCACGGAAAGCGGACTGCGTCTTTCCCGTGCCGGAACGGAAGGGAAAGAACTGAACCGGGAGGAAAAGGAAATTCTCACCGAAGCGGTGCTGGCCTATCCGCCGGCGGTTCGTATTTTGACTCTGCTTTCCGAAGATGAAGATACCCATCTGACCAAGTACGAACTGGGAAGCCGGCTGGGCTTTGCCGGGGAGGACGGCTTTACCAGTCTTCCGCAGGGCCTGTTGATCCGTACACTGGCGGAAATGAGCGACGCGGCAGAAAAGAACAAGATGAAGACGGACTGGGACGGTTCCTCTGATAAATATGCCCGGATGATCTGCCGATGGCTGGAAAACCTGGGTCTGGTGAAGCAGATTCCCAAGGAAGTTTCCGTTTCACTGGCGGGGAGAACGTACAAGGAGACTATCGGTCAGGCTTACGTCATCACCGGATCGGGATTTTCCGCTCTGAACCGGGTACGGGGAAGGAGCCGTCACGGCCGCATTGCCAAGAACCTCTCCTATGAGATGATGTCCACGAAGGGAAAGGACAGGGAGTACCTGCGTCAGCGGCGGACGCGCATTTTGAAGATCATCTCTGAGGCATCCGGACCGATTTCCTATGGTCGAATCGCCGGGCTTTTGACGGAGAGCGGTCTGGAGGAAACCGTCGACACGGTCAGAGACGATATCCGGGGACTGGTGAGAATCGGTCTGGACATAAAGACGGAAGAAGAGGGTTGTCTCTATCAGGATAAGATCGCCGACTTTCTGCTGCCCACGCCGGCAGTAGTGGAAAAATCCGACGCAGCTCAGCTGAAGGAGCAGTTGCGGTCGCAGATTTTAACCCTTTCCCACGATTATCTCTGCCTTCTCGATTTGGCTTATGACGGGGCGCAAAACCGTCTCTTCGAGATGAAAACCCTGGAACTGCTCACTGAAGAGTGCGGATTCAAGGGCCTCCACCTGGGCGGCAGCAGAAAGCCCGACGGCATCATCTATACAGAAGGACTTGCGGAAAATTACGGCGTGATCATCGATACCAAGGCCTATTCTAAGGGGTACAGTCTGCCGATCGCTCAGGCCGACGAAATGGAGCGCTATGTCAGGGAAAACCGGCAGCGGCGGGAGGATCTCAACCCCAATCAGTGGTGGAAAGCCTTTGAAGGCCGGCAGGACCGCTATTACTTCCTCTTTGTATCCGGTTGTTTCAAGGGAAGGTACCGTGAGCAGATTCAGCGTATTGGGGAAAGCGCCGGCGTGAAGGGGGCGGCCTTGCCCGTAAAAGAGCTGCTGCTTCTGGCGGAAGAACTGAAAGCGGGCAGAATAGATCAGCAGGAATTTGCGCGGTGGGTGTTCGAACCGTGATGTTAAAAAAGCCCCTGAGGCCGGCGTCGATGCGCCGCCCTCAGGGGCCTTGTCATACATAGAATTATACGGATTTTTCAGCGGCTGTGCCGCTCTGCTCCTTCTCCGGAACCGGTTCCGGAGAAGTTCCTCCCTCTGAGACCGCTTCCTTTACCGTAACGGTGACGGTTTTAGAAGCCTCCTTATAAGGGGAATATTTGTTTTTGACCGTGTATTTTACGGTGTATTTTCCCGCCTTGCTGAAGACGTAGTTTTTCGCCGCGCTGTAGTTTAAAGCGGTAAACTGGCTGCTTCCCGGGGCTTTGACATAGGTGACGATCTGCTTGGTTCGGTCTGCGGAAGCCTGTTTGGCTTTCACGCTGCCGATGGCGTCTCTGTCGCCTGCCGTAACCGTCCTGTTTTTTGCTCCGGAGATGACGGGCGCTTTCATATTGTCCCGTACCCGGATCTTGACGGTCTTTGAAGCGGATTTTCCGTAAGGATCCTTGACGGAATAGGTGACCTTGTAGGTTCCCAGTTTCTTTGTCGAGAAATCGGCGGCAACGTATTTGTTTTTCTCCACCGAAAAGCGCTGCACCTTGCTGACCTTCAGATAGGATTTCAGGTTCATGAAGGTGTTGGGATCTTTGGCGTACACGTAGTCCTTCAGATTGTAATTGCTTCCGTACTGAACGGTCAGATTTTTCTTCGACGATACGGTGATGACCGGCTTCTTCAGGATAAAGAACGGATTGCGGCTGTCCGGATCCGTAGGATCCCAATACTGTCCGCCGCGGTATTTTACCTTAATTCCGGATGGTTTTCCCAAAGGTCCGGGGCTTTTACTGCGGTAGATTGTCACCTTGGTGCCCACCTTGCAGGTGTTGTAGATCCATTTGGCGTCCATGACCGAAAGCCTTATGCATCCGTGAGATGCTGCAGTTCCCAGACGGTTAAACTGTCTGGTTGCCTGGGACGACTTGTCGTATTTTTTCATATAGTAGACGGAATGGAACAGGATATCTCCGGTGATGTGGGTGCAGTACTGTCCGTAAACGTCGTTGATCAGTTCGCCCCAGTTCCACTTGCCCTTTGTATAGAATGTGCCATTTGGCGTAGTTCCGCCTGTACCGACGGAGCAGAGCATGGCTCTTACCGGTTTCCATTTTCCGTCAATTTTTTTGTAGGCCGTTACCACATTGCACTGTTCGTTGACCTTCAGCCAGTATTTCCCCGTGTAAGAGGAAGCGGCCGAAACCTGAAAGCTTCCCAGGATCATGGTCAGTGTAAGTGAAAGAATCAGCGCGATGCAGACGGCTTTTTTTCTCTTCTTCATTTCTCTTCTCCTCCCCTGTGCAAGATTATAGCATTTTATGGAAGAAAGGGCTACAGAAAAATCCGCCGCATGGGGATAAAAAGTTGGCCGAGCGGTTTCCCGCTGCCTGTCTTTGCTATTTTCTGTACAGGCAGCCGTCACCGCCCATGAGGGCGGTCAGCTCTTCGATTCGTTCCAGCGGAAACGGCGGGCGGGTCAGCGGTTTCATGGCGATGGACATCAGCTTCATCGGGTTATCGTCGGCCGCGATGCGATTGGAGCTGAATTGGCCGCATCTGCGGCAGCGGTGTATAATCGCCCATTCGCCGTTTTTCCTCACCCATACGCCTACCGGGTCCATGATGCCGCCGCAGTCGGCTTCCCGATCTCCCGGCTCGATGTCCAGATGGAGGCTGGAAAGACAGTTGGGGCAATGGTTGCGGTGCTCGGTGCCCGCGCCGCCGGAAACCACCGGCCGGTCGCAGACTTTACAGGTAAAGCTGTCGCTGCATCCGTGGGTTTTGTAATATCCTTTTGTATACTTCTTTTTCTTGTTTTCTCTGTTCATGATATTTTTCTCCTGTTTTAGACAGAAGACGCCGGTCACAACATGGTTTCCATGTATCGTTTCAGAGCGTCTCTGTATTTTTTCGTGAGCGCGATGTATTGCTGCTGCTCCTCCTCTGTCCACTCGCTCCAGATCTTATTTTCGATTTCGAACAGAGGATAGATTTTTTCCGAAGCGAATTTTTCTCCCTTTTCCGTCAGACTGACGATGGTGTTCCTTCCTTTTCCGGGTTCGATTCGGACGATTTCCTCTTTTATCAGCTTGCGGAGCGCCGAATTTATGGTCTGCCGGCTGATTCCGGTGAGCTTGCTGATTTCGCTTTGCAGGCAGCGGTTTTCCTTTTCGCAGATCACATATAAGATGTTCTGCACGCTGTCGGAGATGCCCGCCTTGACAGCGGCCTCGTGGTACAGCGCGTTGATTTCGCCGGATATATAAGTATATTGGTTCGCATTTAAGTAGTGCATCAATTCATCTCCCTTTTGTATGATTTCGTATATGGATATTATATCCGATTTCGTACATATGTCAACAAAAAGTTTGACCGCTGCGCCGAAAATCTGAATATTTATGTAAGTTTTGCCCGCCAAAGAGGGGGAAGCGGATAAAATGCGCGGGAGATTTTGAACGGATATTCGCCGAAGCGGGAAACAGGCGTTTTTTCAACAGCGAATCTCGGTTTAGGGGATTTGTTTAATAAATATACATAGTAAAGCGTTAGACAGGTGAAGTGATAAACGAAAAAAATATATACAGAAACTGGTAGAGAATTTTCTGAAATGTACTCTAAAAGTGTTAAAAAAACTTGCTTTTTTCAAAAAACGTCTGGTCATACGGAACAAAAAACGGTATAATATTCACCAACAAATCAAAGAAAGTAAAATGCAATAAATATTCTTAATAAAGAATAAAAATTCAAAGATGGGAGAGATGAATATGGCAGTTGTTATCAATGGACGCGATCTGACCGTCGAGGAAGTCATCCGGGTCTGCCGGCAGAACGAAAAGGTAGAGATTGCGCCGGAGGCAAAAAAGGCCGTACAGAAAGCAAGAGATTATATCGAGAAAAAGCTGGAGGATGGCGCGGTGATCTACGGACTGACCACCGGATTCGGCAAGTTTTCCAATGTTCTCATTTCTAAGGAGGAAACGGCGGAGCTGCAGAAAAACCTGATCATGAGCCACACCTGCACCATGGGCGAGCCTTATCCGAGACAGTACGTCAGAGCGGCCATGCTGCTGCGCTGCAACGCTCTGTCCAGAGGCAATTCCGGAATCCGTCTGTCTACCGTACAGACCCTGATAGATATGCTTAATGCCGGAATCCATCCGGTGATTCCGAGAAAGGGTTCTCTCGGCGCATCCGGAGATCTGGCGCCGCTTTCCCATATTGCCCTCGGTCTGATCGGCATGGGAAAAGTGGAATACAAAGGAAAGATCGTCGATGCGAAGGAAGCCATGAGCGAGGCGGGCATAGTGCCTGTGGAGTTGGCGGCTAAGGAGGGGTTGGCTTTGAACAACGGTACGCAGATGATGACTGCCGTAGGGGTCAACGTACTCTGGGATGCCATGCAGCTTCTGAAGGTGGCCGATATCGCTACCGCGATGACGGCGGAAGCGCTTCACGGCATTACCAAAGCTTACGATCCGAAGGTGCAGGATCTTCGGGGACATCAGGGCCAGAAGGAAACCGCAGAAAATCTGCGCGTGCTCCTTGACGGCAGTAAAAACGCCCTTCCTGTTCAGCCGACCAAGGTGCAGGATCCGTATTCGCTGCGCTGCATACCGCAGATTCATGGAGCTTCAAGAGATGCGATCCGTTATGTATACGATGCCGTTTCCCGGGAAATCAACGCGGTGACCGACAATCCGCTGGTATTCCCCGATGAGGATGAGGTCATCTCCGGCGGAAACTTCCACGGGCAGCCTATGGCTCTGGCCTTCGATTTCATGAAGATGGCCATATCCGAGCTGGCCGACGTATCCGAGCGGAGAGCGGAGAGGCTGATCAATCCGGCCCTTTCCGAAGGACTTCCGGGCTTTCTGACCAAACACGGCGGCGTCTGCTCCGGATTTATGATCGCTCAGTATGCGGCGGCGTCCATGGTATCGGAAAACAAAGTCTACGACCATCCGGCCTGCGTCGACTCCATACCTTCATCGGGCAATCAGGAGGATCACGTATCCATGGGAACCACATCCGCCAGAACCGCGGCTATGGTTTTGGATAACGCCCAGAAAGTCATCGGTATCGAACTGGCCGCTGCGGCCCAGGGAATCTGGCTGAGAGAGGAAATCGGCGAGAGCAAAATCGAAAACCTGGCGCCGGCGACGAAAGCGGCTTACGATTTTATCCGCACCCTGTCCGCGCCGGTGGAAACCGATATCATCATGCACGACGAGCTGATCAAATTCGAGCAGATGGTCAAGGATGGCTCTCTGCTGTCGGCAGTGGAAAAAGTAGCGCCGCTGAAATAAAGCGCGATCGATAAACCGATAAGATAACGAGTAGAGAAAAAGTAAAAAGCTATGAGGAGGATTTTCTATGTTGGACAATAAAACGATCTCCGGAGCGATGACCATCAAGCTGGGAAATGAATATCCGGATTATCCCAAATTTCAGGAGGGAATCAGAAGAGCGCCGGACAGAGGCTTCCGTCTGACTAAAGAACAGACGAAAATCGCCCTGAAGAACGCTCTGCGCTATGTGCCGGAAGAGCTGCACGAAAAGCTGGCTCCCGAATTTATGGAGGAGCTGACCACGAGAGGAAGAATCTATGCTTATCGATACAGACCCGAGGGCCGCATTTACGGAAAACCGATCAACGAGTACAAGGGAAAATGCCTGGCGGGGAAAGCTTTCCAGGTCATGATCGAAAACAACCTGGATTTCGAAGTGGCCCTGTATCCATATGAGCTGGTAACCTACGGTGAAACCGGTCAGGTTTGTCAGAACTGGCTCCAGTACAGACTGATCAAGAAATATCTGGAGGAGATGACCGACGAGCAGACCCTCGTCGTCGAATCGGGTCATCCGCTGGGGCTCTTCCCTTCCAAGCCGGAAGCGCCGAGAGTCATCATCACCAACTCCATCATGGTAGGCGAATACGATAACCTGGACGACTGGGAAATTGCGGAGGAAATGGGCGTAGCCAACTACGGACAGATGACCGCCGGAGGCTGGATGTACATCGGACCGCAGGGCATCGTTCACGGTACCTTCAACACCATCCTCAACGCCGGCAGAAAGTACTTAGGCGTTTCGGAGCAGGGAGACCTTTCCGGCCATACCTTCGTATCCTCCGGTCTGGGCGGCATGAGCGGCGCTCAGCCGAAAGCGGCCAATATCGCGGGAGCCGTGGGAATCTTCGCCGAGGTGGACTATTCCCGAATCAAGACCAGACACGATCAGGGATGGGTCGATGTGATCATGGATGATATCGACGAAATTTTCAAAGTTGCAGAGGAAAAGGTAAAGGCAAAGGAGAGCATTTCCATCGCTTATCACGGAAATATTGTGGATCTGCTGGAAGCGGCTGTCGCCAAAGATTTCCATATCGATCTGCTGTCGGATCAGACCTCCTGCCACAATGTATATAACGGCGGATATTGCCCGGCCGGAATGACCTTTGAAGAGAGGACTGAGCTCCTCCATCAGGATCGGGATCTGTTCTGCAAAAAAGTCGACGAGACGCTGCACAGACACTATCAGGCCATCAAGGAACTGACCGGAAGAGGAACGTATTTCTTCGACTACGGAAACTCCTTTATGAAAGCCATGTACGATGCGGGAATCAAGGAGATTTCCAAGAACGGCTACGACGACAAGGATGGATTTATATGGCCTTCCTATGTGGAAGACATTATGGGACCGATTCTCTTCGATTACGGCTACGGCCCGTTCAGATGGGTCTGCCTGTCCGGAAAGCCGGAGGATCTGGACGCTACCGATAAAGCGGCTATGGACTGTATCGATCCGGAGCGGAGAGCCCAGGACAGAGACAACTGGGTATGGATCAGAGACGCCAAGAAAAACAAACTGGTGGTCGGCACCCAGGCGCGAATCCTCTATCAGGATGCAGAGGGCAGAACCAATATCGCTCTGGCGTTCAACAAGCTGGTCAGAGAAGGAAAGTGCGGTCCGATCATGATGGGAAGAGACCATCACGACGTATCCGGAACGGATTCTCCGTTCAGAGAAACTTCCAATATTAAAGACGGCTCCAATGTTATGGCCGATATGGCGGTGCAGTGCTTTGCCGGAAACGCAGCCAGAGGAATGTCCCTGTGCGCGCTTCATAACGGCGGCGGCGTAGGAATCGGAAAAGCCATCAACGGCGGATTCGGACTTCTCCTTGACGGCAGCGAAAGAGTAGACGAAATCATCAAGTCTGCGATGATGTGGGACGTCATGGGCGGCGTGGCCAGAAGAAACTGGGCCAGAAACGAGAACGCCCTGTCTACGGCGGCGGAATACAATCAGAACTATGCCGGAAAAGGCCATATCACTTTACCGTACCTGGCTGACGACGATCTGGTCGACAGAGCGGTAGATCAGTTTCTGAAATAGAGGAAGGAATGGATTTTGCCGCCGGTCGCCGAGTCGCTGGCGGAGCGTCTGCAGAGATAGAAAGGAAAAACTTTTATGATTTACACGCCTTTGACGCGGAGGGCCATGGAAATCGCTTACAACGCCCATCACGGGCAGAAGGATAAGAGCGGTGTTCCCTATATCTTTCATCCGGCCCATCTGGCGGAACAGATGACCGATGAAATCACGACCTGCGTCGCTTTGCTTCACGATGTGGCAGAGGATACGGACGTTACCACAGAAGAACTGGCCCGAGAATTTCCCGCCGAAGTAATGCAGGCTCTCCGGCTTTTGACTCACGATCCGCAGACCGATTACTTTGATTACATACGGCAGGTGAAGACCAATGCCGCAGCGCTCACCGTAAAGATGGCGGATCTTGAACACAACGCCGACGAGAGCCGGCTTGGGGGCGATTTGTCCGTCACAGAAGAAGAGCGCCTCCGCTTGCGGGAAAAGTACCGGAAGGCAAAAGAAATACTACTGGAAGAAAGGTGAGGTTTTCATTGACAGCGCTATTAGTAAAGAATATAGGGATCCTGCAGACTCCCGCAGGCAGTTTTCCCCACGGAGGAAAGGCGCAGGGGGAGAATCTGAAGCTGCGCGACGCAGCCATCCTGATCGAAAACGGCGTGATCCGTGAAATTACCGACGGCGGCAGATTGCCTCAGGGCAGTGAAGAGGCGGACACCGTTGTCGATGCAGAAGGAAAGCTGGTGACGCCGGGACTGGTAGAGGGACATACCCACATGGTTTTCGGCGGCTATCGCCAACACGAGATTCCGATGAAGCTGAAGGGGGCCGGGTATCTGGACATCCTCCGCGCCGGCGGTGGAATACTGGATACGGTTAGAAAGACCAGGGAGGCCGGTTTTGAAGAACTGTACGGCAAAACAGAAGGCTTTCTCGACGAGATGATGGCCCTCGGCGTGACCACCTGCGAGGCGAAGAGCGGCTACGGTCTGGATTTTGATACAGAAGTCAAAATGCTGCAGGTTTTGAAAAAGCTCAACGAAGAGCATCCTATGGACGTGGTGGCCACCTTTATGGGGGCCCACGCCGTTCCTGACGAATACAAGGATCGACCGGACGACTTCATCGATATGCTGTGTGAAGAGGTAATGCCTTACGTCAAAGCACAGGGACTGGCAGAGTTTGCCGATATATTTACCGAAGACTCGGTATTCAATTATGGGCAGAGCAAAAGATATCTGGAGAGAGCAAAAGCTTTGGGCTTCGGACTGAAAGTTCACGCCGATGAGATCGAAGCCATCGGCGGCAGCCAGTTGGCCGGAGAGATGGGGGCGGTCAGCTGCGAGCACCTGATCTCCATCGACGAAAAGGGGCTTGAGGCGCTGGCTAAAGGCGGCGTAACGGCCATGTGTCTGCCGGCTACATCCTTCTATCTGGGAGCTGATTTTGCCCCGGCGAGAAAGATGATTGAGCTGGGTATTCCGGTGGCGGCAGCCTCCGATTTTAACCCGGGTTCCTGTCCTTCTCTGAATCTGCAGTTTGTCATGAATCTGGCCTGCATCAAATACAAGATGCTTCCGGAGGAAGTGCTGACCGCGGTGACCGTCAATCCGGCCTGCGCCATAGGACGAGGCGACAGGGTCGGAACGCTGGAAAAGGGAAAGCAGGGAGATCTGGTCATCTGGGACGCGCCGGATATGGATATGCTGTGCTATCGTTTCGGTTCTAATCTGGCGCTGCAGGTAATAAAAAAAGGAGAATTGGTATCATGAAATTAATCGACATGCAGGTAAAGGAATACCTAAAGGTTTTAAAATCCGATGCGCCGGCTCCGGGAGGCGGCTCGGTCAGCGCTCTGGCGGGCGCTCAGGGCGTAGCCCTCTTTTCCATGGTAGCCGACCTGACTTTGGGAAAAGAAAAATATGCGGACGATCAGGAAATCTGCAGAAAAGCCAAAGAGAGAGGAGCGAGTCTCTACGCAGAGCTGGTTGAAAGCGTCGACAGAGATACAGAGGCCTTTAATCTGGTTTCGGCGGCGTTTAAGATGCCGAAGGAGACAGACGAGGAAAAGGCGGCCAGAAAACAGGCCATTGCCGACGGTACCCTTGTCGCCACAGAAGTGCCTTTTCATACCATGGAGCTGGGCTACGAGGGACTGATGCTGGCCAAATCCATGATCGGCAGATCCAATCCAAACGCGGCCAGCGATCTGGGGGTTGCGATTCTCAATCTGACCGGCTGCATCAAAGGCGCCTGGCTCAACGTGAAGATCAATCTGCCGGGAGTGAAAGACGAGGAAAAGGCGCGTCTCTTTGAAGAACAGGGTCAGAAGATGTTCGACGAGGCCGACGCCGTCGCCCACGATCTTTACAATCAGGTGGCAGAAAGCTTATAATCGTTTACAGAAAGACAGCCTGTATTGCTGTACTTAAAATTGCTGTGTTTCATGTCTCCGCACAGAAAGCGGGCCGGACGGGGCCGAAGGCGGAGGCGTCAATAAATTATCGGAGGAAAGACAAATGGCACAAATTATCGAAAGCATTCCCAATATCAGCGAGGGCAGAAGACAGGACGTAATTGAGGCCTGTGTGGACCAGATCCGGACTACACCGGGCTGCACTTTGCTCAACTACAGCTCCGACGAGAGCCACAACCGAACCGTCATCACCTATATCGGAGATGCGAAAGGCGTGGAGGAGGCCAGCGTAAAGCTGGTGAAAAAAGCGGCTGAACTGATCGACCTGACAAAGCATACCGGCGAGCACCCGAGGATGGGCGCGGTGGACGTGATGCCGTTTTTGGCCATCAAAGACTGCACCACCGAGGACTGCATCGAGCTTTCCAAGAAGGTGGGCGCCCGCATTGCCGACGAGGCAGGCGTACCGGTGTTCCTCTACGAGTATTCCGCTACAAGACCGGAACGGCAGAATCTGGTCAAGATCAGAAAGGGTCAGTTTGAAGGCATGGCGGAGAAAGTACAGGAGCCCGACTGGGAACCGGATTTCGGCGGCAGAAGGATCCATCCGACCGCCGGCGTAATCGCCGTAGGCGCCAGACCGCCGCTCATCGCATACAATCTGAATCTGAATACCGACGACGTTCAGATAGCCAAGAACATCGCCAAGATCATCCGGGAAAAGGACGGCGGTCTGAAGTGTGTAAAGGCTATGGGTTTTGAGATCGACGACGAAGAAACCGGAAAGAAGTACGCCCAGGTTTCCATCAATATGACCAACTATGAGCAGACGCCGCTCTATCGGGTAACCGAGCTGGTTAAAGCAGAGGCAAAACGGTACGGCGTATCGGTGACCCAGACGGAGATTATCGGTCTCTGCCCGATGAAGGCGCTGGTCGATTCGGCGGAATATTATCTGCAGATAAAAGATTTTGACTTCCGGACACAGGTGCTTGAAAATCACATTTTATAGTGTTATAACTATAAAGGAATAAGATTTTTAAAGGAGCGTATCATGTCTGGCAGCAGTAATTTTTCAAACTCGTTTTCGCTTACCGATGAAATTGTCGACATTATCCGGGAGAGGATCCTGAAGGGAGAATACCGTATAGGGGAGAAGATCAAGGAGACCCAGATCGCCACAGAGCTGAAGGTCAGCAGGACGCCTATACGGGAGGCCTTTAAGCAGCTGGAGAGCGAAGGGCTGATCGATTACATACCCAATCGGGGATGTTTTGCTAAGGGATTTACCAAACGAGATATTGAGGACATCTATGCTGTCAGAAAGGCTCTGGAGGTTTTGGCCGTCGAGTGGGCCGTAGAGCGGATATCAGATCAGGAGATCGGCGATCTGCAGGCCCAGAGCGACTTGATGGAATTTTATGTGAAGAGGAAGGACGATCAGAAGGTCATGGAGATCAATGCGGACTTCCACGACGTGATCTACAACGCTGCAGGCAGTCGTTTCATGGCTCAGGTGCTCCGCTCCTACAAGGAGTATATCGAGCAGACCCGGAAAGCTCTTTTCAGCGAAAAGAGAAGCCTTGAAGAGGTGTATAACGAACACAAGGCGATTCTGGAGGCGATTAAAAAGAGAGACGTTGAAGGCGCGAAGAAAGCCATGGCAGAGCATCTGGACGGTTCAAAAAAGAGGGCTCAGTTCGTCTACAACGTAAAGTAGTCGGACGTGCAGCTGTGGCTGAAGATAAAAAAGAGATTTCACACAGGCAATTTGCCTGCAGAAATCTCTTTTTTGAATATATTATAATGAAAGAAGGAAAGCTGCGCGTCTTTTGCATCCGGATTACTTTTGATAAACCCATTCCAGAGCGTCTCCGTCTTCTAACTTCTTCTCGCTTTCTTTTTCGCTGCAAAGCTGTCCGTTGATTTTATACTGCCAGGTCCTCTTGGCAAAGTAGTCCCCGTTCTCTACACCGTTGATACCTTCCACAGAAGCGCCGGTGGTTTCCACGGTCAGTTCCATATCGTTTACATTGCAGTACAGCTGAATGGCGTCCATTACCGTAGAATTCTCTTCGATTTTGAACTCTGCGTTTTCTACGTCATCTATCCCGGCTCTTTCAGGATAATCGACGCTGATGGTGATTTCGATCGGGTTTACGATGTCGGTTTCTTCCTCCGGTTCTTCCTGACAAGCGACTGCCGTGAAGAGGAGAATAACCGACAGAGCGCATATGATTAAACCTGCTGGTATTCTCTTTTTCATGTCTGCCTCCTTCCTGTTTAACTTTCTGTCTGTAATAAGTATAACATATATCCTGAAGAATTATAACCGCATTGACATAAGTAAATCAAACATTTCATCGTTGGCGGCCTCCTCTTCGTCGTAGGCCACCTGGCCGCTGAGGATCGTCATGGAAGCCTGCATCCGGGAAAATTTTCTCAGATCTCCGTCGAGGGGATTTTCCTCAAAGACCGTAAAATCGGCCAATTTTCCCTTTTCTATGGAACCCAGTTCGTCCGTCCTGCCGATGATAGCGGCAGCCTGTATGGTCAGCTGATCGACGGCCTCGCGGACTGTCTTACAGTGGCCGAATACGGAGTTGTTCAGATAGTCGGAAGGGTAGGTGGTGATCCACCGATTTTCGCCGTCCTCTTCGGCCTTGTCCGCGGCAAGAATCAGGGTATTTTTACCGCAGCCCTTTTCTCTCAGCAGGCCGAAAGCCTTTTCCACCTGAATCACAGAAGGGCCGTCGAGGGCGTCGATGTGTATATTGAATCCCTTTTCCGCAGCCAACAGGCAGATCGTCTCGAGGGCTTCATCAGAGAAACAGGCCAGATTCTCATCTTCGCATACGTCCAACTTGAGAAAGTCAAAACGGATCAGATCGCTGATCTCCGCGCAGTCGTCTCTGCCGGCAGACAGCTTATAGAGGATCAGTTCCGGATTGACGGGGCGGTTAACGTAGAGGCTGTCCGTAAATCTTTGCCGGATAGGCATTCCCTCGCCTTCCATGGCGATGAGGCAGTCCCGGTACAGATTGCCGAGGTAATCCGGCGAATAGACGTTGAACGAAGAGGTAATTCCTCTTTCGCACAATTCCTCGGAAATCCGACGGACCTGCTGCCCTATTTCATCGAAGTCAAAGGGAGAAAGCAGGTTCAGCGCATAGTCGGGAGAAACGTATTGTATTCCTTCTGATTCTGCGGCCTCTTCGATCATAGCGGCTGCGGCGGTGTTGAACCAGCAGTGGATGCCGCTGATTCCAAGGAGCACGACAGGACGTTCGCTTTCTATTTCGTCAAGGAGCCGATGAGCCTCGTCGGCGTCCTCATAATCGGTCAGAATGTGCTCGTTGTAGCCGTAGCCGAAGATCACTTCTGCCGATTCGCTCTCCGCGTACTCCGCTGTGGCTTCGAGAACCGTATCCAGATCCCAGACCGGATCTATGGCCAGATACCTTTCCTCAAATGCCTTAAGCACCGGAGTACCGCGGACGTCGATAAAACCGGGAAACGCGTATTGCCCTTTAAGATCGATGATTTGCGTGTCGGCAGACTTCAGCTGCTCCATCTGTTCAATGTCGCCTGCTGACAGGATGCGCCCGTCTTTGCAGGCTACTGCGCTGACCCAGGGCAAGTCAGGCGTCTGGGTAAAAAAGCGGCCGTTCGTATAGATTACGTCTGCGAAGTTGTTTTTTTTAAACATACCAAAAGCCATGATTCTCTCCGTTCATCTTTTGTTATTTTTATTCTATCACAAAAAAGAAGCAGGGTAAAATGAATGTTTCGCCATATTTTGCCGGCTCCGCTGAGGAGAATTTTCATTTTTTTCTGCCCGCGGGGCGGTTTTGTGGTAAACTGGGATTATGAAAACAGAGACTTTTGAAAAAACCATCGATGTAGAAACCTACGTCAAAGATTACGTCAATGTGGAGGAATTTCTGGACTGCTGCAGGCAGTGTGAAAATTTCAACCGGAAGTGGTCGTGCCCATCCTACGATTTCGATCCTGTGGACTATTGGAAAAAATACGATTCTCTCTACGTGATCGGAAAAAAAATGATCCTGCAGGAGGAGGAAAAAGAAAACTGGCGGGATCTGATGACCCAGGTGAAGGAAGAGATGACGCAGATTCTCTACGCTGAAGAGGAAAAGCATCCGGGAAGCGTATCGCTGAGCGCCGGAAGCTGTAATCTGTGCGGTGAAGACGGGTGCGGCAGAAAGGACGGAAAACCCTGTCGTTTTCCGGACAAAATGCGCTATTCCATCGAATCCCTGGGCGGCAACGTTGGACTGACGGCCAGCCGGCTGTTGGGGATCGAATTGCTCTGGATTGAAGAAGGCCGGGTTCCGGACTACTTTGTCCTGGTGGGAGGACTGCTCTACTGACAAAAAAGGGATGATAAAACCGCTGCCCAGCCTATGGAGGTTGATTTCCTCGCTAAGCCGGCAGCGGTTTTAGTCTGGTATATCGCCTACGCCGTTTAAGACCAGGCGCGGCCTGTATGGGAATTTATCGATCTCGTTTCTGTCGGTGACGCCGGTCAGCACCAGTATGGGGTCTATTCCGCTTTCCACACCGCCGACGATATCGGTATCCATGCGGTCGCCGATCATAGCGGCCTCTTCGGAATGTACGCCTAACAGACGGAGTCCGGTCCTCATCATCAGAGGGTTGGGCTTGCCGACGAAGTAGGCCTGTTTTCCTGTTGCCATTTCTATAGGCGAGATCAGGGCTCTGCACGCCGGAATGATGCCTCGGTTGGACGGTCCGGTGAGATCCGAATTGGTTCCGATCAGCCTGGAGCCGTTGCGTACCAGCGTAACTGCTTTGCAGATCGCTTCGTAGTTGTAGCTCTGGCTTTCGCCTACAATAACGTAGTCGGGATCCCGGTCGGTAATGGCTACGCCGCATTGGTACAGCGCTCCCACAAGTCCCGGTTCGCCGATCACATAGGCGCTGCAGTGGCTGGTCTGTTCGCTGACAAATTTAGCGGTGGCCAGAGCGCTGGTATAGAAGTGGCTTTCGTCGATGTCCAGTCCCATGGCCTGCAGTTTCAGTCTCAGCTCCAGAGGCGTCTGCCCGCTGTTGTTGGTCAGAAAGAGAAATTCTTTGTTCTCTCTGTAGAGCCAGTCGACGAACTCTTTCACTCCGGGAAGCAGCCGTCCGCCCCAGTAGATTACGCCGTCCATATCGCAGATGAATCCTTTTTTTGCTCTGAGTTGTTCCATATTGCACCTCCTTTCTCATGTCTGAATGTTTCACAGGTATTATATACCACATTTGTGATAAAAAACAGCCCCGCTGTGTAAAAGTCTGGTAAAATCAGCGCTGTTTTTTTGCTATTCCCACCGGTCCGTTTTGACGGTAATTTTATAACACAGTTTTTATACGGATTTTACATTGATGAGGTGGATAAAGAAAATCAGGGTGTTATTCTTATCGGTAAGAGGGAAAGGAGTATCGGATGAAATATGTGGACTGGCTGACAGAAATTATCTCACGGATATTGCAGAGCATGGGGCCGGGTCTGCGGATTGGCGGCCTGATCGCCGTTGTTTTAATCGTTTTTCTGTGCGCCGCAGCGGCGCTGAAAATTATCCTGTATATCTTTGGCAGGGACAGGGTCGATGGACGCCGAAGCTGACGGGGCAGAGCGGGCAGCCGGCACGTTCTCTACAGATTGATTTTAAAATACAGAGGAAATACAATAGAAAAATGCTGTTAAGTATAGTATACTTATATTAACAGCAGTTTTTTTTATTATGCAGAATTCTTCTGTCCGGCTTTATGCTTCTTTTTTAAAACGGAATACAGCAAACGATACATTTCGTTAAACTTTCAGAGGAAAATAGCGGTAAAACGCAGAAAATATGATTTTAAAAATTCTGAAAAATTATCGCATAAAGTAAAGAAGGTTTTATTATATAATAAAAAGCGGTATACTTAATATAAATACTAAAATTTTTGGGATAATCGGTCAATTATACAGGAGAAAATCGTATGAAAATTGAATTCAAGGATTACCGGATCGGTTTCCTCACAGGCTTATTTGAGGTTTCAGCGGATACGATCCGGCTGTATGCAAAGAAGGATCTTCTGGAGCCGAAGAAGAACGAGTCCAATAAATACAGACTCTTCTGCAGAGAAGATGTATTTAATATGGAGTATATCATGCGGCTTCGGGATATGGGTATTCCCTTGGAGGATATACGAACAATCGTCTGCGAGTCATCACTTGACGATGTGAGCGGCAGGGTGGAGAATCGTCTCGCATATGTTGAAGAGGAGATTGCTCATCTGGCTGAAGTCAGAGAAAACCTGAAGAGCTACCGTCAGCTGCTTATGGATATTTCCGAAAAGACTAACAAAATTGAAATTATAGAAGAAAAGACTACCTTTTTGATGATCGATATAGAGGAATCGGTTCCCAAGACCATAGAATATTTGAAGGATTTGGATGAGGATCTCCGTCCTTATTTTTCTCTGTACGTCCCTCAGGAAGATAATCCTTTGTTTACCAATGAAGATTTTTTAGATAAAAAGAAACGGCAGGAGGTCAGTTTCGTTCTTACCTGTGAAGACGTCAACGGAATCAGCTTGCAGCCGGGATTTCCTTCGGACAGAATTTCTGTTATCGGCCCCTGCAGATTTGTTACCTCTATCGGATACGCTTATACGGATATAAAATATGAATTTCTGGAGATGATAGGGCAGTTTATCCAGAGAAGAGGACTCCGGCGCTGCGGTAATTACTTTACACAGTACCTTACCTCACAGCATATTCACGGAGATGCAATCGATTATTACAGGACTTATGTTCCTATTGAGTAACGCAGCGCGATACCGTGCTGCGTCCGTTTTGTTTTTTGGCGTATTTTCCCGGCGATAGAACTTGTCCGGGAAATTTTTCTCTCTTTGCCAGAAATTAATATATAAAATATTGTATTAAATATTCTGATTAATTATTGACTCTTGACCAAGTCAAGACATTAAAATAAGGGTAAAGCAATTTTAAAAAGAAAAATCTGAAAGGAGATGCGAAAATGACTTTTAAAGAACTTTCCAACAGCGGTCTGCTGTGGACCTTGGTCATTATTGGTATTATCTTAGTAGCGGTTATCACAATGTACTACTACTTCATCTGCAGAAAGCATGCGCTGAAGTGCGGTCTCAGCAAGGAAACGGTAAACGCGGTCGTAAAGTCTTCCCTGACTTTCTCCATCGTGCCGTCCCTGGCAATCTGTACCGGCCTGGCTTCTCTGGCGGTAGTTATCGGCCTGCCTTACGGCTGGTTCAGACTTTCCGTCCTCGGATCCGTTACATATGAGCTGATGGCGGCTAATCTTGCACTGTCCGCACTGGGTGTGGATGTCAACACTGCCGGAGCGGATGCGTTCGTTCTGATGGCATGGGCGATGTGTATCGGAATCACCTGCACCATGTTTACTAACCTCTGCCTGTGCAAGCCTATGCACATGGGTTCCGTAAAACTGGGTGCAAGAGATCAGAGATGGGGAGCTCTTTCCCAGAGTACCTTCATGATGGCCTTGCTCTGCGCACTGACTGTTCCGATGATCTTCGGCGGCATGGTCAGTCTGCTGACTTTCGCTACAAGTATTGTTATCGCATTGGTTGTCAATGCTTTGACAAAGGCTACAGGAGCAAAGTGGCTCAGCGAATTCTCTCTGGCCTTCAGTTTGATCGGCGCAATGGTATCCTCTGTATTGTGGGATAGTCTGTTTGCTTAAATGGGAAAATTTCTAAGAAAGGTGGTAAAATCATGGCAATTGTAAATAAAAAGTGTGGAATCGAATATTACGACAGAATGCACAGAATCGGTTACTGGATTACCTGGGCTGCTATTGCTATATTCGTAGCGGTTCCTCTGATCCTCAGTATCGTACATGGAATCTATCCGAGTTTCTCCGACCTGGTACTGGCATGCGGCGGTATCGTTGTAATCTTTCTGCCTACCGGTGTTGCGGAAATGTTCGCGGAAGTTCCGGTCATGGGTTCGTCCTACTATGTATCCTGTGTAACCGGTAACATTTTGAACCTGAAGCTTCCTGCGGCGATGAACGCGCTGAAGCTCGCCGACGTAAAATCGGGTACAGAAGTTGCAGACGCCATCACCGGCGTCGCCGTAGCGGTTTCCTCCATGGTAACTCTGGTTATGCTGGCAATTACCTGTGTACTGCTGACTCCGCTGCAGCCGCTGTTCAGTTCTCCGGCAGTAACTGTTGCCGCCGGCAACGTACTCCCGGCTCTGTTCGGATGCTTGGCTATCAGCAATATCGGAAACGATATGGGTGCGGGAATCTACTCCAAGGGAAGAATTCTTGGCGCAGTACTTCCGTTTGTTCTGTGTGTAATCGCATTCCTGATCGATCCGGACTTCTACAATTCGTGGCAGGGTGTTGTGATGATGATCTGTATCCCTCTGATCTACATCCCAACTAAGATCATGTACAAGAAGGGCATCATCAAAGTATTTCTTCCGGAAGACAGAAAAGAAGGAACGACTGAAGAAAAATAAGTTATGAATACGTTTAAAGACAGGGCGATAAAAATCACTGATCAGCTGATGCCGGATTTAGAAGAACTGGCGCTTAAAATTCACGCCAACCCGGAGATCGGTCTGGAAGAAGAAAAAGCATGCGCCTGGCAGGTCGATTTGCTGAAAAAGTACGGTTTTGAGGTGGAAACCCCTTACGCCGGCTTTGATACGGCGTACAGGGCCGTATACAAAGGCAGGAAGGCCGGCCCGAAGATCGCCATGCTTGCTGAATACGACGCGCTTCCTGAGATCGGTCACGGCTGCGGTCATAACCTGATCGCCATGGTCGGCGTAGGCTCCGGCATCGCCATGCGGGAATTTGCCGATGAATTAGGCGGGGAAATCTACGTGTTCGGAACGCCGGCGGAAGAAAATCTGGGGTCCAAGGTGCAGATGTCCGAGCAGGGAGCTTTTGACGAGATGGATGTAGCGATGATGAGCCACCCATCCGGGGAAAATGCCGACTGCTTCAACACGACGGCCGTCAATTCCTATCAGATTTCCTTCTACGGAAAGACGGCTCACGCGGCAGCTGCTCCGGAAGAAGGAAAAAACGCGCTGGACGCGATGATCAACTTCTTCAATATGGTTAACGCCCTTCGTCAGCAGGCCACGCCGGATGTACGGATTCACGGAATTATCACCAGAGGCGGTGAAGCGCCCAATGTGATTCCGGATTATACGGAAAGCATATTCTACGTACGTGCCAACCGCCATCAGGATCTGGATCCATTGTTTGCCAGAGTGGAAAATTGCGCCAGAGGAGCGGCTATGGGCGCCGGAGTAAGCTATACGGCAGAATTCACTCAGGGAAATAATAAAGACACCTGCAGCAATATGGCGCTTGCCGAGCTGATCGCCACGCAGATGGAAAAGCTGGGAGCAGTGGTAAAGCGTACCCACGGAGAATATACGCCCGGCTCCTCGGATATGGGCGATGTAAGCTATCGCTGTCCGGCGGTGCAGAGCACCTTCGATATTAACAGCGGTAGGGGAGCAATAGCGCACACCCGGGAATTTACTCAGTGCGCAGGCTCTCCGGAGGGCATTCAGGCGGCGCGCAGGGTGATCTGCGGCTTCGTCATGACGGCAGCTGAGCTGATGAGTAATCCGACGTATCTGAAAGAAATAAAGCATGAGTTTGAAAATATGACTCGTTGAAGGAAAGGCAGGATGATTATTTTCATCCTGCCTTTTGTAGTATGAGAGGGAGGAAAGCCGCATGGGCGGCGGAGAAGAGGACTTATCATGGAACAAAAGGATATGGACAGAGTAAAACAGGTCGTCAGGGATCTGGAAAGTGATCTCAGAGAGCTTACCATGAATATCCACGACAATCCGGAAATCGGCCTGACCGAAGTTAAGGCCTGCCAGTGGCAGAAAGAGATTCTTGAAAAATATGGTTTCGAGGTGGAAACCCCTTACGCCGGGTTCGATACGGCGTACAGGGCTGTATACAAAGGCAAGAAGGCCGGACCGAAGATTGCCATGCTTGCTGAGTACGACGCACTTCCGGGACTGGGACATGGCTGCGGTCACAATCTGATCGCCATGATCGGCGTGGGCGCAGGGATTGCCATGCGGGAGTTTGCCGACCAGTACGGTGGAGAAATCTACGTTTTCGGAACGCCGGCGGAAGAAAATCTCGGCGGTAAGGTGCAGATGTCCGAGCAGGGCGCGTTTGACGATATGGATGTGGCCATGATGGCTCATCCGGCGGCTGAAAATATGGACTGTTTCAATTCCATGGCTATCAACGCTTATCAGATATCCTTTTACGGAAAGACAGCTCACGCCGCAGGAGCGCCTCATGAAGGGATCAACGCTCTTGACGCCATGATCAATCTCTTTAACCTGATCAACGCCATGCGTCAGGAAACGACGCCGGATACGAGAATTCATGGCATCATCAAGAGAGGCGGCGAAGCGCCGAACATCATTCCCGATTACACAGAAAGCCTGTTCTATGTGAGAACAAACCGTTATGCGGATCTGCTCAAGGTCTGCGATAAGGTGGAAAACTGCGCCAAGGGAGCAGCTATGGGAACCGGCTGCCGCTATACTATGGAATTTGCCGAGGGAAACTACAAGGATACCTGCAGCAATCTGACCCTGGCAGAGCTGAATGCGCAGCAGATGGAAAAACTGGGCGTTTCGGTAAAACGCACCGGCGGAGAGTATATTCCGGGGTCATCGGATCTGGGCGACGTCAGTTATCGTTGTCCGGCCATCCAGAGTACCTTTGACATCACCGGAGGAAAAGGTTATAGCGCACATACCATTGAATTTACCGAATGCGCCGGATCGGATGCAGGCATCGAGGCGTCCCTCACAGTAATACAGGGCTTCGTGATGACTGCCATTGAACTGATGACAAATCCTGCCCATCTTGAAGCAATAAAAGATGAGTTTAAAAAAATGCAGAATAATTAAAAGGGAGGGTGAAAGAAAAATGGAACAGAAAGACATGGACAGAGTACAGGAAATCGTAAGCGAACTGGCGCCGGATCTGAAAGAGCTGACACTGAAGATTCACGACAATCCGGAACTGGGAAATCAGGAGCATAAGGCCTGCCGGTGGCAGATGGAGCTTCTGCAGAAATACGGCTTTGAGACTTCCGATAATTTCTGCGATATTCCGACGGCTTATAAGGCGGTATATAAAGGAAAGAAACCGGGTCCGAAGATCGCTATGCTTGCCGAGTACGACGCGCTTCCTGAACTGGGACACGGCTGCGGCCACAATCTGATTGCTATGATTTCTGTCGGTTCCGGAATCGCCATGAGAGAATTCGCCGATGAATACGGCGGCGAGATTCACGTCATCGGAACGCCGGCGGAGGAGACGGCCGGAGCCAAAGTGGAGATGTCCGCCAAGGGCGCCTTCAAGGAATACGATGTGGCGATGATGGCTCACCCGTTCGAGGAAAACGGAAGCTCGATCAATACACTGGCAATGTCCTGCCGTCTTTATGAGTTTTTTGGTAAAACGGCTCACGCGGCAGCTGCGCCTCACGAAGGCATCAACGCTCTTGATGCGGTGATCAATTTCTTCAATTTGGTTAATGCACTTCGTCAGCAGACCAAGCCGGATGCCAGAATCCACGGTATAATTAAAAAGGGCGGTGAAGCGCCTAATGTTATTCCTGACTATACGTCGGCTCTCTTCTATATTCGCGCCAACAAGGCCGCCTATGTGGATGAATTGATGAATAAAATAGAAGCCTGCGCTAAAGGCGCCGCTCTGGGAACAGGAACGACAGTTAAAATCAGTGAGGCAGAGGCCGACTTCAAGGATACGGACAGCAATATCTATCTTTCTGAGTTGGCCTGCCAGCAGTATGAGAAGCTGGGACACCAGATTGCTCATCTTGGCAAAGAAATACTGCCGGGGTCATCGGATCTGGGCGACGTCAGCTACGAATGCCCGGCGATTCAGCTGATGTGCGGCATGGGCCCGATGCCGGACGGAAGCCACTACGGAGCTCATACGAAGGAATTTGTGGAAAAAGCCTGCTCCGAAGAGGCGATAAACAACGGCCTGGAGTTTGTAAAGGCCTTTACCATGACGGCCATCGAACTGATGACCGATCCTTCTCACCTGAAAGCGATCAAAGAGGAATTCGCCAAGGTAGCACAATAACAATCTGAATAAGACTTAAATTAAGTAAAGCGCCGCTGAACAAAGCGGCGCTTTTCATCATATAGGGCTATCGTGTAGGGCTATCGTGGTTCTGCTGCGGACGGGAGAATCAATTTTGCGCTGACGTGTCTGCCCTTGTTATAAGTTCTGTCAGTTCCTCTGCTGTAACGCGGCGTGCGCGATCATCTGCGATAAGATTTGTAATTATCGTTTCTCCTCTGCCGCCGGTGTAATCTCCGGCTTTTTCCCGTAGAATGCAGATTGGCGTTTTTGAAAGCGCCGGGAGAATAGAGATGTTTTTCAGATTGTTCATCCCTATATCCACGTCGGCTAGTACGACTAAATCTGCGGTGGAAGCCATCTGCAGATTATTCCGGCTGACTTTGTCCGATATAGGACTGTATGGCATCTCTTCGATGACAGTGAGCCCCAGAGATCTGGCCAGATCATAGTCGCTGTCGCCGCTGGAGAGAACTCCGCAGCTTACTTGCCAGCCATGGTTATAGAAGTTTTCAATAATTCGACTGCCGCTGCCTCCTCCGCATATGATATGTACCGTTTTGCCGTTTAAACGCCGCGTAGTATCCTTGCTGCTCCGCAGTGGGACGATTTCGGGTGATGAAGTCAGGACGTTGTCTCTGACTACCAGATCAATTCGGTAAACAGGTTTGAGGATATCTTCGCAGATAATTTCACCGGCCGGTCCGTCTGCGATCTTCTCGCCACGGTCTAAAACCACAATTCGATCCGAAAACCTGGCGGCCATATTGATATCGTGAAGCACAGAAAGGATTGTTATTCCCTGTTCACGGTTCAGTTTTCGCATGAGTTCCAGGATCTCCAGCGTATATTGAATATCCAGATGATTGGTGGGCTCATCAAGGATGAGCAGTTTCGGCCTTTGGGCAAGAGCGGCGGAAATGATGATCCGTTGGCGTTCGCCGCCGGAAAGCTGGGTAATTCTGCGTTCGCGAAGATGCAGCGTTCCTGTCTGTTCCATGGCTTCATCAATGATACGGTAATCTTCCTCACTTTCAGACTGCATTCGCTTTAGATATGGGTGACGCCCCATGGCTACGATTTCCTTTGCCTTAAAAGCGAAGCCGGGAATAAAGTTTTGGGGAACTACGGCAGTAATCTGAGCACGCTTTTTCTGAGAAAAGGACTTGCTTTCTCTGCCATCGAGAAAAATTTTCCCCGATTTGGGTGTGAGCATACCTGTTATCGTATGGACCAGAGTGGATTTTCCGGAACCATTGGGACCGATTAAAGATACGAATTCACCAGACTGAATTGAACAGGAGAAATTTTTAATCACGTCTCTTTCTCCATATCCTGCAGTTACCTGATCGAATTTCAATATTTCACTCATTGTATCACCTCATCGTTTCTTGCCCGGAGAAGATAAATGAAGAACGGCGCCCCAACGATGGCAGTAATAATGCCAACCGGTATTTCTGCCGCCATAACGCTTCTGGCTATGGTATCGCAGATGCAGAGAACGGCGCCGCCCAGTAAAAATGACATGGGGAGAAGTCTTCTGTGCACTGGTCCGAAAATAAGCCGGATAATATGCGGGGACACAAGGCCGATAAAGCCAATGATTCCGCTTACGGATACGCAGGCAGCCATGATCAGAGAGGTTGCGAGAAAAAGAACTCGCTTGTTTCTTTCGACATTTACGCCGAAGCGTACCGCTGTTTCATCCCCCATGACCATGATGTCCAGTTCCCTGGCAAAGATGAAAATTACAGCTAAACCGACGACTGCATAAGGCAGAACAGTGATGACGTGTTCCCAACTCCTGGCAGAAAAGCTTCCTAAGGTCCAGAAATAAATTTGTTTCATTTCGTTAGAGGCTATAAGCATGATAAAGGAAATAACGGCGGTCAGAAGTTGATTTACGGCAATGCCGCAGAGCAGCAGCGACGTGGTGTTAGCCTGCCTGCCGACTTTTGCAATGTTGTAAACAAAAAAGATTGCGGCGAGAGCTCCGACAAAGGCGAAGACGGAAACAGTATTCATGCCTAAAACTGCAGCGGGAACCGCCAGGACAATTCCTATGGTGGCGCCGAAAGCCGCGCCTGAGGAAATACCCAGTACAAATGGATCTGCCATAGGATTTTTAAATATGGCCTGATATACGCCGCCACAGACAGATAGAGCGCCTCCTGTCAGGAATGCAAGAAGGCTTCGCGGAAACCGCAGACTCCAAATAATCGTTGTTTTGGAACCTAAAGCGGCGGCCTCTTCATCGAAAAGGCCGCAAAGTCTGTTTGCTAATGTGATGAGTGTGTCTTTAATTGTTATATCTGCGGCGCCAAAGAATGTGCAGATCAGAATAATGACCGCTCCGCATAGAACGGACAGAATGGAGACGGCAATCCATTTTTTTTTCATATTGTATCTCCAGAAGCAGGAACTACAGTTTGTGAATCAGATCAGCGAGATAATCAAGGCCCTGAATGAATCTTGGGCCGTCCCGGCTGATCATATCTGTAGCCGGATCATCATAAGCGATAAAATAAACTTCGCCATTTTTGAACGCGTCAATCTCTTCAAACCCTGCAGGCTGTTCGAATTCCTCTTTACTGGTCATCGCAATGTAGACCTGCGGATTTTTTTCGATGACAGTCTCGGCGGAAAGCTGCGGAGAATTTGCTCCGGCATCCAGCGCGATATTGTCCGCTTTGATCAGAGCAAGACTCGTTCCCAGGTAGTCTTCGCTTCCGGTAGAGTAAAGGGATCCGAGATCAATAAATACGCTTTTGGTCTCAAGTTCTGAAACTTTCTTTTCCAGATCCGCAAGCTCGTCTTTCATTCCGGATACTACCTGCTTTGCCTTGTCTCCGGTTTCGGTGATTGTCCCTATGTTTTCAATGCTTGCATAGATATCGTCTATGTTTTTGGCACCGATGGAATAAACCCTGATTCCGGATGCGTTGAGAGCTTCGACAGATTCAGCGGCGGCGGCTCCGGAAACAAAGACAACGTCAGCGTCCAGTTCTATGATTTTCTCTACGTTCACACTGTATGTATCACCGACTTTCTCCACGCCGGCGGCTTCTTCGGGGTAGGTGCACCAATTAGAGACTCCCACCATTTTATCGTCCAGTCCCAGAGCGTAGAGAATTTCTGTACAGCTTGGCGAAAGGGATACGATTTTTTCCGGTGCGGCTTCAAATTCCATCTCAGTTCCCAGATAGTCGGTAACGGTCATCGGAAAAGTTTCGCTGCCGGTTTCCTGAGACGGTTCTTCTTTTCCGCATGCTGACAGGGAAAAGATCATGAGTGCTGTAAGCAGTACTGCAATTCTTTTTTTCATCTTAGCTATCCTCCTCTTTTTGCGCAAAAAACTGTCTTTTTTCCGTGATAAAAAGGCTGTGGTGCGCCCACAGCCCGTATTTGCGAGTTCCCTGCGAGTAAACGGTTTGATACCGTTTGTACAGAATATAATTATTATAGCTTTCATATTTCTTAAAGTCAATTCAAAATGCATGTAGGTTTACAATACATGTGTTACAAGTGAATAAATAAAAAGCGAGGATAGACTCACTTTGTGTTATATTTGAATCAGCATAAA